>NZ_JACCEZ010000026.1:0-1162 GCF_013416305.1 Rhizobium sp. WYCCWR 11128
CCCCGCCATTCAGCGTATCGTTGCCGTCGCCGCCTGACAGCGTATCAGCGGCGGCCGCCCCTGTGATTACATTGTCGAGATCGTTTCCGGTGCCGGCAAAGGCTGCCGTTCCGATTCCGATATAGGTGAGGTTCTCGACATTGGCGTCAAGCGTATAGCTTGCCAGAGTCGTGCGAACCGTGTCGGCTCCCGCGGCGGCGTTCTCGGCAACGCTGTCGCCGGCATTGTCGACGATATAGGTGTCGTCGCCCGCACCGCCGATCAAGCTATCGGCACCTGCCCCGCCATTCAGCGTGTCATTGCCGGCGCCGCCGGTGATTATATTGGCGAGCGCATTGCCGGTGCCGGTGAAGTTGGCCGATCCCGTGTAGCTCAGGTTCTCGACATTGATCAGTGCAGCGATCGAATAGGCTGCAAGCGACGTCTGGACCGTGTCTGTCCCCTCGTTCGCATTCTCGATCACAAGGTCGGTCGCGATATCGACGACATAAATGTCGTCACCCGTCCCGCCTGACATCGTGTCGGAACCAGCACCGCCAATCAATGTGTCGTTGCCGCCAGCGCCAGTGAGCTTATCGGCAACGACACCGCCCTTGATGATGTTGTCGAGCGCATTGCCCGTGCCGGTAAACGCGGCCGTACCGCCATAGGTGAGGTTCTCGACATTGACCCCCAGCGTATAGGCGGTCAGATTCGTCTGCACCGTGTCGATACCCTCATCGGCATTCTCGATGACGATGTCACCGTTGGAGATGACATAGGTGTCGTCGCCCGTGCCGCCATTTAGCGTGTCGACCCCGGCACCTCCAGCCAGGACATTGTTCAGCGCGTTGCCTGTCCCGGCAAACGCACCAGTTCCGATATAGGCGAGGTTCTCGACATTGGCGGCAAGCGTATAGCTTGCCAGGGTCGTGCGAACCGTGTCGGTTCCCGCGGCGGCGTTCTCGGCAACGCTGTCGCCGGCATTGTCGACAATATAGGTGTCGTCGCCCGCTCCGCCGATCAGCGTGTCGGCGCCTGCCCCGCCATTCAGCGTGTCGTTGCCGGCGCCACCGGCAATGGTGTCGGTCCCGCTACCGCCGACGATTAGGTTGTCCAGCGAGTTTCCTGTTCCGACAAAGTCCGTCGTTCCGATATAGGTGAGGTTCTCGACATCACTGCC
>NZ_JACCEZ010000004.1:0-470161 GCF_013416305.1 Rhizobium sp. WYCCWR 11128
GGTCGACCGGCCGGCGCGCGTCGTAGCCAAGCTCTACGGCCAAGCCGGCCGGTCGATCAGCCGGCCCGTTTCAGCCAACCCGAAGGGCCGGGCATCTTTCCGCCAGGATCAGAGGCGATCGGCTCGGACGTACCAAGAGGTATGCCCTTCGCCAATCGCCTTTGCCCTGACGAAAACCTGCTCCGGCAGAATGCTTCAATCTGACCAGGAAAGGCTCTCACTCATGCCGGAATTCGAGCTCACCGCCTCGCCCTCGCCGGAGGAACTGGCAGTGATCACCGATGCGCTCTCGGCTTTCAACAACGCCGATCTCGGCCCATCGGATCGCCGGCCGCTCGCGGTCCTCATCCGCGATACCGACGGCAAGGTGACGGGCGGTCTTTCAGGCTTCACCGCCTGGGGCTGGCTCTTCACCCAGATGCTCTATATTCCCGATACCCTGCGCGGCACCGGTATATCAGGCAATATCCTCGCAAAGGCGGAAGAAGAGGCGAGAGCTAGGGGGTGCCGCGGCGCCTGGATCGACACCTTCAGCCCGCAGGCTCTGCGCGCCTATCTGCGCCAGGGTTATGAGGTTTTCGGAGAGCTTAAGGATTTCCCGGAAGGCCGCACGCGCAGCTTCCTCCGGAAAAGTCTCTAGCGCATCGGCCCGAAAATCGGAACCGATTTTCGGAAAGCACGATGCGCGGATTGAAAGAGTTGGGAGCGTCCTTTCTGCGTCCGGAAGGACGCACAGCGCTATAAATCATTCGCGCCAGGCGATCGTGCCCTTCAGCCGCGCGTGCACGCCCTCGGCGATCGGAACGACGAGCACGCGGCCGGGATCGACCGGGCCTGGAAAAGACAGCGCGTTATAGGCGACCTTCTCGAAGCCGAGCGGGCCGTAATAGGGTGGATCGCCGACGAGGATGACGGCTTCCGAGCCCTTGCGTCTTGCCGCCTCCACCGCAATCCGCACCAGTTCCCGGCCGATGCCCTTGTTCTTGTGGGAGGGGCGGACGGCGAGCGGGCCGAGCAGATGGCCCTTCACCGTGCCGGCCAGCACCGGCGTCATGCGCACGGAGGCGATCGTCTCACCATTATCGGTGCAGATGAAGGAAAGCGACAGATCATGAGGCCCCTGCTCTCGGATGCGCGCGGCTGCGCGCGCGAAGCGGCCCGGACCGAAGGCTTCTTCGTTGATGTGTTCGATGGCGGCGTCATGAGACGCGTCTTCAGTGAGGTAGACGAGATCGTGCTTGTACATGATGACAGAAACCGAATGGACAGATTGATGGGTCTCGAACACGCCTTGGGCGTTCGGGAGCATCAGCGTCGTCGCGGGTTTCTGGAAATGAACATCAGGCAGGGGTCCGAAAATCGTGAAAAGGCCGATAGCAGGAAAAATTTCCGTCGTCCAACGCAAAATGCACGACCACAGCGCCGCGCATCTTTTCGAGAGCCACAAAGGACGCTGCAATACTGAATTATGCAGGTCCCGAACGATGTGACGCACTGTTCAATCTTTGCTGCCTGTAAAGCCCTACCATCTGCGATATCTTCCGTTCCAACACGCAATCAAGGGAATGAAGATCATGGGAATGCTGGTGGACGGCGTCTGGCGTGACACCTGGTACGACACGAAGGAGAGCAAGGGTCATTTCAAGCGGCAGCCCTCGCAGTTCCGCAACTGGGTGACATCGGACGGTGGGGCCGGTCCTTCCGGCAGCGGCGGCTTCAAGGCCGAGGCCGGGCGTTACCACCTCTATGTCTCGCTCGCCTGCCCCTGGGCGCATCGCACGCTGATCTTCCGCAAGCTGAAGAAGCTCGAAGAGCTGATCTCGGTTTCCATCGTCGATCCGCTGATGCTCGAGAACGGCTGGGAGTTCAAGGTCGGCGACGGCGCCACCGGCGACCACCTCTTCGGCGCGTCCGCGCTTTGGCAGGTCTATGTCAGGGCCGATCCGCACTATTCCGGCCGCGTCACCGTTCCGGTGCTCTGGGACAAGAAGACCGGCACTATCGTCAACAACGAATCCGCCGAGATCATCCGCATGTTCAACGGCGCCTTCGACGGGCTGACCGGCTCGACAGCCGATTTTTATCCCGAGGACCTTCGCTCCGAAATCGATGCGCTGAACGCCACCATCTACGACACCGTCAACAACGGCGTCTACAAGGCGGGCTTTGCCACCACCCAGGAGGCCTATGCGGAAAACGTCGGCACGCTGTTCGAAACACTCGACATACTCGACGAACGCCTCGGCAAGGGTCGCTACCTCTTCGGCAACCGTCAGACCGAGGCCGACTGGCGCCTGTTCACCACGCTGGTGCGCTTCGACGCCGTCTATGTCGGCCATTTCAAGTGCAACATCCGCCGCATCGCCGACTACCGCAACCTGCCTGACTATCTGCGCGACCTCTACCAGACGGCGGGCGTTGCCGAGACGGTGAACCTCAACCACATCAAGCAGCACTATTATCGCAGCCACAAGACGATCAATCCGACAGGCATCGTTCCCGTCGGCCCGGCGCTCGATCTCGACAGTCCGCACGGCCGCGCTACAGCGCCGCGGGTGTTTTCAGACGCGCAAAGTACGCTGTAGCAGTTTGAATGGCTGGCTGAAGCTCACCAGCGGTGGGCGGGCTCCTGCTCGCCGCGAAGCTCGGCGAGACGGCGATGCGTCGCCTTGGTCGTGCCCTCGGGCAGGCTGTCGAGGGAAAAGAAGCCGCTGTCGGATATCTCCCAGTCCGGCGGCCGCGGCGCCGTCTGCTCGACGGTCGCGCGATAGAAGACGACATGGTCGCGCCTTGTGGTCGTGGTATTGAAATAGACTTGGAACAGCTGCGGCTTGCCGATGATCCTGAGGTTGCCCTCCTCGCGCAATTCCTTGACGAGCGCTTCCTCGACCGTCTCGTTGCGCTCCAGCCCGCCGCCCGGCATGTGCCAGCCGCCGATATAGCTGTGGCGCACGAGAAAGATGCGCCCCTCTGCATCGAAACAGGCAGCCCGCACGCCCACGGTCATGCTGCGGACGAAACTGAAATAGACATGCAGCAGGCGCAACGCCAGCCTCATGATAAGGGGCCGGTTCTCTTTATCCACCATCGCTCCGTTTCAGCTCTTCATCGCGCCGGATGTGTTTGATTTGTCAATAAGCTGGTCTATGTCTCGTAGCATGTTCAAGCTCGCGCATATCTCCGACGTCCACCTCGGGCCGTTGCCCAGTCTTTCCATTCAAGAGCTGTTTTCAAAACGCATAACAGGCTTTGTGAACTGGCATCGAAATCGACGCAAGCACCTTTTCGGCAGCACGTTGGATCTGCTGCTCGACGATATTCGCGCCCATCAGGCCGATCACGTGGCCGTCACCGGCGACCTCGTCAATCTGGCGAGCGGCATTGAGATTCGCGCCGCCGCTGCATGGCTGCGCGCGCTCGGAGATCCCGCAGACACGTCGGTCGTTCCCGGCAATCATGACGCCTATGTGCCAGGCGCCTATGAGAAGACGATGCGCGCCTGGTACGATTATGTCCGCGGCGATCTCGCTCCGCCGCAATGGCAGGACGACCGCCATATCTTCCCCTATCTGCGCGTCCGCGGCAAAGTCGCGATTGTCGGCTGTTCGACGGCGGTCGCCACCCCGCCCTTCGCCGCCTCTGGCTTTTTCGGCGCGCGACAGGCCCGCGATACTGTCAACATACTGCGTGCGGCTGGCGAAGCTGGTCTTTTCCGCGTCGTCATGATCCATCACCCGCCGATCCGCGGCGCCACTGCCTTCTACAAACGGATGATCGGCATCCGCCGCTTCGCCGCCGTGATTTCGACGGGCGGCGCCGAACTCGTGCTGCACGGCCATACGCACCTGAACACGCTGCATTGGCTGCGCGGCCAGATGCAGCCGGTGCCGGTCGTCGGCATCGCCTCTGCCTCGCAGGGACCGGGCAGCATCAAGCCGCCCGCCGCCTACAACCTCTTCTCCATCGACGGCTCACCCGGCGCCTGGGAGCTCAGCGGCGAGCGCTTCAGCCTCAACAGGGCCGGTGACGCGGTGATGCCGGAAAGCGCCGATATTTTCGCGCCTTAGCGCTGGTTCCTAGCTCTTTTTGTGCGGCACTTGAATCGATCTGCGAGGACATCAGTCCACCGTCGCAACATTTGCCATAGAGGTTGCTTACCCTCTTGGTATTTTTAGTGGTAAGCGTACAATCCGAGCAACTGCATTGCCTGAGAACGGAGCGCGCCGATGACTTCTTCCTTCCGCCACCTGTCCAGACTTTCGCTCGCCGCCGGCTTTGCCTTCGGCATCGCCACGGCCGCTTTCGCGGCCGGCGACAGTAACGATGACACCAATCCGCCGCCGAAGACCCAGACGACCAAGACCTGCACCGGCGGCAAGGTCTGGGACAAAGCCAAGAAGGAATGTGTCAACCCGAAGAAGAGCAGCTTCAACGACGACGATCTCTATCAGTTCGCCCGCGAATTTGCCTATGCCGGCCAGTATGACAACGCCATCACCGTGCTCAATCTCGCTCGCAACCAGAACGACCCGCGCGTCCTGAACTATCTCGGCTACGCCAACCGCAAGGCCGGCCGCATGGAGCTCGGCATGTCCTACTACCGCAAGGCGCTGCAGGCGGATGAGAATTATATCCTCGCCCGCTCCTATATGGGCATGGCGCTGGTGGAACAGGGAGACATCCAGGGCGCCCGCGTCCAGCTTGTCGAAATCCGTGATCGCGGCGGCGAAGGCACTTGGGCCTATCGCTCCCTGCTGCAAAGCTTGAACGGCTACAAGACATATTGACGCAAGCTTTGCAGCCACAATACGAAAATCCCTTGGGAAAGAGGGATGAAGACGACCGGATGCTTGCGAAGTGCAGGAGACTTGTTTCATAAAGCACATGCATCGACGGCGTCGATAAAGTCGGTTTCGCGCCCGACGGCGAACCCTTCGTCCGCGAAACCATTGTGAATGCTTTTTGGATAGACAATGCGTCAGCCCGCAACGACCATCGATCTCCGGCGTGATCTCGTCGGCCTCCTGCCCCGCCTTCGCCGCTTCGCGATCACGCTCGCGGGTGAGGTTGCCGTGGCCGATGAACTCGTTCAGGCCGTCTGTCAGCGCGCCATCTCCAAAGGTCATCAATGGAGCGGCGAAGGCCGGCTGGAAAGCTGGATCTACACGCTTGCCCGCCAACAATGGACCGACGACAACCGCAAGCGCAAGCCGAAGGCTTCCGTCCGCGGCAACGTCACCGATATTCGCGAGGCCGCGCGCGATCGCTCGGCCGCAGTCGATCCCGACACCATCCATCACATGATTTCCGATATGCCGGATGGCGTTTCCAGCATGTTCCTACTGGTCGACGTCGAAGGCTACAGCTACCAGCAGGCGGCCGACATCATGGGCATTCCGGTGGCAAACGTCGTCTCGCAGCTCGCGACCGCGAGGCTGCATTTCGCCGCGCTTGCCGGCACCCACCCGATCCACAGGTTCTGAATTTGCTCGATCTTAGGAAATTGCCGCTCGAAGCCCAGCTCACCGCCCTCCTCGACGGCGAAGTCTCGCCCGAACAGCGGCACGAACTGGAGCAGCGTCTGGCAAGCGACGAGAATGCACGCCGGCTGCATGAGAAGCTGCGCCACGGGGCTGATTTCGGCCGCCGCCGCCTCGACGATATCCTGAAGGAGCCTGTGCCGCTCGCCCTCGTCCGCTCGATCAAGAGCACGCAGCCGCCGAAAACGCCGATCGCCCAGCGCGCCACGCGCCCGCAAGTGAAACTGGCGCCGAGCGGCCCGCAGGCGCTGGCCGCCGCCCTCATCCTCTTTGTCGTCGGTTGTGGTATCGGCTATTTCGTCGGCACCGCGCCGGATGCCGACGAGATTGCCAGCACGGCGACCACCAATGCGGCACCGGCCAATACCAGCGACTGGCTGGGCGACGTCACCGCCTATCAGCGCCTGCTGATCCGCCAACCCCGTCATCTCGTCGAAGTGCCCGCCTCGCAGGCCGAGGAAATCTCCAGCTGGCTGACGACGGCGATCGGCGTGCCCTTCCGCGTGCCGGATCTGAGCGCCGAAGCCTGGACCTTCCAGGGCGCGCGCGTCATCCTTGGCGATAGCCGCCCTGTCGGACAGCTCGTCTATTCTAATTCCGATGGCGACATCATCTCCATTTGCTTCCGCAAGGACGTGCAGCCGCCAGAGACCGACGACTTCAAGGAAACGATCAAGGACGAGATCGGCCTCGTGACCTGGCACAATGCCGGCACCTCCTATGTGCTTGCCGGCCCCTCCGCCGAAGCAACGCTCGGCCAGCTCGCCATGGAGATCGCCACCGCGATCTGATTGCCGGAGCATGATGTCGGAGCGGTATCGTACGACATCGTGCGTCGCTTTGATTTAAGGCACCAGCACCACCTTGCCGACCGCCCGCCGCCCTTCGATGGCGCGATGCGCTTCCGACGCTTGATGCAGTGGGAAACGACCGCCGTCGATAATCGTCACGGCGCCCGCCGCGGTAAGCACGAAGAGCGCGGCAAGATCCTCCCGCACCCCCTGAGGCGTCAGCAGCGGCAACAGCGAAAATCCCTTGATTGACTGATTGTCGTCAAGCATGTGCTCGACATCGGCCGCCTCAAGCCCGAACCGCCCCATCGCCGCCAGCACCAGCTCGCCGCAAGGCGCCAGCGCATCGAGCGCCGCCCTTGAAAACGCGCCGCCGACGGTTTCATAGATGATACCCGCGCCGAGCCCTCCGGTCAGCTTCTTGACGTCCTCCTGCCAGCCAGGCGCCGTATAATCGACCGCATGATCGGCGCCGAGAGACAGGGAAAGCGCCCTCTTCTCGTCACTGCTCGCCGCCGCGATCACCATCTTCGCCCCGTCACGTCTCGCGAGCTGCACCAGCAGCGACCCGACACCGCCCGCTGCCGCACTCACGAGAACATTCTTGCCTTTCGCGGGACTGCGGCGCAGCAGATGCAACGCCGTCAGCCCTTGCACCATCAGCCCGGCAGCCGCCTCGAAAGAAACCGCATCCGGCAGCTGCACCACCGCCCCACCGTCGACCGCGACGAATTCGGCATAGCCGCCCGAACGCTCGATGGCAAAGAGAGGAACGGCAACCCGCATGCCAATGAGCGAGCGGTCGTCACCAGGCCCTGCTCGCTCGATCGTACCCGCGACCTCGACACCGGGAAACATCGGCAGGTCGGGCGTTACGGCGTAACGGTCGGCCCGCATCAACACCTCGAAGAAGTTGACACCCGCCGCATGGACGCGGACGAGAACCTCACCCGGCCCCGGTTCGGGAATCGGCAGCTCAACGACCTCGAGGACATCGGGCGAACCGAAGCGAGTGAATTGGACGGATTTCATGGCAGATGCACCTCACGTCTGATTGGCGTGGGGCAGGTTTAGCAATAGACTATCAGATAAAAATACACACTCTTTCGTGCCATACCCACCAGGAGGTGACCATGGCTGAGCCGATGAAAAGACTCCCCGAGCTGCCGGTCGAGCGTGCGCTGAAGGTGATCTCAGGACGCTGGAAGCCCATCATCCTCTATTACGTCTTCTCCGGCCCGAAGCGTCTTTCGGAGCTGAAGCGGATGGTGCCCGCCATTAGCCAGAAGGTGCTGATCCAGCAACTGCGCGAGATGGAGGAGCACGGGCTCGTCGCCCGCCAAGTCTTCGCCGAGGTCCCCGCTCGCGTCGAATACAGCGCGACTGAACTCGGCCTCGGCCTCGAACCGGTGCTGCTGGCGCTCTGCCAATGGGGCCAGCGCCACGCAGAGGCGCGCAACGAAGCCGGCGAGATTACCGACTGCATTGTCAGGCCGCGCCGCGCCACAGCGCCGCGCGTCATTTCAGACGCGCATAGGACGCTGTAACACTTTGAATTGCTACATAATTTTATCCTTAAATCGATTCCGATTTAAGGAATTATGCAGTAGTTCGGTCGCGGCCCGAGGCCTTCCGAAATCAGGCCTTGCCGGCCTTCACGTCGAGCACGCGGTTGGCGGCCGAGACGATCGCTTCCAGCGATGCCGCGACGATGTTGGTATTGATGCCGGCGCCGAAGAGTTTGCCGCCGGGATAGGAGGTCTCGACATAGGAGATCGCCGCCGCGTTCGAGCCATGCTGGAGCGAATGCTCGGAATAGTCCTCGACCGACATCTCGATGCCGAGATAATGCGACAGCGCATTGATGAAGCCGTCGATCGGACCGTTACCGCGCCCTTCGATGCGCTTGATCTCCCCATTGTCGGTGATCTCGGCTGCGACGATCCGCTGGCCCTTGTGCTCGGTGTCGGGATAGGTGTGATGGTCGACGAAGCGCAGGCGCCCTTCCGGCTGTGTCACGTAGCGCTCGATGAAGCGGTCGTAGATGCGCCGGGACGGAAGCTCCTTGCCCTCTACGTCGGTGATACGCTGGATATCCTCGCGGAATTCCACCTGCAGGTTGCGCGGCAGGTTCAGCCCGTAATCCTGCTGCAAGATATAAGCGATGCCGCCCTTGCCGGACTGAGAGTTGATGCGGATGATCGCCTCGTAGGAACGACCGACATCGCGCGGATCGATCGGCAGGTACGGGACCTCCCACACGGGATGGTTGGCGACCTGTGCTGCCTTCATGCCCTTGTTGATCGCATCCTGATGCGAGCCGGAGAAGGCCGTATAGACCAGCTCGCCGACGTAGGGATGACGCTCGCCGATTGCCATCTGGTTCGAATATTCGAACACTTCCTTGATGCGTTCGATATTCGAGCAGTCGATCTCGGGATCGACGCCTTGCGTGAACATGTTCAGCGCCATCGTCACCATGTCGACATTGCCGGTGCGCTCGCCATTGCCGAACAGCGTGCCCTCGACACGGTCGGCCCCTGCCAGCAGTGCCAGTTCGGCAGCGGCAATGCCGGTGCCGCGATCGTTATGCGGATGCAGCGAAACGATCAGGTTCTCGCGATTGTCGAGGTTGCGACACATCCATTCGATCTGGTCGGCATAGACGTTCGGCGTCGCCATCTCGACGGTCGACGGCAGGTTGATGATCAGCTTGTTATCGGGCGTCGGCTTGACGACCTCGATGACGGCGTTGCAGATCTCCAGCGCCACATCGAGTTCCGTGCCGGTAAAGCTCTCCGGGGAATATTCGAAACGGTAACCGCCGCCAGCCTTCGTGGCCATATCGGTGATCATCTTGGCGGCATCGACGGCGATCTGCTTGATGCCCTGCACATCCTTGGCGAAGACGACGCGGCGCTGCAACTCACTGGTGGAGTTGTAGAAGTGCACGATCGGCCGGTTTGCGCCTTCCAGCGCTTCGAAGGTGCGGGTGATGAGTTCCGGGCGGCACTGCACCAATACCTGCAGGGAGACGTCGTTAGGAACGTTGCCCTCCTCCACGCACCAGCGGGCGAAGTCGAAATCGGTCTGCGAAGCCGAGGGGAAACCGATCTCGATTTCCTTGAAGCCCATCTCGATCAGCAGCTGGAACATGCGCGCCTTGCGATCGTGGCCCATCGGGTCGACGAGCGCCTGGTTGCCGTCGCGCAGGTCGACTGAGCACCAGACCGGTGCCTTGGTAATGGTCTTCGTCGGCCATGTGCGGTCGGGAATGTTCACCTGCGGATAGGCCCGGTATTTCACCGCGGCGTCGGGCATGCCTTTTGCGGGGCTCATCTCGCTCTTGGAGGCCATCTTATCTCGGGGGGATTGCGTCTTCGCGTCCATCGTATCGTCTCCTCGTCCCGGCATTTGCCCGCTCTTAGCCGATCACGTCGGGCTTGGCGATAAACAAATGCGGACCTTGTCGGTCGTTAGGTCAATTTTGAAAGTGAGTCGCGAGGAGCGATGGCCGGGCGGGCTTTCGGCCGCCGGGCGCTCCTCAAAGGACCCGGCAACCGCGCGTAAGGCCGAGGAGAAGAAGCGAGGTCAGGGCGCGCGTATTGTCACGCAGGGCGATGCGGCCGCGTGCAATCGTGTCAGAAATTCTGGCGCCAGTGGTCTTCATGACCGCGCTTATAGCCTCGGGCGGTGACGCTGGCAAGTCCTTGCCCGGCTTTTGGTCGCCGCCAACGGTCGACGAGCTACCCGTCTATAGCCGGCGGAACTGCCTGAAAGCGCCAGGATCCGGCATTTCGAGAGCAGAACGACCTTCCGTTACCTCGACTGAGCTCGGTCTTTCCAAATCTTCACCAGCCGCGACAGCGCCAGCATCAGCCCACCCGCGAGCAGGCCCCAGAAGGCGCCGGAAATACCGCCGAAGGAAACGCCGGAGGCGGTGACGAGGAAGGTGATTGCCGCCGCCTCACGTGTGTCCGGCGCCTGGAAGGCCGACATTGCCGAGGACGAGAAGGCGCCGACCAGCGCCAGGCCAGCCACCGCCTCGATCAGGATGGAAGGCGCAAGGGCGACGAAGGCCGTCACCGCGCCGGCGAGCAGCCCGAGAATGATATAGCCGACACCGGCGATGAGTGACGCCCAATAGCGCCGCTTCGGATCGGCATGGGCGTCCTGTCCGGCGCACATCGCCGCGGTGATGGCCGCCAGATTGACGGCGTGACCGCCGAACGGCGCCGACAGCAGCGAGAAGAAGCCGGTGACGGCAAAGAGCGGGCCGGGCTTCGGATCGTAGTGATTGACCTTCAGCACCGCGATACCCGGAATGTTCTGCGAGGCCATGGTGACGATGAAGAGCGGCAACGCGATCGAGATGAGGCCGGCAAGATTGAACACCGGCCGGACGATTTCCGCCGTTGGCACCAGTGATTGTTCCAGCGAGCCGAGCGCACCGTCTGGGATATCAACGCCGAAGGCGAGCACCAGCACGAAGGCCGCGAGTGCTGCCGGCACCGCCCAAAGCCGCTTGAAGGCGCCGACGACGATCCAAGCGACGACGATCGGCAGGCCGAACAGCGGATTGAAGCCGATCGCCTTCACCGGCGCGAAGCATAGGCCGATCAGCACGCCGGCGAGCATTGCATTGGCGAGTGGTGCCGGAATGGCGGCAACCGCTCGCCCGAGCGGCTTGAACAGTCCCGCAATGATGATCAGCGCAGCACAGATCAGGAATGCCCCGACCGCCGCATTGAAGCCGCCCTCGATCGCCCCGGTGCTTGCCAGCAGTGCGGCACCCGGTGTCGACCAAGCGATGCTAACCGGCAATCGGGTCACGGCACTCAGCACGATCGCGCAGACGCCCATGGAAATCGACAATGCCATCAGCCCGGAAGCCGCCTGTACATCCGTGGCGCCGACCGCCTGCAGCCCGTGCAGTACAACGGCGAAAGAGCTGGCGGAACCGACGAAGGCGGTCAGCAGCCCCATGAACAGGGCTTGGACGGAAAAATCTTTGAGCATGGCGGGACTCGAGCTGCGCGAATGCCGCATGGAGCATGATGGTTGCCGCAGGCGCAAGTCTGGATTCAGTGCTTTCCGTTGAGACCTTGCCGCTAGGAGATCATCTCCGTTCAAGCACTAAAGCCTTTCCTGGTCAGATTGCAGCATTCTGACCAGGAAAGGCTCTGGCCGAAAACAGAACGCCCTCACCTGCGATCGGCAGGCAAGGGCGGGTTCTTGGCAGCTTTCGCTGAGAAAACTTAGATATCGGCCTGCGACGTCACGATCCGTGAAACGAGGCCATACTCCTTCGCTTCTTCGGCCGAAAGCCAGTAGTCGCGATCCGTATCCTTGTCGATCTTGTCAAGCGGCTGGCCGGTGGCCGCTGCCATGATCCTGTTCAGGCGCTCGTTCATCTTGATGATCTCGCGCGCCTGGATTTCGATGTCGGATGCCATGCCGCGCGTGCCGCCGGAGGGCTGATGCAGCAGGAAGCGGGTGTTCGGCAGGCACAGGCGCCGCTCCTTCGGAGTGGCGACATAGATCAGCGCGCCGGCGGAGGCGACCCAACCGGTGCCGATCATCCAGACCTTCGGCTTGATGAACTTGATCATGTCATGAATGGAATCGCCGGATTCGACGTGGCCGCCGGGCGAATTGACATAGATACGGATGTCCTCGTCGCTGGCCGCTGCAAGCGCCACGAGCTGCGAGCAGACCTTCTGCGCCAATTCCTGATTGATCGGTCCGTAGATGAAGATCGAACGCGACTTGAAAAGATTCGCCTCCGTTTCCTTGCCGAGCGGCAGTTCCTTCGTCTTGTCGTCCTGGTCTTCGTCGTTCATTCGAACCTCTTGGAGATGAATTCGGGTTCCTCGCACATAGTGCGACTCAATGCCTAAAACAATGCGGGAAAAACACAAGGCACCGAAGCGATGGAGATATCCTTAAGAAGCCGCGCGCCGTTCTGCAAGCCTTACCGAAATGTAACGGCGAAAGGCTTTGAAAAGCCTAAATCGGTTCCTACCTCAACCTCACGCGGCAAATACCGCCCAGCGCATAAACCCGACAATCGAATCGATTGTCGGAAAGGATTATGCGCAGTTTTATATTGATAGAGCGTCCTTAGCGCGTCCTGTCGGACGCGCGGCGCTCTAGATCATTAGGAGGCAGGACATGTCACCCGAAGAACGCCAATTGCTGACCGCCCTCTTCGACCGCGTGCGCACCGCCGCGGCCACACCGCGCAACCGCGAGGCCGAAGCCCTGATCGACCAGGCGACACGCGAACAGCCCTCCGCCACCTATTATCTCGCCCAGGCCGTCATCGTTCAGGAAAAGGGACTGGAGGCGGCGGCCAACCACATCAAGGAACTCGAAGAGCGTCTCCGCCAGTTGGAAGCCGGCGAGAGCGAACACCGCCAGGCCGAGCAGGGCGGCGGCTTTCTGAGCTCGATCTTCGGTACCAGCCAGACGCAGCAGTCGGCACCCGTCCCCGGTCCCTGGGGCAGCGCGCCGCGCCAGGCTTCTCAGTCGCAATATGACGATACCCGCGGCGGCGATGTCCGTCAGATGCCGCAGCAGCCGACCGGCCCCTGGACCCAGCAGGCTTATGCGCCGTCCGCCGGCGGTAGCTTCCTGCGCGGTGCGCTCGGCACGGCGGCGGGCGTTGCCGGTGGCATGCTGCTTGCCAATTCGTTGAGCGGTATCTTCGGCAACCACATGTCCTCGCTCGGCTGGGGCTCGCCCTTCGGCGCCAATCCCTTCGGCAATGCTAGCGCGCCGACCGAGGAAACCGTCATCAACAACTATTACGGCAACGACGACACCCGCCAGGCCTCCGACAACGCTGCCGATGACAACGATAACGCCAACGTGCAGCAGGCCGATTACGACGATGGCGACGACTCGTCCGGCGACGACGTTACGGATGTGTGAGATCTAGGGGCCGGCGACGGACGGCGTTTGCTGCACCGTTGCCCGGCCCTTCGCTTGGGTTCAGGGCGTTCGCCGCTGCAATCGATTCACTGGATCGATTGCTCGGGCTGCGCCCGACCGCGGCTCACCCACGCCCGCGATAGGTGGCAACGCCCTGTTCCGGCAGCCACACGCCTTCCGGCGGCTTGCCCGTCTGCCAGAAGACGTCGATCGGGATGCCGCCGCGCGGATACCAGTAGGCGCCGATTCTCAGCCATCTGGGATCGAGCAGCCCGACGATGCGCTTGGCGATGTAAATCGAGCAATCCTCGTGGAAAGCGCCGTGATTGCGGAAGGAATGCAGGAAGAGCTTCAGCGACTTCGATTCCACCAGCCATTCGCCCGGAATATAGTCGATGACGATATGGGCGAAATCTGGTTGCCCGGTCATCGGGCAGAGCGAGGTGAATTCCGGCGCGGTGAAGCGCACGACGTAATCGGTGCCGGCATAGTTGGACGGCACTTTTTCAAGCACCGCCTCCTCCGGCGACTGCGCGGTTTCGGTTTGCTGGCCCAGCATCGACAGGCTGGAAACATCGGTATTCGGCATTATGCCTCCTTGACGACTTTGACGCGGATGCCGTGAGCCTTTTCGCCCTCCGGTTCCACATGAATTGCAATGGTGGCGCCCTCGTGCACCGCCCTGATGGCATCCTCAAGGCGGTCGCATATATCATGCGCCTGCCGCACCGACATCGCGCCGGGCACCACCATGTGGAAATCGATGAAGGTGACGGTGCCCGCCCGCCTCGTTTTCAGGTCATGCACGCCGATCGAGCCCGCCGCGTGGGTGGCGATCGCCTGCTTGATCGCCTCCTCCTCCTGCGGCTCGACCGCCTGATCCATGAGCCCGCCGATCGATTGCGAGATCACCTTCCAGCCCTGATAGAGGATGTTGACGGCAACGAGAATGGCAAGCACCGGGTCGAAGATCGCATAGCCCGTTGCCAGCGCCAGCAGCAGGCCGACGAGCACGCCGACGGAGGTCACGACGTCGGACATGATATGCTGCCCATCCGCCGTCAGCGCCGCTGAGCGATGTCTGCGTCCAGTCCGGATCAGCAGCCGCGCCCAGATCGCATTGACGACACCGGCCGCGAAGTTGATCGCAAGGCCGAGCACAGGTGCATCCAGCATGCGTGGCTCGGCGAGATAACCAACCGCCTCGTTGACGATCAGCAGGGCAGCGACGACGATCAGCACGCCCTCGGTGACGGCAGATAGATATTCCGCCTTATGATGGCCGAAGGGATGGTCGTGATCGGCCGGCTTCTGCGCATAGCGGATGACGAAGAAGGCGATGAAAGCGGCAACGACGTTGACCGACGATTCGAGCCCGTCCGACAGCAGCGCCACCGACCCGGTGACCCACCAGGCCACCATCTTCAGCCCCATGACGCCGAGCGACAGCGGAATGCCCCACATCGCCAGCTTGCGAACCGTAAGATCGCCGTTGTCACTCATATCGTTCCCCTGCGGTTGCGAATGAATTGCAGCTTTCAAGCCGTTGAAACGCAAAACCGCCCACGCGAATGTCGCGCAGGCGGTTCAGTTCAGGGTGATATGGGGGAAGACGGCGGATTTGTCAAAGGGCAATGAGGTTCCCCTTCCGCATGGCTCAAGGAGCAGGCTCGGAGAGAATAGTCTGCGGCCAGCGTAAGAGCGCCGCCTGCCCTGCAGGCGTCAGGGCGTAGACGCCCTTCTCCTTGCGTTCGAACCATCCGTAGACGTTGTCGAGCAGGATTCGGCCGGCATTGGGCACCTGAGCCTTCATATCCCGCGGTCGCCCGACCCCACGCTCGATTGCGGCGGCGCAGAGCAGCACCTGTTGACGATAGGCGGTCATAATTGGCGCCCGCGTGCTGCCGCCGACGGCGGGATCGCCGTGGCGGCGCTGATGCTCCTTGACAAGGCGCGTGCGCCGCTTGGGATTGGTGCGCGGCATCGGCGAGACGGAACTGACGATGATGCTGACCTCGCCGGCATCGGAGACGCCGAGCATGCCGATGCCGAGCCTGCGGCAGAGATCGCGATAGCGTTTGTCGGTCTCTCGCCCCCGACCCTTGGCGGAGACGCGGGCCGCGATCCAGACCTCATCGCTCATCGCCGCGCGGTCGACCGCCTGGAGAAGCAGTTCGAGGTTGAAGGAGAGCTTGAGTTCGCAGACCACCACGACCGGCGGCTCGGCATCGCTGAGGCCCACGAGATCGCACCCGCCGACCTCGCCCTTCACGACATAACCCGCAGCCTCCAGGAAAGCTTTGACCGGCAGGTAGAGCGATGTCTCCATATTGAAAACCGCGTCTCAGGCGGCGTTGAGATCGGCAATCTCGCCATATCGTGCAAGCAAACGCGGCGACGACATATCCCCGGTTTCCTCATCGACAATCACGGCATAAGCCGCCACGCCGACGAAACGCTCCGACATCGCCGAGGCGATTTTCTCCGCGCTGACGGAGTTCGATGCCTGGCGCATTTCACCGGGGACGAGATTGCCGCGGTTCTTGCGATAGGGAAGAACGATGAACTTTTCAGCATTGGCCACGTCGAATATCCCGATTGATCGTTCCTGAAATGTTCTGATTTGTCTGAAGAAGTCAACCGGCCTTTCGAAAACGGCCTGCCCCTCCCCGCAGTCGGGGAAAGGGCAGGCCGAATAACCGTCGAAATCCTCAGGCAGCCTTCGTCTTCACCTTGCGCGCCAGATGCGCCACGACATTTTCGATCATCCGCATCCCGGCATCGCCACCGAGCGTCATGATCGACTCCGGATGGAACTGCACCGCGGCGATCGGTTCCTTGGCGTGTTCGATACCCATGATCGTGCCGTCGTCGCTTTCCGCCGTGATGATGAACTCACGCGGCAGCGTCGAGGGATCGGCGAAGATCGAGTGGTAGCGGCCGACCGTCACCTCCTTGGCAAGGCCGGAGAAGACGATGCCCGGTTCCAGCACGCGGATGCGCGAGGGCTTGCCGTGCATCGGCAGCGCCAAATGGCGCAGTTCCCCGCCATAGGCTTCGGCGAGCGCCTGCAGACCGAGGCAGACGCCGAAGATCGGCAGGTTGCGCGCCCGTGCCTTCTTGATCGTCGCCTTGCAGTCGAAATCCTTCGGTGTTCCGGGTCCGGGCGACAGCACGACGAGGTCCGGGTTCAGCCGGTCGAAGATTTCCTCCGGCACCGGCGTGCGCACGGTCGAAACCGTCGCCCCCGTCTGGCGGAAGTAATTGGCGAGCGTGTGGACGAAGCTGTCCTCGTGATCGACGAGCAGGATGCTGACGCCCTTGCCGACGCTTGCGACATCGCGCTGGACCCTGCCGGAATTGCCCGTCTTGGCGTCTCGGATGGCGGAAAGCATGGCAGAGGCCTTCAGTTCTGTTTCGGCTTCTTCTTCGTCAGGAATGGAATCGTTGAGCAGCGTCGCGCCGGCGCGCACCTCGGCGATACCGTCCTTGATGCGCACGGTGCGCAGCGTCAGGCCGGTGTTCATGTCGCCGTTGAAGCCGACCATGCCGATCGCCCCACCATACCAGGCGCGTGGGCTTTTTTCATGGCTCTCGATGAAGCGCATCGCCCAGAGCTTCGGGGCGCCGGTGACGGTGACGGCCCAGGCGTGGCTGAGGAAACCGTCGAAAGCGTCCATGTCGTCGCGCAGCCGCCCCTCGATATGGTCGACCGTGTGGATGAGGCGCGAATACATCTCGATCTGCCGGCGGCCGATCACCTTGACCGAACCCGGCTCGCAGACACGGCTTTTGTCGTTGCGGTCGACATCCGAGCACATGGTGAGCTCGGACTCGTCCTTCTTGGAATTCAGGAGCTTCAGGATCTGCTCGCTGTCGGCGATCGGGTCGTCGCCGCGCTTGATCGTGCCCGAAATCGGGCAGGTCTCAATGCGACGGCCGGAAACGCGCACGAACATTTCGGGCGAGGCGCCGACCAGATATTCCTGATGGCCGAGATTGATGAAGAAGGAATAGGGCGACGGATTGATCGCCTTCAGCCGCTTGGAAATGTCGGACGGCTTGCTGTCGCAGCGCTCCATGAATTTCTGCCCGGGCACGACTTCGAAAAGGTCGCCCTTGCGGAAACTTTCCTTCGCCTTGGTGACGAGCTCGGCATATTCGCCCGGCCGGTGATCGCTCTTCGGCGGAATGGCATCCGTGTGTTTGAAGGGCTCCGCTGCGATATCTTGGGCCTTGCCCTCGGTCGTCACGCCGTCTTTTTCGAAGTCGTAGCGGTCGACCCAGGCCTTGGCGGCGTAGTTGTCGACGACGAGGATCTCGTCCGGCAGGTAGAGCACCATGTCGCGCTGGTCGGAGGGTCGCGTCAGCTTCAGATCGATCGCATCGAACTGGAAGGCGATGTCGTATCCGAAGGCGCCATAGAACCCGAGGCTTGCATCTGCCTGCGAATAAAACAGGTCGGTGACGGCGCGCAGCACCGTGAAGACCGTCGGCATCTTCGAGCGTTCTTCCTCGGTGAACACCCGGTCCGGCGTCTTGACGGTGAGGTCGAGACGGCGAGCCGAGGAAGCGCCGAGCACGATGTCGGACACGGTCTTCAGCCGCTCGGTCACGAAGCCGAGGATAACCTCGCCGCGTTCATTATAGGCCTCGATCCAGACGTCGCGCCCGAATGAGGAGATGCCGAGCGGCGGATCGACGACGGCCGTATCCCAGCGTGTATAGCGGCCCGGATATTCGTAGTTCGACGAAAACACCGCGCCGCGGCGCTCGTCGAGCTTGTCGATATAGGAAGAGACCGCATCGCCGTAGGGGATCGCCCGCCGCTGCCGCGTGACCGTAATGCCGCCCTTGGTCTCGTAGATTTCCGCACCATCATCCCGCAGGATCGTTACCATTGTTCCACTCCGTTATCGGGGCCCGGACGACAGGCGGCCATAAAACAAAAAAAGCCGCCTCGAAGTTTCGGGCGGCTCACTCGTCGTCTTTGGACACGATTGGTCGAGGCCGCCTTAGCGAACCCACCACCAAACAGCAATGTTCAATGACTTGATCATGAGAAAATTGTTAGCCTGAGATCAGCCATTGCGCAAGAGGCGATTGTGGGAATGAAAAAGGGCGGCCCGAAAGCCGCCCCTCCCCAGCCTTGAAGGCGTGATCGCGATCAGAAAGTCTTGGTGATTGAGACCTTGAACGTACGGCCCGGCTCCGAATACCACTCCCGCGGCTGGGACGCCGTCGCCGAGCTCAGATTGACCTCGCGCACGGCGAGCGCGTTGTAATGTTCCTGATCAAAGATGTTGTAGACGCCTGCCTGCACGCGCAGGCCCGGCACCTGTTCCGGCGTCCACCAGCCAGTCAGGTCGACGATTGCGTAGCCGGGCGCATCGAAGGTCGTGTCGTTGGTGTTGCTGACGGGCGTATCGAGATGGTCTGTGAGCATGCCGGCCGACAGTGTCGAGGAAAGGTCGAAGCCGAAATTCTCGTTGCTCCAGCCGCCGCCGACGATCGCCTTGAACGGTGCCACCGAGCGTAGGCGCTGAGTGGTTTCTTCATTTCTGCCATATGCATAGGCAAGTGACGCATGCAGATTTATGCCGTTATTGAATGTCTTGGCGGCGCTGGCTTCAATACCGGAGATCGTGGCCGCAGACACGTTCGTGTAGTTGAATTCCGTAAAGCCGGTCGCGTCGACGCTCGTCACCGTCTCGATAAAGTTCTGGTAGCGGGTGTGGAAGGCCGCGACCCGACCGGTAAAATCGCCCGTGTCAAAGTTAGCGCCGATTTCGACGCCGCGGCCGATTTCGGGTTCCAGATCGGGATTGCCGAGTTGGGCGTAGCGGCCCGTCGGATTGTAGAAGCGGCTGTAGAGTTCGTCCACGGTGGGTGCCCGGAACCCCACTGCCAGCTGCATGTAGAGCTGCACGTCAGGCGTCAGCTCGTATGTCGCAAGAATCTTTGGTGACAGGCCAGCTTCCGTTCGGTCGTTCAGGTCCCCGAAACGGGCAAGCCCGGTATTGCTTGCGAAACTCCCGCCGGTCGAAGGATTGTAGTTGAACAAGTCAAAGCGGAAGCCGGGTGTCAGCGCGAAGCCGGTATTGCCGATTTCGATCTTGTCTTCGACAACAAGCCCAAGATTCTGGCTGTCGACATTGGGCACTTCCGCCTGGTTATTTAGCGCCGGGCACGTTGTGGGCGTCGGGCAAAGTGCCCAGCTATACTGGCTCCAGCTCGAAACGCCGACGTCGAGGCCCACCCGAACGGAGTGGCTAAGACCGGAATATTCGAAATCCTTCGTTGCCGTGCCACTGAAGCCCCAGGTTTCGTTTTCAATCTCGTTGTTACGTCCATAGGCGACATTGGCGGTCGTACGGCCCCTGCTGCCGGCTTCCTTCTTCAAATCCAGCCAATAGAGCGTGGCACGTGCACTGCTGAAGAACGCGTCGGAGGACTGCGCTTCATAATCATAGTCGAGCGATACACGATCGCGGTCACGCAGTTCGCGACCGTCATAATTGTCGATCATGAAGTTGCGAGGACTGGTGCCTCCCTGGAGTTGGCGCAGGTCGGTCTTTAGATCGCGGCGGAATCGTTCCGCTGTCAAGCCGATGCGATGGCCGCCTTCCAGCTCCTGGCGCAGTTTGAAGAGCAGGTTGTTCTGATCGAAATCAGCCGGATTCGCCTCGGTGCGAAGAGCACCGTAGCTGTCGTTGTCGCCCATGTTGTCGCGTTCATGGCCCTTGCGGTAGCCACCCTGAAACAAGATCGACGTACCGCCGATCTTCTTGGCGGCGGCGGCCGAGCCGGAAATGCTGCGGTCTTCGCTGTCATAGGTCGACTTGACGATCGCACCCCAATCGCGGCCTTCAGGAATGAGATCCTCCGGCTCCAGCGTATTGAGAACGATGGCGCCGCCGAGCATGCCGGAACCGCCCTTGCTCGAATCCGCGCCTCGCACGATATCGAGCGAGGACAGTGAATCGAAATCGAAGGTGTCGCCGCCGCCGTTGGCGTTGGCCGGCGCAAAGGCACCCTGGCGCGAGCTGTTCGAAATATAGGGGATCGGAATGCCGTCGATCGTGGTCAGGATGCGAGCGCCGGAAAGGCCGCGCAGATTGAAGCCTGCGTCACCACGCGAATAATTCACACCTGCATCGACGCTGCGGCCAATATCGTCAAAATTGGTGACCTGCTTTTCTTCGAGCTGCTTGGCAGTGATCTCGGTCGCCAGCGGCGTGTCGGCGACGCTGCCCGGCGCCACGCGTTTGCCCTTGACGACGATCTTCTGCAGGACAGTGCTGTCCTCAGCCGTGGTTTGCGGCTCGGTTGCCGTAGCGCTTTGCGCGAAAGACTGCGAAACAGGAAGAACAACTGTGGCTGCCGTGCAGACCAATAGAACCGAGCGCCAATGCCGGACGATCATAACCTACCCTCTAATGATGATTACCGGGCTGGCTGGTCGTGGCGTTCGCACGCTCGAGGGGCTGGCTGGGCTTTTATGGATGAAGACGAAGAAGAATTCCGCCTTCTTTTCGCCGCATAAAAAACATGAGGAGTATTGTCAACATAAGTCCTCGTTTTATGTTGAATATATCTATCAAGTTTTAGCGATCTTCAATCACGTTGCACAATTGCAACGAAAAACGCCCTCATGCGTTGTCTTTAGCCACGGATACGAGGAATCGGACGCGTTGAGAAAACTTTCGACATTGGCGATCCTTTTCGCCGCAACCGCTATTCTTGCCGGCGCCCGCCTGCCCCCGCGAGGCCCAATGCCCGAACCTCGGCCAGATGCCGGACAGGCGACCAGCCCCGCCTCCCCTTCTTCGGAAAAGGCAGAACCGCCCAAGCCTGAAGAGGTCCCGGCCCCGCAGCCGAAGCCCGATGTAAAGGATCCGCAGGCACCGGCATCGAGCCCGCCGCCAACGCCGCAGGCCGCACCCTCAAAGCCCGGGTCGGCAGAGCCGATGCAAGGTCCGCCGCGGCCGCCAGGTAGCCCCGATAGCTCGCAGCCGCCGACGGAAGAAGGTAAGCCGCCCGGCGAGCAGACACTTGAAGAGCAACACCTGACGATCGAACCCGAAAGCGATGCCGAGCATGCCGAATGCACGGCCGCACTCCAGTCCCTGGGCGTCGTCTTCAAGGACACGCAGCGCATCGACGATGGTAATGGCTGCGGCATCGACAAGCCGATCATCGTCTCCGAAGCCCTGCCCGGCATCAAGCTGAAGCCGGAAGCAACGATGCGCTGCCCGGCGGCACTCGCCCTTGCCCGCTGGATGAAGGACAGCGTCATCCCGGCGGCTTCCGCCGCCCTGCCGGAGCAGGGCCGCATCACCACCGTCAACCAGGCAACGTCCTATATGTGCCGTCTGCGCAACGGCGCCGGAACCGGCAAGATCTCCGAGCATGCCCGCGGCAACGCCATCGATATTGCGAGCTTCCATTTCGAAAAGGGCGAGGATGTCGCCGTCCGCTCCCGCCGCGAGGATCCGACGCTGACCGGCGCCTTCCAGCGCACCGTCAGCGCCGCTGGCTGCCTCTACTTCACCACCGTCCTCGACCCCGAAAGCGACGCCGCCCATGAGACGCATTTCCATCTCGACGTGATCGAGAGGAAGGGCGGCTATCGCTACTGTCACTAGTCATTTCAGTAGCTTGCGATTCCCGCTTGAATCGAGCCGCGAAATACCCAAATCGAAGCTGCAATTTGTAGAAGAGGCCAGCAGCATATGAAGATCATTGGGAACGTGATCCTGGTTCTCCTGGTTGCCGCTATCGGATTCATTTTTACCGGTGAGTTACATTGGCTCTTTGCCATAGGAATGTTGTTCATCGGCACGCTGCAAAGCCTTTTCATCTGGCTGTTCATCGATCCGGACTTTGAAAAGCGTCGGCAGCGACATCTGGTCGAGCGCTTTGGTAAGCCGTCACCGGCTCAGAACAACCCCTCGATATAACCCTGGTCGTTCAGGAAAATCCGTTCCGCCGAGGGTGATTTCGGCAAGCCCGGCATTGTCATGATCTCGCCGGTGATGGCGACGACGAAGCCCGCTCCCGCCGAAAGCCGCACCTCTCGCACAGTGACGATGTGGCCTTCCGGCGCGCCGCGAAGGTTCGGATCGGTGGAGAAGGAATATTGCGTCTTCGCCATGCAGATCGGCAGCTTGCCGTAACCCTGCTCCTCCCATGTCTGCAACTGGTCGCGCACCGCCTTATCGGCCGTCACCTCGCCGGCGTGATAGATCTTCGAGGCGACGATCTCGATCTTCTCGAACAGCGAAAGATCGTCGCCGTAAAGCGGCTGGAATTTCGCTTGCCCGGATTCGGCCAGTTCCACCACCTTGTGCGCCAGTTCCTCGATGCCGGCCGAACCCAGCGCCCAGTGGCGGCAGAGGATCGCCTCGGCGCCAAGCCTCGAGACGAATTCCTTGACCGCCGCGATCTCGGCGTCGGTATCCGAGACGAAATGGTTGATCGCCACGACGACGGGCACCCCGAAACGGCGCACATTGGCGACGTGCCGGCCAAGATTGGCGCAGCCCTTCTTCAGCGCCGTGACATCCTCCGTGCCGAGATCGTCCTTCTTCACCCCGCCATTCATCTTCAGCGCCCGGACGGTCGCGACGATGACTGCCGCATCCGGCTTCAGCCCCGCCTTGCGGCACTTGATGTCGAAGAATTTTTCCGCTCCGAGATCGGCGCCGAACCCTGCTTCCGTCACCACATAGTCGCCGAGCTTCAGCGCCGTCTTCGTCGCCGTCACCGAATTGCAGCCATGGGCGATATTGGCGAAGGGCCCGCCATGCACGAAGGCCGGATTGTTCTCCAGCGTCTGCACCAGGTTCGGCTGCATAGCATCTTTCAACAGCACCGCCATGGCGCCGTCGGCCTTCAGGTCGCGCGCATGGACCGGTGTCCTGTCGAAACGATAGCCGATGATGATGTCGCCGAGCCGCCGCTCCAGATCCTTGAGGTCGGTGGCGAGGCAGAGGATCGCCATGACCTCGGAGGCGACGGTGATGTCGAACCCGCCCTGGCGCGGGAAACCGTTGGCGACGCCTCCGAGCGATGAGACCATGCTTCTGAGTGCCCGGTCGTTCATGTCCATGACCCGCCGCCAGGTGATGCGGCGGATGTCGATATTCTCTTCGTTGCCCCAATAGATGTGGTTGTCGACCATCGCCGCCAGCAGATTGTGCGCCGATGTGATCGCATGGAAATCGCCTGTGAAATGCAGGTTGATGTCTTCCATCGGCACGACCTGCGCATAACCGCCGCCGGCCGCCCCGCCCTTGACGCCGAAGCACGGACCGAGCGAGGCCTCGCGGATGCAGACTATGGCTTTCTTGCCGATCCGGTTCAGCCCGTCGCCGAGCCCGACGGTGGTGGTCGTCTTGCCCTCGCCCGCCGGTGTCGGATTGATCGCGGTGACGAGGATCAGCTTGCCGTCCTTCTTGCCCGCTTGCGCGGCGATGAACTCGGCGCTGACCTTCGCCTTGTCGTGACCATAGGGAACGAGTTGCTCGACCGGAATACCAAGTTTCGCCCCGATTTCGAAGATCGGCTTTTTGGCCGCGGCGCGCGCGATTTCGATATCGGATTTGATTGATGGCATGGATGTTCCCCCGTCCGGCCCCGCGGGAGCGGAGTCGTTGTTTTTCTCTTCATCGAGATAGCGAAATATCGGCGGGGTGTGAATAGCGCTGCGCCTTGCGGCCGCCACGCTTACAGCGCCGCGCGTCTTTTCAGACGCGCAAAGGACGCTGTAACACTTTGAATCTACGCATCGACCCGAAAATCGGTTTCGATTTTCGGGTCGATGCGCTAGGCGTTTATGTGGCGGTCAACGATTGCGGCTTCTTAGAGTGAAGACATGAAAGCATTGGAAATCTTCGTCGAGCGGATCATCCTGTCGAGCCGCTGGATCCTCGTGGCCTTCTATATCGGCCTGGTGCTGGCGCTCGCTGTTTATGCCGTTTCCTTCGGCTACAAGCTTCTGAAGATTGCCGCCAGCGTCTTCGTACTGGACGAAGCTGGGATGATCCTTGCCATGCTCAGCCTGATCGATGCGGCCCTCGTCGCAAGCCTGATCGTCATGGTGATGATCTCCGGCTACGAGAATTTCGTCAGCCGCTTCGACGAGGTCGACGAGACCGACAGCGAAGTCTCCTTCCTCGGCAAACTCGATTCAGGCAGCCTCAAGATCAAGGTCGCCTCCTCGATCGTCGCCATCTCCTCGATCCATCTGCTGCAGGTCTTCCTCAACGCCGACCAATATGCGGACGGCAAGATCATGTGGCTGACCTTCATGCACCTCGCCTTCGTCGCCTCCGCCGTCATGCTCGGCTTCCTGGAGAAGCTGATGAGCGTCACGTCGAAAAATGATCTGAAGGATAAGGACTGACAGGCGGCACGAGGCGCCTTCGGCGCTTGAACAAACAGAAGCCCCACGCAAAACGCCGAGCTCTGCTCTTTCGCGCCCTGAGATCAATTGACCGAAGCAGCGACAGGAGCGATCTCTGCCTCAGCTTTTCGCGGGCATCGAAGGCTTTCCTTCGCCTCCGGCCCACAGACATGCAAGCCGGGCTCTTCATCATAAGGGATGATACCATTAATGATGCCAAGCTTGAGCGCCTCAGTAGGAAGTATGATCCTTCCTCGCTCGGTTGATGTGGCGGGCATCATCGTCCCGTATGTCTCGGCATTGACGCCCATCTCGTCGAAATAAGCGAAAAATGTCGTATATTCAGTCGTTGTGGGCCTAACGACGCCGATCGCAGAATATCCGACAAGCCGCGGCGTTCCGCTCATCAGGACAAGAGTACAGGTCGAAAGGCAGTACGCCCGCCCGGCAAAGACTTCGCCCTCGGTCCATCCGTTTTTGGCGATGCTGGCTTTGCAACGCGGATCCAACTTTGGACAATTGGGCAACAGCGTTCTGCCAATCGAGGTCTCCAGACCTGCAGCACGGATCATACGCCCCATCGCGAAAGCCGCATCCATGTCCCCGCCATTAGATTGAAGGACGATCGGCAGCTTTCTTTCGCCGAGCGTCGTCAACATCGCCTTCAGCCGAGCCGGCGTATCCGGCGTGATGTCTCCGTCCGCAGAAATCCACTGCGTGCACTCTTCCCGGCAGTTGCCATTGGACATCAGGAGGAAGTCCATCGGCTGGGTTTTTGGCAGTTTCTCGCTTGTCTCTGCGGCCGCATCCTGCACGGGGGCTTGAGGGACAGGCGCCTTAGCCACCACAGGGGCTTCGGCTACCGGATGGCTATGACAGACAGTCTCTGCCACTGCATCCGGGGCGCAGAGCGGCATACCGGGCCACTCATTGTAGGACAACATGTCCGTGATGAGACCTGTTCGAAGTGCCTCTGTAGCCGGTACGATATTGATGTTGTCAGGCGTGGCGCTCATCATCAGACCGATCACATCTTCGCTGACGCCCATTTCCTTCAAATAGGCCGTCAAAGCAGCGGTAGCCTTCTTTCCAAGTTTGGTGGAACTGCCCTGCCCCGCCACCTTGCGTCCAACCTCCTTGCGGGAGATCTCCTTCTTCTTGCCGTTCACGATCTTGTATTCGATGCGATAGGAAACACGCACCTTGTTGTAGACGGTCGTGATCTGGTGGAGGCCGATAAAGGCCCATTGCGACGAGACACGCGACACACCGCCCGCCAACGCCAGCGGACAAGCAGAAAAGCAGTATGCACCGGACGAATAGGTGTAACCGACCGCGCTACCGTCCTTGGCAATAGCGGCTTGGCAGCGCGTATCCCCAACCGGGCAATCTTTGAGCCGCGTGCCGCCGACCGCCGTTTCCAGCCCGGCCTTGCGGATCATCCGGCCCATCGCATAGGCGGCATCGACGTCGCCGCCTTCCGAACGGAAAACGACAGGCAATTTACGGCCGCCGATCTTCTTGAGTATTTTTCTCAGCCGCGCGGGCGTATCGGACGTTATGCGCCCCTCCGCCGATATCCATTCCGGACAGTTTTCCTGGCAGAGGAGACTACGCACGAGGATGAAATTCATCGGGGGATGCGCTGCCTTCTTCTCCCCGGCGGCCTGCGAGGTTGCCGCTCCGATCGACAAGGTCAAAAGGAGAAAAACAAGTAACAATCTGGAAAATAGCCACTTCACCAAAAAGGAAATTGCAAAGCGCACGATTAAATTGCCTCAGTTGTACTGAGCATACGCTTAGCAATTGGCTTGACTGGCAGCAAGTCGGATTTCGCCGCCTGCTACCATCCCTTCTTATCTCTGTTCTCTCACCCCAATCAGGCTGACATGGCGACCCGCTGCGGCGGCCTTCACGCAGTTCACTTGCTCCCGCGCAAAGTGCTGCAGGTAGGCCGGTCTACCGCCTTTGCGCCCGTGCCGGAGAGACCCGAGCTCTCCCCCCCCCCCCCGAAACTCTCCCAAGTGATTCTCTCCTTGCCCGGTTGCGCAAGACCATTGCTGTGCCGCCATGAAAGAACTCTAAGGTACCGCTACGCTATTTTCGCAAGTCGAAACTCAACCGAAGCGCGAATTGCCGTGGCTAATTTTTCACAATTCGAATGAATCAGCTTGCGTTAGGTCAATTGGGGCTAGCATCCCGCCGATTTTCTGTATTTGATAGCGGTAACATTGGGGCTGCCGGGGGCGTACAAATGTCTTACATGACTACCTCTGAAAGACAGTCATTGCTTTCGGCAGAACTTTCGACCGCACGAACGCGCAACCTGTTTGCACAGGCGCTTGGCAGGGTCTCTACAGCCTTCGGATTGTCGCATGCGACGCTGATGCACGCCCCCTCCCCGGAAGATCTTCTCTTGAAACCCCTGCTGATCGAGAGCTCGCTTCCGGCCGCCTATGTCAGGGATTTCGACCGCGCCCACATGATGCGCGGCTGCCCTTTCGGCGTAAGGTTAAGAGCGTCTGCCGTGCCGCCGGCCTGGCACCTCAACGACGCCTCCAATGGTCAGGCTTTCCCCGCCGAACTTCGTGCCCTGATGCTGCGCCATGCCATACCAGCAGGCGTTGCCATGCCGACCATTGCAGCCGACGGCCAGCGTCTGGTCTTTTGGTTCTGCGGCGAGCGCGCCGCACTCGGCCAGAGCGAAATCAACGAGCTGGCAATGATCATTCTCCATGCACTCGATGCATACAATGCAGTCAAACGCAACGAGGAATGCGCGCATAACGCGCTATCAACTCGAGAACTAGAGGTTGTGCGCTGGACTGCCCAGGGCAAGACCTCGATCGAAATCGGTCAGATCCTCACGCTCTCGGATCATACGGTGAACGCCTATATGACGAACGCGATCAAAAAACTCGATTGCGTCAACCGAACCCAGTTGGTAGCTAAGGCAATTCGATTGAAGCTGATCAACTGAGGAATCAGAAGAGAGTCGGCACGTCGTCCCGTGATCTGGGGGAATCGTGCCTCTTCACTTCGAACAGCCCGTTATTGACAAGACAGAACAATCCCGCGCCCACATCGGCATCACCGATGCGGAAGTCGTCCAGATGCTTGCTGCCTATCGTCTTTTCGGCTTCTGGCGCATCGACATCGAGACCGGACATTTCTTTGCAAGCGAGGATGTCCACGCGATCTTCGGACTCTCCTACAGCGACGGCCCTCTCAACCTGACAGAGCTGATGTCGCGCATCCACGAGGAGGACCGCAGCCTGATCGCCCAAACCTTCGAAGAGGCGAGCCTTCACGGCGTCGGCTTCCATTTCGTTTATCGCGTCGACAACCGGCTTGGCGGCTACAAGCTGGTGCGTAGCGTCGGCCGCTTCCGAAACGATGGAAGCGGCCGCGGCATCGTCGGCATCACCTATGAATTCGTCGAGAAACTGCGCGTCGTCGGCTTCGAGGACAACACGAAACCCCGCTGACTCCAGACGTTTTAGCGGTCAAGCACCGAGCGGACCTCGACGAGGTTCGAGCGCACCCTCAGAATATAGAAGCCCATGGTGGCGAGATGGCTCGGCATGATCCAGCCATCCTCGCGCCCGTTCGAGATGATCGCCGGCTGGATGCGCAGCGCCGCCTGAAACTGCCGCATGGTCCCGCCCCAGATCGCTCCGAGATTGCGTTCCGCCAGCACCTGCGAGAAATCCGCCTGGGCGGCGGCCATGATCGCGTAATAGCCGTAGAGCTGGCCGTAAGCGAACCAGAACCGGTCGTCGGCGCGTGTATCGAACCAGCCGCGATTGTGGTTTTCCGAGCGCTCGGCGAGCATGTCGGAGGTGCCGCCGAGATCGTTGGCAATACGGTCGATGAACTGCATCAGATTGTCGGCGCGGCCGTCGAAAACGACGTTGCAGAGGGCGAGATCGGTGTTGAATTTGCGCAGGCTGCCGATCGCCGAGCGGTAATAGGAGGGCGTCGGTGTCTTCGGCCCGAAGGGGTTGAGGCCGAAATACCAGCTGTTTTCGTCGAACTGCAGATTGCCGCGCGCGCTCTGCAGGTCGTTGTTGATGCCCGAGGTGCCGCGCACACGCCCGAGCGTATCGACAAGCTCCGCCGAAGTCCGCCGGACCGCCTGGTTGATGCCGCGCTGGAAAGAGGCCTTGTTGTCGAGGAAGGGGGTGTGATCCCAGTCGATGCCGAAGAAGCCCATCTTGTAAAGCAGCATGGAGGAGATCCATGCGTTCTGGTTGACATTGAAATCGGTCAGATCGGCCGCGACGTCGACGATCGCCGAGCGTTGGCAGGTCTTCGGCGCCGTCGCATTGGCGCTCTCGGCGGCCGGCACTTCCTGCCCGGCGGCAACCTTGCGTTCGGAAAGCCGGTACTGATCGACGAAGGCGGGGTTGAAATTCGTCCAGACCTGCGTCTGCAAGAAGAAATAACCGTAGAGTACGACCAGCAGCGCCACGAAAGCGATGACCGGCAGCCGGATCATCCAGCTCCGGCGCTGATACCAGCCGTGCGCGGCAAGAAAGGGCCAGAAGGCCCAGGCGGAAAAAAGGCGGGCCCAGCGGCCGATCGTCTGGCCGATCAGCCTGAAAAAACCGGCTATCCGGTCAAGCATCGTCGTCTCCTGTCAGGCGAGGCGAACATCGGGACATTGCCGCCCCGCTGCATCCCACATATGCGCTCGATGGGCAGAGCACAACACGAGCCCTTCGATTTTTCGGAATGAAAGCATTGCGGAAGAGCGATACTGCCCGCGCCCTTGCTGGTCAGGAGCGCAGGAAAGGCAGGCTGAAACGAAAAGACCTGCGCGCCGTGTCGATCAGAGGCGCTCCCGATGTTTCCGGCGGCGGTTCGGCATAGGTCGGAAACCTTCTGGCGAATTCGAGATCGGCGCGGCTCTTGCGCCGCTCCAGATCCTGGGCGACCAGCATGCCCTTCTCGAACAACCTGATCGGTGCCGCGATATCGGGAAAGAGCTCCGGCTTGATCCTCACCTTCATGCCCGGCCGGTCGGTATCGACCTGCGCCTGATAGATGATCAGCCGCTCTTCCACGTCGATCAGCAGCTTGCGCAGCAGCACGTTGCAGGCGGCGATCCGGCCGTTCAGCGAATCGACAAAGGCCTGGAACAGGCCGATGAAGCGCTCGCGCCGCTGGCTGTCGTCGCGCATCTCGCGCTCGCCGGCGGAAATCCGCTCGGCCTCCGCCTTCAGCGCCCGCCGCTCCGCCTCCATCTGCTCCCAATGCGCCCTGTTGCCATAGACACCGATACGGCCTTGCGTCGTCAGCGCCTTGGCATTGAGCTCCTTCATCTTGAGGCGGGCGATGTCGATGGAAACGACCAGCCGTCGCCGCTGCTCGACGATATCGACAAGGCTGAGTTCGGCGGCCTTGTGCCGTTCGGTGAGCGCGGCGCGCTGGCCGGCGATCAGCCCCGCGAGCGCGTCCGATTTCGTCAAAAGGTCAAGCAGCCGCTCGATGACGGGCGCCTCGCGCACGCGTTCGGTATACATGCGCCACATCCGTTGGCGCGACACCCAGCCGGCCATCTTCTCGCGCAGCGTCAGCCCCCGGAAACTGTCGAGATCGGCTGAAACCTCGGCCGTCAGCCGATCAAGGCAAAAGACCAGCTCGGCCAGTTGAGCGTCGAGCGCCGCAGCATCGGCGATATGGGCCTGGAAGCGGGCATTCTGTTCAAGGAAGACCTCGTCGGCCGACTGTGTTTCGTCGCCGCTGAAGGCGCCGATCGCAGCCACACAATAGACTCCCTCGCCTGCAATCCTTTCGGCAAGGCTGCCAGCAGCTTCATACTGGCTGTCGAATGACGGGGGTTTGCGCACCAAGCCTCTCCAGGGAATCTCCTGGCCCAAACTAGCCGCTTGCGGCGCCAAAGAAAACAGGCGGAGTCGCCGGCTTCAGACCGGCTCGGCGATCCAGGCACCGTTCATGGCGTCGTCCCAATGCCTGCGGCAGAGCGAGACATATTTCTCGTTGCCGCCGACATCGATCTGCGCGCCTTCGTGCAAGACTTTTCCTTCCGCGTCGAGCCGCACGACCATCGTCGCCTTGCGCCCGCAATGGCAGATCGTGCGCACCTCGCGCATCTCATCGGCGATCGCCAGCAGTTCCTGCGAGGCCGGAAACAGCTTGCCCTGGAAATCGGTTCTCAGCCCGTAGACCATCACAGGGATGTTGAGCCTGTCGACGACGCGGGCAAGCTGCCAGACATGGACAGGCGTCATGAAATGCGCCTCGTCGACGAAGATGCAGGAAATCGGCGCGCCCTCGCCACTCAGTCCCTTGATCAACCGGAACAGGTCCTCATGCGACTCGAAAGGAATGGCGCTCGCCTCCAGCCCGATCCGCGAGCCGATGACGCCCCGACCAGTGCGCTCGTCGAAGGCTGCGATCAGCTGCACCGTGCGCATGCCGCGCTCCTGGTAATTATAGGAGGCCTGCAGCAGCATCGTCGACTTGCCGGCGTTCATCGTCGAGTAGTTGAAATAGAGTTTTGCCATCCGATTTCTCCTTGATCGGCTTATTGAAAGCTCGGAATGGCAAAGAAAAGCCCTGAGTGAGCGATAATCACAGGAATCCGGCTCGAAAACCGCTGAAAGCCCCGAAAACAAGGCATTGCCAAAAAATCCGCGGACGTCGCAATCGCATGGGTCGATACGGCGCAAACGCACTGAGGTCGCTTGTCAAACTCGGTTATTGATGGTTGGCTTGGGAACTTAAAGACTGGGAGTCTAAAATGAAAACAACAAGCACGTTCAAACTCGTTACCGCAACTGCCGTCGCCGCCCTCTCCGTTGCGACCGCCGCCTTCGCCGCAGACCCTGACAGCTGCGCCACCGTCCGCTTCGCGGACGTCGGCTGGACGGATATCACCGCCACCACCGCCACCGCATCCGTGATCCTCAAGAGCATCGGCTATGAGACCGACGTCAAGGTTCTCTCGGTCCCGGTCACCTACACGTCGCTGAAGAACAAGGACATCGACATCTTCCTCGGCAACTGGATGCCGACGCAGGAAAAGGACGTCCGTCCCTATATCGACGATAAGTCGGTCGAATCCTTCGGCCCCAACCTCGTCGGCGCCAAGTACACGCTCGCCACCAATGCTAAAGGCGCTGAGCTCGGCATCAAGGACTTCAAGGACATTGCCGCCCACAAGGACGATCTCGACGGCAAGATCTACGGCATCGAGCCTGGCAATGATGGCAACCGCCTCGTCATGGACATGATCGAGAAGAACGAGTTCGGCCTCAAGGACCTGGAAGTCGTCGAGTCCTCCGAACAGGGCATGCTCGCCCAGGTCGCCCGTGCCGACAAAGCGGGCAAGCCCGTCGTCTTCCTCGGCTGGGAACCCCATCCGATGAACACCAACTTCAAGCTGACCTACCTCACAGGCGGCGACAACGTCTTCGGCCCTGACTTCGGCGGCGCCAAGGTCTTCACCAATGTCCGTGCCGGTTATCTCGACGAATGCCCGAATGTCGGCATGATGTTGAAGAACCTGACGTTCTCCCTCGACATGGAGAACCAGATCATGGGCAAGATCCTCAACGACGGCAAGGAACCGGAAGCTGCAGCTTCCGAATGGCTGAAGGCCAACCCCGCAGCACTTGAGCCCTGGCTCGCGGGCGTCAAGACCCGCGACGGCAAGGGCGATGCTCTCGCGGCCGCCAAGACCGGCCTCGGCCTCTGATGATACGAACGGGGCGGCTCGCCGCCCCGTTTCATTTTTGTCCGATTGTTTTTCTGGATAGGCGCGCCCTTGAATTGGATCACCGAATTTAAAATTCCCGTTGGCCCCTGGGCCAAATCCTTCGTGGATTGGCTGACCTCGAATGGCGAATGGTTCTTCAACCAGATCGCCTTCCTGCTGTCGAGCGCCATAGACGGCCTGCTCTTCGTGCTGCAGAAGCCTCATCCGCTGATCGTCATCGCGGCCATCACTGCCATCGCCTTTTGGCTGCGCCGGTCGATCGCGGTCGCCGTCTTCACCTGTCTCGGGCTGCTGCTGATCGTCAACCAGGACTATTGGAAGGAAACGACGGAGACGCTCGCCCTCGTGCTCGCCGCCACCTTCGTCTGTATGGTGATCGGTATTCCGCTCGGCATTGCCGCCGCCCGCCGCCCTTGGGTCTATGCTGCCATGCGCCCGGTGCTCGATCTCATGCAGACCATACCGACATTCGTCTATCTGATCCCGGCGCTCATCCTGTTCGGCCTCGGCATGGTGCCGGGCCTGATCGCGACCGTCATCTTCGCAATCCCCGCTCCGATCCGGCTGACGCGCCTCGGCATCATCTCGACGCCGCCGTCCCTCGTCGAAGCCGCCGTCGCTTTCGGCGCGACGCCCTTACAGGTGCTGCGCAAGATCGAGCTTCCCTTCGCCACGCCGCAGATCATGGCGGGTCTTACCCAGACCATCATGCTGTCGCTGTCGATGGTCGTCATCGCCGCCCTTGTCGGCGCTCCCGGGCTTGGCGTGCCCGTCGTCCGTGCGCTGAACACCGTCAATATCGCCAAGGGCTTCGAGGCGGGCTTCTGCATCGTCATCTTGGCAATCATTCTCGACCGGATGTTCCGCACCACGGGCGAAGGAGGCGCTGCATGACCGCGGTAAGCTTTAACAATGTCAGCATCGTCTTCGGCGATCGGCCGGAAACCGCGCTTGCCATGGTCGACCAGGGCAAAACGCGCGACGAGATCGGTGCCGCCACCGGTCTGGTGCTCGGTGTGGCCAACGCCTCGCTGACGATCGAGGAAGGCGAGATCCTGGTGCTGATGGGGCTTTCCGGCTCCGGCAAGTCGACGCTGCTGCGCGCCGTCAACGGGCTCGCTCCCGTGGTGCGTGGCGATGTTGCGGTCTCGGCGGCCACTGGCCCCGTCAACCCCTACAGATGCAATGCCAAGGCGCTACGCGAGCTGCGCACCCACACCGTCTCCATGGTGTTCCAGCAATTCGCCCTCCTGCCCTGGCGCACCGTCGCCGACAATGTCGGCTTCGGTCTGGAGCTCGCCGGCATGCCGGAAGCCGAACGCAAGCTCCGGGTCGGCGAGCAGCTCGAACTCGTCAACCTGACGAAATGGGCCGATCGCAAGGTCAACGAGCTTTCCGGCGGCATGCAGCAGCGTGTCGGGCTCGCCCGCGCCTTTGCCACCGGCGCCCCGATCCTGCTCATGGACGAGCCTTTCTCGGCGCTCGACCCCTTGATCCGCACCCGCCTGCAGGATGAACTCCTGGAATTCCAGCGGCGGCTGAAGAAGACCATTCTCTTCGTCAGCCACGATCTCGACGAGGCCTTCCGCATCGGCAATCGCATCGCCATCATGGAGAGCGGCCGCATCATCCAGTGCGGGACGCCGCACGATATCGTCAAGAACCCCGCCGACCAGTATGTCGCCGATTTCGTGCAGAACCTCAATCCGATCAACATGCTGACGGCGGCCGACGTGATGCAGCCAGGCCTCGGCCAGACTGCCGCCGGCATGAGCGTCAGCGCCACTGCCCGCGCTGCGACTCCGCTCATCGATATCCTCGATGCCCTTGCCCGCCAACCGGGCAGTATCGGCATCGTCGAGAACGGCGCGATCGTCGGCACCATCTCGGCTCAGGATATCGTTGCCGGCCTCACCCGCCATCGCCGGAAGGAGGAAGCTTGATGTTTTCCATCCGCTTTGCCACAAAGCGGATATGAAAGATCAGCCTTCCCCCTTACGCGAAACAGACGACGATGCCCGCAAGCTCGCCCGCGTGCTGCTGCGCTCCGCACGGCACGCGGCGATTGCCGTTCTCGATCCCGAGACCGGCTTTCCCTCCGCCAGCCGCGTGCTGATCGCCACCGATATCGACGGCACGCCGGTCATCCTGGTTTCCCAGCTGTCGGCCCATACCAGGGGGCTCGCCAGAGACCCGCGCGCCTCGCTCCTGACCGGCGAGCCCGGCAAGGGCGATCCCCTTGCCTATCCTCGTCTGACGACCCAGTGCGTTGCAGAACCCATCGAGCGCGGCAATGCATTCTACGAGCGCATCCACACGCGTTTTCTCGCTCGCCACACCAAGGCGAAGCTTTATATCGACTTTCCTGATTTCCTGTTCTTCCGACTCAGGCCGGAACAGGCCAGCCTCAATGGCGGCTTCGGCCGCGCCTACCAACTCGATGGGAACGATCTCGTAATCCAGTCGGCCGCGAATGAGGAGATTGCCGCCGGGGCAACAGAAGCAGTGCGAGATTTAGTAGAACGTCACCCCGATGTGGAGGAAAGCCTCGCTATCAGGCTAAAGGCGCCGGAATCGGGTTCTTGGCGCATTTGTGGTATCGATCCCTCAGGTTTCGACATGATTTCCGCCGATTTTCTGTTGCGATACGAGTTCGAAACCCTCGCTGTGGATGTCGATCACATTTGTTCAAACATATCTAAAATAGCATACTCGATACCTTAAATTTAGGTATATACAATCTTCGAGCCCAGTTGCTAGTTTTTGATGTCAGTCAAAATCCCGGCTGGCGGCCTGCGCCAACACGCTTGATGTACGTTTCGCATTAGGAAGATAACATATGGAAACCTCTGATTTGGCCGATCACACGAACGTGGCGGCAGCTTTATTGTCGGCCATGGCAAACCCGAAGAGATTGCTGATCCTGTGTAGCCTCGTGAAGGGCGAAGTGGCCGTCGGCGTGCTTGCGACGCAGGTCGGGCTCAGCCAGTCGGCTCTCTCTCAGCACCTGTCGAAACTGCGCGCCCAAAAGCTGGTCAAGACCCGCCGGGACGCACAAACCATCTATTATTCGAGCACCTCCGAGCCGGTGATGAAGATCCTGGCAACGCTCGAAGACATTTACCTCGTGCAGAACCGGAACAGATCCGCCGCTTAATGATAGCGCTGACATGAATGTCGGCCGATGCCATGCTGCAAGGGAATGTTCCCAGAGGCTTGGCAACGATATTTCAGCACGTGAACCTTATGGCACGACCGGCAAATTTGCGATTTGCCGGTCGTGCTTTTGGAATGGTAACCCGGTCGCGCCGGAGCGCCCGTCCCGCAATCGATCTTTTGTTCTAGAGCAATTCCAGGAAAAGTGCGAAGCGGTTTTCCGTCCGGAATTGCGTAAAAACAAAAGGCTAGAGCGGTCCTGCGTTTCCGTTAAAAGCTGAACCGCTCTAGCGCAATTCCAGACGTAAAACTGCCGCGCACTTTTGCCGGAATTGTTTAACTGCCGACCACGTCGTTGTTGATGCGGCTCAGCACCACCAGCGACGGACGGGCAGGCATGCCGGACTTGAAGTCCGGCCAGTTGGTGCCTGCATCCTCCATCGAAGTCGCATCCTCGTTGTCGGCCATCCGCAATTCTCCCGGATGCTGGACCGAGAGGAAGACGCTGCTGCCGTCCGGGGTGAAGGTCGGCGAACAGGCTTCCGAACCGACGGGCGCAATATAGAACAGTTTCGGCAACGCACGGCCCGGGCCTTCGGTATCCATCACATAGACGGAATCGGCAATGCCTTCTGGCGGCGGGCCGTCGGTGGTGACCCAGAGGCGCCCGACCGGATCAACCGCGAGATTATCGGGGTCGGTGAACCAGCCGGCGGAGGTCGTGGCCGGATGGAACATCGCCTGATCCTCGGCCTTGGCAGGATCGCCACAGAGAATGAAGACATCCCATTTGAAGCTGTCGGCTGCATAATCCGGCTTTTCGGGGCCGCCGGGTGCCGCGAGTTCCAGCAGGTGGCCATGCGGGTTGGGGCCGCGCGGATTGGCGATGTTGACCATCTCCTTCTCGTCGTCGCCCTCACCCTTTGGCAGCCGGTCCTCGTTCTCCGTCATGGCGACGTAAAGCTTGCCGGTGCCGAGATGCGGGATGAAGCCTTCTGGCGCGTCCATCGGCGTGGCACCGACGAGATCGGCGGCAGCGCGCGTCGCCAGCACGATGTCGACCTGGCTCTTGAAGCCGGCTTCCGCGGTCAGTGGCCCCTCGCCGGCAATGAGCGGGATCCAGCGCATCGTGCCGTCGCTTTCGAACTTGGCGACCGAGAGGGTGCCGTGGTCGAGCAGGTCCCTGTTGGCGGCGCGGTCGTTCGGGTTCCAGGGATCGCGGGTGACGAAGCGGTAGATGTATTCGAAGTCGTCGTCGTCGCCCATGAAGACCACCACGCGGCCGTCAGGGGCGACGCAACACTGGGCGCCCTCATGAGTCATGCGGCCGAGCGAGGTGCGCTTGATCGGTTTTGCGGAGGGATCGAACGGGTCGATCTCGACCACCCAGTCGAAACGCATCCATTCGTTCGGCTCTTCCTCGAACTTGAAGCGCGGCTCGACGCGGCTGATGGAATAGATGTCGTTTTCGTCCTCGTCCCAGCCCTGGCGCTCGACCAGCTCCTGGTTCGGCAATTTCTTGTAGTCGCCGGAAAAGACGTCCATCGCGCCTTCCTCGCCTGAAAGCATCGTGCCCCAGGGGGTGATGCCGCCGTTGCAGTTCGAGATCGTGCCGAACACGACCGTGCCGGTCGGATCGGCCTTGGTCTTCAGACGGTCGTCGCCGGCAGCGGGACCGGAGATGCCGATTTCCGTGCTCATGTGGACGCGGCGATTGTATTTGCCGTCCTTGACGATCGCCCACTTGCCGTCCGTCTTCCTCACTTCGAAGATCGAGACGCCGAGGGCGGCCATGATCGCGCGGATCTGGTTATCCGTCAGCTTCTCGCGGTAGTTTTCGTCGGTCAGGCCGGGAAACATCAGGAAAGGCGTTGCATATTCATGGCTGACGACCATCAACCCATGGTCGGAGCTCTTCTCGCCCCAGGGCAGCGGCACAAACTGCGTGAAATCGTTATTGTAGCCGAACTGTCGCTCGGCCGCCTTACCATCAAGCGTCGCGATATCGAATTCCGGGCTGTCGGCAAACAGTGCATCACCCCAACGCGCCAGGATCTGGCGCTCATAACCCTCCGGCCAGTGGTCGGCGGTATCGCGCATGCGCTTGAGTTCCGGAAACGTCAGGCTGGAGCCGGCAGCCTTGGCATGCGCGGTTCCGAGCGCCGGCGAAAGTGCCGCAGCGCCCATCGCTGCGAGAAAGCCCTTGAGCACGCTGCGGCGGCGAACGCCCTCTTCGAGAATGGCGCCGTAACTTGGCGCGAATGCATGGCGCCGCGTGGGGCGCGCCCTTGTCTTCTGGCGGTCAGACATCAGTATCTCCGATCGAAATATCGTTTGATTTCAGTGAATTGATGAAATGCAATTGCGCCCTGCGAACCATCGGTTTTTTGTAACAAGCCGAGGCAAAGGATTGATGACGGGCCGCCTGCGGCTGTCGATCGTGAAAATACTGCCGGATCGATCGAGGCGGCTTCAGCCTCCACATGAAGGGCTTCAGGGACTTTTCCCGTTGACGCCTTGGGAAGCCCTGATAATTTGACCGGGCAGTAAAAATATGGGCGTGAAGCCCCGGGAAAGGGCCGTCGGCGGCCAGGAGAACAGCATGTCCAATCGCCTCAATGCACCGAACGATCTTCGCGCCTTCTGGATGCCGTTTACGGCAAATCGCCAGTTCAAGAAGGAGCCGCGCTTGTTCGTCGGCGCCAAGGACATGTACTATACGACCCATGACGGCCGTCAGGTGCTGGACGGCACGGCTGGCCTCTGGTGCGTCAATGCCGGCCACTGCCGCCCGAAGATAACTGAGGCGATCCGCGAGCAGGCCGGCGAACTCGACTACGCGCCGGCCTTCCAGCTCGGCCATCCCAAGGCCTTCGAACTGGCGAACCGCCTGGTCGACATCGCCCCGGAAGGCCTGAACCACGTTCTCTACACCAACTCCGGTTCCGAATCCGTCGAGACCGCGCTCAAAGTGGCGCTCGCCTATCACCGCGTGAAGGGCAATGGATCACGCTTCCGCCTGATCGGCCGCGAGCGCGGCTATCACGGCGTCAACTTCGGCGGCATCTCCGTCGGCGGCATCGTCACCAACCGCAAGATGTTCGGCACGCTTCTGACCGGCGTTGATCACATGCCGCACACCCACCAGCCCGGCAAGAACAACTTCACCCGCGGCGAGCCCGAGCATGGCGGCGACATCGCCACCGAGCTCGAGCGCATCGTCACCCTGCATGACGCCTCCACCGTCGCCGCCGTCATCGTCGAGCCGGTGGCGGGCTCGACCGGCGTCTTGATCCCGCCGAAGGGCTACCTGCAGAAGCTGCGCGAGATCTGCACCAAACACGGCATCCTTCTGATCTTCGACGAGGTCATCACCGGCTTTGGCCGCCTCGGCGCCCCCTTCGCCGCGCAATATTACGACGTCAAGCCCGACATGATCACCGCTGCCAAGGGACTGACCAACGGCGTCATCCCGATGGGCGCCGTCTTTGTCACCTCCGAGATTCATGATGCCTTCATGAACGGCCCGGAACACATGATCGAGTTCTTCCACGGCTACACCTATTCCGGCAACCCGATCGCCTCCGCTGCGGCACTCGCCACGCTTGACACCTACAAGGAAGAGGGGCTGCTGACACGCGCCGCCGAGCTTTCCGACTATTGGGCCGACGCGCTGCATTCGCTGAAGGACTGCCCCAATGTCATCGACATCAGGAACACCGGCCTGATTGGCGCCATCGAACTCGACCCGATCGCCGGCGAGCCCACCAAGCGCGCCTTCACCGCTTTCCTGAAAGCCTATGAAAGCGGCCTGCTGATCCGCACCACCGGCGATATCATCGCACTCTCCCCGCCGCTGATCATCGAGAAGCACCACATCGACGAACTCTTCGGCAAGCTGCGGACCATCCTCCAGAACAACATCTGAGAAAGCGCTGAAGGCCTCCGGCATCACGGCCTGCGCGGCGCTGTAAGTCCACGCAGGCCTTTTGTTGGGAAGACCGACAGCCCTCAGGTCACGGCGGCGACGGAAAGGCAGAGGGCGAATTTCTTCAGCAGCCGGCGATCGAATTGCCCTTCGTTGCCAAACATCCATTTCAGTGCTTGGCTCGCGCTCCATGGCGCCTTGTACGGCCGCACGGAGGTCATGGCGTCATAGACGTCGCAAATCGCAGCAAGACGCGCATGGAAGCTGACCTGCGCTTCGGAAAGCCTGCGGGGATAGCCCTTGCCGTCGATACGCTCATGATGGTTGAGGCAGACGTCGAGAACGATCTCCGGCAAGCCTTCCTGTCGTGACAGGATTGCGTGCCCCTTTTCCGGATGATCGCGGATCATCTTGATCTCGTCCTCGTCCAGGCGCCCTTCCTTGTTGAGGATCTCGAGCGGAATTTCGAGCTTGCCGACGTCGTGTAGCAATCCTGCCGTGCCGAGCGTCTGCACGGTAGCCTCATCAAGTCCGAGGTGACGGCCGAAAAGGATCATCAGCGCACTCACCGAAAGGGAATGCAGAAACGTCACTTCGTCCTTGGATTTCAGACGCGTAACGCTGAGAAAGACAGTGGGATTATCATCCATCGACTTGGAGACCGAGGAAATCACCGGCGCCACCTGATCGAAGCTGATCCCATCGCCATGCTGGAGCCGGCCGAAAACGCTTTCTAGGACCTGCACGGATTTCTGGATGGTTTCGCGTGCCGCCTTGGTGTCGATCTCGATATTGCCGCCTGCCAGACCGTCGATGTCGAGGCCTCTGCTGGTGTTGATGATAACACCTTCAATGCCGCTCTTGCGAAGCCTCAGGGCATCGACTTCACGGCGCAGCAGAAATCTTCGCTTGGAGAGAAGAGGGTCCTGCCATGCACCCTCGATCGCTTCCACAAACATTCCGTTGCGCACCTGTCTGGCTTCGATACGCTTGAGCATCCAGATCTCTGTTCCTGAAATATCTCTCTGTTTATTATCGACCGTTCTTTTGCATCGCAGCAATATATGCACGAACAATGATTCTACTCTAATTGGTAGAATCAAGTGTTAATCTCGAAACCGAATTCGACTATTCGGAAAGACGAAGAGTTTCGCGAAATTCGGCAGGTTCATCGGCACCGCGCAGATGCGGATACAGCACTTCTGGAGATCCGCAGACGGCGCCCGATCGACGATTTTGGATTATTTCGCGCCGAATCGGCTCGATTTTCGTTTCATTTTGTTATCAACTTGCGGAATTCCACCAAAATTCCTAGAAATCTTGCCGTTGCGCCCATTCGAGCCAAATATGGCCGGAGGGCGCATCGATCGCGCCGATATCGATCGTCCTTGGCACGGCCTGAGGGCCGTTGAACGATCCGGAAAATCCGGCGCGGCACCTCATCGCGGGTCGAATGACCCCATCCAAGGAGACAGACAATGACCCTCAAGACATTGACGGCGACCCTCGTCGCGTCGCTCGCCTTTGCGCCGCTTGCCCATGCCGATATCACCATCGGCCTGATCGCGCCGCTGACCGGCCCCGTCGCCGCCTATGGCGACCAGGTGAAGAACGGTGCGCAGACCGCCGTTGACGAGATCAACAAGAAGGGCGGAATTCTCGGCGAGAAGGTCGTCCTCGAACTGGCCGATGATGCCGGCGAACCGAAACAGGGCGTTTCCGCCGCCAACAAGGTCGTCGGCGACGGCATCCGCTTCGTCGTCGGTCCGGTGACATCGGGTGTCGCCATTCCGGTTTCGGACGTGCTTGCTGAAAATGGCGTGCTGATGGTCACCCCGACTGCGACGGCCCCCGACCTGACCAAGCGCGGTCTGACCAACGTGCTGCGCACCTGCGGCCGCGACGACCAGCAGGCCGAAGTCGCCGCCAAATATGTGCTGAAGAATTTCAAGGACAAGCGCGTCGCCATCGTCAACGACAAGGGCGCCTATGGCAAGGGCCTCGCGGACGCCTTCAAGGCGACGCTGAACGCCGGCGGCATCACCGAAGTCGTCAATGACGCGATCACGCCTGGTGACAAGGATTTCAGCGCGCTCACCACCCGCATCAAGTCCGAGAAGGTCGACGTGGTCTATTTCGGCGGCTACCACCCGGAAGGCGGCCTGCTCGCCCGCCAGCTGCATGACCTCGCCGCCAACACGACGATCATCGGCGGCGACGGACTCTCCAACACCGAATTCTGGGCAATCGGCACGGATGCGGCAGGAGGCACGATCTTCACCAACGCTTCGGACGCCACCAAGAGCCTGGATTCCAAAGCCGCAGCCGATGCGCTCGCCGCCAAGAACATCCCGGCCGAGGCCTTCACGCTGAACGCCTATGCCGCCGTCGAAGTGCTGAAAGCCGGCATCGAGAAGGCCGGCAGCGCCGAGGATGCGGAAGCCGTCGCGACCGCGTTGAAGGACGGCAAGGAGATCCCGACCGCCATCGGCAAGGTTACCTACGGCGAGACCGGCGACCTGACCTCGCAGAGCTTCTCGCTCTACAAGTGGGAAGCCGGCAAGATCGTCGCCGCCGAGTAAACCATCGCTGACCGTCACCGACCGGGCGCCCTGTGGCGCCCGGTTTCGTTTTGCGGCACTCGCTTGTCGCGGCAGATCGGCTATAAGTTTCGGAATCGGTTGTAATGTGAGCAATACCATGACCAGCAGACTCGAGCGCTTCATCGACCAGGGCGTTGGCCGTGTGCCGGCCGATATCGTGCTGAAGGGCGGCTGCTTCTTCGATCTCGTCACCGGCGAACTCGTCCAGTCGGACATTGCGATCGGCGCCGATCGCATCGTCGGCACCTCAGGCAATTATGAGGGCGAAACCGAGATCGACATCTCAGGCAGGATCGTCGTTCCCGGCTTCATCGACACGCATCTGCACATCGAATCTTCACTCGTCACACCGCATGAATTCGATCGCTGCGTTCTGCCCTATGGTGTCACTACCGCCATCTGCGATCCGCACGAAATCGCCAATGTGCTCGGAACCGCCGGCATCGAATTCTTTCTCGAATCCGCGCTGGAGACGATCATGGACATCCGCGTCCAGCTCTCCTCCTGTGTGCCGGCGACGCATCTTGAAACCTCCGGTGCCGATCTGCCGATCGAGCGCCTCCTGCCCTTCCGTCACCATCCGAAGGTGATCGGACTTGCCGAATTCATGAATTTCCCCGGCGTGATCCACAAGGATCCCGTCTGCATGGCCAAGCTCGACGCCTTCCAGGGCGGCCATATCGACGGTCATGCGCCGCTGCTCTCAGGCAACGACCTCAACGGTTACCTCTCGGCCGGCATCCGCACCGAGCACGAATGCACGACCGCCGGCGAAGCCTTGGAGAAGATCCGCAAGGGCATGCATATCCTCGTGCGCGAGGGTTCGGTCTCCAAGGACCTCGCGGCGCTGATACCCATTCTCACCGAGCGGCTTTCACCCTTCCTCGCGCTTTGCACCGACGACCGCAATCCGCTCGATATCGCCGAACAGGGTCATCTCGATCACATGATCCGCACGGCGATCGCAAGCGGCGTCGAGCCCCTGGCGATCTACCGCGCCGCCTCGATTTCGGCCGCCCGCGCCTTCGGCCTCAAAGACCGTGGCCTGGTCGCGCCGGGCTGGCGCGCCGATCTGGTGGTGCTCGACAGTCTGAAAAACTGCCGCGCCGACATGGTTTTCTCGGCCGGCCGCCGCGTCACCGATGCGCTCTTTTCCTCGCGCAGACCGGTTGCCCCGATCGGCCTCGACAGCGTCAAGGCCCGGCCCGTCAACGCCGCCCATTTCGGCGTCCCGGTCGCCGAGGGCGAAACGCCTGTCATCGGCGTCATACCGGGCAAGATCATCACCGAGCATCGCCGCTACCGCCTGCCCGTCAGGGGCAACGAGACGACGGTCGATCTTGCCAACGATATCATCAAGGTCGCCGTCATCGAACGCCACGGCAAGAACGGCAACCATGCCAATGGCTTCGTCCAGGGTTTTGGCCTGAAGAAGGGTGCGATCGCCTCGACCGTCGGCCATGACAGCCACAATATCTGCGTCGTCGGCGTCAGCGAGGACGACATGGCGCGCGCCGCAAACCGCCTCAGCGAGATCAAGGGCGGCTTCGTTGTCGTCGAAGACGGCAAAGTCACCGGCGAAATCGCCCTGCCCATCGCCGGATTGATGAGCCTCGAGCCCTACGAGACGGTCCGCGATACGCTCCACCAGCTGCGTAAAGCTGCCTTCGCGCTCGGCGCCACGCTGGAGGAACCCTTCCTCCAGCTCGCTTTCTTGCCACTGCCGGTTATTCCACACCTGAAGATCTCAGACCGCGGCATGGTTGACGTGGACAAGTTCGCGCTGATCGGGTGATGGAATCCTTGGCAAACTCAGCAGCAGCGCTTATTTTGCAATATCCTTGGAGCCGATCATGACGAAGCTGGAACAGATTGAAAAAATCGTTGCCGAACTCGATAAGTTCGAGTTCGAAGCTTTTTCGGCGTGGTTTGAAGCCCTTCAGGCCGAACGCTGGGACAGGCAAATGGAAGCAGATGCTGCTGGTGGCAAACTCGATCATCTCGCCGAGAAAGCCTTTGCCGATTTTCGTGCCGGAAAGACCAGACGGCTTTGAAGCACTACGCAACTCCCGCCTTCTGGGAGGCGTATGACCGCTTGCCTGAACAGATACAGAAGCTGGCTGACGAAAACTTCGATCTGCTTAAACAAGATCCCAGACATCCCTCCTTGCATTTCAAGCGCGTCGGTCGCTTTTGGTCGGCGCGCGTCGGCACATCCTGGAGAGCTTTAGCTGTCTGGGATGGAGATGACGTCATCTCGTTTTAGATCGGCGCGCACGCGGATTACGATAAGCTTTTGAAATAGCCATCAAACCCGCGCACAAAACCCGTCCAGCGCCGCAAGCTTCACGAGCCCCGCGCCAGCCACCGCCTCGAAGCCCGGCATCTCGAGAGGTTCCCCGAGCACCATGCCATCGGGCAGGCGGAATTCCGCCGGTTTGCGCGTCAGGTTGAAAACGAAGAGCAGTTTTTCTCCGTTCTTTTCGCGGGTGAAGGCGAGCAGATCCTGGTTGGTGCCGATGAAGGTCATGTCGCCGTCGATCAGCGCCAGGTGGCTCTTCCGAAATGCGAGCGTCCTGCGATAGTGATGCAGCACAGAGCTTTCGCTCTCCTCCTGCGTATCGACGGAAAGCGCTGCCTGCTCGTAAGGCACCGGCAGCCAGCTCTTTTCCGCCGAGGTGAAGCCCGCATGCGCCTTGCCGGCTTCCCAGGGCATCGGTGTGCGACATCCATCGCGGCCCTTGAAGGCCGGCCAGAAGCGGATGCCGTAGGGGTCGCGCAGATCCTCGAAGGCGAGCTCAGCCTCCGGCAAGCCGAGTTCCTCGCCTTGATAGAGGCAGATCGAGCCACGCAGCGCCGCAAGCACCGAGATCGCCAGCTTGGCGATGACAGGCCGCTCTTCCTCCGTCCGCGCGAAACGGCTGACATGGCGCATGACGTCGTGGTTGGAAAAAGCCCAGCAGACCCAGCCGTCCGTGACTGCTTTCTGGAAGGCCTCGACGCAGCCCCGAATATGCTCGGCGGTGAAATCCGGCCCGAGCAGGTCGAATGTGTAGCACATGTGCAGCTTATCGCCGCCACTCGTATAGGCGCCAACCGTCTTCAGCGAACGCGCCCCGTCGCCGACTTCGCCGACGGTCGTGCGATCCTCGTACTGATCGAGCAACGCCCGGAAGCGCTTGAGGAAATCGACATTTTCCGGCTGCGTCTTGTCGTAGAGGTGGTTCTGCATGCCGTAGGGATTGCTGTCGGGCGCATCGAGGCCTGCGTCATCTTCATCAGGCTCGTGCGGCGGATTGCTCCTCAGCAGCTTGTCGCAGAAATAATAGTTGACCGTATCCAGGCGGAAGCCGTCGACGCCGCGGTCGAGCCAGAACTTCACCGTCTCGAGGACCGCATCCTGCACGGCCTTGCTGTGGAAGTTGAGGTCCGGCTGCGAGGTCAGGAAATTGTGCTGGTAATATTGCCGGCGCACGCCATCCCATTCCCAGCCCGGCCCGCCGAAGATCGACAACCAGTTGTTCGGCGCCGTACCGTCAGGCTTCGGATCGGCCCAGACATACCAGTCCGCCTTGGGATTGGTCCGGCTCGATCGGCTCTCGACGAACCAGGGATGCCGGTCGGAAGTGTGCGAGATCACCTGGTCGATGACGACCTTGATGCCGAGCTTGTGCGCTTCGCCCATCATTTCGTCGAAATCGGCGAGCGTGCCGAAGATCGGATCGACGTCGCAATAATCGGAAACGTCGTAGCCCATGTCGGCCATCGGCGACTTGAAGAAGGGCGAGAGCCAGATCGCGTCGACGCCGAGGCTGGCTATATGCGGCAGCCGGCGGGTGATTCCCCTGAGATCGCCGAGACCGTCGCTGTTGGTGTCCTGAAACGAGCGCGGATAGACCTGATAGATCACCGCGCCACGCCACCAGTCCGCACTCCCGCCTGCCTGCAATGCCATCGGCTACATCTCCTGCCTCGTTTGCGCTCGTCACACTAAAGCGGACGAAACAAAAGACAACCATGTGAAGCGGTTATGAAGGTGTTGCGAAACGCCGCGACACGTCGTCGCGATCCGACAAGGGGGAGACGTATATAGGCTTGTCCACAACCCGTTTCCACCCTCCGGATTTGGGGTTGCAACGCAAAGCCTTTGCGATAATGTGCGCGCTGACCTGCACGTAAGAGGTCAAACACCGGGAACAAATGTCTAATAAAGGCGAAAAGCCTAGAAAGGTGGACCCACCATGAACCATTTCGCGAAAAAATTTCTCGCCTCTGCAATGCTTGGCACATTGCTGGCGTTTTCGGCCCATGCGGCCACGCTCAACATTCACAATGGTGGCGACCCGCAGTCGCTCGATCCGCAGAAGCTTTCCGGCGACTGGGAGAACCGTATCGCCGGCGACATTTTCGAAGGCCTCGTCACTGAGGACGCCAAGGATAATCCGATCCCCGGCCAGGCTGAAAGCTGGACGATTTCGCCTGATGGCAAGGTCTACACCTTCAAGCTTCGCGACGGCATCAAGTGGTCCGATGGCCAGCCGGTAACGGCAGGAGACTTTGTCTTCGCCTTCCAGCGCCTCGTCGACCCGAAGAATGCGGCCGACTATGCCTATCTGCAATTCACCATCAAGAACGCCGAAAAGATCAACAAGGGCGAGATCACCGATCTCAACCAGCTCGGCGTCAAGGCGATCGACGACAAGACGCTCGAAATCACCCTCGAAAACTCCACCCCTTATTTCCTTAATGCCCTGATGCATTACACCGCCTATCCGCTGCCGAAGCATGTCGTCGAGGCGAAGGGGCAGGATTGGGTCAAGATCGGCAACATCGTCACCAACGGCCCTTACAAGCCGGTCGAATGGGTTCCGGGCTCGCATGTCACGACGGTCAAGAACGACCAGTGGTACGACACCAAGGACCTGAAGATCGATGGCGCGAAGTTCTTCGTGCTTGAAGATCAGGAAGCCGCGCTGAAGCGCTACCGCGCCGGCGAGTTCGACATCCTCACCGACTTCCCGACCGACCAGTACGAGTGGATGAAGAAGAACCTGCCTGGCCAGGCGCATGTCGCTCCCTTCTCCGGCCTCTATTATTACGTCGTCAACTCGCAGAAGCCGCCCTTCAGCGACAAGCGCGTCCGCCAGGCTCTCTCCATGGCGATCAACCGTGAAGTGATCGGCCCGCAGATCCTCGGCACCGGCGAACTGCCGGCCTATTCATGGGTTCCGCCGGGCACGGCGAATTACGGCGAGCCGGCCTATGTCAGCTGGAAGGACCTGCCCTATAGCGAGAAGGTCGCCGAAGCCAAGAAGCTTCTGACCGAAGCCGGTTTCGGTCCGGACAAGCCGCTTCACGCTGTCCTCAGCTACAACACCAACGACAACCACAAGCGCATCGCCGTCGCCATCGCTTCCATGTGGAAGCCGCTCGGCGTCGATGTCGAGCTCGTTAATGCCGAAACCAAGGTGCATTACGACCAGATGCAGCGTGGCCAGGTCGAAATCGGCCGCGCCGGCTGGCTCGCCGACTACAACGACCCGGACAACTTCCTGAACCTCCTGGTGACAGGCGTCCAGATGAACTACGGCCGCTGGTCGAATCCCGAGTACGACAAGATGATCAAGGAAGGTAACGCCGAGACCGATCTCACCAAGCGTGCCGCGATCTTCAAGAAGGCCGAACAGCTGGCGCTCGATGAATCCGCCGCCCTGCCGATCTACTACTACGTCTCGAAGAATGTCGTTTCGCCGAAGATCGAAGGCTTCGTCGACAACATCCAAGACATCCACCGCACCCGCTGGCTGTCGATGAAAGAGTAAGGGAAAACGGTCCTTTCCGCGCATTGCGGAAAGGACCGGCCCACGATCATGATCAAATACGCCCTCCGTCGCCTGCTATCGACGATCCCCGTTCTGTGGATCGCCGTCACAGCCTGCTTTTTTGTTTTGCGCCTTGCCCCCGGCGGCCCTTTCGATGGCGAAAGGCCATTGCCGCCGGTGATCTTGAAAAACCTTGCTATCCACTACAATCTCGACAAGCCGCTCATCCAGCAGTACCTGATCTATGTCGGTGACCTGCTCCGAGGCGATCTCGGCCCGTCCTTCGCCAGCGAAGACTTCACCGTCGCCCAGCAGATCATGATCGGTCTGCCCTACACCTTCACCATCGGTACGGCTGCCTTCCTGATTGCCATCATTGTCGGCGTGGCGGTCGGCTGTCTTGGGGCGCTTTATCAGAACAAGGCGCCGGATTATATTCTGGGCGCGCTCATCCTGATCGGCGTCGTACTGCCGAACTTCCTGATTGCGCCCATCCTGCAGCTCGTCTTCGGCATCCATCTTGCGTGGTTTCCGGTCGGCGGCTGGGGTGACGGCTCGATCAAATACCTCATCCTGCCGATCGTCGTTCTAGCCCTGCCGCATGCCGGCCGTATCTCGCGCATCACCCGCGGCTCGATGATCGAGGTAATGAACCAGAACTTCATCCGCACCGCCAAGGCCAAAGGCATCGGCCCCCGGCTGACGGTCATGCGCCATGCGCTGAAGCCCGCGCTGATGCCTGTGGTCTCCTATCTCGGACCGGCGGCAAGCTACCTTCTCACCGGCTCGCTGGTTGTCGAAAGCATCTTCGGATTGCCCGGCATCGGCCGCTATTTCGTCAACGCAGCGCTGAACCGCGATTACGGCATGGTTCTCGGCACGGTCATTTTCTACATGGTGCTCATCGTGTTCCTGAATCTTCTCGTCGATATCGCCTATGCGTGGCTCGATCCGAAAGTGAGAAACCGATGATCCTCAACCCCGCAAAACGCGAGCTGCTTGCCCAGGAGCTTCTGGAGGCGGAGGGCCTTGCGCCCGAAAGCCGCTCGCTCACCAAGGATGCCTTGCGCCGACTCGGGCGCAACAAGGCGGCCGTCCTCTCGATCGTTGTCCTGACGGTTCTGATCCTCGCCGCCTTCCTCGGCCCCTGGTTCATTCCCTTCAACTATGAGGACCCGGATTGGGCGGCCTTCCGCATACCGCCCTCGATCGAGACCGGCCACTATTTCGGCACCGACCCGAACGGCCGCGACCTTCTCGCTCGCGTCCTTTACGGCACCCGCGTCTCGCTTGCCGTGGCGTTGACGGCGACCGTCGTCTCCGTCTTCATCGGCGTTCTCTACGGTGCGGTCTCAGGCTATATCGGCGGCAGGCTGGATGCGATCATGATGCGCTTCGTCGACATTATGTACGCGCTTCCCTATATCCTCTTCGTCATCCTGCTGATGGTGATCTTCGGCCGCAACGTCTATCTGCTGTTTGCCGCGATCGGCGCGCTGGAATGGCTGACCATGGCCCGCATCGTCCGCGGCCAGACGCTGTCGATCAAGCATCGCGAATTCATCGAAGCGGCCCGCGCATCCGGGCAGCGGCCGTTCAAGATCATCATCAAGCACATCATCCCGAACCTCGTCGGACCCGTGGTCATCTTCGCAGCGTTGACGGTGCCTGAAATCATCGCCACCGAAAGCTTCCTTTCCTATCTCGGCTTCGGCGTGCAGGAACCGCTGACCTCGCTCGGCACGCTGATCGCCGAGGGAACCGATGCCATGGAAAGCATGCCGTGGCTGCTGGTCTTCCCGGCGAGCTTCCTCGTGGCCCTGCTGCTCAGCCTGCTCTTCATCGGCGACGGCCTGCGCGACGCGTTCGACCCGAAGGATCGATAAGAATGTCCCAAGAAACACAAAAAGACACCCTTCTCGAACTCAAAGACTATTCGATCACCTTCAAAACGCCGGATGGAGAGGTCAAGGCGGTCTCCAACATGAACCTGACGGTCAAACGCGGCGAACGCATCGCCATCGTCGGCGAGTCCGGTTCGGGCAAGAGCCAGACCTTCCTCGGCATCATGGGCCTGCTTGCCAAGAACGGCAAAACCACGGGACAGGCGCTGCTCGAAGGCAAGGACGTGCTGGCGCTGAAACCGCGCGAGCTCGACCAGATCCGCGGCAAGGACATGGCCATGGTCTTCCAGGATCCGATGACCGCCCTCAATCCATCGCTGAAGATCTCCCGGCAGTTGACGGAACAGCTCGAGGTGCACGGCGGCCTGACGGCGCGCGCCGCATCCGCCGCAGCGCTCGACATGCTGAAACGTGTCGGCATCCCCGACCCGACACGGCGCTTTCACCTCTACCCGCATGAGCTCTCCGGCGGCATGCGCCAGCGCATCGTCATCGCCATGGCGCTGCTCACGAGGCCGAAGCTTCTGATCGCCGACGAGCCGACGACCGCACTCGACGTCACCATCCAGGCGCAGATCCTCGATCTCTTCAACGATCTGACGGCGGAGATGAACACGGCGCTGATCATGATCACCCACGATCTCGGCGTCGTTGCCGGCCTCGCCGACCGCGTCGCCGTCATGTATGCCGGCCGCATCGTCGAGGAAGCGCCGGTCGATGAGCTCTTCGACAATCCGGCCCATCCCTATACCGCAGCACTGCATGCCTCGATCCCGCGGCCGGACCAGGATGTCGACGACCTCGTCGTCATCCCCGGACGTCCGCCGAACCTGCAGCACCTGCCGAAGGGCTGCAATTTCTCGCCACGCTGTTCGCAGGTCCAGGACGATTGCATCGACCGCCCGCCACCGCTCGAAGTGCTGGCGCCGCATCACTGCGCCGCATGCTACCACCCCTTCCCGCGTCGCGAGGAGCTGCTGAACCATGGCTGAACGATCACTTCTGAGGGTCGAGAACCTGACGACCCAATTCGAACTGCCGGCGAAAGGCCTCTTCAAGCCGCCGATCTTCCTCACCGCCGTCAACAATGTCAGCTTCGACCTCAGCGAAGGCCGCACGCTCGGTATCGTCGGCGAATCCGGCTGCGGCAAGTCGACGCTCGGCCGGTCCATCCTGCGGCTGTTGAAATCGCAGAAGGGCCGTATCCTCTGGCAGGGCCGCAACCTGCTCGACCTTTCGGACGAGGAAATGCGGGCCGCCCGCCGCGACATGCAGATCATCTTCCAGGATCCGATCGCCTCGCTCGACCCGCGCATGACTGTTGGAGACATCATCGCCGAGCCTCTCACAGTCTTCGAGCCGAAGCTATCAAGGGCCGAGCGCACCGAGCGGGTCCGCGAGATCATGACCGCCGTCGGCCTGGTGCCGGAGATGATCAACCGCTACCCGCACGAATTCTCCGGCGGCCAGGCGCAACGCATCGGCATCGCGCGCGCGGTCGTCACCAAGCCGAAGCTCATCATCTGCGACGAGCCGGTTTCGGCCCTCGACGTCTCGATCCAGGGCCAGGTCATCACGCTTCTGCGCAAGCTGCGCAAGGAATTCGGCCTGACGCTGATCTTTATCAGCCACGACCTCTCCGTCGTGCGCCTGATCTCAGACGATGTGCTGGTGCTCTATCTCGGCAGGGTGGTGGAAGCAGGCAGTTGTGCTACCGTCTTCGATCACCCCGCTCATCCCTATACGCAGGCGCTTTTCTCCGCCGCGCCGATCCCGGATCCGAAGCTGGCGCGCCTGCGCACCCGCATCCGCCTGCAGGGTGACCCGCCCTCGCCGCTCAATCCGCCGAAGGGTTGCGTCTTCTCACCGCGCTGCTGGAAGGCGACCGACATCTGTCGCACCGAAATGCCGCCGACCGAGGAGGTCCGCCCCGGCCAGAAGGCCGCCTGTTATCACATGGACAGGCCATGAGTGATACGAAGGCCGCGCAAGCGGCCTTTGCCTAGCCCGCGAAGGCGGGTTTCCATTCCCGAATATAGGCGCTTGCCACCTTCATACTCTCCGCGTATCAGCGGATGAAGACCAATGCCGGGAGGACAAGGTGAGCAGACGGTTTCTATCGATCGGTGAATGCATGGTGGAACTCTCGCAGGCAGGCGATGGTCTGCTGCGCAAGGGCTTTGCCGGCGATACCTTCAACACCGCCTGGTATGCCCGCGCCTGCCTTGCCGCCGACTGGTCGGTCGACTACTTCACCGCGCTCGGCGACGACGCCATGTCGGACGAGATGGCGGCCTTTATCGACAAGGCGGGCATCGGCACCAGCCTCATTCGCCGTATCAGGGGCAGGACGCCGGGCCTTTACATGATCAACCTGAAGGACGGCGAACGCTCCTTCAGCTACTGGCGCGACAGCTCGGCTGCCCGCAGCCTGGCCGCCGATCCGGACCGCCTGCGCGAGGCGGTGGAGAGCGCTGAAGTCGTCTATTTCTCCGGCATCACGCTTGCCATACTGCCGCATGAGGATGCCGAGACTTTGCTTGCCGAAGTCCGTCGCGCCAAGGCCGCAGGCAAGCTCGTCGTCTTCGATCCGAACATCCGCCCGCGGCTCTGGTCGAGCTACGACGTAATGCACACGACGATCAGTGAAGGTGCCCGCTCCTCCGTGCTCGTCATGCCGAGCTTCGACGACGAGGCGGCCCATTTCGGCGATGATTCCATCGAGGCGACGATCCACCGCTATCGCGCACTGGGTGCCGTCCATATCGTCGTCAAGAACGGCGCGGAGGGCGTTACGCTGAATTTTGCCGGCGAGCAGACCTTCGTTCCGGCCGAAAAGGTGGAGAAGGTGGTCGACACGACCAGCGCCGGCGACAGCTTCAACGGCGCTTTTCTCGCACGATATCTCGAAGCAGGCGATGCGTCTGCCGCCGCCCGCTTCGCAGCAAAGGTCGCTGCACGCGTCGTCAGCGAACATGGCGCATTGGTCGTAAGGGAAAAGCTTGGATTGGATGGCGGCTAAAGCGGCGCGATCTTTCAGATTCGCTTAGCGAAACATGCTTTTAGGCCGCACATGCTGACGCAGTATGAACGCCATGTGCGAGCGCTCCCCGCCTTGTCGGCATCTGCCAGGGGAAATCAGGACTTCGTCGGTCGATCGGCGTCGCGAACGGCCTCGTCATGGTACCAGCAGCTGTCGAGCGCAGCATCGCAGACGTCTGCGGCCTCGCGCTCCATCAGCCTGGCGCGTTCGAACCGGTTGGCGTTTCGCATCGCCTTAACGGGAAACTGGTAGATCGTTGCGGATTCACGATGGAAACCGGTGGGCATGAGATCGCCTCCATTCAGCTCGGCGCATCAACATTTCAGGACCATCTACATAGCACAATGCACATAGTTTATGCAAATTGCATAAAATAACGGCAATGTTGCAATTGTAATCGGTCGGCATGCTGTCTCGGCTAAAAGCTTCCGATAATTTGTTTAACACTTCATCATTTCAGCCTAACGCCACAATTTTCATCCGGTTCCAGATGAAAAAACTGCGTTTTGATGGGCGATACCGCCTGCGAGCGTTAAAAACAGCCCGATTTTCCAAAAGGGAAAAAATCGGCCGGCAAGCTGATTCGCGATTTTTCTTTCGCGTAGCACCAAAACTGGCACGCTACGTGCTTTTAAAGCGTCATCCCTGGCGGTCGGATGCGCTTGCGCGCCGAGATCACCTCCGGATTTGCTCACCTTCGTAGCATTGAGAGAGTCACGATGACAAAATATAAGCTCGAGTATATTTGGCTCGATGGGTACACTCCGGTACCGAACCTGCGTGGCAAGACGCAGATCAAGGAATTCGACGTATTCCCGACGCTGGAACAGCTTCCGCTCTGGGGCTTTGACGGCTCCTCGACGCAGCAGGCTGAAGGCCGCAGCTCCGATTGCGTGCTGAAGCCGGTCGCCATCTATCCCGACCCGGCCCGCACCAACGGCGCTCTCGTCATGTGCGAAGTCATGATGCCGGATGGCGTCACGCCGCACGCATCGAATGCCCGCGCCACCATCCTCGACGACGAAGACGCCTGGTTCGGCTTCGAGCAGGAATATTTCTTCTACCAGAACGGCCGTCCGCTCGGCTTCCCTGAGCAGGGCTACCCCGCTCCGCAGGGCCCTTATTACACCGGCGTCGGCTATTCGAACGTCGGCGACGTTGCCCGCGAAATCGTCGAAGAGCATCTCGACCTCTGCCTCGCTGCCGGCATCAATCACGAAGGCATCAATGCCGAAGTGGCCAAGGGCCAGTGGGAATTCCAGATTTTCGGCAAGGGCTCCAAGAAGGCCGCCGACCAGATCTGGATGGCACGCTACCTCCTGCAGCGCCTGACCGAAAAGTACGGCATCGACATCGAGTATCACTGCAAGCCGCTCGGCGACACCGACTGGAACGGCTCGGGCATGCATTGCAACTTCTCGACCAAGTACATGCGCGAAGTCGGCGGCAAGGCCTATTTCGAAGCGCTGATGGCGCAGTTCGACAAGAACCTGATGGACCACATCGACGTCTACGGTCCTGACAACGACAAGCGCCTGACCGGCAAGCACGAGACGGCTCCGTGGAATAAGTTCTCCTACGGCGTTGCCGACCGTGGTGCCTCGATCCGCGTGCCGCACTCCTTCGTCAAGAACGACTACAAGGGCTATCTGGAAGATCGCCGCCCGAACTCGCAGGGCTGCCCCTACCAGATCGCTTCGCAGGTTCTGAAGACGATCTCGGAAGTTCCGACCGCAAGCTCGGCTTCCGCTGCAGCTTGACCTCCCAAGCGGCGCCGGTCCACGACCGGCGCCGTGACTTTCTTCTTTCAAATGAAAAACAACCGCCGCCAGCCGCCGACATAATCGGGGCGATCAGACCGGCGAAAGCCCTGCAATCCTCGCAATATGGGCTGTAATATTTCCATCATGGTCATGCCTCAAAATAGAGAAGCGGGAATCGCCGTTCCGGAACCCCGCTTAGGGGTTGAGCGTTGGCATATCACTGCGACGCGGATGGAAATCGTGACATGCTGCAACGTCCGGCAAACACTTATAGCGGCGAGAGCTGGGCCAATGCCGCCGCCGGGAACCTGCCTGAGAGGCTGGTGATTGTCACCGATGCCTGGCACCCACAGGTCAACGGCGTCGTGCGCTCGATCGAGAACACCAACCGCGAACTGGCGAAGATGGGCGTCGAGGTTTCGATGGTGACGCCGGAGCGCTTCAACAGCATCCCCTGCCCGACCTATCCTGAGATCCGCCTGTCGATCGCCAATTACCGCCGCATCGCCCGCGAGATCGAAAAGCACAATCCGTCCTACGTGCATATTGCCACCGAAGGTCCGCTGGGGCTGACCGCCCGCCGCTGGTGCCTGAGAAACCGCATGCCGTTTTCGACGAGCTACCACACCCGCTTCCCGGAATACGTTTCCGCGCGCCTGCCGATACCGAAGAGCTGGCTCTACTCCTTCGTTCGCTGGTTCCACAATGGCGGCGCCGGCTGCATGGTGGCGACGCCGAGCCTTGCCCGCGAACTGTCGGAAAAGGGCATCCGCAACCTCATGCCCTGGAGCCGCGGCATTGACGCCACGCAGTTCCGTCCGATGGCGCTCGAGGAAAACCCGTTCGGCTTGGCGCGCCCGATCTTCATGACCGTCGGCCGCGTGGCGCTGGAAAAGAACCTGCCGGCTTTCCTCGATCTCGATCTGCCGGGCTCCAAGGTCGTCGTCGGCGACGGTCCTGCCCGCGCCGAGCTTGAAAAGCAATATCCCGACGTCTTCTTCGCGGGCGTGCAGTTCGGCGAGGATCTGGCGAAAACCTACGCCCAGGCCGATGTCTTCGTCTTTCCCTCGCTCACCGACACCTTCGGCAACACCATCCTCGAGGCGCTGGCATCGGGCGTGCCGGTCGCAGCCTATCCGGTCACCGGCCCGCTCGACATCATCGGCGAGGATAGCGAAGTCGGGGCGCTCGACCAGAACCTACAGGCCGCCTGCCTAGCCGCCCTCTCCGCCTCGCGAGAGAAGGCGCGTGAACTCGCCATGCAATATTCCTGGGAAGCGGCGACGCTGCAGTTCATCAACAATATCCGCGCCGCCAACGGCGTCATCACGCCGAAATGGAAGAAGGCCTGGCAGTTTGCCACCAAGTCGCTCCCAAGAAGCAGAAAGCCCGGCGAAACCGCCGGGCCTCTCCCGTCCGCAGACTGATTGGTTTTACTTGTGAAGCGCGCTGTGAAGCGTGTCGTTCGCGACCGCAATCGCACTGCGCGCCGCAGGCGTTTCGGCAATCGCGTTCAGCAGCACGAAGTCGTGGATCGTGCCGTTGTATCGCATCGACGTGACGCGGACACCGGCCTGGCTGAGCTTGCGGGCATAGGCCTCACCCTCATCGCGCAGCACGTCGTTTTCGTCAACGATGACCAGCGCCGGCGGCAGGCCGTTCAACTGCTCCAGCGACGCCTGCAGCGGTGAGGCCGTCGGCTCCTTGCGCTTGGTCTCGTCGGGCAGATAGGCGTTCCAGAACCACTTCATCGCTTCCTTGGTCAGCCACGGCCCATCGGCGAACTGGTTGTAGGACCCATTGTCGAAATTGGCGTCGGTGACGGGGTAGAACAGCACCTGCTGGTCGATGGCAGGACCGCCACGCTCCTTGGCAAGCAGCGTCACCACCGCCGCCATGTTGCCGCCGACGCTATCGCCTGCGACCGCGAGTCGGGAGGCATCGACCTTGAACTCCTTGGCATGCTCGGCGACATATTTGGTCGCAGCATAAGCCTGCTCGATGGCAACGGGATAGCGGGCTTCCGGAGAGCGTTCGTAGTCAACGAAGACGACGGCGGCATCGGCGCCGTTGGCGATCTCGCGCACCAGCCGATCATGTGTATCGGCATCGCCCAGCACCCAGCCGCCGCCATGGAAATAGAGAATGACCGGCAGCGTGCCCTTGGCATGTTCCGGGCGGACGATGCGCAGCTTGATGTTGCCTGTCGGACCGGCCCTGATGACCCTGTCCTCTTCCTGGGCGGCAAGCTTCTTCACGTCGCCCTTCTGCGCGCCCGCCAGAACATTGCGGGCATCGGCCGGCGACAGCGTGTAGATCGGCTTGCCGCCGGCAAGCCCGTCGATGAATTTCTGCGTTGTCGGTTCGAGTACCGGATCGGCAAGCGCGCCGACGGCGAAAGCTGTCAGGAGTGCTGCTGCGGAAACTGCGGTCTTGATGGTCGACATTGTCTTGTCCTCTCGGGTTCGATGTTCGTCCTGAACACCGTTTTTATATCGCGCACGATTGTTTATTGGACAATTTAAATTTGCGCATAGCAGCCATGCATAAATATCGCTTACGATTATTTATCGCGCGATATAACCTCCATCAGTTCTGGAGATAACCCCATGCAGGATCAGCTGAAGCTCGACAATTTCATCTGCTTCGCCGTCTATACGGCAAGCCACGCACTGAACCGCGTTTACAAGCCGCTGCTCGATACGTTGGGTCTCACCTATCCGCAATATCTGGCGATGGTTTCGCTCTGGGAACAGGACGGCCAGACCGTCGGCGGCTTGGGTGAAAAGCTCTTCCTGGAATCGAGCACGCTGACCCCGCTGCTCAAACGCCTCGAAACCGCAGGTTATGTCAGGCGCGAACGCAGCCGGGAGGACGAACGCGTCGTCGTCATCCGCTTGAGCGAAGAAGGCATTCGCCTAAAGGAAAAGGCGATCGGCATCCCCGGTTGCATCGCCGCTGCCAGTGGTCGCGATGCAATCGACCTCACCCGCCTCCAGGCCGAGATCGTGGCGCTGCGTGAAGCGCTGAACAAAAGCGTGGCTTAGATTGCCGGATAGCTATCACAGTGCCTGTGATACCCCTTCTGCCCTGCCGGGCAGGGCAGAAGGGGTGCTTCACGACATGCGGCCCAATGACCCACCAATCAGCGCCAGCTCCCAGCCTACGTCCGTCTCTTCTTGCCTTCGAACGGATTGTCAGGCGAGCGGAAATGGATGCGGATCGGCACGCTCGGCATGTCGAAATCGGCGCGCAACCCGTTGATCAGATAGCGCGTATAGGATTCCGGCAGCGCATCGGACCGGGTGCAGGAAATCATGAAGGCCGGCGGGCGGGCCTTCACCTGCGTCATATATTTCAGCTTGATGCGGCGGCCGGAAACGGCCGGTGGCGGATGCTGGATCTGCTGCGTCTCCAGCCAGCGGTTGAGCCTGGCCGTCGAAATGCGCTTGTTCCAGACCTTGTCCGTGTCGATGATCGACTGCATCAGCTTGTCGAGCCCCCAGCCGGTCTGGCCGGAGATCGGCACGGCGCGGATGCCGCGCGCCTGCGGCAGCAACCGGTCGGTCTTTTCGCGCAGATCAGCAAGCACCGCCTGCCGGTCCTCGATCATGTCCCACTTGTTGAAGGCGAGCACGGCGGCACGGCCTTCGCGCAGCACGAGGTCGACGATCTGCAGATCCTGCTTTTCGAAGGGGATCGTCGCATCGAAGACGATGACGACTGTTTCGGCGAAACGGATGGCGCGCAGCGCATCGGCCACCGAAAGCTTCTCCAGCTTCTCGATCACCCTTGCCTTGCGGCGCATGCCTGCCGTATCGAACATCTTGATGGTGCGGCCGCGCCAGTCCCATTCGACCGAGATGGAGTCGCGGGTGATGCCTGCCTCCGGCCCGGTCAAAAGCCGGTCCTCGCCGAGGAAGCGATTGATCAGTGTCGACTTGCCGGCATTCGGCCGGCCGACGATCGCCACTCTGAGCGGCTTGGTCTCGTCATAGGCCGGCTCTTCGTCCTCGTCGCCCTCGTTTGATGATTGCGGAATGTCGACGTCGGTAACCGCCACATCCTCTTTCTCGGGATAGGCACGGTCCTCGCCGATCGCCGCGACGATCGCATCGCGCAGGTCGAGCATGCCCTGCCCGTGTTCGGCCGAAATCGGCGTCGGCTCGCCGAGCCCTAGCGTATAGGCGTCGTAGAAACCGCTGTCGGAACCGCGCGCTTCGGATTTGTTGGCGACGAGCACGACCGGCTTGCCGCGCCGACGCAGCATCTCCGCAAGGTCGGTATCGACGGGCGTCAATCCGCTCTTGGCATCGACGACGAAAAGCGAAAGATCCGCCTCGTCGATCGCCGCTTCCGTCTGCGCCCGCATCCGGCCCTGCAGGCTTTCCGCGTCGGCCTCTTCCAAACCAGCCGTGTCGATGATCGTGAAGGTCAGGCCCATCAGCCGCGCATCGCCCGGCCGGCGGTCGCGGGTCACACCCGGCGTGTCATCGACAAGCGCCAGCTTCTTGCCTACCAGCCGGTTGAAAAGTGTCGACTTGCCGACATTCGGACGACCGACGATCGCGACCGTGAAACTCATATCTTGTCCTTAACGCGATCAGCCCTGAGCGGCGGGCGCCTTGCCGGATGCGGTAATCAGATCAAGCATCATATGGGCGCGATTGGCAACATTGCGTGGGCTGTCGGTATCGTCGACGATCGACTGGAACCACTGCCGCGCCTGCGCCATGTTGCCGGCTTTGTAAGCGGCAAGGCCGAGTGCCTCGCGCGCCGAATGACGGAAGGCGTTGCCCGGAACGGCCATTTCCTCGATCGCCGCCGAAACCTGTTCGTAAGTGCCGTTCTCGATGAGCAACCAGCCGGCGCGCATCTTGGCGGCATCGCGCACGGCAGCCGGAACGGCATTGTCCTTGCCGATCTCGTTGAAGGCGGCGATCGCCGCGGCGGCATCGCCCTTCTGCACCTGGACGGTCGCGGCCCGCATGCGTGCCAGCACCGGGTAGGCGCCATGGCCTTCCTTCTCGAGCTTGTCGAGCGCGGCCAGCGCCTCGTCGTTCTTGTTCTCGTCGGCTAGCTTCATCGCCGCCAGGAACTGGTCGCCGGTGCCGGAGGAGCGGTTGTCGTCCCAATAATCGTAGAGAACCTTGCCGGCGGTGCCGACGACGATCAGGATGGCGACGACGACGATATAGCGGCCGAACCGGCGCCAGACGCCCTTCATCTGGTCAGACCGCAATTCCTCATTGACTTCACGGATGAAGCTGTCGTCGTTGAATGCCATTCTCGTCTCCGGCCGCGGAAATACCCATACACCATGCAAAACGCATATTGTCGGGCCTTCTACTCCATTTTGCCGCCGTTGTAAGGGGGATGTGAAAGATTAGAGCGCCGCACGTCCGACAGGACGCGCTAAGGACGCTCTAAGACTTTGAATCCGCGCATAATCCTCTCCGAAAATCGGAATCGATTTTTGGGGTTATGCGCAGGTCAGATGACGAGCGGCGAAACGCCGATCAACCATTCGTGCAGCTTCCAGATGATCAGCGCCCAGACGACGATGCCGATGACGATCGCATAGAGGTCGTATTTGGCAGAGACGAACGGCCGGAGCGTGATCTCGCCCGCCCGCTGCCGCCGTTTCAAGGAAATGCGCAAGATGACGCCCCAGGCGAGAAAGGCGGCAAACAGCAGCACCGACGACGTCTCGCCATTGGCGAGCAAGTGCGCCAGCGCCCAGATCTTCACCGACAGCACCATCGGATGTTTGGTCTTGGTCGCGATGTGCCCCGCCGGCAGCAGCGAGGCGACGAGACAGATCATCGCGATCAGCATCAGCGTGATTGCTATATGCGCCATCCAGACCGGTGGATTGTAGAGCATTCCGGTCACCTGCCGCGCCTGCCCGAAGCCGTAGATCAACAGGATCAGCGTGGCGATGCTGGCAATGGAATAGGCCGCTCGCCAGCCCTTCTCGCCGAGGCTTGCGATCATCGAACGGCGAAAGTCCGGCACCAGCACCCGCACCAGATGCACCCCGAGGAAAAGTATGATGCCGACGATAAGCAATGTCATTGCGGATCCCTTCCGTGCCGTTTGTCATGGCTTACCGGCTGGCGCGAAGAAATGCCAGCGCGACCGCAGCTTCGCCGCAATTCTGTCGGAGGGAAACCCCGAACAAATTGTCGCGGTGCCCATGTCTCGTTCCCTCCTCTCCGCCTGCCTTTCTGTTTCGCTCCTCGCTCCGGCAATTGCCGAGGCGGCCGACCGGCCGAAACAGCTCGTCATCATTTCCTTCGACGGCGCCCACGACAACGCGCTCTGGCTGAAGAGCCGCGAGATGGCGGCGAAAAACGGCGCCCATTTCACCTATTTCCTTTCCTGCACTTTCCTGATGAACGAGGCGGCGAAGAAGGCCTACCAGGCGCCCCACCAGAAACGCGGAAAATCCAATGTCGGCTTCGCCCAGAGCGACGACGAGATCCGCGAACGCCTCGGCAATATCTGGCACGCCCATCTCGAAGGACACGACATATCGAGCCATGCCTGCGGCCATTTCGACGGCCGCCTCTGGAGCGAGGCCGACTGGTCGGCCGAGTACGCCACCTTCCACGCGACGCTTGAGAATGCCTGGAAGAGCGTCGGCCTGCAGGAGCCGGCCGGCTGGCAGGATCTGGTCGATCACGGCATCAAGGGCTTTCGGGCCCCCTATCTCTCGGCAACTGCGGGCACCGACATGATCGCCGCCGAAAAGAAGGCGGGCTTCACCTATGACGCGAGCCTCGTCACAAAGGGCCCGGCCATGCCTGTCGAGGAAGACGGTATCATTCGCTTCGGCCTGCCGCTGATCCCCGAAGGCCCGAACGACAAGCCGATCATCGGCATGGACTACAATCTCTTCGTCCGCCATTCCAAGGGTGAGGAGGATACGGCCGATTCCGCGGAATTCGAGGACCGCGCCTATGCCGCCTTCAAGGAGGCTTTCGACAAGCAATATGCCGGCGCCCGCGTGCCGCTACAGCTCGGCTTCCACTTCGTCGAAATGAACGGCGGCGCCTACTGGCGCGCCCTCGACAGGCTAGTCAGCGACGTCTGCCACCGAACGGATGTGGCCTGTGCCAGCTATTCGGAAGCGATCCCGATGATCGAGGCGCGCGGGAAATTGCAGACTTCAGGCCTCTGAAGAGCCAATTATCTGGACGAACCGACGTGCCGTGCGGCCCCCTCATCCGCCTGCCGGCACCTTCTCCCCGCTGGGAAGAAGAGATTCGTTGCGACGCTGCGAATCCCCCTTCTACCCGGCGGGGAAAAGGTGCCCGATAGGGCGGATGAGGGGGCGCCCCAAGCGCGAACTTTCCGATGGCTCGCAGAATCTCCCATACCCCTCAGCCATCAACCGTCGGCATGAACAACTCCCCCCTCACGCTCCAGGTAGCGCTGATCAATTTCCGGCAGTGGTTCGTCGTCGATTGCCGCCTCGAAGGCCTTGAGTCGTTTGTGGATCGAGAGCAGTTCAATGATCGTCGTCCAGGAGTTGACGAGGTACTGGAACGAATTGCTGACCTGTCCGAAGGCGGTCGAGATCTGCTGGAAGATACCGTAAGTGATCGTGCCCGCCACGATCGTCGGCACCAGCATGAAGACCACGAAGAGCGCGTCGGCCTGGACATAGAAATAACGGGCGACATTGAAATACATGTAGTGGAAATACATGCGGTAATAGTTCCGGCGCACGTTGCCGAAGAGCTCCCTGACTGTCAGCGGCTCAGCCCGTTCCGCATGGTCCTCGCCATAGACCAGTTCCTTGCGATATGCCGCTTCGACGCGCTGGTTGCGAAAATTCAGCCCCGGCAGCTTGACGCCGGCGATCGCCAGCAGGAGCGTCCCGAACGCCGACCAGAACAGCGCCAGCCAAAACAGCGAATTCGCCACCGGCCCGATGAACGGCAGTTCGGTCACGTAATGCGACAGCGCCAGCAGGATCGGAAGGAATACCACGAGCGTCATCACCGAGTTGATGAGGCTGATACCAAGGCCTTCGAGCGTGCTCGAAAAGCGCATCGTATCTTCCTGAACGCGCTGGGAGGCACCTTCGATGTGACGAAGCTTTTCCCACTTCGACATGTAGAAATTGTTCATCGCCGTTCGCCAGCGGAAGATGTAGTGGCTGGTGAAGAAGTCGGTCATGATCGATACGAACATGCTGAGAAACGCGATCTGGCAGAAGACCCACATCAGGCTGTAAAAATTGTCGACGGAAATTCCCGGCTGTTTCGACAATGCGTTCTGCAGAAGGTCACCAAACGGCCGACGCCAGTTGTTGATCACAACGCTGATCTGGACGCCGAAGTAGGTCACGAAGATGATCAACGCCGACCCCCAGATCGACCAAATCTTCCAAGGATGGCGCAGCGCCTTCAGGTGCCATGCACCGCAGAAGATCACCGCCGACAGAAGGAAATAGCTGTAGAACCAGAGGTTCTCCCGCAGCAGGAAGAAGGAGAGATCAATCGGCTGTTGCTCTTCAGAAACCGGCGCAAAACCGAGGGAAGCACCAAGACCAGCGGCGAAGAAATACCAGCCAAAAATTGCTGCCAGCGTCCAGATTGCGAGCGAAGTAAAGAACGCTTTTGGCTGGGGGAAGAAGGAATGAAACACGGGGAGCTTTGCTTTCCTGAACTGTGAGTCTCGGGAGTGTCGTCAACACTGATTGTGCCGGAAACTAAGGCAGTTCCAAGGAAGCAGCAATGGGTTCAGCCGATTGTTACGGAGTTGTAACCGGTTAAGCGATTTTCTTGATCACGGGCATCACCAGCGCTGCGCAGGCGACAAGTGCCACGGCGGCGATCATCGTGGGCACGGTGAAGCTGCCCGTGCGCTCGGCGATCCAGCCGGCGACAACAGGCCCGACGATCTGGCCGACACCGAAGGCGGCCGTCATCATCGCCAGGATCCGCCGCGGACTGTCAGGCGAAAGCTTGCGGCCGATCTGCAGCCCGTAGGCGGTGATTGCCAGGAACGTCGCCCCGAACAGCGCCCCGCCGATCAGCGGTGCAACGGAAGGCGGCAGCGCCACGGTCGCAAGCACGCCGGCGGCCTCGACCAGAAGGGCTGCGACATAGACGCCCCCAAGCCCGAGCGGCTTGACCAGCGGCTTCCAAGCAAACAGCGCCACCGCCGCCGTCAGGCCAGCGATGAACCAGCAGAGGAATTCGACGAAGGGCCCGGTTGCAGAAAGGCGCGCGATGGTGACGAGGAAGGTCGCGGTAATGACGTAGCCAAATCCGAACAGTCCGTAAGACAGCGTCAGCAGCACCATCGGCCTGTTCCAGACCAGCGCCGGCTCCTTGCCCGCCTGCGCCGATTGCGCCGGCGCCGACGGCAGCAGCAGGAAAACGACGACAAGGCTTGCCGCGCAATAGAGCGCCCCGCCGATCCAGTCGGCGCGCCAGCCGCCCGGCCCGTCGTGAAAGCCGAGGCCGATCAGAAACACCATGACCGAGGACAGCGCGATGCCCGCCCCCGGCCCGCCAAAATGCGCCGCCTGCACATGATCGTTGTCGGCAGCAGCCCCGTGGCTGAGCACGATCGACGAGGTGAAGACCATCGCGAAGGCGCTGGCGACGCCGGCTAGGAAGCGGATGACGGCAAAGATCGCGACGGAATCGGTGGCAGCCATGGCGGCAAGCAGGATGGCGGTTGCCAGCAACGACAACAGCGCCACCAGTCGCTCCCGCCCCGCCGCCCAGCCATAAGCGGCAAGCACGGCGCCCACCAGATAACCGACGAAATTCGCCGATGCGATAAAGCCTGCATCCGCTGCCGAAAGCGGCACGCCACTGATCATACCGGGCAGGATCGGCGTGTAGGAGAAGCGCCCGAAGCCCATGGCAGCGGCCATGGCAACGGCGCCGGCAGCGGCGGTGGAGACAAGATTCGGCGGGGAGTGACCGGTGCGCTCGAGCATGCAGCGCTTATCGCGCCGCCGTGCCGGCACCACAATCAAGTAATTCTGATCGATTGATCAATTTCCCAAAACATCAAAAGTTCTAGGCCGCACTTGAAAGGAGTTATCGTACGATATATGTTTTACGACATAGCTAACGATACATATAACGATGAAAGGAAAAATCATGAGAGGTTTTAAAGGCGGCATGTTCGGCGGAGATTTCCGCATGGGCCGCAAATTCGCGGCCGGCGATCTCCAGCTCGTCATCCTGGCTTTACTCGATGAGCAGCCGCGCCACGGTTATGAATTGATAAAGCTGCTGGAGGAGCGTTCCGGCGGCTTCTATGTACCGAGCCCCGGCGTCATCTATCCCGCACTCACCTATCTCGAGGAAACCGGCCTTGCCGAGGTGGAGGCCGAGGGCGCCAAGAAGCTCTACCGCATCACCGAGGCCGGCCGCGGCCGCGTCGAGGAAAACCGCGCCATGATCCTACAAACGTTCGCCAAGCTGGAACGCATCGGCGAGAAGATGGCCCATGTGAAGCGTGTCTTCGAAACCGACCGTCACGGCGCCGACGAAGGCGATGACGGCGACTTCATGCAGGACGGCGGCGATATCCGCGCCGCCCGCATGCTGCTGCGCTCGGCCCTGCGCATGCGCTATCCCTGGTCGAAACCCGAAGCCGCCCGCATCGCCAGCATCCTCGAACGCGCCGCCACCGAAATCCTGCAAGGCGGCAGGCCGGGAACGCGGGGCTGAGGATGAGAGCCGAATGGTGGGGCGAGCGTTCGTGCCAGGAGGCAGGCAAGAAGCGGTGTTGCGGCAGGACCCTTCGAGGCTATGCCCTGCGGGCTTCGCACCTCAGAGTGAGGTGCGTTTGAGGATGCCGCAAAGGTGTGGAGAATGCACGGCTTCTGCTGCAAACGCGTGAAGCCTCCAAGAGAGCCTCACCCTGAGGTGCCCCGCAGGGGCCCCGAAGGGCGAGGCGGGTGCTCCCACCCAGCCGGAATAACTCCGGTTCCAGCCTTACGCCCGCTCATCCGGCAGGGTCAGGACCACCGGCCCGTTACGCGTCGCGACCACCGTGTGTTCATATTGCACGGTCGGCGCCTTTGGATCGGCATAGAGCGTCCAGGCATCGTCGCCGCCTTCGGCCCATGTCGCGCCGAGCGAGAGAAACGGCTCGACCGTGAAGACGAGACCTTCCGTCATCATCCGTTTTTCCGAAGGGTCCGGCCAGGTCGAGAGCTCGGCCGGCTCCTCATGCAGCGAGCGGCCGACGCCATGGCTCGCCAGATTGGCGACCAGCGTATAGCGGTTCTTCTGCGCAAAGGCGCCGACGGCTGTGCCGATCTTTGCCAGCGGCTCGCCCGATTTGACCTGGTTGAGCCCGATCCAAAGCGCCCGCTTGCCGTCGCGGCAGAGCCGCTCGATCTTCGGCTTGACCGGCGGCATCGTGAAGGAGGCGCCGGTATCGGCGAAGAAGCCGTCCTTTTCCGCCGAGACGTCGATATTGATGAGATCGCCGGCGCGGATGACGCGCGGGCCGGGAATGCCGTGGGCGATTTCCTCGTTGATACTGATGCAGGTGGCACCGGGAAACTGGTAGCAGAACTCCGGCGCCGAACGCGCGCCCGAATCCTCGAGCACCTTCCGGCCGATCTGGTCGAGCTCCAGCGTCGTCATGCCGGGCTCCATCGCCGCCGCCATCACCTGAATGGCGTTTGCGCAGATGCGGCCGATCTCCTTGAGCTTTACCAGTTCGTCGTCGTTTGCGATAACCATTCGTCTGTTCCGGCCTTGCGCAGGGCGGCAGCGGCCGCCCTAGAGCATGATGCCGAAAAGTGTGAGCGGTTTTCGGACGACATCATGCTCTAACTATTCAATTTAGAACAGGATTCAAATTTTAGGCCGACCCGGTCTAAAATCATCCTGTTCTAGAGCGCCGCGCCTCCAACAGGAAGCCCTGAGGACACTCTGTCACTTCGAATCTGCGCATACTCCGTTTCGAAAATCGATTCCGATTTTCGGCATTATGCGCTCGTCAAGCCGTGGCTTTCGCCTCTTCGCTGCTATCAGTCAACGCCTTTCTGACGATCGGCGCGACTTTCGTTCCGTAAAGCTCGATGCCACGCATGATCTCGGCATGCGGCATCAGGCCGATCGCCATCTGCAGCAGGAAGCGGTCGTTCTTGAAGAGCGCATGATGGGCGATGATCTTTTCGGCGACCACTTCGGGATCACCGACGAAGAGCGCACCGTTCGGCCCGCGCGACATGTCGAAATGCGCTCGGTTCGTCGGTCCCCAGCCGCGCTCGCGGCCGATGCGGTTCATCACCTCGGCCTGCGGGCCGTAGAACTGGTCGGCCGCCGCCGCCGTCGTGTCGGCGATGAAGCCATGGACATTGATACTGGTCTTCAGCTTCGACTGATCCTGCCCTGCCCGGCGCGCGGCCTCGCGGTAGAGATCGAAGAGCGGCGCAAAACGGCGCGGCTCGCCGCCGATGATCGCCAGCGCCACCGGCAGGCCGAGGGCGCCGGCGCGCGCCACCGACTGCGGCGTACCGCCGACCGCGACCCAGAGCGGCAGCGGATCCTGCAGCGGCCTGGGATAGACGCCGCGCCCGTTGATCGGCGCGCGAAGTTCACCCTTCCACTCCACAACCTCGCTGTCGCGCAGCGCCAGCAGCAGATCGAGCTTCTCCTCGAAAAGCTGGTCGTAGTCTTCGAGATTATAGCCGAACAGCGGGAAGGACTCGATGAACGAGCCGCGCCCCGCCATGATTTCGGCCCGGCCGTTGGAGATCAGATCGAGCGTCGAAAACTGCTGGAAGACCCGCACCGGATCATCGGAAGAGAGCACGGTGACCGCACTGGTCAGCCGGATATTCCTGGTCTTGACGGCAGCCGCCGCCAGCACGACCGCCGGAGCAGACGCCGCATAATCCGGTCGGTGATGCTCGCCGAGGCCGAAGACGTCGAGCCCAACCTGATCGGCAAGCTCGATTTCCTCGATAAGATGCTTCAGCCGCTCGGCCCCTTCCGCGCCCTTGCTGCGGGAGGGGTTGGGATTGACGTCGGCGAATGTGTAAAGCCCCAGTTCCATCATCGGCATCCTGTTGAATTCTCGGCTGAGATAAGGATGCCGGAGATGCAGCGCAAATACAAATTCTGGAACGGAATGTTCGAGAATCGCGATAGCGGTCTTTGGCGATCTGAAAGACCGATCGACGGCCAATTCGAATCTGAATTCAACGACCTCAAAGCATCAGCGGAATCATCTTTCGAACCGCCTCAAACCTTGCTTGAAGTGTTAGGACGACGCAGTCTCGCCGCGCCGCCTCACCGCGCCGCTCATATCTTCGCCAGCAGCTCCGCCAGTTGGTCCGCAGCCTTGCCCCATCCTTCATGGAAACCCATCTTCTCGTGCGCTTCCTTGTCCTCGGCGCGCCAGTGCAGCGCCTTGGCCGTATATTTCGTGCGACCGTTGCCGAGATCTTCGAGCAGGATGATGCCCGTGAAGAAAGGTTTCTCGGAAGGCACCCAGGCGCTGGCATAGGCATCGGTGAAGACGATCTTCTCGTTCTCGACGACATCGAGATAGACGCCACGATTCGGGTATTGATTGCCCTCGGGATCCTGCATCACGACGACGCTGGAACCGCCGGGGCGGACGTCGAGCTTGGCTTCCGCGACACCCCAGGGGCGCGGCACAAACCACTGCTTCAGCAGATCGGGATCGGTCCATGCCTTGTAGATCTTCTCGCGCGGCGCGTCGAATTCGCGAACAAGGACGAGTTCATGTTGTGTGCTGGCGGTCATCTCGACATCTCTCCATTTGAATGAAACCTGTTTCCTGTCAGGTTGTTACAAGGACGTATCGAAGTTCGCCATTCCGACAACGCGCCGGCTTTTTCGCATTTTATTTTGCGATTGGCTGCGTGGCCTCTTCCTGCATCTTGTCGATCTGCCGGCGGATGTGGGCTGCCTCAGCCGCCGAATGGGCCAGTGCAATGGCGCGGTCGAAGGCTTCGCGCGCCTGGCTGGTCAAGCCAAGCTGCTTCAGCAGTCCGCCCCGTAAGCCGTGATAGTAAAAATAGCCGCCGAGTTTTTCGCCAAGCGGATCGATGAGGTCGAGCGCATCCTGCGCACCCTGGAGCTTGGAGACTACCACCGCCCGGTTGAGCGTTATCACCGGCGATGGCTGGAGACGCTCCAGCGCGCGATAGAGCAGATCGATCTCCACCCAGTCGGTATCCTCGGCGCGTTTTGCGCGGGAATGAACAGCGGCGATGGCTGCCTGAATCTGATAAGGAGCGGGCTTGCGGTGGCGCAGCGCCTTGTCGAGCAGCGCCAAAGCCTCGTTGATGAACGGCCGGTTCCAGAGCGACCGGTCCTGATCTTCGAGCAGCACGATCTCGTCTCCGGCATCGAAGCGCGCCGGCCGGCGCGAGATCTGCAGGAGCATGAGCGCAAGCAGCCCCATCAGCTCCGGTTCGGATGGGAAGATATGCAGCATCAAGCGCGCCAGCCGGATCGCTTCGTCGCTGAAGGCAGCCGCCTCATGCCTGGGATCGGCCTGGCTGTAGCCCTCATTGAAGATCAGGTAGATCATCGTGCTGACGATCGAGAGCCGTTCGGCTCTTTCCTGCGGACTCGGCGTTTCGAAAGGCACCCCAGCCTTGGCGACGCGCGCCTTGGCCCGGGTGATGCGCTGTTCCATGGCGCTTTCGGAAACCAGGAAGGCACGCGCGATCTGCGGCACCGAAAGGCCGGAGACGATGCGCAGCGCCAGCGCGATCTGCTGGGTTGCCGGCAGATCGGGATGGCAGCAGATGAACAGCAGCCGCAGAATATCGTCGCGATAATTGGAATCGTCCAGCCGCTCGGCGATATCGCTTTCGGCATCCTCGGTATCGGAGATGACGTCTTCATCAGGCAGAGCCTGGATCTTCGCCCGTTTGCGCACCGCATCGATGCCGCTGTTGCGGCCGACGAAGATGAGCCAGGCTGTGGGATCACGCGGTGGCCCTTTCTCCGGCCATGTCCGGATCGCCCTCAGACACGCTTCCTGAAACGCCTCTTCCGCGGTATCGAGATTGCGGAAATATCGCAGCAGCGCGCCGAGCGCCTTCGGACGGGCCGATGCAAGCGCGAGGTCGATCCAGGCAATGTCTGTCATGATGAAGCATCTCCGGGCCTGAAGACGTAGAAAGGCCGAATTTCGTAAGAAGTGGAACCTGGATTGACGGATGAAAGCTGCTTCGAGAAGGCGATCGCCTCGTCGAGCGTTTCAAAGTCGACGACGTAGAAGCCGAGAAGCGCCTCCTTCGTTTCCGCAAAAGGCCCGTCAATGACCAAGGGCTCGTCCTTGCCCTTGCGCACCGTGGTCGCAGCCGTCGTCGGCATCAGCCGGCCGACGGGGCCGAGTTTGCCGGATGCAGCAAGCGGCTCCTGCACGGCGTAGAGTTTCTCCATGACGGCAGCTTCTTCCTCCTTGGTCCAGGCGAAGACGGTTTCCTCATGGGCGTAACAAAGGATTGCATAAAGCATCGCTCACTCCTCTTCTTGAATGACGAAGGAGTAACCGCTTACCCGACAGGCCGCATCAAAAAATTATTGATGGGAAATTCGTGATCTTCTCGAGCACGGCAACGCCGTGGTTGCAGAAATAGCCGAGTACCTCGCAGAAACGAGCGGAGTTATATCGCGGCTCCATCCGTCCCCTTACCCCTCGCTCAGCGTCCGCTTAACCGCATTCTTCCAACCCTTGAGCTTTGCCGCCCGCACCTTCTCGTCCATCTCGGGCTCAAACCGCCGATCGCGTTTCCAGGTCGCCGAAAAACCGTCCCTGTCCGGCCAAACCCCTGCCCGGCTGCCGGCGAGCCAGGCGGCCCCCAGCGCCGTCGTCTCGAGAATGACCGGACGGTCGACCGGCGCATCGAGCAGATCGGCGAGACGCTGCATCGTCCAATTAGAGGCGACCATGCCGCCGTCGACACGCAGCACCGTGTCGTCGGCGCCGTTCTTCCAGTCCTTCTGCATGGCATCGAGCAGGTCGCGGGTCTGGTAGCAGACGGCCTCCAGCGCCGCCCGGGAGAGTTCGGCGGGACCGCTGTTACGCGTCAACCCGAAGATCGCGCCGCGCGCCTTGGCATCCCAGTGCGGCGCGCCGAGGCCGGTGAAGGCGGGCACGAGATAGACCTCCTGGGTCGGATCGGCGCTTTCGGCAAGGGCGTTGGTCTCCGCCGCGCTGCCGATGATCCCGAGCCCGTCCCGCAGCCATTGCACCGCGGCGCCGGCGATGAAGATCGAACCTTCCAGCGCATAGGTCGTCTCGCCGTTCAGTCGGTAGGCGATGGTGGTCAACAGCCGGTTTTTGGACCGCACCATATCGGCGCCGGTATTGAGCAGCGCGAAACAGCCGGTGCCGTAGGTTGATTTCATCATGCCCGGCGCAAAACACGCCTGACCAATGGTCGCTGCCTGCTGGTCGCCGGCAACGCCGAGGATGGGGATGGCAGCACCGAAGATATCTGAATCGACAGTGCCGAATTCGGCGGCGCAATCCTTGACCTCGGGCAGCATGGCTGCGGGCACGCGGAGAATATCGAGCAGGTCTTCGTCCCAAGCATTCTCGGCGATGTTGTACATCAGAGTGCGCGAGGCGTTGGTGGCGTCGGTGACAAAGCTTTTGCCACCCGTCAGCCGCCAGATCAGGAACGTATCGATCGTGCCGAAGCAGAGATCGCCCCTGGCGGCGCGCGCCCGCGCGCCCTTCACGTTAGCCAGCATCCAGGAGAGCTTGGTGCCGGAAAAATAAGGATCGAGGATGAGGCCGGTCTTCTTCGTGAACAGCCGCTCAAGATCCTGCCTTTTCAGATTGTCGCAATAGCTTGCCGTGCGCCGGTCCTGCCAGACGATGGCATTCTGGATCGGCCGGCCCGTCTCGCGCTCCCAGACGACAACGGTCTCACGCTGGTTGGTGATGCCTAGTGCGGCAAGATCCCTAGCCTCGATCCCGGCGTCGCGAAGCGCCATGTGGACGGTGGAGACGACCGAATCCCAGATTTCCTCGGGATCGTGCTCGACCCAGCCGGAGCGCGGATAGATCTGTGTGAATTCTTTCTGGCCCTTGCCGGCGACATGCATGTCGCCATCGAAGACGATCGCCCGCGTCGACGTCGTTCCCTGATCGATCGCCAGAACATATCCGCTCATGAAAACCTCCCTCAGCATGTCAATTGTCGAAGCAAATCAATAGGACACGGATGCGGGCGAGAAAAGCGAATAAAGCGGAATTGCCAGCCCGCCGGCTTTGGGCATAACTTCGCAGCCAACGCTGCAACGCAGCATCGCGATTTCAGGGAGAACAGCATGAGCAGAACAGTCGTCGTCACCGGTTCCACCAGCGGCATCGGCCTTGCGATCGCCACTGCCTTCGCCGAAACGGGCGACAACATCGTCATCAACGGTTTCGGAAAGGCCGATGAAATCAAGGTGATCGTCGAACGGCTTGAATCATTGTCCAAAGGCCGGGCGCTCTATCATCCGGCCGACATGACCAAGCCCGCCGAGGTCGCCGACCTGATCGAAACCGCAGCCAAGACCTTCGGCGGCGTCGATGTCCTGGTCAACAATGCCGGCATCCAGCACGTCGAGAAGATCGAGGATTTCCCGATCGAGAAATGGGACCAGATCATCGCGATCAATCTGTCGAGTTCCTTTCATACCATGCGCGCCGCGATCCCGCTGATGAAGGCGAAAAAGTACGGCCGCATCATCAACATCGCCTCCGCCCACGGGCTCGTCGCCTCCCCGTTCAAATCCGCCTATGTCGCGGCAAAACATGGTATATTAGGCCTGACGAAGACGGCAGGGCTGGAGCTTGCCGAATTCGGCGTGACCGTGAACGCCATCTGCCCCGGCTACGTGCTGACACCGCTCGTCGAGAAGCAGATACCGGATACCGCCAAGGCCCGCGGCATGACCGAGGAACAGGTAAAGAGCGAGGTCATCCTCAAGGCGCAGCCGACGCATGAATTCGTCAAGGCCGAGGAAATCGGCGCGCTATCGCTCTACCTTGCCAGCGATGCGGCCCGGCAGGTGACCGGAACGCATATCTCGATTGACGGTGGCTGGACGGCGGCTTAACCATTTGGAAAAACAACCGGGAATATCATGAACGACAGCATCCGCTTCATCCTGAATGGCGAGGACATCACGCTCACTGATGTCAGGCCAACCGAGACGCTTCTCGATTTTCTGCGGTTGAAGCGACGCCTGACGGGCACCAAGGAAGGATGCGCGGAGGGCGATTGCGGCGCCTGCACCGTGCTCGTCGGCCGGCTGGCGGACGGCAAGCTCGCCTATGAATCCGTCAATGCCTGCATCCGTTTCATGGGCTCGCTGCACGCCACCCATGTGGTGACCGTCGAGCATCTGGCCGGCAGGGACGGCGCGCTGCATCCGGTGCAGCAGGCATTGGTCGATTGTCATGGCTCGCAATGCGGCTTCTGTACCCCGGGCTTCGTCATGTCACTTTATGGTCTCTGGCTCGCCAAGGAAAAGCCGAGCCGCCAGGAAATCGAAAAGGCGCTGCAAGGCAATCTCTGTCGCTGCACGGGCTATGAGCCGATCGTCAAGGCCGCCGAGCAGGTGAGCCTGATGCGGCCGAGCACGCTCTTCGACCCGCTGGAACGGACGCGCTCTGAAATCGTTGCGCGGCTTTGGGCAATGCAGGCGAGCGGCACGATCAGGATTGCCAATGGCGAAGACCGGCTGATCGTGCCGGCTTCGATGCAGGCACTGGCCGAAGTCCTCTCGCAGGAACCCGACGCAATTATCGTCGCCGGCGCGACCGATGTCGGCCTCTGGGTGACGAAGCAGCTGCGCAGGCTAAGCCCGGTCGTCTTCATCAATCATTTGAGCGAATTGCAGTCGGTCACGGAAGGCGAGGACGGCGTCACCATCGGCGCCGGCGTCAGCTACACCAAGGCCTTCGAAGCAATCTCCGAGAAAATCCCGGCGCTCGGCCGGTTGATCGATCGCGTCGGCGGCGAGCAGGTGCGCAACATGGGCACGATCGGCGGCAACATCGCCAATGGCTCGCCGATCGGCGACAGCCCGCCGCCGCTGATCGCGCTCGGCGCGACGCTGACGCTGCGGTCTCTGCAAGGCCAGCGCAGAATGCCTCTCGAGGATTTCTTCATCGCCTATGGCAAGCAGGACCGGAAACCCGGCGAATTCGTCGAAAGCGTCTTCGTACCCTATCCGGCAGCAATGAGCCGCTTTGCCGCCTACAAGATCACCAAGCGCCGCGACGAGGACATCACTGCCGTGCTCGGCGCCTTCCTGCTGACGCTCGACGAGGCCGAGATGATCTCCGACATCCGCATCGCCTTCGGCGGCATGGCGGCAACGCCGAAACGCGCCCGCACGGTGGAGGCGGCGCTGATCGGCAAACCATGGACGGAAGCGACGATCGACGCAGCCCGCCCCGCATTCGACGCCGATTACCAACCGCTGACCGACTGGCGCGCTTCGGCGGAATACCGCCAGCTGACGGCGAAGAACCTGTTGACGCGGTTCTATCTGGAAACGGTGGGAGCGCCGGCGGAGCTGAAGCGGTTTGAGGAGGTGGCGTGATGAAGATGATACATGTCAGCGCAAAGCACCCCCCTCATCCGGCTGCCGCCACCTTCTCCCCGCTGGGGAGAAGGGACTGCCGCGCCGTCTCTTTTCCCCCTTCTCCCCTCGGGGAGAAGGTGCCCGAAGGGCGGATGAGGGGGCCGCACGGCACCACACGTTCTCGCGAAGGAGGTATCTAATGGACAAATCCACCTTCGAAGACCGCAAGGCCATCATCGCAGGCCCGATGCACGGCTCGCTGCGGCATGATTCAGCGCATAAGCATGTCACCGGAACCGCCGATTATATCGACGATATTCCCGAACCCGCAGGTCTGCTGCATGGCGCCCTCGGCCTCTCCGACCGGGCGCATGCCGAAATCCTCAGCATCGACCTTTCCGCGGTCGCCGCCTATCCCGGCGTCGTCTGGGTCTTCACCGGCAAGGACGTGCCCGGCGTCAACGACGTCAGCTCAAACGGGAGCCATGACGAGCCGCTGCTGGCTGAAACCTTGGTTCAGTTCCACGGCCAGCCGATCTTTGCCGTCATCGCCGAGACGCGTGATGCCGCCCGCTGCGCCGCGCTACTGGCAAAGATCGACTATCGCGACCTGCCGCATTGGAGCGATATCGACGGCGCCCTCGCCAATGGCAGCCCGCTCGTCATCACCCCGATGACGCTGCGGCGCGGCGAGCCGGACACGGAAATGACCAATGCTGCCATGCGTCTGAAAGGTCAGATGCGCATCGGCGGGCAGGAGCATTTCTACCTCGAAGGCCATATCGCCGTGGCGATCCCCGGCGAGGACGACGAGGTCACCGTCTGGTCCTCGACGCAGCATCCGAGCGAGATCCAGCACATCGTCGGCCACGTGCTCGATATCCCCTCGAACGCCGTGACCGTCAACGTGCGCCGCATGGGCGGCGGCTTCGGCGGCAAGGAGACGCAGGGCAATCAGTTCGCAGCCCTTGCGGCGATTGCCGCCAAGAAGCTCGGCCGCGCAATCAAATTCCGCCCTGATCGCGACGAGGATATGAGCGCCACCGGCAAGCGCCACGATTTCCTCGTCGATTACGAACTCGGCTTCGACGCCGAAGGCCGCATCCATGCGGTCGACGCCACCTATGCGGCGCGCTGCGGCTTCTCCTCCGACCTCTCAGGGCCGGTAACCGACCGTGCCCTCTTCCATGCCGATTCCAGCTATTTCTATCCGCATGTGCATCTGACTTCGAAGCCGCTGAAGACCCACACCGTCTCCAACACCGCCTTTCGCGGCTTCGGCGGACCGCAGGGCATGCTCGGCGCCGAACGCTTCATCGAGGAGATCGCCTATGCCGTCGGCAAGGATCCGCTCGATGTCCGCAAACTGAATTTCTACGGCCAGCCGGGTTCGGAGCGCACACTCACCCCCTACCATCAGGAGGTTGAGGACAATATCATCGCCCGCATCGTCGAGGAGCTGGAGGAAACGGCCGAATACCGGGCGCGGCGCAACGCCATCATCGCCTTCAACCGCGACAGCCGCTATATCAGAAAGGGCATCGCGCTGACGCCGGTGAAATTCGGCATCTCCTTCACCATGACCGCCTTCAACCAGGCCGGCGCCCTCGTCCACATCTACCAAGACGGCTCGATCCACCTGAACCATGGCGGCACCGAAATGGGCCAGGGCCTCTATACCAAGGTGGCGCAGGTGCTGGCCGACAGCTTCCAGGTCGATATCGATCGCGTCAAGATCACCGCGACGACGACGGCCAAGGTGCCGAACACCTCGGCCACCGCCGCCTCCTCCGGCTCGGACTTGAACGGCATGGCCGCCTATGACGCCGCCCGCCAGATCAAGGAACGGCTGGTCGCCTTTGCCGCCGAGAAATGGGATGTTGGGGCCGCCGACGTCGTCTTCCTGCCGAACCGCGTGCGGGTCGGCGAGATCGAGATCCCCTTCCCCGATTTCATCAAGCAGGCCTATTTCGCCCGCGTCCAGCTTTCTGCCGCCGGTTTCTACAAGACGCCGAAGATCCACTGGGACCGCAAGGCCGGCCGCGGCACGCCCTTCTATTATTTCGCCTACGGCGCCTCCTGCACCGAGGTTTCGATCGACACGCTGACGGGCGAATATCTGATCGACCGCACCGACATCCTCCACGATGTCGGCCGCTCGCTGAATCCGGCGATCGATATAGGCCAGGTCGAAGGCGCCTTCGTGCAGGGACTGGGCTGGCTGACGACGGAAGAACTCTGGTGGGACGACAAGGGCCGGCTGCGCACCCATGCCCCCTCGACCTACAAGATCCCGCTCGCTTCCGACCGTCCGAAGATCTTCAACGTGCGCCTCGCCGAATGGTCCGAGAACACTGAGGCCGCCATCGGCCGCTCCAAGGCCGTCGGCGAACCACCCTTGATGCTGGCGATCTCGGTACTGGAAGCCTTGTCGATGGCGGCAGCAAGTGTGGCCAACTACAAGGTCTGCCCGAGGCTCGACGCCCCGGCGACGCCGGAGCGGGTGCTGATGGCGGTCGAGCGGATGAAGCAGGTGTAAGAGATGGAAACGCGTCCGGCTCGTTTGTTGGTTGAGCAGGACGGGCAGAGAGCTTGGAGTGAGCGATACCCCCCTCTGTCCTGCCGGACATCTCCCCCACAAGGGGGGAGATCAGCAAGACGGTATGCTCTGCGCCTCGCTATCCTGCCGCTACATCACCAAAGTTCGGTTCTACGCTACGATTTCTCTGTTCCGGGAGGCCGCCGCCTCATACCGATCTCCCCCCTTGTGGGGGAGATGTCCGGCAGGACAGAGGGGGGTGACACACCTACCAACGCATCGACCATCCACCGATGACCGACATCCTCCCCTTCCTCACCGCCCACCCCGACGCGATCCTCATCGACATCACCGGCACGCAGGGCTCGACCCCACGCGAGGCCGGCACCTTCATGCTGGTATCGCAAACCGCATTGTGGGGCACAATCGGCGGCGGCCAGTTCGAATTCATGGCGATCGCGAATGCGCGGGGCATTTTGGCAGGAACCGGCGGGATGGCGGAGATGGATATCCCGCTCGGGCCCGACATCGGTCAGTGCTGCGGTGGGCGCACGCAATTGTGGTTTCGCCGGGTGACGCAGGCGGTTGCCGAAGAAATCGAGGCCAGGCTAACCAGTGAGATCGAGCGCCTGCCCGAGGTCTATCTCTTCGGCGCCGGCCATGTCGGCCGGGCGCTGGCAACAACCCTTGCGCCGCTGCCGCTTTCGGTGACGGTCGTCGAAACACGGCAGGAGGAACTCGCCAATTTGCCTCCCGAGACGAAGGCGCAGCTCGTGCCGATGCCCGAAGCGCTGGTGAAGGATATTCCGGCCGGCGGCGCGGTCGTCATCCTGACGCACGACCACGCGCTGGATTTCCTCATCGCCCGCGAAGCGCTGGAAAGAACGGATCTCGCCTATGCCGGCATGATCGGCTCGGCAACCAAGCGCGCCACCTTCGCCAGCTGGCTTTCCCGTGAAGGCGGCGGTGAGCGTGCCTGGCTCGAGCGGCTGACGCTGCCGATCGGCGGCGCGGCGGTCAGAGACAAGCGCCCTGAAGTGATCGCCGCCATGACCGCCGCCGAGATCCTGACGGCGCTTGGCGCCTACCGCATGCGCTCGTCTTCGTAATAGGGATCGCGCCCGTCGAGGAAACCGAGATCGCGCTTGACGCGATCGGGCGCCGTGTCGAGATCGAGGCTGGGCATGCGCCAGATCCGCGCCAGCCGGCCGCCGATGCGCCGGAAAATTCCGATGGTCGGCTGCGGCGGGCTCTGTTCGATAGCATAGCAATCCATGACATCACCTCGATAGTTTGATGGTATGAGTTGCAGTTTGCGGCCAAAAATGCTGCAATTCCAATCGAACAACCGTCTGCCTGCATCAAGAGAACTTATCCATGAAACTGTCCAAACAATTCCCGCTGAATGCGTTGCGCGTCTTCGAGGCCGCTGCCCGGCTCGGAAGTTTCACCAAGGCGGGCGATGAGCTCGGCATGACGCAGACCGCCGTCAGCTACCAGATCAAGCTGCTGGAGGAGAATGTCGGCGAGCCGCTCTTCCTGCGCCGTCCCCGCCAGATCGCACTGACAGACACCGGCGAGCGACTGGCGCCGAAGGTGACCGAAGCTTTCGCTATGCTGCACGACGCGATGGCAACGGCCCGCGACAGCGTCGAAGGCACGCTCGCCATCAGTTCGACCCATACCTTCGCCTCGAAGTGGCTGGCGCCGCGCCTCGGCTCCTTCCACTTGAAGCATCCGGCCATCGCGGTGCGCTTTCAGGCGAGTTCGGATATCATCGACTTCGCCCGCGAGCAGATCGATGTCGGCATCCGCTGGGGCGACGGCAACTGGCCGGGGCTGGCGCTGCACCGGCTGATGGGACTGGAGTTTACGCCGATGCTGAGCCCGAAGCTGGCGGAGGCGGCAGGCGGCATCAGGGAGCCACGCGATCTCCTGAACTTCGACCTCTTCGACGCCGGCGACATCTGGTGGAAACAATGGTTCGAGGCAGCCGGCGTTACGGAGACGGATCTCGATCGGCGTCCGCGCAACCAGCTCGGCTCTCAGGCGGTGGAAGCCGATGCGGCGATCGCCGGCCATGGCGTCGCCATCCTTCATCCTGCCTTCTATGCGGCCGAGATCGCGCTCGGCCGGCTCTATCAACCCTTCGAACTGACCCGCAGCGACGGCAAAGCCTACTGGCTCGTCTACCCGGAAAACCGTCGCAACGTGCCCAAGATCAAGGCCTTCCGCAACTGGATCCTCGAAGAGATGAAGGCAGCCGGAAATTGATACATGTCACCTAAAAATGTGCAGCCATTTTCAGACAACGACATGCCGGACCCGGTTCGTGAGCCGGGTCCGGTCCGCTGGCTCGGCTTCAAAATCCCATTTCCGGCGCATAGAAGCAGCGCGGCGTGTCCTCGTTCGGGAACAGACAGAGATGATAGTCGTTGTCGCCGGATTGCATCGCCTTCGTCATCGGCAGCAGGAAGACATGAGCATGGGTGACCAGCCGGTGGTCGCCCGGCATCAGCGTCACACGATATCCGCCTGGCGTCACCGCCACGCTTTTCGAAGGGATCATTTGGCAATCGCCATTATGACTGTTGCCGTTGCAACAATAGGGGTCATAACTCCACCCCGAAGGTGCGTCGTGAGCCGTCGCCAACGACGCATACGCAATCATCACACACGTCAGAATGCTGCGCATGGGCATCTTCTCCGTCGATGAATGCGCCGCCGATGATCTAACGGTTCTTATTTTATTCCGGCGGCCCGCAAAATAACTGTAATCGAGTCGTCGTAGTTCAAGGCCTGCTGAATTAGCAGATCAAGTATAAGGCAGAGATAATACACAGCCTTCTCGGCAGCTTTTAGGCACGCGACAGCAGATCGGCGATGCGGCTGCGATCGGCAGCTTCGGCAAAACCGCCGGAAATCGTCAGCGGAGCGCCGAAGATCTCGACGAACCCGTTGCCGAGGATGAGACCTTCGCCGTCCCGGCACGCGAGAATGGGTCTTGCCGTCGTCTCGCTGTAGCGCAGCAGCGCGGAGAGATAGCCGGGATCGTCGTTCAGATGCGGGAAGAATTCGAAGGGCAAGAGATCAAGAGCCGCGCCATCCTGCACCGCATCAGGCGGACCGCCGGAAAAGAGCGCGTCGACGGCGATGGTCGGCGTCATCAAAATCGCCCCGGCGCTGGTTCCGACGAGAATGCCGTCGTCCAATGCCCATGAGCGCAGCTTGTCCAGCATGCCGTTTCGGCGCAGCCGTCTCAGAAAATCGCCGGTATGCCCACCGGAAAGATGGATGGCGTCGCAGGAAAACAGCCGGCCGATCTCTTCGTCACCGGAAAGCACGTCGAGATCGAAGAAGAGATCGAGGGAAAGCCCGTAGCTGCGATAATACCGCCGTTTCTCGTTGAAAGACTCCCGCTGCGGGTCCGGACCGGATGCGATGTAGCCGATGCGGTTTCCGCGCGCGAGGACGAGCGCGGCAAGCCGGTGGTCCATCGGCGCGTTTTCGGCGATGACCTGATCGCTGTAGAGTGCGGTGATCATTCCATTGCTCCTTTGGCCGCGTCAGCGATTGAGCGTGTGGTCCTTCAATCTCCTCTTCCCTCCCCGCCAAAATTTCCGCAATGTCACGAGTCGGAGGAAGATAGGGGAACTCGATGTATGAATATGCCATAGCATGGGAATGGCTCGCCTTCGCGGCGCGCTGGTTCCATGTCATTACCGCGATCGCCTGGATCGGATCGTCCTTCTATTTCATCGCGCTCGATCTCGGACTGGTGAAACGCCCGCATCTGCCGCCCGGCGCCTATGGCGAGGAATGGCAGGTCCATGGCGGCGGCTTCTATCATATCCAGAAATATCTGGTGGCGCCCGCCCAGATGCCGGAGCACCTGACCTGGTTCAAATATGAGAGCTATTTCACCTGGATATCAGGCTTCCTGATGCTGTGCATCGTCTATTACGGCGGCGCCGACCTCTTCCTGATCGACCGGCATGTGCTGGATATCAGCCCGCCCGTCGCGATCCTGATCTCGCTGGCATCGCTTGCCCTCGGCTGGGTCGTCTACGATCTGCTCTGCAAGTCGCCGCTCGGGCGGAACACCTGGGGACTGATGGCGGTGCTCTATGTCGTGCTCGTCTTCATGGCCTGGGGCTATACGCAGCTTTTCACCGGCCGCGCCGCCTTCCTGCATCTCGGCGCCTTCACCGCGACGATCATGTCGGCCAACGTCTTCATGATCATCATTCCGAACCAGAAGATCGTCGTCGCCGACCTCATCGCCGGACGGGTTCCCGATCCCAAATATGGGCAGGTCGCCAAGCAGCGCTCGCTACACAATAACTACCTGACGCTGCCCGTCATCTTCTTCATGCTGTCGAACCATTACCCGCTGTCTTTCGGTACGCAGTTCAACTGGGTGATTGCGGCTCTGGTCTTCCTGATGGGCGTCACCATCCGCCACTGGTTCAACACCACGCATGCCAGGAAGGGCCGGCCGACCTGGACCTGGATCGTCACCGTCATCCTTTTCATCCTGATCATGTGGCTTTCGACCGTGCCGAAGCTGCTGACCGGCGAAACCGATGCGGCGACGGTCGCGCCCGCCTTCCAGCAATTCGCCGGCGATCCGCATTTCCCCGCCGTCAAGCAACTGGTCTCGACGCGCTGTTCCATGTGCCACGCGGCCGAGCCGGTCTATGAGGGGATCGTGCGGCCGCCCAACGGGGTGATGCTCGAAAACGACGCGGAAATCGCCGCCCATGCGCGCGATATCTATATACAGGCGGGCCGCAGCCATGCCATGCCGCCCGGCAACATCACCGACATCACGCCGGACGAACGCAAGCTGCTGGTCGCCTGGTTCGAGAGCGCAGTCGAAGGCAAGAAACAATGACGACGACACTCCTGCGCGGCCGCCTGCTTTCCTTTCACCGCGCGCCGTTGAGCCTCGCTGACAGCCAAAGCTATCTTTACGAAGAGGATGGCGGCCTGCTGGTCGGGGACGGGCTGATAACGGCAATCGGCCCCTATGCCGACGTCAAGGCAAAAGCAGCCGCGGACACGGCCGAGATTGACCACCGTCCGCATCTGATCATGCCGGGCTTCATCGACATGCACCTGCATTTTCCGCAGATGCAGGTGATTGCCTCCTACGCCGCCAACCTGCTCGAATGGCTGAATACCTATACCTTTCCCGAGGAATGCCGTTTCGTCGAAAGCGCGCATGCCGAAAGGATCGCCACGCATTTCTACGACGAGTTGATCCGCCACGGCACGACGACGGCGGTCGCCTATTGCTCCGTGCACAAGACCTCGGCCGATGCCTTCTTCGCCGAGGCAATGAGGCGCAATATGCGCATGGTCGGCGGCAAGGTGATGATGGACCGCAATGCCCCGCAGGGCCTGCTCGACACGCCCGAGATGGGCTATGACGAGACCCGCCAGGTGATATCGGACTGGCATGGCAAGGGCCGCAACCACGTCGCCATCACCCCGCGCTTCGCCATCACCTCGACACCGGCGCAGATGGAAGCGACATCAGCCCTTGCCCGCGAATTTCCCGACCTGCACATCCAGACGCATCTTTCGGAAAATCACGACGAAATCAGATTCACCTGCGAGCTCTATCCCGACGCGATCGACTATACCGACATCTACGCCCACTACGGCCTGCTTGGGCCGAAAAGCCTCTTCGGCCACGCCATCCACCTGTCCGAGCGCGAGGCTGATGTAATGAGCGAGGCAGGCGCCGTCGCCGTCCACTGCCCGACCTCGAACCTCTTCCTCGGCTCCGGCTTGTTTCCGCTGAAGGCGCTGGCGCGGCGGGAAAAGCCGGTCCGTATCGGCGTGGCGACCGATATCGGCGGCGGTTCCAGCTATTCGATGCTGCGGACGATGGACGAGGCCTACAAGATCCAGCAGTTGCTCGGCGAACGGCTGAACCCGCTGGAAAGCTATTACCTGGTGACGCGTGGCAATGCCGAGGCCCTGTCGCTGGCGGACCGGATCGGCACGCTGGAACCCGGCACTGAGGCCGATCTCGTCGTCCTCGATGCGACGGCGACATCGGCGATGGCGCTAAAGATGGAAGTAGTTAAGACGCTGCCCGAGGAGCTTTTCCTACTGCAGACGATGGGCGACGACCGAGCTGTTGCAGAGACCTATGTGGCCGGCGTTGCGTTGAAAGCGCAGCTACGATGACACATCTCGTTGCTCTTGAAATCAGGCCGTAACAGCTGTCCGACAAGGTCAATTTCCCATAACGCTTCTGCCAATTTCATGTTATGGCCGATGGCCGTATTCAGACGTGAAGGTTCAATTCATGGCCACCCCGCTCACCATCGCCGACCTGAAAAAGCTCGCACGGCGCCGTGTGCCGAAGATGTTTTTCGACTATGCGGATTCGGGCGCCTGGACGGAATCGACCTATGCGGCAAACGAGAGCGATTTTAGTCAGATCAAGCTGCGACAGCGGGTGATGGTCGATATGACCAACCGCACGATGGAAACGACGATGATCGGCCAGAAAGTGTCGATGCCGGTGGCGCTGGCGCCAACCGGCCTGACCGGCATGCAGCATGCCGATGGCGAGATGCTGGCGGCACGCGCCGCCGAGGAATTCGGCGTTCCCTTCACGCTTTCGACGATGAGCATCTGCTCGATCGAGGACGTGGCGTCAGCGACGACACGGCCCTTCTGGTTCCAACTCTACGTGATGAGGGACAAGGATTTCGTCCTCAACCTCATCAGCCGCGCCAAGGCGGCCGGATGCTCGGCGCTGGTGCTGACCGCCGATCTGCAGATCCTCGGCCAGCGGCACAAGGACCTACGCAACGGCCTGTCGGCGCCGCCGAAATTCACGCCGAAACATGTCTGGCAGATGGCGACCCGGCCCCTCTGGTGCCTGGACATGCTGCAGACCAAGCGCCGCAACTTCGGCAATATCGTTGGCCATGCGAAAAATGTAACCAATATCGCCTCGCTCGCCGCTTGGACACATGAGCAGTTCGATCCGCGGCTTTCCTGGGCGGATGTCGCCTGGATCAAGGAACAATGGGGCGGCCCGCTGATCATCAAGGGCATACTCGATCCGGAGGATGCGAAGGCCGCCGTCGACACCGGCGCCGATGCGATCGTCGTCTCCAATCATGGCGGGCGTCAGCTTGACGGCGCCCCCTCATCGATCAGCATGCTGCCGAAGATCGTCGACGCCGTCGGCGACCGTATCGAGGTCCATCTCGACGGCGGCATCCGCTCCGGCCAGGACGTGCTGAAGGCTGTGGCGCTCGGCGCCAAGGGCACCTATATTGGCCGCCCCTTCCTCTACGGCCTCGGCGCCATGGGCAAGGAAGGCGTATCGCTGGCGCTCGGCATCATCCGCAAGGAGATGGACATCACCATGGCGCTCTGCGGCAAACGCGACATCAACGACGTGAATTCATCGATCATCGACGGGCGGCAGTGACCTGCCGCCAGCGACGGACGCAGCAACGGCTCCCTAAATATCTCGATACTGGACGCTGCCTCAGTCCTTCTAACTGCGCGTTAAGGCTAGGTTGTATTTTTAGCGCGACCTCTTGAAAGCACAAAAGCGGTGCTTTATGTTTTGCCTATGGCTACCACAGGCAAGACACCGCATCCATCGCTGCTGCGCTACACGCTGGCGCCTGACGACAGTGCCCGGCACGCGCTGGACGACACCATTGCCGCCTACCTCAGGATGATTGAAATCCTGACCAGCCTCGTTGCCGATAAGGCGGGCGCCAATCTCGTCGTGCTGCATGACCTTGCCTATGAAACTGTCCGCGAGCAGACGGGCCTGCCGGCAAGGCTGGTCACGCTCGGCCTTCGCGATTTCGCCGCCAATCGCGGCGTGACCGCCGATCCGCCGCATCTGCCGCTCGATGACAAGCTCTTCGCCATCAAGGGCCCCTCGGACCTGACGATCGCCACAGTGCACGGACGCGTTGCCGTGCCCTTCGATGTCGCGGGTTATTCACGGGGATGGGAGAGTATTTTTCCAGCCTACCTCGTTGCGGGCCAGGACCGTTACGAGATTCACATCGGCGTCACGCCGAATTCCGCTCGGATGGAGGAAAACATGACGAACGAAGGCATTCTCTCACGCATGGGTCGCCTGATCGCGGGCATCGCGAATGCGGCGATCGACAAGGCGGAAGGCGTAAACAAGATCGCCGTCATCGAACAGGCGGTCCGCGAGATCGATGCGGCGGCTGATGAGGCCCGCACCGATCTCGGCAAGGCGCGCGCGGAGGAATACCGCATCCAGAGCCGCAGAGACGAAATCGTCGAAGACATGAACGCGCTCGACCAGAAGATCCGCCTCGCCGTCTCCTCCGGGAGGGATGACCTGGCAAAGGCCGGCGTCGCCCGTCAGATCGATCTCGAATCCCAGATCGCAGCGCTCGACAAGGCGCTGGCCGATGCCAGGGAACAGTTGGATGAAGGCCAGAAAGCCTTGCAGGCCGTGCTCGCCACACGCCGCGAGGCGGACGCCCGCCTTGCCGATTTCAAACGCAGTCTCGCCCGGCATCCCGAACAGGCAGCGGCCGGTCACAGCCAGCCCGCACCGGGTGCCGATGCTGCGCGCGCTGCTGCGGCGGTCTCGCGGCTGACCGGAGTTCCCGCTGGCGAGCATGGCCACAGTTCCGAATTGGACGAACTCGACCGACTGCACCGCGAACAGGCAATCGAAGCCCGGCTCGCACGCTTCAAGGCGGATAACCGATAACACGATGGCACTCCTTTTCGCCCCTGAATGTGCGCCCTTCGCCATCGCCGCAGCGATCCTTGTCGGCCTGACCGCGATCGAGATGCTCGCGATGGTCATGGGTTTTTCGATGACGGAATTCCTGGGAAAGCCGGAGGTTCATGGCCATGACGGCATCCTGGCTTATCTCTCCTGGCTCAATCTCGGCGGTGTTCCGCTGCTGATTCTCATGATGCTGACGCTCGGCTTCTTCGCGATGACGGGCTTTGCGTTGCAGGCCGTCGCCAACGCCTTCTGGGCGCCGCTGCCAAGCTTGATAGCCGTCATACCTGCCGCGCTCGCAACCATCCCCATGGTCAGGGCATCGAGCAGAACCGTGGCGCGGATCGTACCGCACGACGAAACCTATGCGGTCGATCTCGACGCCTTGCTCGGCCGGACAGCCGAGGTGTCGATCGGCCCGCTCGATCAGGGATTGCCGGGCCGCGTCCGCGTCAAGGATCAGCATGGAAACTGGCATGTGCTTCGAGCCCGAGCCGCCAAGGGCGAAGGTCCACTCTCGATCGGCGCTTCGGTTCTTCTCGTCGATCACAAGGCAAATGTATTTATCGCCATTCCCGCGCCGGTCGACCCCACCGATGCGGACAATCAATCTTTGAGGGAGCAGCAATGATGTACGACGTTATTCTACCAGCCGGCATTGGGATTGTTCTGATCTTCGGCATCGGTTTTGTCCTCGCCTCGCTTTACACGCGTTCCAGCAGAGACGAGGCCTATGTGCGCACCGGTCTCGGCGGCCAGAAGGTAGTGCTCGACGGCGGTTCGGTCGTCCTGCCGATCTTCCATTCGACTGCCCGGGTTAACCTGAAGACACTGCGGCTCGAGGTTCGCCGCGGTGAAGGCGATGCACTGATCACCAAGGACCGCATGCGCGTCGATATCGGCGCCGAGTTCTATGTGCGCGTGAAACCCGATGCCTCCTCGATTGCGCTTGCAGCTCAGACACTCGGCAACCGCACCAACGACGCCGAGGCTCTCCGCATCCTGATCGAGGCGAAATTCGTCGACGGCCTTCGCTCGGTGGCCGCGACGATGAATCTCGACGCGCTGCAGGAACAGCGCATGGATTTCGTCAAGGCCGTGCAGGAAGCTGTCGGCGCCGATCTCCAGTCGAACGGCCTCGAACTCGAATCCGTGTCGCTGACACGCCTCGACCAGACGGATATCAAGCATTTCAACGCTAACAACTTCTTCGACGCGCAGGGTCTTGCGGCATTGACCCGCATCACCGAGGGACGCAAGAAGGAGCGAAACGAGATCGTTCGCGACACCGAAGTCGCCATCGCCCAGAAGGATCTCGAGGCCCGCCAGCAATCGCTAACCATCGAGCGGACCAAGCGGGAAGCCGAACTCAGCCAGGAACGGGACATCGCCAACAAATCCGCGGCGACACGCGCTGAAACCGCGCAGCAGGAGCAGGCCGCAAAACGCGCCGAGGAGGAAGCCCGCATCGCTTCCGAACAGGCGATCGCCGAACGCGAGGCATCTGCCAAGCAGGCTCGCGAAAGCGCCAACATCGACGCCGCCCGCGCCGTCCAGCAACGCGAAACCGAGGCCAAGCGTGACCTCCAGATCGTGGCACAGGAAAGCGCCATCGCCGTTGCCAACAAGAGCCGTGAAGAATCCGAAGCGAAGGCGGCTGCGGAGACGGCGCGCGCGCTGGCGATAGCGGCGGAGGAAAAAGTCGGCACCGCCAAGGCGATCGAGATTGCCGAACGCGAAAAGCAGATTGCCGTCATCGACGCACGCAAGAAAGCCGAGACGGAAGCGACCGCCGTCACCGTCGGCGCCGAAGCTGAAAAACAAGCGGCAAGCGACCAGGCCGAGGCCATCAAGACGCTGGCGACCGCCGAGGCGGATGCGGCGATCATCAAGGCCAAGGGCATTCTCGAAACCGGCAAGGCCGCGGCTGAGAGCGAGGCATTGCTCAACGACGCTCGCAACAAGTTGAGCTCTGCCATCATCGAGTTCGAGATCACCCGCGAACGGATCCGCATCATTCCGCAGGCGCTCGCCGAGGCGGTCAAGCCGATCGAGAAGATCTCCGATATCAGGATATTCGATACCGGCGGCATGCTCGGCCGCGGAAACGGAGCGACCGGCGGAAACGGTATCGGGCTCGGCGAAGGACTGGCTAGCCAGCTCCTCTCCTATCAGGCGAATAAACCGATCCTCGACAAATTGCTGAAGGAAGCCGGCTTCGACGGCGACGATGCCATCTCATCCCTTCTTGGAAATCTCGATGGCGCAAAACCGGTAAGACCGGCAACGCCCGCGGCAGCCCCGGCAAAGCCGGCAACACCGACCGTAGCCCCGACACAAACGATCATCCCTCCGGCGCCGAAGCCGGTACCAAAGAAGGACTGATCGCCGCGCAAGCGGGTCTGGACTAGAATAGGATGATGTCGCCCGAAAACTGCTCACACTTTTCGGGCATCATGCTCTATCTCACCCAACCCGCTGCCAGCGCGCCTGCCCAGTCGGCACGGCCCCTTTCGGCGGCCAGTGCCGACATCGCCATATGGTCATAGGCGACGGTTCGGAACTGCCATGTCCATCCGCCCGCTGCCTTTTCCAGAATGGCATAACTCGCCAGCGGATGGCCGGCTTCCACCTTGTGGTAATAGGGCAGTTCGTCGTCATAGGCCGGGCAGCCGACGCTGCCTGGATTGACGATCAGGCGGCCATCGGAGAGGCGCACAGCGCGGGGAATGTGGCTGTGGCCACAGAGGATCAGCGGCAGGTCGATGCCTTCGGCCAGCGCCTCGATCGCTTCGATCGGTTTCAGGAAGACGACGCCCTCCGGCGAGACCGATTCCAGCCAGTAGAGATTGTCATCCTTCGGCGTCGCGTGGCAGAGATAGACTTCGCCGCGATAGATGGTATCGAACGGCAGGTTTCGAATCCAATTAAGATGAGACGACGACAATTGACCGTACGCGGCCGCATCCGAAGCATGCATTGCCGCCGGATCCTGCTCGATCAGATAGCGGTCGTGATTGCCGCGGATCGACGTCAACCCGAGCGGCATCAGCAAGTCTGCCGTCTTGCCGGCCTCGAGCGGGCCGCTGAAGAAATCGCCGAGATTGACGATCTCATCGATCTCCTGCGCACGAATATCCGCAAGCACGGCCTCGAGCGCCAGATGGTTGCCGTGGATATCGGCAATTGCCGCAAACCGCATTTTTTAACTCCCTCGGTAGGTGGAATAGCCATAGGGCGAAATCAGCAGCGGCACATGGTAATGCGCCGTGACGTCGGCAATACCGAAGCGGATCGGTACGAGATCGAGGAAGGCGGGATGCGGCAACGGCGTGCCGCTGGCCCTCAGATAATCGCCGGCGTGGAAGACCAGTTCATAGGTGCCGGCCCGAAAATTTTCGCCAATGAGGATGGGGCCGCCATCAACCCGGCCGTCGGCATTGGTCTCCACCGTCTTCAGATGCCTGCGGATCTCGCCGTCGAGCTGGAAAAGATCGATCCTCAAGCCTTCGGCCGGCTTACCGAGAGCGGTGTCGAGAACATGTGTGGTCAGTCCGGTCATGGGGCTGGCTCTTTAATGATATAAGGGGTTTCGAAGAAGTATTCTTCCAGATTATTGCCTGGCCCGTCACGATCGACGACCAGGAAATCTGAGGCTTCACCGAGCGCCATCAGCGGATGATGCCAGACGTTGCGGCGATAGTTCACGCCCTGGTCGCCGCGCGCCAGAAACACCTGCGGCCTGCCCGGGCGGCCGCTTTCGTCCTCGGAGACGACGACGAGAAAAGGACGGCCCGAGACCGGCGAGAAACTCTGGCTGCCGAAAGGATGGCGCTCCATCATGGTGACTTCATAGGGGAAGCTGCGCGGCTGGCCGCGAAAGAGGTTAATGATGACGCGCGCACCCTCGCCCGTCGCCTCGGTGGCGGCGAGCGCATGGAAACGCTCCGTCGTGCCGCCATTGATGAGCCGCATCGAGGCGGGATCGGCTTCGATCACCTCGCCGAAGGGAGCAAAGGCGGATCTCGTAAGCGGACGGATGTCGAGACGTGGGGGCAATCGCTCACTCACCTTCGGCATGCCAGTGACGGATGGCATCGATCGCGGAAAGAAGCTCCGGCAGCGTGCGATACGTCGCCTCCCAGATGTCGGAAGGATCGAGATCGAAGACGCCGTCGAGGATACGGTTGCCCGTGCCGCAGATTTTCGTCCACGGCAGATCGGGATGCTCGGTCGCAAATTCCGGATGAGTCACCAGCAAGCGGGATGCCGCGGCACCGATGGTGAAGTGGCAAAAGGTGACCGCCTTGAAAGTGAGCTTGTCCCCGGCGAACGCCGCCCCATCCATTCCGCCGACGAAAGACAGCGCTTCGGATGCCGCCTCATACATCTCATTGAGATAGTCGATCGCGCGCCGCTCGTTCATTCAGCCTCCGGCAGCATCGTCGTCAGGCGCAGCAGCGCGATCCGCTCGACTTGCGCCGTCGCGGTCGCAAATTCTTCGTCCCTGCCATTGCCGATCCGTGTTTCGAAGGCCGACAGGATATCGTCCTTGCCGAGCCCCTTGACCGCAATGATGAAGGGAAAGCCGAATTTTTCGACATAGGCCGAATTGAGTTCGGTGAAGCGGGCATGTTCGGCCGGGGTCAGGCGGTCGAGACCGGCGCCGGATTGCTCCTTCCGGCTGTCTTCGGTGAGTTCGCCCGCTATCGCGAGGCGCCCGGCAAGGTCAGGATGGGCGCTGAGCACGCCGAGGCGCTCCTGCGGGCTTGCCGCCTGGAAGACAGCGGTTAGCGACGCATGCACGCCGGCCGCCGACAGCGGCTCCGGCACCCGGCCGGCGTCATAGGCGCGCTCGGCGATGAAAGGCGAATGTTCAAAGACGCCGCCGAAGCGGGAGACGAAATCCTCGCGCGACATCATCAGAGCGCTTCCGGCTGATGATGCTTGTGCCAATGCTCGGCGATCTCGATGCGGCGCGGAATCCAGACCTTGTCATGCTTCAGCACATATTCGATGAAGCGCTTCAGCGCTGCCGCCCGGCCGGGACGTCCGACGAGGCGGCAATGCAATCCGACCGACATCATCTTCGGGCTGCCCGCCTTGCCTTCCTCATAAAGCGTGTCGAAAGCGTCCTTCAGATAGGTGAAGAACTGATCGCCGGCATTGAAGCCCTGCGGCGTCGCAAAACGCATGTCGTTGGTTTCGAGCGTATAGGGGATGATCAGGAAGGGTTTCCCGTCGACGCCCTTCACCCAATAGGGCAGGTCATCGGCATAGGAATCGGAGGAATAGAGGAAACCGCCCTCCTCCTGCACCAGCCGAAGCGTATTGTCGGAAGGCTTGCCCTGATACATGCCGTAGGGCCGCTCGCCGGTGAGTTCGGTGTGCAGGCGCACGGCTTCGAGGATATGCTTGCGCTCCAGATCTTCGGGAAAATCCTTATATTCCAGCCAGCGGTAGCCGTGGCTGGCGATCTCCCAGCCGGCCTCCTTCATCGCAGCGACGGCCTCGGGGTTGCGGGCCATCGCCAGCGTCACGCCGTAGACGGTCGCCTGCACCTTAAGATCGGTGAACATTCGCCAGAGCCGCCAGAAGCCGGCACGCGAACCATACTCATAGATCGATTCCATGTTGAGGTTGCGCTGCCCTGGCCAGGCGGCCGCTCCGACGATCTCCGACAGCAGGTTTTCGGAAGCCGGATCTCCGTCGAGGATCGAGCTTTCGCCGCCCTCCTCGTAGTTGACGACGAACTGCACGGCGACGCGTGCCTCGTCCGGCCATTTCGGATCGGGCGTCAGACGCCCGTAACCGACGAGATTGCGCGGATAAGTCTCGGATACCATCAAATCACCTTCTGAAAAGACGGGGAACGGTAGCATCCGCAGCCGGAATGTCGAGACGGAAACTGCTCGGCCGGATTTGCGTTTACGGCACAAGCCTTTAGCTCATCAGCAGATTCAAGCGATTTTGCGCGCGCTGACCTTGCCCATCGGATGCAGCGAGTGAACGCGGAAAGGACCGCCAGTGCCCTCTTCGATCATCAGGGCAACGTTGGAAACCATTACAGGTTCGCAGAGGACAGGCTCGAAGATCGTCCGCAACACCGGCTCGATGCGCGGCATGTCGATCGCGTTGACGGGGCCTGTCACAGGCATATGGAAGCGGAACTCCTCCATCACATAGGGATTGCCCCAGCGATGCAGATTGGAAAATTGCGTCGCCGACAGCCCGTCCGGATCGCTGCGTTCGATCTCGGCCTCGCTGAGCGGTGCGCGAAAACGATCGAATTCCTGCACGATCGCCGAGGCGAGATACTGGATCTGCTCGCAGGGAGTGCTCGGCAGCAGGCTGTAGAAATTGCCGAGCCGGGCGACTTCGATACGCGGAATCTGAAAGGGAACGAAGGTCCCGGAAAAACGCATCAGATCGCGCAGGAGTTGCGATTCGGGCATGTCGTGGGACAGATGAAAGGGCGCCTTCAAAACACCGTGAAAGCCGTAGCGCCGCGGCACGGCGGTATGGAAGGCGATCTCGTGAATACCGAGGCCACGAACTGCCGGAGGCTCCATCATATCGCCCGAAAACACGTTTCGGCCAAGCCAATTGGCGGCCACGAGCGACAACGGGTCGCTCGCCGGAGGCGTGAAGCAAATGGCATAGCGCATGCAATTTCCTCCATCAAGGAAGTGAGCACCGTTCAGATCCGGCGCTGTCGATGCGCAAGCAGATAGGTGATTTGCATGACAGAATAACGAAACGCAGCGGCGTCTAATTCACGTTTAACGTGAAGCCGCCGCGATGTGGCTTGAAATTGCGAAGCTTTCCGGCAGCAAAAATCCGCAGTCTGTATCGCCTGCGATACATATCGCCGCCTCCGCCAGCCGGTGGGCGAGGCCGAAGCTGACCTTGAAGCCGCCGGTCAGCGCGATCAGGCGCCGGTGGTCGGGATGGCGGCCGATCATCGGATCCCGATCGATCGCCTTCGGGCGAAGCCCGGCCCAGCGCTCGATAACAGGGGCGTCGCGAAGCGTCGGTACGATGCCCCGTGCCACCTCGATCAGCACGTCGAGCTGGACGTCGGTGGATGTAGGATCGTCAAAGCGGTTCTCGCTGGTGCTTCCGATTGCCGCGTGCCCGCCCTCATGCGCGACGACATAGAGCCCGTCGAGGAAGATCGTCGGCAGCGCCGGGTCGATATCGGCTTTCAATAATGCCGCCTGCCCCTTGACCGGCTGGCCGAGCGGTTGTTTCAGCCCCGGCGTCAGACCTTGCAACAACGGAAAGGACTGATGGCCGGCAGCCAGGATGCAGTGACTGAAAACAATGGTTTCGCCGTTGATTTCGGCCGTACCGCAATCGGGATCGAGGCCGGCAACCGTCGCATGCTCCAGGATGCGAACATGCTTTGCCCGCCGCAGGAAGGCGATGAGCGCTGCGACCAGCAAGCGGGGAGCAACGCGGGCGGCGAGCGTGTCATGCACGAAGCCGCTCTCGCCGGCAGACGCCTCGATCCAACCGTCTACATCAGGCCCGTCGACCACATGCCAGTGGAAGCGACGTTCGCCCGCCCGCCAATGGCGTTCGGCGTCCTCGAAATGGCCGCGCGCTATTGTGTTGAGATGGGGCTTCGGCAGCGGGATCAGCCGTCCGGAACGGCGGTAGCCGGCAGAAAGTCCGGTCTCGGCTTCGAGCGCGGCGATCTCGGTTTCGAGCGAGACCAGCGCATCGAACTGGAACTGCTTCTTCTCCGACCACCGGTCCGGCATATGCGGCATCAGCGCGCCCAGCAGGCCGCCGCTTGCACCTTCGCCCAATCTGCCTGCGTCACTGACAAGAGTCCGGATGCCCCGGCGCTCGGCATGGACGGCCGCCCAGAGACCCATGATGCCGCCGCCGACGATCAGCAATTCTGAGGACGATTGACCTGAGACCGGCTGAGGACTATCGGCTTTTTCCATGACAGACGTGAACCCCGATCAGATTGGCGCGGGCGCGCCGCAGCCGCTCGAATGGCGCGACGGCGATATGCCCTATTCCACCGCATTTGGCGATCATTTTTATTGCCAGACCGACGGGCGGCTGGAATGCGGCCATGTTTTTCTCGCCGGCAACGGCCTGCCGGAGCGCTGGAACGGGCGGCAGGCATTCCTGATCGGAGAACTCGGCTTCGGAACCGGCCTGAACTTCGCCGAGACCTGGCGGCAATGGAAACTCCACCGTGCAGACGGCCAGCACCTGCATTTCATCTCCTTCGAACTCCACCGGATGCGCGGCGAAGAAATCGGCCGGGCGCTGTCGCACTGGCCGGAGATCGATGCCGAACGCGAAGCGCTGACAGCGGCGTGGCCGCAAGCGCCTGATGGCATCGTTGAGCTCGATCTCGATGCCCAGACGAGGCTCAGCGTGGTCTGCGGTCATGCCTTGGACGGCGTCGCGGCAGCCGAAGAAGGCTTCGACGCCTGGTATCTCGACGGCTTCGCCCCGTCGCGCAACAGCGATATGTGGTCGGAGCAACTGATGCGGCTCGTCTGCGAGAAAAGCGCAGCCGGTGGCACCTTCGCCACCTATGCGGCGGCCGGCTTCGTGCGCCGTAACCTCATCGCCGCAGGTTTTGCCGTTGAGCGCCGCAAGGGCTTTGCCGGCAAGCGCGAAATGCTCTGCGGCGTAAAAATATTGGGCGCTGAAGCGCTACCCACTAACCATCGCCGTTCATAAAAATTATCCGGAGATCAGTAGCTGGTGCGCTCCGGCAGTTGCTCGCTCGTTCCGAGCCACTGGCGGATTTTTTCCTCGAGCAGTTCGGGGCTGATCGGCTTCGACATGTAGTCGTCCATGCCGGCATCGAGACAGAGTTCGCGGTCGCTTTCGAGCGCATGGGCGGTAACGCCGATGATCGGCACCCGGTGCCCCTGCCCCTTTTCGCGTTCGCGGATCGTCTGGGTGGCTTGATGGCCGTTCATGACGGGCATTGAGACGTCCATCATGATGATGCGCGGCGTATGCCGCTCCCAGGCGGCGACTGCTTCCTCGCCATTGTCCACGACGAGGAAGGAAAGACCCGTGCCTTGCAGGATCTGGGTGAAGACGATCTGGTTGACCTCGTTGTCCTCGGCAACGAGCACGTCGACGAATTCAGCGGCCCGTTTCTGCGGCGCAGGCGCCGGCACGGCCACTTCCGTCTGCAGCCGGGCAATCTCGGCCTCGGAAGCCTGCTTGACGCGGCTGGCGCGCACTACTTCAACGACGGTGTTGCGCAGCACGTTGGCGCGCGCCGGCTTCATCAGATGCGCGTGGCCGTTCAGCGCCGCGAATTCCTTTTCGGTGCCCGAAATATCCATCGACGTCAGGAAGATGATCGGCAGTTCGACGAAGCGAGGGTCGGCGCGCAGCCGGCGCGCGACATCGGCGCCGTTCATATCAGGCATGTGATAGTCGAGCACGACGGCATCGACGGTAACGCCGAGGCCGGCCGCCGCTTCCAGGATCGCAAGCCCGGTACCGCCGCCTTCTGCGGCCACGCCGTCGAAGCCCCAGAGCGACAGCTGCTCGGTCAGGATGCGCCGGTTCACTTCATTGTCGTCGACGACGAGGATACGCGCGCCCTGCACGTTGATCGGCAACGGCTTCGGCTCAAGGCGGGCAGCCGCGACCGCAAACGGCAGGTTGACGGTGAAGACCGAGCCCTTGCCCCATTCGCTCTCGACGTTGAGATAACCGCCGAAAAGGTCGACAAGCCCGGCCGTGATCGCAAGACCGAGGCCGGTTCCCTCATGCCGCCGGGTCGATGAGGCGTCCACCTGCGAGAATTTGTCGAAGACCGATTCAAGCTTCTCCGACGGGATGCCGATCCCGGTATCCTCGATGCGGATGCTCGCCGTGATCTCGCCGCCGGCGGCCGGCTGGAAGCCGACATCGACGAAGACATGGCCGCGCTCGGTGAACTTGACGGCGTTGCCGACGAGATTGGTGACGATCTGGCGGAAACGCCCGGCGTCGCCGATCACGGCGGCGGGCAGGTCGGGCGCGGCTCGCACCAGGAGCTCGATGTTCTTCTCGGCGGCGTGCGAGGACAAGAGTGTCGCCACGTCCTCCACCGCTTCGGTGATGTCGAAGGCGGCTTTGCGCAGTTTCATCTGCCCGGCGTCGATCTTCGAGAAGTCGAGGATATCGTTGATGATCGTCAGCAGCGCATTGCCCGATTTGACGATGATGTCGACGAAGGTCTTCTGGCGCGTATCGAGGTTGGTCTTAGCGAGCAGCTCCGCCATGCCGAGCACGCCGTTCATCGGCGTACGAATCTCGTGGCTCATATTGGCGAGGAATTCGGATTTGGCGCGATCGGCGGCTTCGGCGCGCGACAGCAGCAGGCGCAGCTCCTCTTCGCGGCTCTTGAGTTCGGTGACGTCAGTAAAAAGCGCCACCCAGTGCTGACCCTTGCTGACCGTCGCATCCATGTTCACCCAGCGCTCGCCGCCGACATGGAAGACGGTGGAAATCGGCAGCCTGGCAGCGATATTGTCGCGCCAGCCCTGCAGGATTTCGGCGGCCGCATCGTGGAAATCGCCACGCGCCGCGCAAAATTCGAACATGCCAATCCAGCCCTCGCCAGGCTCGAGATAGCTGGCCGGAATCTGCAGGATGTCAGAAAGCGCCTCGTTGGACATCCTGATGATGCCGTCCTGAACGATGGCCAGGCCCTGCGGCATGGCGTGTGTCGCGTCGCGCATCAACTCGCCGAGATGTTCCAGCGCGGCGCGGGCCTCGTGGACTTCATTTTCCCGCTCACGCACGGCCGTGATGTCGGCATAGGTGAGCAGAATCCGGTCGTTCGAGATACGGCGGCTATCGAAGATGACGGATTTGCCACCCGCCCAGCCAAGCTCGATCGGCTCGGGCTCCTCGGTTTCGAACAGGTGCTTGCGGAAAGCGTAGATCTCCTCGGGCGTCTGCGTGCCGTCGTAGCGACCGAGCTCATAATTGCGGCGGATGACGTCGATGAAGGGGCGGCCGTCGAAGGGATCGTCGAGCGGCAACTCCCAGATGCTGTAGAACTCGTCGTTGACGGAGAGGATCCGGTGATCGTTATCGAGGATCAGCACGCCGATCGGAAGCGAGCGCAGGATATTCTCTATATCCCGGTGCAGCACCTCTTCGTGCTTCTGCGCCTCGATCAGCGCCTTCTCTCGTTCCTTGAGTGGCGAGATGTCCGAAAAAGAGCCGACGACATAGGGCCGACCATCCGCTGTCACGACGCGGTTGACGCGCGAGAGGACGGAATAGATATGGCCCTCCTTGCTCGGCAGCAGGCTTTCGATCTCCTTCGACTTGCCTCCCTCCAACGCCAGCAGGTTTTCCTGGTAGATCGCCTCGCCCCCGTCCGGACCGAACATTTCGTGTTCGGTCATCCCAAGGACCCGGGAACGGCTATGGCCGCTGAAGGTCTCGTAATACTGGTTGGCGTAGACGAGGCGATGCTTCTCGTCGCGCACGAAGGCTGCGACCGGGAGGTCCTCTAGGATGGTCCGCAGCAGGTCGAGCTCATTGACGCTCTCGTGCCAGGCCGTGTCGCCGACAGCCGCAGGCTTTGCGCCGTTGCGATAGGCGGCGTTGACGACCAGCGGCCGGCCATCTTCGGCAAAGATGCCGATCGGCTGGTCGAGCTGTTCCAGCGCCTCGCGCACGCGGGCGAAATCGGCGGCGGCGGCGCTATCGTCCGCGGCCCGGCGCGGCGGCGCTCGCACTTCGAAAATGCCGAGCACATAAGCCCGGTCCGGTGACGGCGAAAAACTTTCGATCTGGATGCGTTCATGGCCGACACCCGCCGCATCGAAGCAGATGGCGTTTTCCTCGGTGCCGAACACCAGCGCGCGGCGTTCCTTGTCCTCGCGCTCCTCTTCCTCGGGACGGTCGAGAAGCTCGCGGCTGCGCCTGCCGATGAAATCGGAGATCTCGCGGCCTAGAAAGCGGGCATAAGCCTCGTTGACGGCGATATAACGCAGCTCGCTGTTCTTGACATAGGCCGGGGTATCCAGATCAGCGATCCGGCGGCAAGCCAACTCCAGAAGTTCCCCGGCTGATTTCAAAAAATATCGCTCCCGCAATAAATGAAATATCGACTACAAAAACTATAACGCCAAGGCTTTTAACAAGGTTTTAACCATAAATTTCGACAGCGGAATTTTAGGAGCCAGCTCACCAAGCTGAAGATAATTTGAGATTACCAGCCCCGGCTTGCACGAGACTGAAAGGACGCCCGCCATAAATCCTTTCGACGTCGGGATCCGTTGAAATCATGACGAAAATTTAATGCCGAAAGCGCTTGCGCGGCCATTGCGCCGCCGCGATCCGGGCCGAGTCTGCGGCATGGCTTTATGGAAGCCATGCCCATGAAAGGAAAATACCATGTCCGTTCTTCATAAAACCATGGCGACGGGCCTGATTGCGCTGACCTTTGCCGGCGCCTCGCTCGCCACCGCCACCACTGCCGATGCCCGTCCACGCGATGCCTTCTGGGGCGGCCTTGCCGCCGGCGTCGTCGGCGGCGCCCTGCTGTCGGAGGCCGCCCGTCCCGCTTACCCTGTTTACCCTGCCTATCCTGTTTATCGCCCCTATCCCGTCTATAGGACCTATTACCGGCCGTCCTATTGCCATATCGAATGGCGGCACGATCGCTGGGGCGAGCCTTATCGCGTCAAAGTCTGCCCGGAATAGGAAAACCGCATCCGGCGCCGCTTGACCTCCCGGCGGCGCCGACCCAGTGCCCTCAACGACGACCAAATGAAACTGGCGGATTTTCATCCGCCAGCTCAAAGTCGATCAGACCGTATTTTCAATCGTTACGGAGAAAGCTCCTCCAGTACGCGGTCCTTGGTTTCTATCGCAAACAACATCGTGATGATTGCACCGACGATCAGAATGGCTGCGAAGCTCGCAAAGACATACTGGATGCCCATGGAAGACATCACCGTACCGACGAGGATCGGGCCGGCCGATGATCCCAGGCGAAGCCAGGCGCTGCCGGTTCCGGTTCCCAATGCCCTGAGGCGCGTCGGATAGATCTCTGCCGAGTACAGGTAAAGGGAGAATGTGACGGTCTGGACGATCGCATAAGCGAGGCCGGCTAGAACCAAGACCTGGATGGGAGAGGTCGCGCCGAGCCATGCCAGAGCCAGCAACGGCACGGGAGCGAGAAGCAGCGCACCGGTGTACCAGCGCTTGCGTCCCACCTTGTCGATGAGCAGCGCGCAGATGACGGCGGCGATCACGCCTCCGACCGACGTCAGGAACCCATAAAAGATGCTGGTTTGAAGCGGGAGGTTGAAGACCTGTCGATACAGGGTCGGCAGCCAGGTGATCGTACCGTTGGCAACCGTATAGGCGGTAAACCACATGGCCCAGATGGAAAGCGTCCGCTTCAGGTAAATGCCCTGGAAGAGCTCGCGCCAGTCCGACTTGCGGCGGACCGGCGCCTGGATGAGCTTCGGTTCGGGCAATTCCTTGCCGGCTGCACGAGCACTTTCTTCCATGCGGGTGACGATAGCGTTTGCTTCGCCATAGCGGCCGTTGGCAGCTAGCCAACGCGGTGATTCCTTCAGGAACCAGCGCAGAGGAACCATGATGATTGCGGGAACGAGACCGACGACGAACATCGCCTTCCAGCCGTAAACCGGCACCAAGAAGTAGCCGATCAGCCCGGCGCCGACGAGGCCCAGCAGGAACATGACCTCATAGAGGAGGAAGAACTTGCCGCGCCCCTTCGATCCGATCAACTCGTTGATATAGGCGCTGGCGACCGGGACCTCGCCGCCGGTGCCGATCCCCTGGACGAAACGGAAGGCCATCATCATGCCGGCCCCGGCAGCAAACAGGCATGCGACATCCATACTGACGAAGAGCAGGATGGTGAACAGAAGAACTTTCAGCCGGCCGATCTTCTCGGCGAGCCAGCCAAACAGGATCGCACCGATCAACTGCCCCAGATAGCCCATCGACAGGATCATGCCTGTCTGTGAAGGGGTCAGGCCCCACTCGCGCACGAGGACGGGCATGGCATAAGCGATGGCGATGACCGTGTAGCCGTCGAAGAACGTTGCGGCGCCGACGATATTGCGCGCCCAGAATACCTCGCGGGTGATGGGAAGGCGCTCCAGACGAGCGCTGATTTCGGCCTGAGGATCAGCGACAGTCGCCGTCTCAGCCGGCATTGGCTGCATGACATTCATTGGTTCCTCCTTCTCGCCCCGTGGCCTACCACTCTCCCGGCCAGGGGCGCTCCTGCTTGATGGTTGCTACTGCGCGTCAGTTCGTCCTGTCAGAGCAATGGCCTTCAAAGACGTTCAAGTCTGCCTCGGCGGGTTTCCATGGTTTCCTCCTCCCTTCGGAATGCGCCCCTGCGACCTGCGCAGGGGCGTCAAGAGGTCACTCGGCAGCCAGCAACTGGTCAACGCGGCCAATACCGGCGGCGTCGAAGGCAGCAAAGATCTCTGCTTCGGCCTTTTCGCCAAGGTTCTTCAGCGGCTCGCGGATCGTGGCGTGATCAAGGATACCACGGTGGACAAGGCCGAGTTTCAGGGCCACGGTGCCTTCCATGTGAGAGCCGCGGTGATAGACGGCACGCGTCACCGGAAGAAGGCGTTCGAAGATCTTGCGCGCTTCCGGATAGTCCTGCGCCTTGCCAGCTTTGATCAGGTCGATCAGCAGTTCCGGCGCGATATTGCCATAACCGACGAGCAGACCGTCGACATCGAACATGGTTGGCAGCAGCCATTCATCATGGCAGCTCAGAACCTGCAGCTTTGGATTGGCCTTCTTCAGCTCCGGAATTTCGACATACCAGCGCTTCATATTGCGCACGCCGTTCTTGGTGGCGACGACGCCTTCCTGTATGGCAATCGCAAGCTGTGTATCGAGATCGTATGATGCCTTGGTGGCGTCGGGATATTGGAACAGGATGCACTGGAGGCCAGACTCCTGCCAGATTGCCTTGTAGCGATCCTGAGGCGCTCCCTTCTGAAAGCCGAAACGCAGCCAGCCGTGGTTCGGATAGACGAGTGCGCCGGTGGCACCAGCCGCCTTGCATTTCCTGGCCTCTTCAGCGGCGACCCTCGTGCCTTCACCGGTAATCCCGGCAATGATCGGAACGGCACCGTCGACCGCTTCGACATAGGTGCGGATGAGAGCAAGGCGCTCCTCTTCCGTGAGGAAGGTGCCCTCGCCGGCATGGCCGAGGATGACGAGGCTTTTGACGCCTTCCATCGAGACCAGCCATTTGGCGATTTTGGCATTGGCTTTGTGATCAATTTCACCGTCGCGGGTGAAAGCGGTAACGGGGGCCGGGCTCAGCCCGCGCATATCCATCGGTTGCATATTGGTCTCCTCCTTCGTGCAATCGCGGTTCGCTCGCGATCGGTATAGGATCGTTTACGGGAACGTTCCCACTATCGTTCTCGAATTCTCTGGAGTCAATATCTTTTTTGAGGCATGCTGGAGAGCGGCGGCTCAATGCCGACTCGAATGGAAAAGGCTCAATGAATTCAAAGACGGATGAAGTTCAGGGGCAGACCCGTGTCACTATTCACGGCGTCGCTGCCGCAGCCGGTGTCTCCAAGTCTACCGTGTCCCGCATTCTCGACGAAAGGCTTCCCCGCTCCGACAGCGAGACCGCGCGTCGCGTGCGCAAGGTTGCCGAAGAGCTGGGATACGTTCGGGACGTTTCCGCAGCGAGCCTTAGGCGTGGCAACACAATGACAATCGGGGTGATCGTGCCCAGGCTGACGGATACGGTCATGGCCATGCTTTACGAAGCACTGGCCAAGGCCTGCAACCGTAGTGGCCGCTTCGCGATTGTCGCAACGACCGACGACAAGCCAAAGGCAGACCGGCTTGCGGCCGAGTCTCTGCTGAAGCGCGGTGTCGATGGATTGATTCTTTCGACGGCGCGGGAAGACGATGACTTTCCGGACGAGCTGGCAAAACGCGGTATTCCCTATGTCCTGGCCCTCCGGACGGATGGCCACAGCCTCTCGTCGGTCGGCGATGACAGGCTCGGTGGTTACCTCGCGGCCCGCCATCTCCTCGATCTCGGCCATCGCAAAATTGGCGTCATTGCCGGTCCATCCTATGCCTCCAGTTCGCGAGGCCGCGTGGAGGGTTTCCGCCACGCCCTGGAAGAGGCTGGACTGAATGCAGATCCCTCATACATCATTCCCTCGACATTCGGCATTGAGTCCGGTGCGGTAGCCGTCGAAACCCTGATGCGTCTTAGTCCGCGCCCAACCGCTGTTTTCGCCGTAAACGACAATACTGCCATCGGCGCCTTGTCGGGACTGACGAAACTTGGCCTTTCCGTGCCGCAGGACATCTCGATCGTAGGCTATAACGACATTCCGATTGTCAGCCACCTCCCCACGCCGCTGACGACGTTGCGGGTGCCGTTCGAGCAAATTGCGTCAAACGCCCTTGATCTTCTTGCCGGTGACAACAGTCCTGCCGACGAGCGTATTCGGATCTCGGCCCCAACCCTTATTCCAAGGAAATCGACGGCACCGATACGCTAAAGCTCGCGCCACACGCATACCCCCACTATCTGCACACGATTGCTCGAGTGGGTGCGATCACTCTATTCTCCGATAGCAAATCGCCAGATGTTTCGCAGACCATGCTGCCCTCATTCGGCCGGCATGCGGTGGTCGCATAAAGAGGAAGGACCAGCATGCCGGAACCGCTCAAGAACTTGCTGCATGAAACATTGGTCGGCGATATGGCCGATCGTATTGCCGGCAACGCGCAGATCTTCGATAAAAACCGCTTCGTGACGCTGGCGACCGAGGGCCTCTCCGCGCTGGAGCTGATGGAGCGGTCGGCGCTGATCCGCGACGCGCTGTTTGCCACGCTTCCCGGTGATTTCCGGGAGGCCGCAGCCATTCTCAAGGCCAGCCTGCCCGCCGCCGGCAGGCCGGGGCTCTCAGGCTGGATGCTGCTGCCAGTCAATCAGTTCATCGCCGCACGCGGCCTTGATCACTTCGATCTCGGTCTCGATCTCCTGAAGGCGCTGACGCCGCATTTCACCGCCGAATTCGGCATCCGCCCCTTTATCCACCGCGACCAGCAGCGCGCGCTGGCCATCGTTTCAGGCTGGGTCGACGATCCCGACCAGCATGTGCGCCGGCTGGCGAGCGAGGGAACGCGGCCGCGCCTGCCCTGGGCGATGCGCCTGCCGCAGCTCGTGAAGGATCCGGCGCCGATCCTGCCCATCCTGACCGCGCTGATGGATGATCCGGAGGATTATGTGCGCCGATCCGTGGCCAACAGCCTGAACGATGTCGCCAAGGATCACCCCGATCTGGTCGCCGCCTTCATCGCCGGCCATATCGACGGCGCTTCCTCCGAACGCCGCTGGCTGCTGAAACATGCCTCGCGCACGCTGCTGAAGAACGGCCACGCGCAGGCGCTCGCCAATTTCGGCTTCGCCGCCAGCGATTCGCTCGAGTGCGAACTGCGGCTCGTAAACGGCGAGGTGATGTTCGGCGAAGGGCTGGATTTCGAAATCCGGGTGACGAATGCAGGCGAGCGAGCGCAGTCGCTGATGATCGACTACGCCGTTCACCATGTGAAGAGCGACGGTTCGCTCTCACCCAAGGTGTTCAAGTGCAAGGCGATAATGCTCGCTCCGGGGCAAAGCCATACAATTGAGCGTCGCCACGCCATGCGGCCGATCACGACGCGGCGTTATTATCCAGGCGAACATCGCATCGCCATCCTCGTCAACGGCGCGGAGACCGCATCGCAAAGCTTCGTCCTCGTCATGCCCTCACCTGACCAAGGCTGAGGCTTTCTTGTGCACCGCACTTGACTTTCCACGCGAACTAGCCCAAATGCGGGTCAGCTTTCACCCTTCCGGCCGCCGCGTGAGCGTGCCCCTGCTGAAAAATACAGATGCAGGAAGAAGGGACAAAAGCGCATTTCGATAGAGCGCCGCACTCCCATGAGCGGCCAGAAGCGCTGGAAAGCTTTTTCCAACTCACAAGTTCCCACTTCACGCGGGGTTCTTGACGCCAGAATGAAACCGGATCGCATGGTGCGTTCCGGCGATAGTCATTGTGGCGCCCCGAAAGGTTATACCTTGACTAATTTTGAATCGCTTGGTGTCTCCAAGCCGATCGTCGCTACTTTGTTCCAGCTCGGCATCGAAACGCCGACGCCGATCCAGGAACATGCCATTCCTCTCCTCCTCGAAGGCCGCGACCTGATCGGCCTTGCCCAGACCGGCACCGGCAAGACCGCTGCTTTCGGACTGCCGCTTATCGAAAAGCTGCTCGCCGATGAACGGCGCCCCGACAACCGCACGACGCGCACGCTGATCCTTGCGCCGACCCGCGAACTGGTGAACCAGATCGCCGAGAGCCTGAAGAAATTCATCCGCAAGTCGTCGCTGCGCATCAATGTCGTCGTCGGCGGCGTCTCGATCAACAAGCAGCAGCTTCAGCTTGAAAAGGGCACAGATATTCTCGTCGCCACGCCCGGCCGGCTGCTCGACCTCATCAATCGCCGCGCGATCACGCTGACTGCCGTTCGCTATCTCGTGCTCGACGAAGCCGACCAGATGCTCGACCTCGGCTTCGTCCACGATCTGCGCAAGATCGCCAAGATGGTGCCGAAAAAGCGTCAGACCATGCTGTTCTCGGCGACCATGCCGAAGGCGATCGCCGATCTTGCCGGCGAATATCTCGTCGATCCCGTCAAGGTCGAAGTCACGCCTCCAGGTAAGGCTGCCGACAAGGTCGAGCAGTACGTTCATTTCGTCGCCGGCAAGAACGACAAGACGGAGCTGCTCCGCAAGTCGCTGACCGAAAACCCCGATGGCCGCGCCATGGTCTTCCTGCGCACCAAGCACGGTGCCGAGAAGCTGATGAAGCATCTCGAAAACATCGGCTATTCCGTCGCCTCGATCCACGGCAACAAGAGCCAGGGTCAGCGCGAGCGGGCGCTGAAGGCCTTCCGCGACGGCAGCATCAAGACGCTGATCGCCACCGACGTCGCCGCCCGCGGCATCGACATTCCGGCCGTCAGCCACGTCTACAACTACGACCTGCCTGAAGTGCCCGACGCCTATGTGCATCGCATCGGCCGCACGGCGCGTGCCGGCCGCGACGGCATCGCCATCGCTTTCTGCGCTCCCGACGAAGCCAAGCTGCTGCGTGATATCGAGCGCCTGATGGGCATCGACATCACTGTCGCCAGCGGCGAAGCGCCGGCAAACATCGGCGGCGGCCCCCGTCGCGCCAACGGCAACGGCAACGGCAACAACCGCAATCGCAATGGCGGCCAGGGTCGCGAAGGTCAGGGTCGTGGCGAAGGCCGTGGCGACCAGAATCGCTCCGAGCATCGCGGCAGCCGTCAGGAACGCCGCCCGCGCCGCGAAGGTGAAGGCAGCGAAGTCCGCGCCGGCGGCGAGGAGCGTCGTCCGCGTCCGGAGCGCCCGACCAGCCGCAACGAGGACTTCCGCGGTCAGCGCCGCGGTGAAGCGACCCCGGATCTCGGCCCCGACAACGATCTGGCCTCGACCTCCGATTTCCGCGCCTCTGCAAAGCCGCAGCGTCCGGCCCATCACGGCGCCCATGCCAATGGTGAGCCGAGCGGTCATCACCGCGGCAACAGCCGCCATGCCCACGGCCGCCCGGCCCGCAAGCATGGCGAGGACCGCGGCCCGCAGCAGGCCCAGGCCGGCGAACCGCGCCGCGACGGCAACGGCGGCAATCGTCGCGGTGGCTCCGGCTCCCGCAACGGTGGCGGCCAGCGCCGCGAACGCGCCTGATCGTTGAACGACTGAAAAGCAAAAAGGCCGGAGATCTCCGGCCTTTTTGTTATCTAGGGCACCGTGCTTTCTTTCGGAAAGCACGGTGCGAGGATTGAAAGAGTTAGAGCGTCCTTTGGGCGTCCGAAAGGCCGCACGGCGCTCTAAACCTCCGCAGGCCTATGCTCGCTGAACGCCTTGCGGTTCGTGAGATAGACGCCTGTTACGACCACCACGGTGCCGACGATCAGCGGCAGGGTCAGCGGTTCCCCGAAGGCGATGAAGGCTTCGAGAGCAACCGCCGGCGGCATCAGGTAGATCAGCGAGGCGGCGCGTGACACCTGACCCCGGCGGATCAGATAGAGCAGCAGCCCGACGCCGCCCATCGATAGACCGAAGACCGACCAGGCCAGCGCGCCATAGGCCTGCGCGGCGCCATCGAAATGCTGATGCTCGAAGACCAGCGACAGCGGCAGCGTGAGGATCAGCGCGCCGACATATTGCAGGGTCGCGATGGTTCGGAGGTCGCCGGCTTGCAGGTGTTTCTTCTGATAGAGCGTGCCGTAGGTGACCGACGCCATGGCGACGAGATTGATCGCCAGCGGCAGGGCGGCATGCGTGAGATCGGCGGTCGCCGGATCGAGCAGCTTCGGCGAAATGGCGATGGCAATGCCGACGAAGCCAAGGGCAAGGCCGAGTTTCTGTGCCTGCTGCAGCCGCTCGCCGATGAGGAAGGGAGCGGCCATCGCCGTCAACAGCGGCTGCAGCGCCGCGATGATGCCGGATATGCCGGCCGGCACGCCGTTGGCGATCGCCCACCAGAGGCCGGCGAGATAGAAGCCATGCAGGAAGAAGCCGGAATAGACGGCGCGCAGCGCCGCCGCCCGGCTCGGCCATTGCGCCCGCACCACCAGGCAGAGCGCCAGGAATGCCGCCGCCGACAGCGCGTAGCGTATCGAAAGAAAGGTGAAGGGCTCGGAATGCAGCGAGGCGTATTTCGCCACCACCCAGCCCGTGGACCAGAGCAGGACGAAGACGGCGGGGGCAAGGCGATCGAGGGACATGGAGCGGCTCGGGAGAGAAGAGGTGCCGTGCTGATAGCCCTACCCGGCCGCCGCCGTCAAAGGCGAAGCGTTGATGCTAATCTGAAATTTCGCTGATGGCAGGGATCCAGTGGCGGTCGCGCCAGCCGGCGGTTGCCCGCGCATGACCATATTCGACCGCCTACAGCGCCGCGCGTCTTTTCGAGAGGCGCAAAGGACGTTGTAGCACTTTCATTGCGGCATAATTTCACCCTTAAAGCGGAGTCGATTTAAGGGTGAAATTATGCAGTAGACCGAACGAAAAACAATCACATGCTCAGATTTTGCGCAAGCATCGAGATCCACTATCCGCCATGCCGCACCGCATCACTTTAAATGCCCAGATTTTCACCCGTTTCCCGCAGCGCAAAATCTTTTCCTCGAAATGCGCATGGTTCTTGCATTGCCATTTGCGTTGTATTCAAATGAACAAAAAAGGGGAGCCGAGCCTTTGGCATTTGATGAAATGATTACCGGGGACGAAAGTTCTCGCCCGCCTTATGAAAAATACTTCGAGTGGTACAACAGCCAAGACCGGGCGCATCTGATTGCCAAATCCCGCGATGCGGAAAACATCTTCCGGAAGACCGGCATCACCTTCGCGGTCTACGGCCATGCCGACAGTTCCGAAAAACTCATCCCCTTCGACATCATTCCCCGCATCATCTCCGCCCGCGAATGGCGCAAGCTCGCCCAAGGCATCGAGCAGCGGGTGATCGCGCTTAACGCCTTTCTCGACGATATCTACCATAAGCAGGAGATCATCCGCGCCGGCCGCGTTCCGCGCGAGCTGATCGAAAACAACGTCACCTTCATCCCCGAAATGATCGGCTTCCGGCCGCCCGGCGGCGTCTACACCCACATCGTCGGCACCGACATCGTGCGCACCGGCGAGGACCAGTTTTACGTGCTGGAGGATAATGCCCGCACGCCCTCCGGTGTCAGCTATATGCTGGAAAACCGGGAAACCATGATGCAGATGTTCCCTGAGCTCTTTCACGAGAACAAGGTGCAGCGTGTCGAGGATTATCCCTATCTGCTGCGTCAGAGCCTCGCCTCGCTCGCCCCTCCCGGCTGCAAGGGCAAGCCGCGCGTCGCCGTGCTGACGCCGGGCATCTACAATTCCGCCTATTACGAGCATTCGTTCCTCGCCGACATGATGGGCGTCGAACTGGTCGAGGGCGCGGATCTGCGCGTCATCGACGGCAAGGTGAAGATGAGGACAACACGCGGTTACGAAGCGATCGACGTGCTCTACCGCCGCGTCGACGACGACTTCCTCGATCCCCTGACCTTCCGGTCCGATTCCGCGCTCGGCATTCCCGGCATCATGGATGTCTACCGCTCCGGCAACATCACCATCGCCAATGCGCCGGGCACGGGCATTTGCGACGACAAGGCGATCTACTCCTATATGCCCGAGATCGTCGAATTCTATACCGGCCGCAAGGCGCTGCTCGAAAACGTGCCGACCTGGCGCTGTTCGGAAGCCGACAGCCTGAAATATGTGCTGGAACACCTGGAAGAGCTCGTGGTCAAGGAGGTGCACGGCTCCGGCGGCTACGGCATGCTGGTCGGCCCGACGGCGTCGAAGAAGGAGCGCGCCGATTTCGCCGAGAAGCTGAAAGCCAAGCCGAACAATTACATCGCCCAGCCGACGCTGTCGCTCTCCACCGTGCCGATCCTCGTCAACAAGGGCATCGCGCCGCGCCATGTCGACCTTCGCCCCTATGTGCTTGTATCCGACAAGGTACAGATCATTCCGGGCGGGCTCACCCGCGTGGCGCTGAAGCAAGGCTCGCTGGTGGTCAATTCCAGCCAGGGCGGCGGCACCAAAGACACTTGGGTATTGGAGGACTGATGCTCGGAAGAACAGCAAACGGCCTCTACTGGATGTTTCGTTACATCGAGCGCGCCGAAAATATAGCCCGCCTGATCGATGCGGGGTTGCGCATGTCGCTGACCCGCAGCAGCACCGGCGATGACAATTGGGATGGCGTTCTACAAAGTGCGGGCGTGCGCGAGGCTTATGACGAAGGCCACAACAAACTGACCAACGCCGACGCGATCGACTATCTCCTGCGCGATCGCACCAATCCGTCGAGCGTCATGTCTTGCATCGATTCCGGCCGCAACAATGCCCGCATGGTGCGCACGGCGCTGACGCGTGAGACCTGGGAAGCCACCAACGAATGCTGGATCGACCTGAAGTCTCTGCTCGAAAAGCGCGTCAAGGCGGCCGAAATGCCAGAGGTGATCGATGTCATCAAGCGCCGCGCCGGCCTCATTCGCGGTGCCTTCCATGGCTCGACACTGCGCAACGAGCTCTATAATTTTGCCCGCATCGGCACCTTCATCGAGCGGGCCGACAATACCAGCCGCATCCTCGACGTAAAATATTACGTGCTGCTGCCCTCAGTCTCGGCCGTCGGCTCTTCCCTCGACAATGTGCAGTGGGAATCGATCCTGCGCTCGGTCTCGGCGCACCGTGCCTATAGCTGGGCCTATGACGGCGAATACCGGGCAATGAACATTGCCGACTTCCTGACCCTCAATGTCCAGATGCCGCGCTCGCTTGCCTATTGCTACGAGAAGATCGTCAGCAATCTCGGCTATCTGGCCCAGGATTACGAGGCGCGGCTCCCTGCCCACGATACCGCGGATTCAATCCGCACGACACTGCAGACGAGGGCGATCCGGGATATCATGGATCAGGGCCTGCACGAGTTCCTGGAGGATTTCGTCTCGCGCAATAACAAGCTCGGCGCGGAAATTTCCGACGGCTACCGGTTCTATGTATAAGCGGATAACAATATGAGACTGAAGATCAGCCACCTCACCGAATACCGCTACGACGAACCAGCGCAATTCTCGCTGCAACGGCTACGGCTGACGCCGCCGACAAACGCCACTCAAAAAGTACTCGGTTGGGCCCTGAAGGTCGAGGGCGCTACGCCGGAGGTCGAATATGACGACCAGTACGGCAATCACGTCAATCTGGTCTCGCTGGAAGGCGAGCAGGACGTAACGCGTATCCTCGCCGAAGGCGAGGTCGAGACAGGGGATAACAACGGCGTCACCGGCCCGCATACCGGCTTCTGCCCGCTTTGGCTCTTCCTGCGCGACACGCCGCTGACCAAGGGTGGCAAGCTGGTGAAGGAACTGATCAAGGGCGTTGGTGGCGATAACGAGCTTGCCCGCATGCATGCGCTGATGGCGGCGATCCACGAAACGGTCGATTACAGGCCCGGCACCAGCAATACCGAGACGACGGCCGAGCAGGCGCTGGAGAGGAAGAGCGGCGTCTGTCAGGACCATGCGCATATTTTCATTGCCGCCGCCCGCGCCCTGCAGGTGCCGGCGCGTTACATCTCCGGTTATTTGATGATGGAGGAAAAGATCGAACAGGCGGCGACCCATGCCTGGGCAGAGGCGCATATTCCCGGCCTCGGCTGGGTCGGCTTCGATCCCGCCAACGAGATCTGCCCGGATGCCCGTTACATCAGAGTCGCCTCCGGCCTCTGCTATCGTGATGCCGCGCCGATTTCAGGCATGCGCATCGGCACGCCGGGCGAAACGCTGTCGGTCACCGTGAAGGTCGAGGATGGCGGACAGATGCAAAGCCAGAGCCAAAGCTGAGCCGGGCATACAGACAGCTTTACCGCACCCTGCGATAGGGCCGATGGAATAGCTGCCGAACGCGCCGCGAAACAAACATGTTGGACTTGAATATAGAGCCCGGCGGTCCCGAAATTTCGCCTGCTTCCGGCACGTGGCGCACGTTATAATTGCCGTTCGTCAATTTTTTATTGCAGACTAAACTCTATTTTAAGGCCGCAGGCACAAGCTTGTCTGCGGCGACGCCTGGTGTATTTCGGCAGGCGCCGTTTAAGAAGCGGCATGATGCAGGCTTTCATGGTGATGTTCAGCTGCCGGCACGGATGAGGCGACGAACGCGCCCTCCGATGAGGGCAGCCTGTTTGTTTCTGGGATTTAACGGGATCGTCCATGCCACTTCTTATCGTCGACGACAGCGAATCCAGCCTTCTCGCCCTTGAGACCGCCGTCCGTGGTTTCGCCGGCTGTGCGGTCGAAAGCTTCACCAATCCGCTCGAAGCCCTCGCTCGCTGCCAGGCCGTCGATTTCGACGTCGTGCTGGTCGATTATATGATGCCTGACATGAACGGTATCGAGATGATCCGCAGGCTGCGCCGTCAGCCGGGCTATGAGGATGTGCCCGTCGTGATGATCACCTCGCAGGCGAAGCGGGCGGTTCGGCTGGAAGCGCTGGAGGCCGGCGCCACGGATTTTCTCGCCAAGCCCTTCGACCCGTTGGAACTGCAGGCGCGCGTCCTCAATCTGATGGCCCTGCATAAGGCCCAGCTGGCGCTTGCCGATCGGGCGAAATCGCTCGACATGGCCTTCCGTCACGCCACCGAACAGGCCGACATGCGCGAACAGGAGATCATCTGGTGCCTTGCCCAGGCGATGGCCTCACGCGATGGCAACACGGGCGACCATATCGAGCGTGTCGCCAATGTCGCCGAGTTGATCGCCGAAGGCCTCGGCCTCGACCGCATCCAGCGGCGCAATATCTATCTCGCCGCGCCCCTGCACGATATCGGCAAGATCGCCATTCCCGACGCCATCCTGCAGAAGCCGGGCAAGCTCGAGCGGCACGAGATCGAACGCATGCGCGAGCATGTCCCGATCGGTGTCGCCATTCTTGCCAACAGTTCCGCCGAGCTTTCGCGCGTCGCAACCGCCATCATCGCCGGCCATCATGAGAAATGGGACGGAAGCGGCTATCCCAAGGGCCTGTCCGGCGACGCAATCCCGATCGAAGCCCGCATCGTCGCTGTCGCCGACGTCTTCGAAGCGCTCTGCTCCGACCGGCCCTACAAGCAGGCATGGCCGATCGAGCAGGCCTACGAGGAAATCATCGCCTGCAGCGGATCGCATTTCGACCCCGCCTGCGTCGCCGCGTTCCGCCGCAAATGGCCGGCGATCCGCACACTCTTTGAACACGGCGCCGACGAAGACCACTGCATGGCGGTGTTGAACGGCTGATTGCCATCGGCCGGGAAGAACAAGAAAAAGGCGGGGCAATGCCCCGCCTTTTCATCTATTTCAGTCTCTTTCCACCCTGTCAGTGGCTGTCCTTGCCGACAGCGTTTCCGCGACATCCCTTGAGGAAGTCGAGGTCGGCGCCGGTATCGGCCCCTTCGACATGCTGCTGATGCAGGAAGGCATAGCCTGATTTGGGCAGATCGTGGTTCGGCTGCCATTCGGCAAGCCGCCGCGCCAGTTCCTCCTCGGAAATGTCAAGATGCAGACGACGGTTCGGCACGTCGAGCTCGATCATGTCGCCGTTTTTCACGACCGCCAGCGGCCCGCCGACAGCCGCTTCCGGCGAGGTGTGCAGGACGACGGTACCGTAGGCCGTTCCGGACATGCGGGCGTCGGAAATGCGCACCATATCGAGAATGCCCTTCTTCAGCACCTTGGGCGGCAGTCCCATGTTGCCGACTTCGGCCATGCCCGGATAGCCCTTCGGCCCACAGTTCTTCATGACCATGATGCAGGTTTCGTCGATGTCGAGGTTATCGTCGTTGATCTTGGCCTTGTAGTCGTCGATGTCCTCGAACACGACCGCCCTGCCCTTGTGCACCAGCAGATGCGGCGAAGCCGCCGAAGGCTTCAGCACCGCGCCCTTCGGCGCGAGGTTGCCGCGCAGCACGACGATGCCACCCGAAGCTGTCAGCGCCTTTTCGGCCGGCAGGATAACGTCTTCGTTCCAGTTGACGACGTCCTTGACCTCGTCCCAGACGGTTTCGCCGGATACCGTCAGCGCTTCCTTGTGCAGGAGGCCCGCCTCGCCGAGGCGCTTCAGCACGACAGGCAGGCCGCCGGCATAGAAGAACTCCTCCATCAGGTACTTGCCCGACGGCATCAGGTTGACGATGGTCGGGACGTCACGGCCGCAGCGATCCCAGTCATCAAGCGAAAGATCGATGCCGACACGGCCGGCGATGGCGAGCAGGTGGATGACGGCGTTGGTCGATCCGCCGATGGCCGCGTTGGTGCGGATGGCATTCTCGAAGGCTTGCTTCGTCATGATCTCGGAGGGCTTCAGGTCGTCCTTGACCATCTGCACGATACGCCGGCCGGTCAGCTGCGCCATGACCTTGCGGCGGGAATCGACGCCCGGGATCGCGGCGTTGCCGGAGAGCGCCATGCCGAGCGCCTCGGCCATGGAAGCCATGGTGGAGGCCGTGCCCATGGTGTTGCAGGTGCCCGACGAACGGCTCATCGAGGCCTCAGCCTCGAGGAATTCGGCCTGCGTCATCTCGCCGGCCTTCACCATTTCGGAAAACTTCCACAGATGCGTGCCCGAGCCGACGCGCTCACCGCGGAAATAGCCGTTCAGCATCGGTCCGCCTGTGACGACGATCGAGGGCAGGTCGCAGGAAGCCGCCCCCATGATAAGCGACGGCGTGGTCTTGTCGCAGCCCACCAGCAGTACGCAGCCATCCATCGGCTGCCCGCGGATCGCCTCTTCCACCGCCAGCGCGGCAAGATTGCGATACATCATCGCCGTCGGGCGGAAGGTGTTTTCGGATGCCGAGAACACCGGCACCTCAAGCGGGAAGCCGCCGGCCTCCCATACGCCCGCCTTCACCTTCTCGGCGAGCTCTCTGAGATGACCGTTGCACGGGGTCATATCCGACCAGGTGTTGAGGATGCCGATCACCGGCCGGCCGTCGAACAGGTCGTGCGGATAACCCTGGTTCTTAAGCCAGCCGCGGTGATAAATCACGTCGCGGCTCGTGCCGCCGTACCATTCCTGCGACCTCAGCCTGCGCGGCCATTCCGCTTTCTTTTTCATCGTCTCTATCCTTCAGGATATCGCCGGACCGCCTCGTACGGCCCGGGTTATCGCACTTGTCTCAAGCCAGGGTGTAGGCGGTCTTGACGGTTGTGTAGAATTCGGCGGCGTACTTGCCCTGCTCGCGCGGGCCGTAGGACGAACCCTTGCGGCCGCCGAACGGCACGTGGAAATCGACGCCTGCCGTCGGCAGGTTGACCATCACCATGCCGGCCTCGGAATTGCGCTTGAAGTGCGTCGCATGTTTCAGGCTGGTCGTGGCGATGCCGGCGGAGAGCCCGAACGGCGTGTCGTTGGCGATGGCAAGCGCCTCGTCGTAATCCTTCGCCCGGATTACCGAGACCACAGGGCCGAAGATCTCCTCGCGCGAAATGCGCATCTGGTTGGTCGCTTCGGTAAACAGCGTCGGCTGCAGGTAGAAGCCGGGCGTGTCGCGCGAGATCACCTCTCCGCCGAAGGCGAGTTTGGCGCCTTCCGACTTGCCGATCTCGATATAGTCGGTATCGGTCTTCAACTGCCGCTCATCGACGACGGGGCCGATATGAGTGCCAGCCTTCAGCGCGTTGTCGACGACGAGCGTCTTCAGCTTGTCGGTGAGTGCTGCGACGAACTTGTCGTGAATGCCCTCGGTGACGATCAGGCGCGAGGAAGCGGTGCAGCGCTGGCCGGTCGAGAAGAAGCCGGAATTGGCGGCGGCCTCGACGGCGACGTTGAGATCGGCATCGTCAAGCACGACCATCGGGTTCTTGCCGCCCATTTCCAGCTGGAACTTGCGGTTATGCTCGATGGAGGCGGCGGCGACGCGCCTGCCGGTGCCGGTGGAACCGGTGAAGGTGATGCCGTGAACGTCGGGGCTTTCGAGCATGGCCTGGCCGACGACCGAGCCTTTGCCCATGACGAGGTTCAGCACGCCCTTCGGCAGGCCGGCGCGGTTGAGGATATCGACGATTGCCCAAGAACAGGCGGGCACCAGTTCGGCCGGCTTGAAGACGATGGTGTTGCCGTAGCAGAGCGCCGGCGCGATCTTCCAGGCGGGAATGGCGATCGGGAAGTTCCACGGGGTGATGATACCGATGACGCCGAGCGCCTCACGGGTGATCTCGACGCCGATATTCGGGCGAACCGACGGAATGACTTCGCCGGCCAGCCGCAGTGCCTCGCCGGCGAAGAATTCGAAAATCTGCGACGCGCGGATCACCTCACCGGTGGCTTCCGGCAGCGTCTTGCCTTCTTCGCGGGCAAGCAGCGCACCGAGCTCATCCTTGCGCGCCATGATCTCGTCGCCTGTCTTCTTCAGGATGACGTGGCGCTCCCAGATGCCGGAGCGCGACCAGGCTGGGAAGGCGGCCTTGGCGGCGGCAATGGCGTTTTGCGTGTCATCAGCGCTGCCGTCGGCATAGAGGCCGACGACTTCATTCGTATCCGACGGGTTGATGTTCTTCGTCGCATTCGAGCCGACCCATTCGCCGGCGATCAGATTTTGATAAATGGTCATGGGCTTAACAAGCATCCTTTACCGTTTACGAGCAAAGAGCCGGCCGCCGAATGCGGCCAGGTCTTGAATTCAGAGCTGCCTGACGGCGATCTCTTCCTCGGCGGCCACCTTCAGCGGGTTGCGGAGCGCCAGGCCGAATTCGGCAACTTCGATCTCGAAGACATCGCCCTCTTCGGTCTTGACGCCGTCGGCAAAGGAAAGGGTCGCCGTGCCGAACATATGGACATGCACATCGCCCGGAGCACGGAAGAGGCCATATTTGAAATGGTGATATTCCAGATTGGCGAAGGTGTGCGACATGTTCGCTTCACCTGATAGGAACGGCTTTTCAAAGATCACCTTGTCGCCGCGCTTGATGCGCGAGGTGCCGCGAATATCCTCAGGGGCCGCGCCGACGCGGATTTCCGGGCCGAAGCTGGCCGGGCGCAGCTTCGAATGGGCGAGATAGAGATAGTTGATCCGCTCGGTGACGTGATCGGAAAATTCGTTCGACAGCGCAAAACCGATACGGAAGGGCGAGCCGTCCTTGGCGATCACGTAGATGCCGGCCATCTCCGGCTCTTCGCCGCCGTCGAGCGCGAAGGAGGGCGAGATGAGCGGGGCGCCGGGGGCTGCGGCACCATGGCCGTTGCCCTTGTAGAACCATTCGGGCTGCACGCCCTTTTCGCCTGATTTCGGCTTGCCGTTCTCAAGGCCCATCTTGAACATCTTCATCGAGTCCGTGAGGGTTTCCTCGGCGGCTTCGGTGGTCTTCTTGTGCATGGAATCGCGCGTTGCCGCCGAGCCCAAATGTGTCAGGCCGGTGCCGGTCAGATGCAGGTGCGCGGCATCTGGATGGGTGATCGGCGGAAGGAAGCGGCCTTCCGCATAGGCCTTTTCAAGATCGACGGCATCGCCGTAGCCATGGGCTTCGATGACCGAGGCAAGAGACTTGCCGCCGTCTGCGGTTTCCATCGCCAGCGCATAGACGCTGACGGCGTTCTTGACCGACCTTGCAGCGCCGCCCTGCTCACGCACGGCGACGATGATCTCTCCGTTTGCACCCTTGATCTGTGAAATAAGCACGTCTTCGATCCTTCTCGTTTCGGCGAAGACAGGAAAAAGCTCCGCCTGTCCGGCTCCATCAGGAGCCGGAATCCATCATTCATAGGACTGCGAATGCCTGGCTGGCGCCTTGAGGCGCTCAGCCCTTGTTCTTGTTGTAAACGTCGAAGAACACTGCGGCGAGAAGCACGAGGCCCTTCACCATCTGCTGGAAGTCGATGCCGAGCCCGACGATCGACATCCCGTTATTCATGACGCCCATGATGAACGCGCCGATGACCGCGCCGGTGATCTTGCCGACGCCACCGGACGCCGAGGCGCCGCCGATGAAGCAGGCCGCAATGACGTCGAGCTCGAAACCGACGCCGGCCTTCGGCGTTGCCGAGTTCAGGCGCAGCGCGATGATCATGCCGGCAAGGCCTGCAAGCACGCCCATATTGACGAAGGTGTAGAAGCTCAGCCGCTCGGTATTGATGCCTGAAAGCTTGGTCGCCTTCGAATTGCCGCCCATGGCATAGATGCGACGGCCGATCGTGGTCCGGCGAGTGATGAAGGCGTAGATCGCAATCAGCACCAGCATGACGACGAGAACGTTCGGCAGGCCCTTATAGGTGGAGAGCAGATAGCCGATCCACAGGATGGCGAGCGAAACGACCAGGTTCTGGACGATGAAGAAGCCCATCGGCTCGACATCGATCCCGTGGTCTTCGTTCACCTTGCGGCGGCGCCAGGCGAGGTAGAAGAGGATGACAGGCAGGATCACGGTCAGGATCAGCGAGGTCGACTGCACGGGTGTGCCGGCAATGTCGATCATGTCGCCCGGCAGGAAGCCGGTGCTGATAACCTGGAACTCCTTCGGGAACGGACCGATATTCTTGCCGTTCAGAACTGTCAGCGTCAGGCCGCGGAAAACAAGCATGCCGGCGAGCGTCACGATGAACGACGGAATGCGATGATAGGCGATGAAATAGCCCTGCGCCGCGCCGATGATGCCGCCCACGATCAGGCAGATCAGGCCGGCAAGCCAGAAATTCATGCCCCATGACACGGTGAAGATCGCCGCGAGCGCACCAACAAAGGCGACGATCGAGCCCACCGACAGGTCGATATGGCCGGCGACGATGACGAGCAGCATGCCGAGCGCCATGATGACGATGAAGGAGTTCTGCAGAACAAGGTTCGTCAGGTTGACCGGCTTGAAGAGAATGCCGCCGGTATAGAACTGGAAGAACACCATGATCGCGACGAGTGCGATGAGCATGCCGTATTCACGAATATTGCCGCGGATATAATCGGCAACGGAAACGACGTTGCTATGCTCGGTTGTCGGGTTGACCGGAGTCATTGTCTCTTCTCCCCTGAGCGCATGATAGCGCGCATGATAGTTTCCTGGCTTGCTTCTCCCTTCGGCAGTTCCGCGACGATGCGTCCTTCGTTCATCACGTAGATGCGGTCACATGTGCCAAGCAGTTCGGGCATTTCCGATGAGATCATCAGAACGCCCTTTCCATCGGCGGCAAGCTGGTTGATGATAGTATAGATTTCGTACTTTGCGCCAACGTCGATACCGCGGGTCGGCTCGTCGAGGATCAAAATATCGGGATCGGAAAACAGCCACTTCGACAGCACGACCTTCTGTTGGTTGCCGCCCGAAAGATTGACCGTTTCCTGAAAGACGCCGGAGGAGCGGATGCGCAGCTTCGACCGGTAATCGGTCGCGACCCTCATCTCCTTGATGTCGTCGATGACGCTATTGCTCGAAATCCCATTGAGGTTGGCAAGCGTCGTATTGTGCAGGATACTGTCGCTGAGCACGAGACCGAGTTGCTTGCGGTCCTCGGTGACATAGGCAAGACCGGCGTCGATCGCCTTGCGCACAGTACTGACATCGACAGCCTTGCCATTGACGAAGACCTCGCCGCTGACTTTGTGGCCATAGGATTTGCCGAAAACGCTCATCGCGAATTCGGTGCGGCCGGCACCCATGAGACCGGCAATGCCGACGACCTCGCCCTTGCGGACGTTGACGTTGATGTCGTGCAGCACTTGGCGGTCGCGGTGCTGCTGGTGATAGGCGTTCCAGTTCTTCACTTCGAAGATCGTCTCGCCGATCGGCACGGAGCGCGGCGGATAACGGTCGGCCAGATCTCGGCCCACCATGTTCTTGATGATGATGTCTTCGCTGATCTCGTCCGTGTGACAGTCGAGCGTCTTGACGGTCATGCCGTCGCGCAGGACCGTGATCTGGTCGGCGACCTTGCGGATCTCGTTCAGCTTGTGGGAAATGATGATCGAAGTGATGCCCTGGTTGCGGAACTCGATCAGCAGATTGAGCAGCGCGTCCGAGTCCTTTTCATTGAGCGAAGCGGTAGGTTCGTCGAGGATGAGCAGCTTGACGCTCTTCGACAGCGCCTTGGCGATCTCGACGAGCTGCTGCTTGCCGACGCCGATGTCGGTAACCAGCGTGTTCGGAGATTCCCGCAGACCCACCTTGGTCAGCAGCTTCTTCGTGCGGTTGAACGTCTCTTCCCAGCTGATGACGCCGTTCTTGGCATTCTCGTTGCCGAGGAAGATGTTCTCGCCGATCGAAAGCAGCGGCACGAGCGCCAGTTCCTGGTGGATGATGACGATGCCGATTTCTTCGGAGTCCTTCAGGACCTTGAAGTTGCGCGTCTCGCCTTCATAGACGATGTCGCCTTCATAACTTCCTGTCGGATAGACGCCTGATAGCACTTTCATCAGGGTCGATTTGCCGGCCCCGTTTTCGCCCACCAATGCGTGGATCTCACCCTGGCGAACCTTGAGGTTCACGTTCTCCAGCGCCTTGACGCCCGGGAACGTCTTGGTGATGCTCCGCATTTCGAGGATGGTATTGTCCATAGTCAAAGTTCCAGCGCCTCCAGCCGTCGAGCGGCTAGGCGATCATAAAATCGAAGACCGGAACCCGCAAGCGCGGGTTCCGGTCCCTCTCATTACTTCAGCTTGTCTTCGGTGTAGTAACCGCCGTCGACGAGGATCTGCTTGTAGTTGGTCTTGTCGACGGCAACCGGCTTCAGCAGATAGGACGGAACGATCTTGACGCCGTTGTCGTAGGTCTTCGTGTCGTTGACCTCGGGCTCCTTGCCGGACATGACGGCATCGACCATGGCAACGGTGACCTTGGCGAGTTCGCGGGTGTCCTTGAAGACCGTCGAGTGCTGTTCGCCAGCAATGATCGACTTGACCGACGGAACTTCAGCGTCCTGACCGGAAACAACCGGGAGCGGCTGGTCCGGAGTACCGTAGCCGACGCCCTTCAGCGACGAGATTATGCCGATGGACAGACCGTCATAGGGAGACAGGACGGCATTGACCTTGGCGTCGGTGTAGTTCGCCGAGAGCAGGTTGTCCATGCGGGCCTGGGCCGTTGCAGCGTCCCAACGCAGCGTGCCGACCTTGTCCATGCCGGTCTGGCCGGACTTCACGACGAGCTTGCCGCTGTCGATGTAAGGCTGCAGAACCGACATTGCGCCGTCATAGAAGAAGAAGGCGTTGTTGTCGTCCGGCGAACCGCCGAACAGTTCGATGTTGAACGGGCCCTTGCCGTCCTTGACGCCGAGGGCGTCGACGATGGAGCCAGCCTGCAGAACGCCGACCTGGAAGTTGTCGAAGGTGGCGTAGTAGTCGACGTTGGCCGAGTCGCGGATCAGGCGGTCGTATGCGATCACCTTGATGTTGGCGTCATGAGCCTTCTGGAGAACGTCGGAAAGCGTCGTGCCGTCGATCGAAGCGATGACGAGAACCTTGGCACCCTTGGTGACCATGTTTTCGATCTGCGAAAGCTGGTTCGGAATATCGTCGTCAGCATACTGCAGGTCGGTCTTGTAGCCAGCGGCCTCGAGCTGCTTGACGATGTTGTTGCCGTCGTCGATCCAGCGAGCCGAAGACTTCGTCGGCATCGCGATGCCGACAAGCCCCTTGTCCTGCGCCATTGCCGGCATAACGAACGAAGCGACGCCGAAGGCAGCCGCAGCCATCAATGAGATAATGGATTTCATTTCTCTCTCCCTTGTTAATAGAGCAGCGGACGAAAAATCGCCCGCCCCGAAACTGTGGCAGGTTCCGTATTGGATAATTACTTCAGATGGTGAGAAACGAAGTAGGTCTCCTCCACGATCTCACACGTGTTGAGTGCCAACCAGCACACGGCGGCAAACTGGTATGGATTCCTATAACTGTCAAATAGAATAAGTGGTAATATGCATAACAATTTTGGTATATCGTTAAAAAGTATTACTTTTGATGGAGCGCAGTGAGGAGGCTGCAACCATGACGATTGTTTCTGAGCCATTTTCGATGGATCACGTCGATATCCACAGCGATAATTTCGGCGATGACAGCCTGTTACGCGCAGGACTTAAGCTGAATCACCTGCGCATGATCGTCGCAATCGAAGATAGCGGACAGATTTCCGCCGCAGCCGAGGTTCTGAACATTTCGCAGCCTGCCGCGTCGCGGATGTTGTCCGAAATGGAATCGATCACCAAGACGTCGCTCTATGAGCGCGTGGCCCGCGGCGTGGTGCTGACGACCTTCGGCGCAGCGCTTGCTCGAAGGGCTCGGAAGATCCTCCTGGAGCTGCGCGAGGCGAGCCGCGAGATCGGTGAATTGAAAAGCGGCAAGGGCGGCTCGGTCTTCATCGGCGCAGTGACGGCGCCGGCCATGAGCCTCGTCGTGCCGGCAATCAACAAGGTGCGCAAGGCCTATCCCGGCATTGAGATCAACATCCAGGTGGAGACGAGCAACGTGCTTGCCCGCGAGCTGCTCGCCGCCCGCCATGACTTCATCATCGGCCGCATTCCCGATGATCTCAATCCGCGCCTGTTCGAGGTGAAGGAGATCGGCATCGAACGGGCTTGCCTGATCGTGCGCAGCCGCCATCCGCTCATGAAGCAAAAGACGAGCAGCCTCGCCGAGGTCAGGGATTACGACTGGGTGTTCCAGCCGCCGGGTACGCTGCTGCGCCGCACGATCGAGGACGTCTTCCTGTCGCGTGGCGTGGCGTTGCCCGAAAACATCGTCAACACCTCCTCGCTGCTTTTGACCTGCGCCATCATCTGCGAAACCGATGCGATCGCTCCCGTCGCCGTCGATGTCGCGCAGTTCCTTGCAAGCCAGGGCTCGAAGGCTTCCGATGTGCGCATGCTGCCGATCGATTTCGACATCAACGTCAAGCCCTACAGCATGATCACCGCCAGAGAACGGGCGCTGCCGCCGAGTGCAAGGCTGCTCTACGACATCATCCTCGAGGAGAGCCGCAAGCAGGCCGGCTGACGACAGCCGCAAGCCCTGCGCCATCTTGCTCTCTTTTAATACGCCTCGAGCAATTCCAGCAAAAGTGTGTAGCGGTTTTGCGTCCGGAATTGCGTGAACAAGGAGATAGAGCATTTCCGTGGTTCGAAGAAAAAGCGGAAATGCTCTCAAGGAAGGCGGGATGCTGTTCGGGCAGTCGGTATTTCAATCAGTCCTCGAGCGGCTGAAGGCGGAGGACGAGACGGACGAAGGCGCCGAGGCGCCGGCGGCCCATCGGGTGCCGGGCCTTGCGACCGGGCTTGCCTTCGATGTCATGGAAGGTGTCTCGGCCGCCTCACAACGCGTCGGCCAGGCCTATTTCGACAATCTGGATCTCGATCCCGCCGCCGCGCTCGCGGAGGAACCGGCGTCTGCGCCTCCACCCGAGCCCGTCATGCCGGACCATCTCGCCCGCATCGCTCCGGAAGAGATCGCTGCAGAACTGGCGATCGTTGCCGCCGATACCCAACAGACACTGAACGAGAAGCGGCGCGCCTTTGCCAAGGCCAATCATCCTGATGGCGTCGCAGAGCCTTTCCGCGACAATGCCAACAGGCGCATGATGATCGCCAATCTGCTGATCGACGAGGCGATGCGCCGCCTGTCGCACAGCTGAAGCTTTCTCGCGAACGCAGGCAAACATTCCGAGGCTTTGGAAGAGCCGCCGTTTCCGGCTCGATTCGCGAGCTCTATATGGGCTGTTTTTCCTGCGCTTCAACCGGTGCTCATGGTGCTCAGTCTGATTCTTTCGCGCTCGGGTAGCAGAGAAATATGCTGCTTTTTACTACCGGCAATAGCGTATTTCGGGACCCCCGTAGACCATGCCTACGCCCTTGTCGGTAGGACCTAGCGCAATTTAGCGAAATTGAATGCGATACAACCCAGTGTAACATAGGGCGGTGTAAATGTTTTCAGGAGAGCGCCGACATGTCATCTACGGAAGATCCGAAGCTACCACGCAATACTGCGCGCAGACATTTTCTAGGTGTAGCCGCAGCCGCCGGAGCTCGTCTTGCCGGCGTGGCCGCCTTGGCCACAGCAATTACCACCTCTCCGGCCAACGCGCTGGGGCGGCTTTGGGGACGGGGCGGCACCGGTGGAAACGGCGGCTCTGGCGGGGGCGGTGGCTCAGGCGGAAGTGGTGGCTCCAGTGGCGGTGGCGGCAGCGGGAGCGGCCCACAATGTTTCCTGCGGGGAACGGCGATCCTCACGGATTGCGGTGAGAAGCCTGTCGAGGATCTGCGCATCGGCGATCGCATTGCCCTTCCTGACGGTAGCACCCGTCCGGTAAAGTGGGTCGGCCGCCAAAGTTTCAAGAAGAGCGGCGCGCGCTGGCAGAAGGACGTCGTGCCGATCCGGGTTTCCCGCCACGCACTGGACGGGCACACACCTCATTCGGATCTCTATCTGTCGCCTGGCCATGCGCTGCACCTGAACGGCATTCTGATCCAGGTGAAGGACCTCGTGAACGGCAAGACGATTGCATCGGTCACTCCCGCCGCCGACGTATCGATCGATTACTATGCCGTCATGCTCGATACGCACGAAGCTATCCTTGCCGAAGGTGCTGAGGCCGAGTCCTTCCATCTGAAGAACAGCAATCACGAGAACTTCTGCAATTTTCCAGAGTACGAGCGCCTCTATGGCAAGGAACGCATCGTGATGACATCTTTTGCGCCGTTGCTGGGAGGTGGCTGGTCACATTTGAAAGCGCTTCTCCTGCTCGGCGTTTCGCCGCTGGTCCCGATGCACGATCCATTCGGGGATGCCTGCGAAAAGATCGACGCGAAAGCCAAGGAACTGTCACTCTGACAGGACGGGAATGCGCCGGAGATCGGGCTGGCTGCACGCGAAGCCGTGCGTCGGTTTTGCGATCGTATCAAACAAAAACGTCAAGCGTGGCGCGCATCGGAAAGATCGCGCCACGCTTCGATTATTCGGCCCTCTTCTCTTCGTCTACTGCCGCTCGTCCCCGCCCGCGTCATCGGGTGTGACTACTGCCGCCGTGTCCGGTGAAGGCACACCCACACCGCCGGCCAGCACCCCCCACGGTATTGCCTCTGCCCTTCCTCGACAATGCGACGAAGCGGATGATGCTCGCCAATCTGCTGATCGAAGCGCTGCGGCGAATCGCCCGCTGATTATTCCGCCTGCCCGTCCTTGGAAGGCTTTTCAGCGGTCGCCGCAGGCCCTTCTTCTTCCTCGGCGTCAGGCTGCGCGGCCGGCTCGGTGGCTGGTGGCTGCGGCTTGAAGGTCCAGAACAATATATAGAAGGAATAGGCGCCCGCCCCGCCCGCGAGCACGCCCCAGAACGGATCGCCGGTGACGAACTCGACCACGGCCCAGCCGAAGCAGACGGCAACGATGGCAACTCGCACCCAAAGGCGCCGGTATGCCGGATGGTTCGGATCGATCAGCTGCATCTTTACCCCGCGGTCGGATATGTCGCACTGCCCTCGGCCTGTGCCGCGCTTGTCTCTAAAGCCTTTCCTGGCCAGATTAAAGTATTCTGTTGGCTCAAACGGTATCGAATGTTCGAGAAGCCGGCTCCAGCAGAACGCTTCAATCCGAGCCGGAAATGCTCTGGTTCGAATCTTGCAAATGTGAAAGATCCGAGGCCTTGACGCGACGCAGAGAAGGTGGAATGAAAATTCCAGAAATTTGACAATTCGGTTTATTTGTTCCGAATTCAAGGGAGGTTGGAATGACAGTGAGATTTGGTCTTCTTGGCGCCGGCCGCATCGGCAAGGTTCATGCGAAGGCTGTCAGCAGCGACGCCAATGCAAAGCTCGTCGCGGTCGCCGACGCCTTTCCGCAGGCAGCTGAAGCCATCGCCTCCGCCTATGGCTGCGAGGTCCGCACCATCGAGGCGATCGAAGCCGCCAAGGATATCGACGCCGTCGTCATCTGCACGCCGACGGATACCCATGCCGACCTGATCGAGCGCTTCGCCCGCGCCGGCAAGGCGATCTTCTGCGAAAAGCCGATCGATCTCGACGTCGCCCGCGTCAAGGCCTGCATCAAGGTGGTGGAAGAGACCGGCGCCAAGCTGATGGTCGGCTTCAACCGCCGCTTCGACCCGCATTTCATGGCTGTCCGCAAGGTCATCGACGAAGGCAAGATCGGCGATGTCGAGATGGTGACGATCACCTCGCGCGATCCCGGCGCCCCGCCGGTCGACTATATCAAGCGGTCGGGCGGTATCTTCCGCGACATGACGATTCACGATTTCGACATGGCCCGCTTCCTGCTCGGCGAAGAACCGGTGTCGGTTTTCGCGACCGCTGCTGTTCTCGTCGACAAGGCGATTGGCGAAGCTGGCGACTACGACAGCGTTTCGGTGATCCTGCAGACCGCATCCGGCAAGCAGGCGATCATCTCCAACTCCCGCCGCGCCACCTATGGCTATGACCAGCGTATCGAGGCACACGGCTCCAAGGGCCTCGTCTCGGCCGAGAACCAGCGTCCTGTTTCGATCGAAGTCGCCAACGGCGACGGCTATACCCGCCCGCCGCTGCATGATTTCTTCATGACCCGCTACACCGAAGCCTATGCCAACGAGATCGCCAGCTTCATTTCGGCGATCGAGAAGGGCTCGAAGATCTCTCCATCAGGCGCCGATGGTCTCGCAGCGCTGGCACTCGCCGATGCCGCGGTCCAGTCCGTCAAGGAAGGCAAGCTCATCAAGATCGGCTGACGGCCCTCTCCGGACCGGAAGCCATGCATGAGATGGCCGGGCGCTTGCCCGGCCATTTCGCGTTTCAGAGATCTTTTGGTGAACGGCGTGCTGCGACGCCCCCCTCTGGCCTGCCGGCCATCTCCCCCACAGGTGGGGAGATTGGCTGGGCGCGCGCTCGCCCGACAACAGGCATCACAGCACGACGAAACGCTAGACGGGCGGTAAGGTTTAGCCACTTGTGATCTCCCCACCTGTGGGGGAGATGGCCGGCAGGCCAGAGGGGGCTGGCACGGCACACCCCTCAAAGTCGCATACTACCGCATACTACCGACTGGCCCGTTGCTGCTGCAATCACCACACGTCGGTTGAAAGAAACCCTCACCCCGATTCCTGAATAATCGCCGATGCCTGGATTCCCTGAACGCCCGACAGAACGATATCCTCGTCGATCACCGACAGCGCCCGGTTCAGATGTCCTTCGAAGACGAGAATCTGCTCGTCGGCCACCACCCTGATCTCGGGCATGCCCTCCATGCGCACGATATGCGATTGGCCGAGACCCTCTTCGATCCCTTGCCGAAGCAGGTCGTAATAACGCGTGCCCGGCCCGGTGATGGCGATCGGCATGCGCTCCGTCAGGCTCAGCATGCGCGACAGCCCGTTGCCGAGCGCCAGCCCCGCCTGGCGGAAGGCAAAGGCGGGGACGCGGTGGCCCTGGCGCGCCTTTGCGGCGATCTTGTCCAGTTCCGCCACCGGCACGAACTTTGCCGGGATCGTATCGAGCGGCACTTCGAAGGCACTGCGCAGGATCGCGTAGAAACCGGCATAGGCCTCGATGCAGCCACGTGTGCCGCAGCGGCAGAGCCCGCCATTGGCCATGTGCAGCATGTGCCCGAAATTGGGTGCCGATATTTCCTGGCCCGTCTGGTTCCCGCGCCTGACGATGCCGAGCCCGACGCTATGGCCGAGCGAAAGGGCGGCGAGCGAGCGGAAATCGGCGCCCTTCAAGATCTCCTCACGCGCGCCGAGCGCTGCCGCGACCAGCAGCGTCTCGTTGTCGAGGATCACCTTGGCCTGCCATTCCGGCCGGAGTGCTGATTCGAAATCGATCTGCTCGCTGCCGAAGATCGGCGACCAGACGAGAACCGGCTCGGTGGAATTGACCAGCCCCTTGCTGCTGATCGAGATCAGCAGCACCTTTTCTTGGCTGATCTTCGAGCGATCGAGAATCCGCAAAAGCCCGGCCCGCACCGCCGCGACAAAGCGGACGGCACCCGCAGGATCATGGGAACGTTCCTCGCTGAAGCGGTCGATCAGCTTGCCGGCATAATCGACCAGCGAATATTGCACCGCATCCGAGGAGATGATGACGACGATGAGATAGCCGCAATCGCGCCGCTGGCGCAGCAGCACGCGCGGCCGGCCGCGGCCGCTTGCCGGCTGCTGTTCCGATTTTTCGATGACCTGGGCTTTTTCCAGCTCAGTGGTGATCGCCGAGATGGTGGCCGATGACAGCCCGGTGGAATCGGATATTTCGGTATGCGCGAGCGCACCGTGGCGACGCAGCACGGACAGCACGAGCACGCTGTTTCTCTGCCGGACCAGCTCCGTGCTCGACTTGGTCAGCATGAATGCCGCCCTCTCCTCCTGCTTGCTCTTCCCGTGGTTTCCACTGCATCTCCAGCCGCTGTTTCGCAAGGAAATTAAGCTGGCAGTGCAGTGTTGACAGTTGAAAAAATCTCTGACACTAAATTTCTCGACTGTCGAGAAAAAAATCCGAACCTTTCTCGACAGCTATTCGCGGTGGCCGGAGGAAGCATGGGCTGGGCCGGTCGCAATCCACTCGGGAGGACATTATGAAGTCTATTTTGAAATTGATGGCGGGTGCTGCCATCCTCGTTTCCGTGCATACCGCTGCCATGGCTGCCGATCTGGTCGTCGGTGTTTCCTGGTCGAATTTCCAGGAAGAACGCTGGAAGACGGACGAAGCCGCCATCAAGAAGGCTCTCGAAGCCAAGGGCGCCAAGTATATTTCCGCTGACGCGCAGTCTTCTGCCGCAAAGCAGCTGACCGACGTCGAATCGCTGATCTCGCAGGGCGCCAACGCGCTGATCATTCTCGCCCAGGACTCCGATGCGATCGGCCCGGCCATCGAAAAGGCCGCCGCTGAAGGCATCCCCGTCGTCGGCTATGACCGCCTGATCGAAAACCCGGCTGCCTTCTACATCACCTTCGACAACAAGGAAGTCGGCCGCCTGCAGGCTGAAGGCGTTTTCAAGGCCAAGCCGGAAGGCAATTACGTCTTCATCAAGGGCTCGTCTTCCGATCCGAACGCAGACTTCCTGTTCTCGGGCCAGCAGGAAGTGCTGAAGGCCGCTATCGACGCCGGCAAGATCAAGAACGTCGGCGAAGCTTATACCGACGGCTGGCTGCCGGAGAACGCTCAGCGCAACATGGAGCAGTTCCTGACCGCCAACAACAACAAGGTTGACGCCGTCGTCGCTTCCAACGACGGCACTGCCGGCGGCGCCATCGCGGCGCTCGACGCGCAGGGTCTGGCCGGCTCCGTTCCGGTTTCCGGCCAGGACGGTGACAAGGCAGCCCTCAACCGCATCGCTCTCGGCACGCAGACGGTTTCCGTCTGGAAGGACAGCCGCGAACTCGGCCAGCGCGCCGCTGAAATCGCTCTCGACCTCGCCGGCGGCAAGGACATGAGCAAGATCGACGGCGCCCAGGCTTTCAAGGGCGGCCCGAAGGGCGTTGAAATGCAGTCGGTCTTCCTGAAGCCGCTTGCGATCACCAAGGACAATCTGAACGTCGTCATCGACGCCGGCTGGATCTCCAAGGCGGAAGCGTGCCAGGGCGTCAAGGCCGACAGCGTCGCTGCCTGCAAGTAAGCCATGGGCTTGTAACTGAAATTGCCGGCGCCGCAGCGGAACACCGCTGCGGCGCCGGATGCGGATGAGAACTCCAACGACGAAGTTTTCTCCGCTTCGCCGCACCATCGCGGGTTTTCATTCCCTGCCGGAAGGGTGTCGCGACGCCACGCGACCGGCTTCCGGAAGCATCGCGATGGTGAGTTGAAGAACAGACGCATGACGCCGATGGCAGCCTCTAGCGCGCTGGCGCATCCGTCCAAACAAAGTGGGGGAACGGCAAACCCATGGCCGAAATGGTAAAATCCACAACATCAAGCGGACCGCGAGCGGCGGAAGCCAGTCCGGTGACCCGCTTCTTCCGCGCCACCGAGATCGACACACGTCTGCTCGGCATGATCGGCGCGCTGATCATCATCTGGATCGGTTTCCACATCATCACCGGCGGCCTCTTCCTGACCCCGCGCAATCTCTGGAACCTCTCGGTCCAGACGACCGATATCGCCGTCATGACGACGGGCATGGTGCTGATCATCGTCACCCGAAACATCGACCTGTCGGTCGGCTCCGTGCTCGGCCTCTGCGGCATGATCATGGGCGTGACGCAGGCCAAGATCCTGCCGGAATATATCGGCTTCGATAGCCCCTTCACCTGGGCGATCACGCTGCTGGTCGGATTGGCGGCAGGCTGCCTGATCGGCGCCTTCCAGGGCATCATCATCGCCTTCCTCAACGTTCCCTCCTTCATCGTCACGCTCGGCGGCCTGCTCGTCTGGCGCGGCGCCACTTGGCTCGTCACCAGCGGTCAGACGGTTGCCCCGATGGACCAGACCTTCCGCATCATGGGCGGCGGCGCCGAAGGCTCGATCGGCGCCACCTGGAGCTGGATCGTCGGCATCTGCGCCTGCCTCTTCGTTATCGCCAGCATCGTCGGCTCACGCCGGCAGCGCCGGCGCTTCGGTTTCCCGCGCCGGCCGATGTGGGCTGAATATTTCCTCGCCGTCCTGAGCTGCGTGCTCATCCTCGGTGCGGTCTGGATCGCCAACAGCTATTACTGGCCGATCAACATCGCCAAGAAATATGCCGAGACCAACAATATTCCCTGGCCCGAAACCGGCCTGGATATCCCCTACGGCATCGCCGTTCCGGTGTTGATCGCCATCGTCGTCGGCATCATCATGACCTTCATCGCGACAAGGCTGCGCTTCGGCCGCTATGTCTTCGCAATCGGCGGCAACCCCGAAGCGGCCGAGCTCGCCGGCATCAAGACCCGCTGGGTCACCGTGCGCATCTTCGCGCTGATGGGCATTTTGGCCGCTATCGCGGCCGCGATTTCCACCGCCCGCCTCAACGCCGCAACCAACTCGCAGGGTACGCTCGACGAGCTCTACACCATCGCCGCCGCCGTCATCGGCGGAACGTCGCTGGCAGGCGGCACCGGCACCATCGCCGGCGCCATGCTCGGTGCGCTCGTCATGCAGTCGCTGCAATCGGGCATGGTGCTTGCGCATGTCGATACGCCGCTCCAGAGCGTCGTCGTCGGCACCGTCCTTGTCGTGGCGGTCTGGCTCGACACCGTCTACCGCGCCCGTGCCAAGTGAGAGGAGCCCTAGACATGGCTGATCAACGCACTCCCCTCGTGGAACTGAAAAACATCTCGATCTCCTTCGGCGGCATTCACGCCGTGGACAATGCCTCGGTCGATCTCTACCCCGGCGAAGTCGTCGCATTGCTCGGCCACAACGGCGCCGGCAAGTCGACGCTCATCAAGATCCTCTCCGGCGCCTACAAGCGCGATGGCGGCGAGATCCTGATCAACGGCGAACCGGCCGACATCCGCAATCCGCGCGATGCCAAGAAATACGGGATCGAGACGATCTACCAGACGCTCGCCGTTGCCGACAATGTCGACGCCGCAGCCAACCTCTATCTCGGCCGCGAGCTGAAGACCCGCTGGGGCACGCTCGACGACGTCGCGATGGAAGCCTCGGCCCGCGAGGTGATGGGGCGGCTCAACCCCAACTTCAAGCGCTTCAAAGAGCCGGTGAAGGCGCTTTCGGGCGGCCAGCGGCAATCGGTGGCGATCGCCCGTGCGATCCTCTTCAACGCCCGCATCCTGATCATGGACGAGCCGACGGCGGCCCTTGGCCCCCAGGAGACGGCGCAGGTCGGCGAGCTGATCAAGCAGCTGAAGAAGGAAGGCATCGGCATCTTCCTCATCAGCCACGACATCCACGACGTCTTCGACCTCGCCGACCGCGTCTCGGTGATGAAGAACGGCCAGGTCGTCGGCCACGCCCGCACCGAGGACGTGACCAAGGACGAAGTCCTCGGCATGATCATCCTCGGCAAGGTGCCGCCTAAGGCAATCCCCGGCCCCGGCGCCATGCAGATCTGACCGCCGCTAGGCGACAGTGCGCGACAACCCCGCTCCGCCGCCCGCAAGGCCGGCGGAGTTTTTTTATGTAGCGTTCCCCAGGCTGACGGATAAAAACACCCTGGAAACCACAAGCACCCGTATTTCTGAGAATTTCGCGATTGAAGCCAGCCGCAAGCTAGGCTAAGAACCACCCATCGGACAGGCGATTCAAACCGCCTTCGGCATGCACCCGTAGCTCAGCTGGATAGAGTGTTGGATTCCGATTCCAAAGGTCACAGGTTCGAATCCTGTCGGGTGCGCCACCGTTTTGAAGACTGCCCCTAGCCATAAAATGCGCCTAGTAAGCCCGCGTAGGTTTGCGCCTACGGGCAGAGGTTTGGTATTTTTTCCGCGATAGCTCTGCGCCTGAGCCTTTTAAGGGCAGCAGAGCAACATCTTCCCCCCAAGGCGGCGTAAATGGCAGGTCAACCAATGCTGGGTTGCGGAGCGTTATCCCTCCCGCTGCATGACATCAGTGCCGTAAGACTGTACATTCCATTCGAAGCACTTGCCGTTTACTCGGGATTTGTCACAGATGTCCTCTTCGCCCACCACCAGACGACTGATGGCCATCCTGACGGCGGACGTTGTCGGTTATTCGCGCATGATGGAAGCCGACGAAGAAGGAGCCCTGGCAAGCGTGAGTCGCTTGCAAGAAGAGATCCTCAAGCCTCGAATCCTCAAGAGTGGCGGTCGGACAATCAAAGTTATGGGTGATGGCCTACTCTCGATATTCGAAAGCCCGGCCGTCGCCATCTCGACGGCGTTGCAGGTACAGCATCTGCTGGCCAGCGAGGCTGTAGCTGCCAGTGGCACCGATCCTCTTCGAATTCGAATTGGTATAAACTACGCCGAGGTCATGATCACTCAGGACGATGTGTTCGGCGACGGCGTGAATGTTGCGGCGCGCCTCGAACAACACGCGTTACCGGATGGCATCTGCATCTCAGAAACAACGCACGACATCCTTCCAGAGGAATTGCAGCGGCTGTTTGTAGATGGAGGACTGCTACATCTGAAAAATATTTCCAGGCCGGTGCGTGCATGGTATTGGCCTCGCACTCCCACAATAGAGCAGTCAATTCGAACCGTCGTCGCCGTCCTTCCCTTCCAAAGCGCAGATGAAGCAGCGAACGAGTTCCTCGTCGACGGCTTTACTGAGGACATCATCTCCGGTCTGGCAAGATTCAGGAGCCTGTCGGTGATTGCGGTATCCTCAGCGTTTGCGTTCCGTGATCGCTCGGAGGGTTTAAAGGAAGTTGGGCGCAAGCTCGCCGCCAACTATCTCGTAACAGGCAACATGCGTCGGTCGGGAGACGAGGTTCGGATCACGGTACGGATGATCCAAGCCGACACGGAGCGGTTGGTCTGGTCTGAGAAATATCAGCGGCAAGCGGCAGATATCTTCAGCATCCAGGACGAGATCGTGAAAATGATTGTCGCAAATCTCGCGGGCCAAATCGAAAGCTGTGATTATCGAGAGTCCATCCGGCGGCCGCCGACCAGCCTCGCTGCTTACGAATATTATCTGCGAGGGCTCGTGCATCTCAGAGGCTACGAGCCGGATGACAACGTCAAGGCAGTGGAGATGTTCGAAGCAGCGGTTGCGGGCGACGGAGGCTTTGCACTGGCACACTCTCATCTTGCATTGGCGAGGATAGCGGTCGGCGGCTATTCCAACGCGCCGGCGGCTGTACTTCGCGACGGGATCGCCCTCGCTCGTCATGCCGTAAAGTTAGACGAGGGAGAGGCTGGCGCCCATCGTGTACTCGGGCTCGCTCACCTTTACTTGAAGGATTTTGACAACTCCGAGAGAGAATTCCGCCTGGCATATAAGCTCAATTCCAGTGACGCCCATGCATTGGTCCAGCTCGGCGGACTTCTGGCAAGGCGAAACCGTATGGACGAAGCGCTTCCCTTGGTCGAAGAAGGGATGCGGCTCAACCCCTACCCGCCTCACTGGTATCACGCAGTTTTGGGTAATCTTCTCTATTTTAAGGGCGACTACGAGCAGGCCCTAGCGGCGCTAAAGCAGCTACCGAACCCCGGAAAGTATACCAGCACCCGAATGATCGCCTGCTTGTCTATGGCGGGCCGCTCCCAGGAAGCTGCCGCACTTGCCAAAAGCGTTCGCGAAAATCATCCAGATCTGACGATCGGGGAGTTTTTGGCGCGAGGGATCGTTGTCGAAACTGCCGAACAGACTGAGAAATTCAGACAGGGCCTGTTGGGAACGGGATTGCCGGAGTGATAGGACGTCGATGGCCACGTCCAGCGGCGGGCCGCGAGGCTTGTTGGTACCGTCGAAGGCCTTGTGAAGAGGCAGGCGAAGCTTGCAGTGCTGCATTAGAGCTGTTCCAGTCCAGATCGACTTTTCCGCGAACTGAGCTTGGGTGGCGCCTACCGTGCTCGGGGCCACGCGAACGTCGCACGATGACTTGATCTGGCAAACGCGCTTCGCACCGCCTTTCCCCGGCGTCGTTTCGGGTGATGCCGGCTAGAAGATCGTCGCGTCCTCTTCCCGCTCTTGAAATCGACACTATCATCGGCTATCTACAATTCATCGGCGTTGCTGGTGAGCGCTCCACGTGAGTGTTCGCGACTGCCGAAGTCGCTTATCTGCTTTTGACCACGGATGTACTGGCACTGGTGTGGAGAGCGATGTCGAGAAGGTCGGTGCGGTTTCGCCCCGGCCTTTTTTGTTGCCTGTCTATCAGCGCGAAGCTCCCGGCCAATTGTTCAATGGCTCTTCCGGCTCTACTCTTGGACGATCGTCAGCAGGGCATGCAAACGGATCGAGGGACGGATTGATTGATGGTGTCACCTTGGCACTGACATCGACGAATTATTGCGAGTGAGTCGGACTTCGGTCCGATGGTAGACAGCATTCTCTGCTAATTTCCGTTCCGCTGAGACTGCAAAACTCAGCACGAAAAGGGTGTCTGCCCCTGATCCGGAGCACCCTTTTCAAACTCTTTTTCGGGAATCCCCCTTAACCCTCGGCACCGACGGTTCGCGGGCGGCCAATCTCCCGATTGATCATGGGCATAGGTAATCTGTCGGAGCATCTTGCGTGCGATGGTGTTGCCAGTTCCATCGCATCTTAAGCAGGCCGTCGTCAAAGTCGAAGTCTGTCATTTCCTCGGCTTCCTCGCGAATTTGAACGCCCAGACCGCCAGGATTTGACCAGCCCGTGGTCGGCTCTTCAACCGGACAGTTCCACGGCAATAGCTCATCGATACGGCTCTGCTTGTGACCATTGACGATGGCAGTGAGCGTGGCGGTCAGATAGGTCGGCGGATCGACGGCATTGAGTTTGCAGGTCTCCATGAGCGAAGCGATGGTCGCCCAGTTCTCCTGCCCCTGCCCTCGCCTTCAAATCGAACGTAGAACGGTCGCGCGCGCAACACGTCTTCGAGCAAGATCAATCCTGGTTTGGTAACGGCTTACCCTCGTAGCGCACGCGAAAATTCCTCCTGTGAAAATCCTGCTCGAAGCAGACGAAGAGGAGCTCCAGGTCATTGGCGCTGTCGCGCTTCCCAAGGAGACTGAGCGTGACAACCATAACGCCGCTGTATCCGCGCGTCAGGCGGAAAGCCGCGTTGCGGATGTCAGTCCCTTCTGGATCCTTCCGGTCTTCGCGGCGCTCATAGATGACCCAGAAGCGGGCAGCATCCCAAGTCTGCCGTAGGATTTGCCTGACCTCTGCCTTGAACTCTTCGGCATCCATTGCCGGACCCCAAGACAATGCCGTCTCGCCCGCATCGCTAACGACATTGAGGTAACCGTCATATTGATAAACGCCTGACAGTGACCGTTCGATCATCTCGAATGCGGTGTTTTCGCTGATTGTTGTTTTGAAGAGAATTGCCATGGAATCGATGCGTTTCACTAACGACCTGTCGGTGAGACGACGAGACTACAGGGCGTCGCCTGGGCGAGCAATGGTGACTTAATTGACGGGTATCCGAGTCCGCCGCATCGTTCCGGAAATCTGCCTGTACATACCGGAGACATAGGTAACAGAACGTCCCCAAGACATGGGTGACAACCTTGTGCCGAACGGGTTGTCGATGGTTTGCAAAGTCGTCTGCTCCAGATCGATATATCCGAGATCATAGCGCATGAAGCTGACGAGCCAAACGCCGTCATCGACCTCCTCGATGTCGAGCCTCTGGCCGGCCATGACTGTGAAGATATTGATCTTCTTGCGGTACATGCAGATGCGGCCGCAATTGGTCATCAGTACGTCACGCTCGTGGAAGCGGATTTGTGCTTGGCTCCGATGAATGGGCGCAGGGGCGCAATTCGCCTCGGGTGGTGGCCCGCATCCTCAACTCACCAACCTTCCACATCCGCTCGTTAGCAATTTATTGACCATAAGCTGGCTTTACTGAGCGTGATGGATGCGGAGATCCCCGCACACCGTCGAGTGTTTGGTGTAGGACGGAATTGTTCGTGTTGAAGTATCCAGTGCAAGGATTATCGGGCGGAGCCTTGGGCCGAATTGCCACGCTCCTGTCGCGTGCGGAACGGTTCGTCGCGAAGACTATTCTGCCGGCTCTGTTTGCGCTGCCGGCACTTGTCGGTTCTGCATCATTTGCCTCGGCGGAAGATCGCGCCCTGAAGCTGTTCTTTACCCATACGGGCGAGAGGGCCACGATTACCTACAAGCGGGACGGAAAGTTCGATCCAAAGGGCCTCGCCCAGATCAATCGGTTTCTGCGCGATTGGCGAAGGAACGAGCCGACCCGGATGGACCCCAGGCTGCTCGACCTGGTCTGGGAGGTGTACAAGCGCAGCGGCGGCAAGGACTACATCCACATCGTCTCCGCCTATCGTTCGCCCACCACCAACAACATGCTCCGCAACCGCTCGCGCAGCACGGGCGTCGCCAAGAAGAGCCAGCACATGCTGGGCAAGGCGATGGATTTCTATGTTCCCGGCGTGAAGCTTTCGACGCTGCGGGCGCTTGCAATGCAGATGCAGGGCGGCGGTGTTGGATATTATCCGACCTCGGGATCGCCCTTCGTGCATCTCGACGTCGGTAACGTTAGGGCATGGCCCCGCATGTCCCGGCAAGAACTCGCTCGAATATTCCCGAATGGGCAGACGATGCATCTCCCGGCCGATGGCCGGCCGCTGCCGGGATACAATCAGGCGATTGCGAACTACAAGAAGCGCGGCGGCCCCACCTCGATCCAGATCGCCAGCACCGCTGGAGAAGACGAAGAGGTGGGCGCATCGACCAGGTCGAGCGGCGATACCACAGACAATAAACTCGTGACGGCGCTGCTACCCACGCCCCGAAGCCGAGCGGTGAATGCGCTCGCGCTGCAGACCGACGCCGCCCAGCGGGATGACAAGCGGTCCGCTGGGGATGTTTCATCTTTGCCGATTCCGATACCGGCGATGCGGCCTCCCGCCCTTAAGCACGACGCTGATGTGGATGACAAACTGGAGACTGCGTCGATCGGCCCAATTGATGTCCTTCCGGATAAACCGGCGTCTGCATTGCCGGCCTATGCCCGCTTCGAGCCCCGCCCTGTTGCACACCAGGCCTCCAGGCAGGGCGCCGATATGATCGCCTCCCTGCCGATGACCGCTTCCTGGGAAGAAGCAAGTTTCTTCGGATCGACGTCCGACGCGGCGCTGATGAAATGGGCGCTGCATTCTCCCGGCGAGGTGATGGGATTGAACGCGCCTCGCGTTTCCCCCCGCACGGTTCATCGGGAGGCGAATGTCGCAACATCAGGTGAGGATATCATTCCGCTCGCCGCCACAGACCTGTTCGATGCGAGCCGGCTTGCGTCGCCCCCGGAGGGCTGACATCAATCATCAGAGCTTGATGCGCAGCACCTCTTACGACATGCGACTTCAGGCACGGTATCCGCTTATTGTCCCGGAGCGGTCTCTATGGGGTAGTGAGCATCCTCCCACGCGGGAAAACCACCGGCAAAGTGGTAGACATTCTTAAACCCCCATACCAAGGCTTTCGCCGATGCGTAGGCGGAATCGCCGCAATATTTGCCGTGGCATGAGAAAATCACTTCCTCCTCCCTGCTCACGGCCTTCGACAGCGTGTCCTTTGCCAAAACCTCTACGACCGATAGGTTGATGGCTCCAGGCGCATGCCCGCGACCAAAGCTCAGAGCGGTGCGCACATCGACGAGCTTGACGCCGCGGTCGTGCAGCCGCTTGGCCGTCGGGGCGTCTATTTCAGTGGCTCCCTTGATATTGTATTCCCCGTTGCTTTTGCCGATCAGGCGAGCGTATTCGTCATAGGAAATATCTGTGCCCGCTCCCTCCGGCACTCCGGCTTTGCGCAAGCCCTCCTTCAGGCGCTCGCGATAGGTCGTATCGTAGTTGAAAATGTCGCCGTACCAGTACCATCCCAGTTCCTGCACCGTCAGCGGCGAGTAGCCGGCGGGAACCGCGAGCGCGTTGTATTTTTCGATGTTTTCCTGAACGCCGTCCGTCCGCCCGAGGTGGCCGAAGCTCGACACCAGCGTGGCGTAGTCTTCACTGACGTCTGATTGCCGGATCACCAGCAGTTCGAGGTTCTTCACCGCCTCCTCATATTTCTCCTGGTGGAACTGTGAAATCGCAAGAACCCTGAGATAGCTCGGCGGATATTGCGGATCGACACGCATGGCTCGTTGCACTTCGCGTTCGGCTTCCGCAGCCTGGGCCGTTGCGTTCAAAATTCGTGCTTTGCTGAGGTGATTTTCGGGATCATTGGAATCGAGTTCCATGGCACGACTGATTTTGGCGAAGGCGTCAGCATACCGGCCCTGCCTTGCCAGCACCTCAGCGGAGATCGCATAGGCAAGCGAATTGGGCTTTCGAATCGCAAGAGCCAGGTGCCGATCCACACGTTCCATCGCCCTCTCGAAGCCAAGGTTGGCGGCCTCCCAATTGGAAACGGCAATCCTCCAATTCGCTGAAGCGAGCGCCGCATGAGCGCGGCTGTAATCGGGGTCGAGCTCGATCGCCCTTTCGAAAAAGGGAATTGCCTTGAGGGTTTCATCCTCGCCGTCGTGGCGCAGGTGATCCCAGCCTTGCAGCAAAGCATCGTAAGCCTGCGGGCTATTCGTCTCCGCCTGCTCGGACTGAGATCGCTCCGCCATTGTGAACTTGACGGTGAGCGCAGACACGATCTCGCCGATGACCTTATCCTGAAGCGTAAAAATGTCGCTCATCGCGCCGTTATAGCGGTCAGCCCATAGATGATGGCCGCCGAGCGCGTCTATGAGCTGTGCGTTGATGCGGACCTGGTTCCCCTGGCGGCGCACGCTGCCTTCCAGGATATAACGGACCCCGAGTTCCTCGGCCACCTGCTGAACTTTGATGGGCTTGCCCTTGTAGGCGAAGGTGGAGTTTCGAGCGATAACAAAGATGCTGGACAGCTTCGAAAGGTCTGTGATCAGATCTTCCGTCATGCCGTCGGCGAAATAGGCCTGTTCCGGATCGGAACTTAGGTTGTCGAACGGCAGGACGGCAATTGACGGCTTGTCAGGCAGCGGGAGTGCCATGCGAGCGATCGATGCCGTTTCCACACTGGTCGTCCACGGACTTAGCCACAATGCACCGAAGGCAGCCACCAGACCCAGAGCCACCGCCGCGAGCGGTCCCCAACTGCGGAGACGCCGGATTTTGAACTGCCAACGAGGAGCGTTTCCATCGAACAGCACGCGGTAGGTGCGTACGGGGCGTACGATGTTTTTGACATGCTGCTCGCCAATAAATTCAAGCGGCAGTTCGAGCTTGCCTTGCAAATGATCGAAAGCAGTGCCGGATACAAAAAGCCCTCCGGACTCACAGATCTGCTCCAGGCGAGCAGCGACGTTTACCCCATCGCCCAGCAAATCATCGCCCTCTACGACGACGTCGCCTAGATTGACGCCCATGCGGAAGAGAAGCCGGTGTTGGGGCAGGATATCCGCCTGGCGTGCCGCAACCTGCTTTTGCAGGGCAACGGCACATAGGACAGCATCCACGACGGAGCCAAATTCCACGATCGCGCCATCGCCCATGAGCTTCACTGTGCGTCCGTGATATTCCGCGAGCAGTGGGTCGAAGACGTCGGAGCGCAATGCCCTCATCGCGGCCAGCGTACCGGCCTCGTCATCCTCGATAAGTCTTGAATAACCAACGATATCGACGGCGAGAATTGCAACCAGCCGCCGCTCGGCATGATCGTCTCCCATGGTCATCCTCTCCAGCGAGGTGACGAAAGCCACGCTTAGCGGATCCTTCGGTCGACGGGAACACTCCTCCGGCCTTCCTTATTCTACTCCAGTTTCCTTCTCCCGACGAATGAACTCTTTCGAAATATGGCTTATCCGGTTCGCGCTGGTCGTATCACCGCCTGCGCGACAAGCATGCAGACGTGTACGCCAATGCGTTCGTATTTCCGTTGGAACAGGCGACGACACTTCCGGACGCATAAACCCGGCAAAATGTTACGCTATCCTTTGCCCGCCTGAAAAGGCGCGCGGGCGCCGTGGTTTGGATGGTCGAACTACGATGCCGCCCGTTTCCGCGCGCAAACTCAGACCAAAGTCCGACCCACCCCGGACTTCGTGCCCATACAAAACCTTCGATCACTGTAATAACAATAATATATTCTCAAGTAACGAGGCGAGAAGATGTGAGAAACTGGATCGACTTCATTGGATCGCATTTATGTAACGCCTTCTACTTAGAAAATGATATCCAGAAACTGGTTGTTGTTGACAATCTTTGCGCCGGACCTTTCGAAAATATTGCGCACATTCGGGATGCCCGTTCTCACAGGCAACCTCAGCTCTCTGGATCCCGAACTCGTCGGAGAGGTTCTCGATACCATGCCGATTCCTTCGATCGAACCGCAAATGGTGACCGTCTCATGGAACGGATGGTCGAGATCGTGCAGGTCGTGATGATCGCGCGACGATCGGCTGTAGCATCCGGTCCGGCCCGGCTGCTCGTTATCGAGCGCGGCATCGGCAGAAACACCTTAAAGTAGGTACTTTTAACAATTAACATCAACAAGCGAGTATTTCTTAGAACTCTTCTAAATAATTGTCATGCATTACAGGCGATGCTAATAAGCAAGTAGCTTAATCTCAAGTCACGAGGCACGAAGCAATGAAAAGCGTATTGATTTCTGGCGGGGCTGGGTTCATCGGATCGCACTTGTGTGATCGACTTTTGCTGAGGACGGACATTCAGAAGCTGGTCGTTGTTGACAACCTCTGGACCGGGCTTTTCGAAAATATCGCGCACATCCGGGACCCCCGTTTCCACTTCGTGAAATCTGATGTCGAGACGCTGCAGACCTCGGATAAATTCGACGAAATCTATCACCTTGCGTCCCCCGCATCGCCGCCGTGGTACATGAAGGAGCCGAAGAGGACGATTTCCGCGAACCTTCTCGGGGCGTTCCGGCTTCTCGATGTGCTGAAGAAGGGCGGACGTTTCTGTTTTACCTCCTCATCCGAAGTCTATGGCGACCCTCTGGTGTCGCCGCAGCCGGAATCCTACAAAGGCCAGGTCGACTGCACCGGACCGCGCTCATCCTACGACGAGAGCAAAAGGTGCACGGAGTCACTGCTGTTCGAGATGCAGCGCACCCAGGGGCTCGACGTCAAGATCGTTCGTCCCTTCAACATCTATGGCCCGCGGACACGTTCCGACGATGGTCGCGCGGTCTCCAACTTCATCACCCAGGCGCTCTCGGGCCGCCCGATTACCGTGTTCGGCGACGGCCTTCAGTCTCGCAGCTGGGGCTATGTCGATGACGTTGTCGATGGTTTCGCGCGGTATTTCTGGATGAATGAAACCGACTATAAGGGGCCTCTGAACGTCGGCAATGATCGCGAGATTTCGGTTCTCGAGGTCGCGCAATATGTCTCCAGGCTCGTTGGCGGCCTGCCGATCGTCTTCGAGCCGTCACCGCCGCAGGACCCCACGAACAGACGGCCGGACTTGACCAATGCCCACTATGTCATGCCCGAATGGTCGTGCAAAATCACCTACGAACAGGGCGTGGCAATGACTCTCGACTGGTTCAGGGAACAAATGAGGCACGCCGCGGAATAAACCATGTCGGCTTTCGAGACTCGCGTCTTGGATGCGCGCGGCGTATGTTCACGGTGCGATTGAGAGAGTGATGATGCGAGAACCAATTCCGTCCGATCTGAAGGATATGAGTTTTCCCGTACCGATTCACTATCTCGATCTCGCCTCCTCTCGTCTCGATGCCGTTTCGCCCCCGATCTCCGATGGGCTCGTGGTCTTTCTGTCGGATGGTCTTCCCGTCGGACAAGCCTATATCGAAAGGCCCGAGACGGCGGCGGCACTCGCCGAGCGTGTCGTGCGACCTGAGACGCTCGAGCATGCGCGTCAAGTCGCGCAAACCCCTGTGCGAAACCGCGACGTCAGCATTCTGATTTGCACAAAGGACCGGCCGGAGGAACTACGCCGTTGCCTGGCCTCGATCCCCCAACAGTCGCTCAGCCCCGTCGAGATCATCGTGGTGGATAATGCATCTGCAGGCGAGGCAACGCGTGGCGTGGTAGAGGAATCGGGCGCAACCTATGTTCGGGAAGATCGGGTCGGGCTGGATTATGCGCGCAATGCGGCGGTTCGTGCGGCAAGAACCGAATTCGTCGCGTTTACGGACGATGACGTAGTCCTCCATGAGCGGTGGCTGGAGAACCTGATGAAGGGGTTCGATCTGCCGGAAATCGCCTGCGTAACCGGGTTGGTCCTTCCCGGAGAACTTGCAACGCCCGCACAGTTTATCTTCGAAAAGCATTGGAGTTTCGGCAGAGGCTATCTGCGGCAGGATTTCAATCAGGACTTCTATACCAGGGATGCACGTTACGGCGCTCCGGTCTGGACGATAGGAGCCGGCGCAAGTCAGGCCATCCGCCGCAAGGTCTTCGACGAGATCGGCCTGTTCGATGTCCGCCTGGACATGGGCGCTGCCGGATGCTCAGGGGATTCCGAATACTGGAACCGGCTCCTCCATCATGGCCATGTCTGCCGCTACGAGCCGACGGCGGTAGCCTGGCACTTTCATCGCAAGGATATGAAGGGGCTCGCCAAACAGATCTACCAATATATGAGTGGCCATGTCGCAGCCCTGCTGGTCCAGTATCAGAACACCGGAAATCACGCCAATCTGCGGCGCATCCTGCTCTCGTTTCCGAAATATTACGCCGGAAGGCTCCGAAGACGGCTTCGCAAAGGCACGACGTCGCACGACGTTTTCCTGAAGCAGGAGATGTTCGGAAGCGTAAACGGCGCTCTCTACGTTCTGCGGCGATGGAAGAGGCCCGCATGGTAATCGCCGCGACGCCTGACATTTCATTCCTCATCCCCGCCTATAATGCAGCCGATACGCTTGCCGAATGTCTTGCCAGCCTGCAGCAGCAGTCGCGAACGAACTGGCAGGCTGTCGTAGTCGATGACGGTTCGACCGACCGCACCTGGGAGGTGCTTGAAGGCATCGCAAGAACGGATAGCCGCATTCGCCTCGCCCGTCAGCCGAATGCCGGCGCAGCGGCGGCGCGAAACCACGCCGCAAGACTGGCAGCCGCACCCCTGCTCTGCATGCTGGATGCCGACGACTGGCTGGATCCGACCTTCATCGAAAACATGCAGCCGGTGGCGGAGAATTCATCTCCAGCAGCCATCGCCTATTGCGCCTTCCGCCGCGTCGCCCCGGACGGCAGGCTTATGCAGGTAGAACAACCTCCCATCATGACGGGAGACATTGCCAAGCGTGAGTTCTCCTCCTTTTGTGCACTCGCCATCCATACGGTTGTCTTTCCCAGAAGCCTTTTTGAGTTTTTGGGAGGCATGGATGAGACCTTGCAGACCTGCGAGGACTGGGATCTTTGGCTTCGCATGGCCTTTGCGGGCGCAGAATTTCGCCGTGTCGACAAGTGCCTCGCTTTCTATAGCATGAAGGCGGACTCGCTCTCCGGCGATCCAACCAAAATGGTGCGTGACGCCATTCGCGTGACAACGAAGGCGCAAGAGCTGCAGATGCAGCAAGGCTTGTCGGCCGAGGGGCCGGAGACAGGTTGGATCACGCCCCCCGTCAGCCAACTGCGCATGCTAGCCTGGGTCGTCGCGGCCAAGTGCGATCCGACTTTGGATATTGCAGCCCTTGCAGCGCTTCTGCCTGAGCTGCCGGACGCCGCGGGCTACGAAAACTTTCTTGCCGGTGTAATCCTGCATGGCTTGCAGACCGGGCTCTCTACTGATCGGGCCGACGATCTCATTGATGTGCTCGATAAATGGCGGCCGACGGTCCTTTTGCTCATCCAACTGATTCAGAAACATTCCCTGCCTGGCACTGCGCGCAAGATCATTGAGGCCGCTTCTTGGCACATATCCGCCGCAAACCCTTTGCGGTCATTCGCCCTTGGCAATGTCCAGGTGGTCAGTGTCGCGCTCGAAACGCTTTCGCGAATCCCCAAGGCCGAACCAGCCGACACACTCATCATGCACGCCTTGTCCGGCGGACAACATGTCGGCTCCTTTGTCGGGCCATTCTGGGGCGATCTTTCGATCCGGGCGCAGATCAGGCTGATCATGCATGAGATGCAGGCAGAAGAACATCTGCAGATGCCCCCCACCCTCGTCTATATCAGTTCGTGGACTAGGGAGGCTTTACGCGGCTACAGAGCCTTCGGCGGGCTCATCATCCGGAATGGCCAACGGCGAGGACGTCTCGAACGAATTTTGGTGCGTATCGGACGCAAGGCTCTTCTTGCCTGCGTGCCAAGCGACAAACAAGACAACGACGCCCGACTGTCCGACATGCTACAAAATCTCCAACGCGGTCTGGCTCCGCGGTTCCGAAATCCCACCCGGTCGCGGCCCGACGAAAAAAAGGGGGGTGAACCCATTCGGTCGGAGGAAGATTACTGGGAGCATATCTTTGAACGCCCGGATCCATGGAACTACGTCTCCGTCTACGAGCAGGTTAAATATGCGCAGACGTTGAGCCTGATCCCGGAAGGGATCGAGAAGGCTCTCGAGCTCGCCTGCGCTGAGGGGATTTTTACCGAGAAGCTGGCGCGAAAGGTCGGCCAGGTGACGGCCACGGATATTTCCCAGCGGGCAATCGACAGAGCTGTCGAGCGGTGCCGCGACCATCGCAACGTCGGGCTTCGCGTGCTCGACTTCGTCAAGAGCGATGTTCCGCCAGAACAGGACCTCGTTATCTGCTCCGAAGTCCTTTACTACATGAAAGACGAGGAGATGCTTGGGGCGGTCTGTCAGAAGATGGCCGCAGCGGTGAAGCCGAATGGCTACCTGATCACTGCCCACGCACATATCCGCCGGGACGAACCCAATCGGACCGGTTTCGACTGGGACAATCCTTTCGGAGTCGGGACGATCAAACAGCTGTTAGCCGCACAACCTGAACTGGCCCTGGAAGAGACGATCGACACCGAACTTTACGCCATCCACCGGTTTAGGAAAGGCCCGGTGGCAGATCCTGTCCTGCGGGTCGAGCGGCATGGAACTCCGCTGGACGCGGATGTGGCAAAGCACATTATCTGGGGGCCGGCTGGTACTGAGCGTGGGGCGGCATGGACAACGGAGGTCACCACCTCGGTTCCCGTCCTCATGTATCACAGGATCGCAGAGGAAGGACCCGCGGCACTCCAGCGCTTCCGCACGCCGCCGGAGATCTTCCGCAAGCAGATGCAGTTCCTTCGGCGACAGGGCTTTTACACGGTGACGGCACAGACCCTGGCGGGGTTTCTGCGCAGCGGCAAGCCGATCCAGGGCCGGCCCGTCATGCTGACTTTTGACGATGCCTACTCGGATTTCCTGGAGGACGCCTTCCCGATCCTTGCCGAGAATGATTTCAGCGCTGACGTATTCGTCGTGACCGATAAAGTCGGCGGTCGATCAGATTGGGATTCTGCCTATGGAGAGCCTGCACCGCTGATGGCGTGGTCGCATATTCAGGAGTTGCACCAAAAGGGCATCAGCTTCGGCTCCCACCTCGCATCCCACACACCAGCCAGTGCGATTGATAACGAAGCCCTGCTGGCCGAAGCCATGCGATCGCGCAATGCGCTGCAAAGCCGACTGGGCAGCTCCGCGGAATCGATCGCACTGCCCTATGGCTCGACGGACTTCAGGGTCCCGGGCATTCTGGCGCTTGCCGGCTACGGGATCGGCTTCACGACACGACCGGCAAAAGCCACATTTTCCGATAATCTCTTCGCTCTGCCACGCCTCGAAGTCCGCGGCGATCGTCCTCTCGAAGCCTTCCCTGAACTGATGGGCCTGCCGGGAGCTTATATCGGATGACAATACCATGACTGGCGCAACGGCCCCTCTCATCACCGTGGTCATACCGGCCTACAATGCCGAGAAGACGCTTGCCGAAACATTGCAAAGCGTCTCTAGCCAGTCCTATGACAAGCTCGAAATCCTTGTGGTCGACGACGGGTCGCGGGATAATACCTTCGATCTTGCGAGCGACTACAGCCTGACCGATCGCCGTGTCCGTGTTCTCCGCCAGGAGAATGGTGGGGTTGCGCGCGCGCGCAACCACGGCATCGAGGACGCACGCGGCCTTTATATAGCCCCTGTCGATGCCGATGATTTATGGCACCCTCGCAAAATCGAACTCCAGCTCGAGGCACTAGGGAAATTTCCGGACGGACGTGGGGTCGCCTACAATTGGTATGCGGCGATCAACGAAAACGGCATCATTTTCGGTAATTCGCGACCAGTCCTGCATCAAGGGACTATCTTCGAACCTCTGTTGCGGGAAAATTTCATCGGCAATGGCAGCACACCCTTGATGCCGCGGGCGGACATTCTTCGCTGCGGCGGCTATGACGCCAGCCTGCGCGACAACGGCGCCGAGGGATGTGAGGATCTGAAACTTTATCTGGCCTTGGCCGAAACCTTGCCCTTTGCGTTGGTTCCCGATTTCCTGACCGGTTATCGCTTTACCAAGGGAAATATGTCCAGCAACGCCTACAGGATGCTCAAGTCCCACGCTCTGGTCATGGCCCCGATCATCACGCGTTACCCGCATTTTACGCGCGACATCCAGACAGCCGAATTCAACACCGCACGCTGGTATTTCAAAAAGGCGTTTCTCGGCAAGGACTTTGCCCAGGTCAAACAGCTGGCGCCGATGATGGTCAGAAAATATTCCTCGCGCCTCGTGGTCCATGCGGTGCAGCAGGGCTGGCGCCAAGCAAAACGCGTCTTGCGGACGGCAAAGCGCGTCCTCGGCAAATCTTCGGCGCGGCCGAAAGCCCGCCTCGGGGGCGCGCCCCTGCCGCAACCCGGAACAGCATTCAGCGATCGTTTCGTGGCCACGCCTGCCAGGGAGGCAATAAGCCTGACCTCTTCGCGGATGGTCGACAATGAATAGGTTTCGAAAGCCGCCTTCCGCTATGCCCGCAAGAGCCTACAACCTAGTCGTTGCGTCTCGGTTTCGCGAGCTTCGGCAACTCGTACCGGCGCTGCGGCTCAAGATGACGGTGATGATCATCCTGGGAATTCTCACAGGGTTCTCCGAAATGGTCGGCATCACCTTTCTGGTCAGCCTCGTCTTTCTTCTCGGGCAGCGAGGTCCCGTTTCCGGCTCCGCCGTGGCATGGCTTCCGGCGTTTTTTGGCGGCATCGACCTCAGTCTTTCGAAGCCTGTCCTGATCGGCATTCTTATCGGCTCCATCCTGTTCCGGATTTTTTTGGGATGCGCCAATTCGCTCATTGCAAGCGCAGTCAACCACCGGATTAGCGACCGCATGCGAGACCGCCTCTACGCCAAGGTCTTGACCATGCCCTTCCAGCGCTTTCAGGACTATGAGCGCAGCGACCTGATCAACGTCATCGCGACCGAATCCTATGCGGTGTCGTCGGCGCATGCCAGCCTCGTACGTCTGGGGGTCAATTTCGGTACGATTGTGATTTTCGGCGTCGGCATGCTGGTCATGGCCTGGCCGATCGCCTTGCTCGCGCTCGCCTTCGGCTTCATCCATAATTTTGTATTGGGTTTCTTTGCCGGTGCCTACCGCCGTCTCGGTGCCTCTGCACTGGCTGCCGTCGAAGCCTTGACACAGTTGAGCTGGACAACGCTACAGACTTTGAAGGCCGTCAAAAGCTTCGGCATGGAAAAGCGCCATCAACAACTCTTCGAGGCGCTTTCCAACGACGTCGGCCAGACCTGGCGCCGGTCGGACTGGATGGGAGCGATAACCTCGCTTCTCAGCGAAATACTGACCTTCGGGGTCATCCTGACGATCATTCTGTCCTCGGAATTCCTGCCGGTGGATTTCAAGGCAGCGCTCTCGGCCACGATCCTTCTTTACAGGCTTCAGCCGCATATCAAGGGATTTGATTCCCAGATTCTCAGCCTTTACGAGATGGAAGCGTCCCTGCAAAACGTACTGGCGCTGCTTTCGGAGAAGGATGACATCAAGCAGGCCTCGCAAGGGGAGAAGGTAAGCCGCCTGGCGGAAGCAATTGTCTTCCACAACGTCTCGTTCGCCTATGAGCGATCGAACGCGCCGGCAGTTCACGATCTCAGCTTCGCAATCAGAGCAGGCGAGACGACGGCTGTAACGGGGCCAAGCGGCTCCGGCAAAACCACAATCCTCAACATGATTCTCGATCTCAACCCGCCGACCCAGGGCCGGATCACGGTCGACGGCAAGGATCTGACAACCATCGACCGTTCCAGCTGGCTGCAACTGCTCTCCGTGTCGGGCCAGGACGTTGAACTGATGGAGGGCACGGTCCTCGACAACATCCGGTTTCGCCGCGATATCTCGGAGCAGGATATCCGCTGGGCGGCCGATGTGGCCTGCGCAACGGAGTTCATCAACGATCTGCCGTACGGCTTCGATGAATGGCTGGGCGACGAGGCGATCCGGCTTTCGGGCGGGCAAAGGCAGCGCATAGGTCTGGCGCGCGCGCTCGCCAGCCGGCCTCAAATCCTGCTGTTGGACGAAGCGACAAGCGCGCTCGACGAAGAGACCGAGATGCGGGTGTTTTCGGCGATGAAAGAAGACGCCGGCAGAACGCTCATCGTCGTTAGCCATCGACCCGCTGTGGCCAGGCTGATGAAGAATCGGATCGATCTCCGCCCTCCCGCTCCCACGTCGAAGCTCGGGTGACGGAGATGGATATGTCAACGATGTCCGGGATTCGGGTGGCCGTCGTGATCCCCGCCTATAACGCCAGAAACTACCTTGCCCAGACGCTCCAGTCCGTCATCGACCAGACCCACAGGGCGCTGGAGATCGTCATCGTCGACGACGGCTCGACGGACGACACTGCCTCGATCTGCCGCCATTTTGCCGCGAGTGATCCAAGGATCCGGATTGTCTCGACTGAAAACCGTGGCGTCGCCGCGGCCCGCAACACCGGGATTGAAGCATCGAAATCCGACTATATCGCCTTCCTCGATGCCGACGACCTATGGCATCGGACCTATATCGAAAGAATGCTTTCGGCTCTCCATCCCCTGCCGAATACCTGGGGCGCGGTCTATGCCCTTCACCGTCACATCGATCCCGAGGGATATTGCACGAGATCCGGTTCGTCACTGAACGCCAGGGACACCATTTTCAACCGTCATCTCGTATTCCGCTTCGTCGGCAATGGCAGCGGCTTCATGGTTCGCCGCGCTGTCATTGAGAAGATCGGTGGCTACGATTCAAGTTACGCCAGGCAGGGTATCGGAGGATGCGAGGATTTCGACTTCGAACTTCGTACAGCCGAGCATTTCAAGATCGAGACGGTGCCGTTGGGTCTAGTGGGATATCGTATTCACTCAGCAGCCATGTCTTCCGACAGGTCGCAAATGGCGCTATCGCTTCTGGCTGTGACCGAGCAATGTATCGCCCGCAATCCACAGCTTTCGACTTTTGTCGCCAATTGCGCCCGCGCGTCGGCGCATCTTTATGCATTCTCAAAATTTGCCGCTTTGAAAGATTGGCGCCGCGCCGCGACCTCGCTCAAGCACATTTATCATCATAGCCCAATGCTTGCTTCCGACGTCCTATACAAATTGATCCTTTCAAAAGCCGACAGAGCCGCACGCAGGACATTGTCCAAAGCCTGGCCGGTCAGGGAACAAAAAAGAAAGAATTTCAAGAAATTCGAAGAGATAGACCCGCTTGTCCCATTGGTTGGCGGTTGGTCACGCTTCAGGACGAAGGCATTGTTCAGGCGCTTGTCGGAGATCGATCGGTCCGGCGAATGCTCTGCGGCGACCTCGTCGCAGGAGGCTTGATGCCTGCCGGCTACACGTCTGCAGGTGGCGCCAGCGCTGATGGCAGTTTTCGCTCGGCCGGTGAAACCGCTAAAGGTTTAACAACCCATCACCCCAATCGGCGTGGCGATTACTCCGCTATCTCTATTACAAACTTTGATGTTTAAGCAGAATAGCAATTAGTAAAAAAGCGAACGAATTATGAAAAAAGCAATCACCCCAATAATGATCTGTGACAATACCAAGTTTTACTGTAATCATGCTTGCGCACGTGCAAGCATTCCTACCGGAGGACCCGTCACCCACCCCGGCGGGTCCTCGACTTTGCTTTTTTTGGCTGGCTGCCAAATGCGACAGCCGTTATCGCTGCATCGGCATAGATAGATTTTACCTCGGACGGTGATACTATGCTGTTGAGTTCAATTTGATCAGAAAATCCCCCATCATCGGCAAGTGAAGAGCAAAATTCGGGTTCTCTTCTGTCAATATTTCGACCATCGCCTCAATTCATCTCGGGGATGCTTTCGGATCCGCAATGAAATTGCGGAGAAAGAAATATCGTCATCAAGTCGAGATTATTATCGGATAGAACTCGATAAGTATCGCTGCCGCAGCGAATAAGAACAACGCCAATGATCACTCTCATACGAAGATTTAATCGTCTTATAATTGACTTTTAAATACAACCATTGTCTGAAATTCATAATTTTACCTTTTGATAAACTTTTACTTGCTGCGCTCAATTATCGACCTCAACTTATTGTGCATACACTTTCAAAAGCATCGGCAGTACCTTCGACACGGGAACAGAAGATCTACGGAAAGCTACTTCCGGCGCCGGGTTCTCAACGACCCGGCAAATGCCTGCATCATCGGTGATGATTGTCACAGCCGATGGCCCCCAACAATCCTGAGACGGTGGCAAGGAGAAAGGTTGCCGGCGTCAAACAAGACTGCTGGATCAAAGCGTAAAATATTGATAAAAAAGGATATTTCTTAATTTTCCGTGACCTGCACCAACCCAATTCGGCCGATAGCATTCGGCCCGTCTTTTCAAAAGTCGGCATATGAGCCTGGGCTCGCCAATTGAAATGCCGACACAAAACTCAACCATGTAAGACATGCCTGTTCTCTTTGACGAGCCTCCCGATACGACACAAGCGATTGGTCGGGGCGCAGTTGACCTGTCCTGATTCAACACGCGGAGGCCAGTGAGATGGCTGACCTGTGTCGAAATGGTCGCACCTCGGCAGCGAATTAACCCTTCATAAAGCATTCGCTTGCTCAACTTATAATTTGTGTCATGGTCACTGTAAGTAGTGAGGGAGCCGACCTGATGAGTGATATAGCATCGCAGATTCCGGAATTTGGTTACGATGAGCGCGTGATGATCTGCCGGAAGCAGATCGAGAAGGCGGTCTATCAGTTCATTGCAAATACGAAGGTCGAGGGATGCGATCCGGCGGAAGTCGCAATGGCCATCGCAGACATTGCCGACGATTACATTCTGTTGCTGGCCCAGAAGCGCAACCTGACCCATTGAGATGAAGGGTCGGTCGCTAATCGGCTGGTCGTGCAGAAGACATTGAGTGCGAATCGCGCCGCCTCCCTGCCCGGAGGCAACGTCAGCGAAGCCGCTTACCCCTCGCTTGAAACCATTCGTGAGACGGATTTCGAACAGCTTTTGAATGAAGCGCCAGCGGCCGGGAACAAGCCGGGCTTCCCTAACAATTGACCCGACGCGCCGAAGCATCGGCACATACCAAGCGTGCGTTTCAGCGTGTTATCTCACCGCGATTGAAATAAACGGCCCCGTTCGATTGATGACTGCTCGGCTGCGCGCAACCACACGAATAACCCCGAAAATCGAAGCTGATTTTCAGGGTTATCGCGGGTTTGAAGTGATGGAGCGTTCTCGGCGCGCCCTGTCAGAAGCGCCGTACTAATGAGTTCTCACACTCACTTGCGGAACCGGGGAGCTCAATTCGGCCAGTTCTCTGGTCAAGCCCTCGCCGACTTCCTGCTTCACTGCCTCGAGCGCAAGGTCGAGGCAATTCGTCGCAAACGGCAGTTTGACATCCTGTGCCACCTGTCGCGCATAGGCGATCATCCGCGCCAACGCGACGAGCTCTTCCAGACCGTCTTCCGCCCCTTGGTCTGCTTCTATCTTGACAACCGATGTCACGCCCATGCCCCATTTCTCCAATGAATTGAAGAATGATACGCGTGTGGAGGTGATCCAGCCCGTGAAAAAAGCGTGACACAACCCTCGGTGACTATTGCCGGTTTCGGTTCACAATGCAGGGCGCGTGGGGAATGAGGTGTCGTTCAGTTTCCAGGGCAGATCGGCAGTCGAGCGAATGTCGCGGACGTCCTGCACCACTTTCAATAATTCCAAGGCATCGATGCGTTTTTGATCGACGGCATTCGACAGAAGTGCCGCCAGCAGGCCCGCACGATCCGTCTCGGCCAGCCCTGCACATTGCTCGACGACCGCCCGCCACGTTCGCTTCTTGAAGAAGATCGCGCTTGCGGCATCTTCGAGCTGCTGGCGCAACCGACTTTCCAGCAGTCCGTGATCCTCCATCGCATCAAGCGTTGCGCTGACATTGACGAGCGGTACCGTCAGCGGCTTGCTGCCCAGCGCGCTCGGCGCGTGCGTGAGCGCGACGGCGGCATCGTCGACCAGCCGGCCGGTGCGATAGTCTTCGAAAATGCGCCCGATCCCGATCATACCGAATGGATGGCATTCGGCAGCGCGCAACGCGCCCATGCTTGCCGCCCCGAGAACCGCGACGCCGAGCGACAGAGCATGGAGAATTTCCTTGTGCCAGACCGGTGCGGCATATTCGAAGCCGCCGTCGATCAGGCCGATGACATTGGCACCCTGCTCCACCGCCGCCAGGACATCGCCTTGCGTGGCAGGCGGCAAGACGCGTATCCGCTCGCCGGCAAGCGACGCCGCATCGGGAAGACTGGGACCTGAGAAAATGAGCTTCAAAACCCTATTGCCCTGGCAAGCGCCCTCGTTCCAAACCGCCGGGCGCGCTCCCCCTCCGGATTTTCGAGCTCGGGAATGACAATCTTGACAACACTGAACGGAAGCGTGTCCTTGCTGAGGCGCACGGCGATCACCGAAACGATCCGCCTGTTTCTGAGCGCGTCGAGCACCTGCTGCAGCAACTGCGCCAGATCCTGTTGCCGATGTCCTGCCACCCCGTCACTGCCGGTAGTGGCAGCGGGCGCTGCGGCAACCGCATCGAAGGCCTGCCGCAGCAGCGGCGGCAGGCGTCGTGAAAAAGTTACAGGAGAAATATCGTCCCTGGCTCCGCTGATATAGGTCAGCCGGGATTGCACGGCTTCCGTCACCGCCCGAATGGCGGCGCGGACGGGAGACGGATGAGCCCCGGTACCGCCGGTCACCTCGACGAGGCGAATGTCCCCAAGCCTGATATCCCCGGCGCCGTGAAGATCCCGGGAGCCCAGAAGGAGGTCCCCAGGACCCAGCATGGCGGTGAAACAGGGGATCCCGATGTCGCTGGTGATATCGAAGAGCCTGAGCGCCAATCCCGAGGTTTCGATCTTGTCGATCAACCCGTCCAGGGCGCCGTCCTCAAAGCCGCGGGGATCGGTGCAGCCGGCATAACGATCCGCTTCCGCGCCCACCTGCCACAACACATGGGCGTCACGCTCGATACGCTCCAGGACGCCGTGAAAGATCGCCTCCTCGACATTGTTTCCCGAGGCCAGGCCATCCGACGACATCCAGTATCGCGCGTCACGTGTGCGGTCGAGCACCACCGCTTCAAAGGGGATATAGACCTCCTCGCCGGTGAGGATATTGACGCCGGCAACCCATTCCGTCTCCTCGTCCGGTCCGAGATCGGGTTTATGAAGAGCGGTCAGGCAGTTCAGCGCGTCGGTCTTGTGCCCCATTGCCTGCAGACGGGAAGAGGTGCCCTGGATGAAATCGACGGAGGGTTCGCCGGCGACCGCCCGTTCAAGGGCTTCCATGACAGTGGATACTTTGGCATCGAGATCGGTCAGGCCCTTTCCCTGGGCAATCACGATCGAGCGGGAATTCGGGGCGTATGCGCACCAGACGGGGATTCCGATATCGTCCAGTCCGGTATGTCGCGCAACCCTGGTGATGCCGAACCCGGCCAAAAGAGGTTCGACGCGGGAAAGGGTTTCCCGCGGCGACATGACCCTGTCTGAATATATGGATCGGTGCGTCAGAATGCCGGCTCAGCCGTCGACGTGACCGGAAAGGGCAACCTGCGCCGAGGAAACCGCGACGGCGAGGTCGACGCCCTTCACGAATGTGCCGCCGGCCTTGCGCAGGCCGTTTGCAGTCGCCAATTCCCCAGTCGGATTGAGAGGCTTGACCGTACCCGCGTCGAGATCGGCAAGCCAGAGACCCGCCTCACCAGGTATACCTATAATGACAGCTTTCGCCATGTAATGCCCCTCAGCTATTGTTAAAAACCGGCCTTCAGCAGGCCCTCTCGATAAAGCTCTTTTTGCCAATCTTCCTTGAAGGGAACGATGGCGAGCCACTTCTCGACGTCGAAGACCGGGTTGATGCTTTCGGCTCGTTGCCGATGGAATAGCGCCCGTTTTCGATCGCCGATCATTGCGCAACTGGCCGCGGCGATGCGATGGGCCGGCGCTTTGTCTTTCATCGCCTCAACATAGGCGATGGCCTCCTCGTACTGTTCCAGGAAGAAGCTCGCTCCCGCAGCGCACCAGAGGTAGGCGTCAGGCGCGATCGGATTGAGCGAAATCGCTCTTCTGATCTTGGCGAGCGCGTCGCCGGGGCGGGATGCATGCACGAGCGTGTCGGCATGGCTGTAGATGACATCGGCAAAATGCGGGCTGAGTTGCTCCGCCAGATCAAGTGCGGCAACACTGGCATCGACATCGCCGAGATAGAGCTTGGTGACGCCAAGCTCGCGATGGCCCGCCGCCGAGGCCGGATCCCGCTCGATGGCCCGAAGCGCGTTCTGCTCCGCCAGATGCAGCAGCTCATTGTTTCCCTGCGCCGTCACGAGCCACTCGCTGGTGAAAGTTCTCGCCAGCCCGGTAAATGACGGAGAGAAATCCGCCTTATGCGACAGCGACTGCTTGAAAGCTTTTCGGGCCCGGCGGATATGCGGCAATGTCAATTTGCTCATCAGGCTCGAGCCGACCAGATAGGCGTGATAGGCCTCAGGATTGGCTTCGAAGCGTAAGCGCTCTTCCTCGTTTTCAGCCAGCTCGCGGGCCACCGACATGGTCAATTGCTGCGCGATCAGCCGTCTCTGACGCGGCAATATATCGGGCGTCATCGTAAAGCGATTGGCCCAGATGATCTCGTCCGTGGGAAAATAAACCAGCTGGGCGAACAATCCCTCTTCGGAAAGCCGTGTATCCAGAAGATAGGCGATCGAGTGACGGGCGACCACGGCAGCCTTCTCGGAGTCACGGCGGATCTGGCCGGCCGTATGGGGCGCTACGATGGAAATGTTTCTGAGCGCGCAGAGTTCGATCGTGACGTCTTCGATCAGGGCGTTGGCAAGCGCAAGCCCGGCATCGGCGTGTTTCGATGTCGGGGGAAGCAGCACCAGCCGAGGTAGGATCAGCGGCGCCTGCGATACGCGTTCGATGTCGGCAGTTGTCTCACCGCCGGCCTCGGAACGCTTCACCTGCACCCTGGCATGGCCGTCGCCGTTCGGCAATCTCTCGCTGAGGGACGAACCGCCGGATAGCCGGTGCAGCAAGGCTCTGACCTGCTCGTCATTCGGATCCCGTTCGAGGATCTGCAGGGCGGCGCCGGAAATGGAGCGCGCAGCGCCGGGCTTTTGCGCATCCGGCAACGCATCCAGCAATGCCTGCCGCAATTGCAGCGCCTGGGCGTCCCGTTGCGCTCTGAACCAGGCGTCTATCAGCTTTGTCGCTGGTTTGATATTTCCGATGAATCCACGCTGGGTCAGTTCGGCGATCGCGTTCAGCCGCTCCAGCGGCGAACCGCCGGCGCGAAAAATATCCAGATCGCTGGAAACCGCCTGCGTGTTGAGGCGAACCGTGGTGGCGGTGAAATCGAAGGGAATTTCGGCGCGTCCGCCGTCTGTCTCGCGGATGCGGGAAAGCAGCTTGCGCAGATTGAGCCGCGCCAGCTCGGGTTCGACGTCATTCCATAGAAACTGAGCCAATTCATAACGGCTGAGTTCATGGCTCGCGCCGGCATAGAGATGGGCCATCATCAACAGGCCCTTGATCGGATAGCGAACCGGGTCGCCATTCGTCTCGATCAACCGCAGATCGCCGAATGTCTGCAGGTGGAGCACGATCCGTCCTCAGCTGTTCACAACCGAATCCTGCAGCTCACTGTCGCTGTCAGGCAATCCCGCGACTGCCAGGCTTTTGGCCAACGCCACCAGCTTTTGCCTGATATTCGGGTCTTCGATGGCGATGAATGCCTTGTTAAGCGCCAGCCCCTCCTTCGAGGACAAAAAGGTGTTCAATTCATTCGTCGCGCCGTCGATCGGTCCGGAGCCGCCGTTCTCGAAGAAAAAGCCGACGGGCACACGAAGAATCTCGGATATGCGCTGAAGACGGCTGGCGCCTATTCTATTCGTTCCCTTTTCGTATTTCTGGATCTGCTGGAAGGTAATACCCAGAAGTTCGGCCAAGCCGTTCTGAGTCATCCCGAGCGTCTTTCGCCGAACGCGCACGCGGTTGCCAACATAGACGTCAATCGAATTCGGCGATTTAGCCTTCATGTGAATAAGTCTCCCGCTTTATCAGCACGCCCGGCTGTATAATGGAGAGTTTAAGCAAGAATGCAACTAAAAGTAAATATTTCGTAAGGATTTTTTTCAGCAGCGCACACAGTAAAAACAACCTGTGGATTATCGCAGCAGCGCCATTTGGCGCGGGTGCACCTGCGTTCTCTATCGCGCACTTCGCAGCCAGCGAATGCTATCCGAAATCACTGCCGCTGCAACACCCTCTCTGAGAGGTTTTTGCGCAACGGCGATCATCGACTTGGCGAAAACGGGAATTCTTCCGACATACTCAAAACGAACATTGTCGAAGCCGGCATCCAGCAGCAGCATGCTCAGCGTGTTTTTCGACCAGAACTTGATATGCCCAATGACGAGGCACAAAGGTGCCCAATTGCCGACAAGAAGCCAAAGATATTTAACGGATAAATGTATACTGCTGGATTTAGACAGCTCGATCGAAACCCCTTCTCGCGCGCCGGAGAAGACAAGCTTGCCCGATAATTCGTCGTCCGCATATGCGAAACAGCCGGTGGGGAAACCGCGGGTTCCCGTGGTCTTCTGGTTGCTGCTGACGATTTCCCTCTCGCTGGTCATGGGAACGGTGCTGCTTTCCAACAACATGAAACACCTAAAGACGGTTAGCCATTATTTTGGCTTCGATCTCTTTCCCCAGGAGGTCAGACCGCCTCCCCCCAAAGCCCTTCCCCGCCCCACACCACCGGCCACCTTCACGCTTCCATTGCATATCATCGAACCGCCGATGGTACAGACCGCGTCGACTTTCCTGCGGACATGGCGGATATCCGGCGCCGCAATGTGTGCGGCGCTGCGCAATGCCGGCATCGAAACCAGCGACTGGGCGGCGGCGAGTTTCAACGCCGATACATTTGAATGCTTTTTCGAGCAGAGCAGCAAGCGGGAGAAGGATCAGCTCCCGAGCTCTATCTTCGTCATCGTTCGCGGCAACGCCGCCGGCACGATCAACAATATGCGCGTGAAAATCATCAATCCCGAGACCGATGAAAATGGCCAGCTCGATCCCGGCATTCTGCGAATTTTCGAAATCATGCTGCAGCAACCGCAATGGCTCGATTTTCACGAGACCCTGAACGCGATCAAGAATCTGAAGGACATCAAGGAAGACGGCTTCGGAGCCAGTATCGGCTTCACCCGCGAGGTACTCAATCCCGGGAATTACAACTTCACGCTCTCGCTGGATGCGACTTCAGGACCTCAGAAAAGTACTAGAAATTATTTTTCCGGCAGAAGATGGCTGCCGTTGCCGGACCCCGCAGTCGAGATCGACAGCGCGCAACCGGAATCAGTCTCCAAACCTCCCCATACCGAAACGCCGGCTGAAAGTCAGGAACATCGGCATTAGGTCTTCGGCTTCATGCCATGCACGGACTGATCACGCCATGTGACTCGCATCGTCGTGATGTCTGGCCATTATCTTGTAGAGCTCTTTCAAACTGTCCGCACTCGGCCGTTCGGTGCTGTCCCCACCCGCCAGACGCCAGACACGCTCGACATTGAGGTCCTGCGTGACTTGAGCAAGGTCTTCGTTCAGCGAGCGAATGACGACCTCCGATCGGCGCAACCGCCACGACATTCTGACCAGCGCTGCGAACGGGAGGAAAATGATGCCGATGATGCCGAGAGCAAGGACCGAGAACTGCCAGTCATCGAGAAGAGACAGACCGCTTCGAACGGTCGCCATAAAAAAAACGGCATTTTGAAATGCCATATGAAAATAGCTCATCAGATAGCTGGACCAATCTTCCATCACGAGCGCCCTCCCCGAGCGGTTTATATCTTGGAATATGCTGAAAAGTCTAGCAGACACCAACAATATCCCCTGCGGGGAAAGTATATTTTAGGTTGTATTACTCTGCTGAATTGAACGCGAATCTCATGGGTCGGTGCCGACGAGTCCGGCCTTTCAAATTCCACCGCGGACATGAAAAAAGCTAACAGTGAGAGATAGAATGAATAGAAGACGTTTCCTCGCCTCGGTTCCGCTCGCTCTGTTGTACGTCCGTACGGGCCAGGCCCTGGCACAGGTGCCTGCCGCTGCAGGGCTGCGCGTCCTTGCCGACAGGAAGTCGTTCCGATTCGGATCGGCAATCGACCTGCAAAACATCAACGATCCAATCGCTGCCGAGATCTACATCGACAACGTCAATTCAATAACGCCACGAAACGAGCTGAAGTGGAATTCGACGGAAAAGAGACCCGGTGTTTTCAGCTTCGGCAGCGCCGACCGCATGGTTGCATTTGCACGCAAAAACAACATGAGGGTTTATGGCCACACGCTGATCTGGTATCGCGTCCCGGGCTGGGTCTCGGACATCACCGACGCAAAGACCATTCAGGCGGCGATGAACCGTCATATAAAACAGGTTGTCACTCGCTATAAGAACTCGATCGATGCATGGGATGTAGTGAACGAACCGTTGGAGTATGATGCACCGGATCTGCGGGATTGTGTTTTCCGACGCCTTCTTGGCGACGATTATATCCGTATGAGTTTCGACATGGCGCACCAGGCCAATCCGGGCGCGACGCTGGTGCTCAACGAAACGCATCTGGAGAAAAAATCCGACGTGTTCGAACAGAAGCGCGCGCGCATCCTGAAAATCGTCGAGGACCTCGTCGCCAAAAAAACGCCGATCAATGCGGTGGGGCTGCAGGCGCATTTCCGCCCCGGCCTCGACCGGATCGATCCGGAAGGAATGGGGCGCTTTTGCGCGGCGCTGAAGGACATGGGTGTCGGCGTTTTCATCACCGAGCTGGATGCGTCTTGCCACTTCCTGAACCGCGACAAAGCCTTCACGCCGGCATCCTACGCCGATATTTTCGGTGACGTGATTACCGTTGCCGCCGAACATGGTGACTTGAAAGGCGTGACGGTATGGGGCATGTCGGAAAAATACGGCGAGCCCGATGAGAAAGCGACCGATCCCGCTGCAGCTTGCACGAAGCGCGTTAATCTTTACGACGAAAACAATGCGCCAAGAAGTGCGGTTGACGGTATCCGGCGGGCAATAGAGGCGATGTGATGCGCAAGACAACGGAGACGCAAACAGATTCATGAAAAAAGCCGTTATTTATGTGGAAAAATTTTTGCCTGCCAGCCAGGCATTTGTTCTCAACCAGGCGGTAGCGTTTCGTTCTTTCGAAGCTGAAATCCTTGCTGGCTCGCGAATTTCTTCGGCCCATACAAAAAAATCCACTGTTCCGGTTCATGACATCCGTCGGTCGCCCGTTGCACGGGCCGGTGAACTGCTTCTGAAAATCCCGCAGATCGGCCTTCCTTTCCTCTTTCCCGCGATCGGCAAAGCCGATCTCGTTCACGCCCATTTTGGCAAGAACGGGTATGTCATCGGTCCATTGGCGCGCGCCGCCGGCAAGCCGCTGGTCACGACGTTCCACGGCTTCGACGCCACCTATCGCGGTGACCCGAAAAAGCCGGGCGGCTTCAATCAGGTGCGTTTCTTCGCCAAGGGCCGGAGCGAGATGGCCGGCTGGAACAGCTGGAACATCGCCGTTTCCGATTTCATCCGCGATCGGCTGCTGGCGCTCGGCTTTCGCGCCGAACGTGTCTATCGCCATCACATCGGCATCGATCTCGATCTCTTCAAAATGGAGCCTCGTCCGCGAAAAAAAGGGCTCGTGGTTTCAATTGCCCGCTTCGTCGACTATAAGGGCCATCGTTTCATGATCGATGCGCTTTCGCGTGTGGCTGCTGCCGGCACCCCTGTCGAATTCGTCATGGTCGGCCAGGGTCCCTTGAAGGAGGAAATCGAAGCACTGGCGCGTCGTTCCTTGCCAAGCGTCACGATCCATGAAAATCTGTCGCAGACTGAGATAAGAGACCTGCTCGCCAGTGCGGAGCTTTATCTTCATGGCAGCGTGACCCTCGACAATGGTCACGCCGAAGCTTTCGGCCTCGCCAATCTTGAGGCGGAAGCCGTCGGTACCCCGGTTGTCGCATTTCGCTCGGGAGGCGTGGGCGAAGCGATCGAAGAGGGGAAAACTGGTTATCTCGTGGAGGAGCGGGATGTCGCGGGAATGGCCGAGGCAGTCGGAAGGCTGCTCAACGACCAGGCTCTGTGGACAGCCTTTAGCGCGCGGGCACCGCTTCTGGTGGCCGAGCGCTTCGACTTACGTCGCCAAACGGGGATGCTCGAGGACTATTACAGTTCCGTGCTAGACGAATTTTCCAGCCGGGGTCGGACTTGATGGTGCAGACAGGAAAAAAGCCGAAGTGGGGACTGAATGTATTTCGGCCGCTGCGGAACAGCATTGTGACGGCCAAATGGCTCTACTATACGAAATTCTGGGGAATGGACATCGATCCGACGGCAAGCTTTTCCTTGAGCGTTCGTTTCGACAAGACCAACCCGAAGGGATTGCATATCGGCGCGGAAACTTACGTCGCCTTTGAGGCTGCGATTCTCACCCACGATCTCACACGCGGGCTCTACCTCCACACGAGGATCGGCAAGCGCTGCTTCATCGGCGCCCGCAGCATCATTCTGCCCGGCGTCGAGATCGGCGACGAATGTGTCATCGGCTCGGGCTCGGTGGTGACCAAGAACGTGCCGCCGCGCTCGCTCGTGGCGGGCAATCCGGCAAAGATTATCCGCAGCGACATCAAGATCATTTCGCGTTACGGACGCATGGCACGCGAAGACGAGACGGTCTCGCAGATCGTGACGCACTTGCCGACTGGAGAAGCACGATGAAGATGTTCGCCTACCGGGGGAAACACGAGAATTTTGGCGACGAACTGAACCATTGGCTCTGGGAGCGTCTGCTGCCCGGCTTCTTCGATGAGGACGAAAGCCAGCTCTTCCTCGGCATCGGCTCGATTCTCTACGACAATTTCGACCCGAACATGCAGAAGATCGTCTTCGGCTCGGGTTATGGCGGCTACACAAACCCGCCGAAAGTCGACGGCAACTGGACCTTCTATTTCGTGCGCGGAAAGAAGACCGCCGAGGTCCTCGGCATTGATCCGAGCTACGCCATCGGCGATTCGGGCATCCTGACGCGCAGCTGCTGGGATGCGAAAAGCATCGAAAAACGTTATCCCGTGTCCTTCATGCCGCACTACGAAAGCGCCATGTACGGCAGCTGGGATAAAGTCTGCGATCTCGCCGGCATCCACTATATCGATCCCCGCTGGTCGGTGGAAAAGGTTCTGACCGAAATCAGCGCATCGCATAAGGTCGTCTCCGAGGCGATGCATGGCTGCATCATATCAGATGCGCTGCGCGTTCCCTGGCGGGCGATCCAGCCCATCGCGCCAGGCAATCGTGCCAAGTGGTATGATTGGGCGAGTGCGCTCGATCTGGAGATCGATTTCGATCCGATCGGCCCGTCAAACCTCGTCGAGGTCGGAGCGTCGCTGGTCCGGAAAAACACCTACCTGCTGAAGAACATAACGTTCCGCCACCGCCGCATCCGGCAACTCACCGGCAATTATGTCTTCGGCTCGACGGTCAAGACATTGCAGCGGGTGGCGGAGAAGCCGGGCCAGCTCAGCACCGATGCGTCTATTGTAAACGCGCACGAGAGAATGCTGGTCGAGCTGAACCGACTGAAGCAGGATTTTTCGAAGAAAACGGCAAGCGTCCTGTGACGCTGCAAACCGGATTCGTGACGAGGCGATAAGGCATGATCCTTTCCAACTCCATCAACACTCTCTCCTCCCGCAAAGGGGAGAGGCACTTTGGACGGGCATCCAGCCCGCAGTCAGTGTCCTTGACGTGCGGAGCCGTTCGACCATGAGCAGTGTTACCGACCGGCTGATCCAGGGCAGCATGTGGCTGAGCCTGTCCCGCGCCATCGTCAACGGGCTTTCGGCACTCAGCACCTTCGTTCTCGCCTGGTACCTCGGACCGTCCGATTTCGGTCTCGTTGCCATTGCAACGACGATCCAGATCATCCTGAGTTCCGTCACCGAACTCTCGCTCAATCAGGCGCTCATCCGCCACGAGGACCCGAGCGAGGTTCATTTCAGCGCGGTTTGGACGCTGAGCGTGACAAGAAGCGCGATCCTGGCTTTGCTGTTTGCCGCCAGTGCGTTTCCAATCGCCGAATTTTATAACGAACCTCGACTGACGAGCGTCATGCTTGCCTTAAGTTTTAGCTTGCTCCTGAGCGGCCTGGCCAACCCACGTCGGGTCATGCTCCAGCGTGATCTGATCTTCTGGCAGGAATTCGTTCTCAACGTATCGCAAAAGCTTGTCGGCTTCGTCGTGACGGTGGCAATCGCTGCGATCTACCAGAGCTATTGGGCTCTTGTTCTCGGCACCCTTGCCTATCAGATTACCAATATCATCGTTTCCTATACCGTCTTGCCGTTCTGGCCACGCATAACCTTCCGGCATGCCCGGGAGTTGTTTTCGTTCTCGCTTTGGCTGACGGCAGGACAGATCGTCAACACGCTGAACTGGCGGATCGAGTATCTGCTGATCGGCAAGATGTTAGGCGCCACGCAGCTAGGCCACTATACCGTCGGCAACACTCTTTCGACGCTGCCGACCCGTGAGGCCACGGCACCGTTGAACCAGACGATTTATCCGGGCTTTTCGAGAGTACGCAACGACCCGGCCCGGTTGATCGCCGCCTATCAGCGCGCGCAGGCGCTTTTGGCTGCAGTGGCGCTTCCGGCAGGAATCGGCATGGCGGTCGTGGCTGATCCGATGATGCGGCTCGCCTTGGGAGAGAAATGGATTCCCGCCATCTTTATCGTCCAGGCGCTCGCATCGGTCTTTGCTCTGCAGACGCTCGGCTCCCTCGTTCAGCCGTTGGGCATGGCAAAGGGTCATACCAAGTTGCTGTTCATCCGCGACGCCCAGATGCTGGTGGTCCGCGTTCCCATCATCATCGTCGGCCTGATGATTGCCGGACTTCCAGGCGTCGTCTATGCGCGTGTGTTGACGGGTTTGATTTCCACCGCGGTCAATATGCTTCTCGTCAAGCGACTGATCGGCCTGCCGTTCTTCCAGCAACTCGGGGCCAACTTCCGCGCGCTTGCCAGCGTCGCATTGATGGCCGCCGGCGTCTGGGGGCTGTCACATGTCCTGAACATGCCGACCGATAAGCTGGGCCTGGCTCTCCATCTGGCCATACTGGTCATCACCGGCGGTATTCTCTATGTCGGTTCCAGCTTTGTCCTTTGGCTCGCGATGAAGAAGCCAAATGGCCCGGAAACCGAAGTTCAGCGTATCTTTGTCAAGTTCCTGTCAAAAGCCAAACGTATGGCCTTACCCAAGTCGGCCTAAAAGCTAAAACGAACATCAACAAGAGAGGCAGAATGACCAGCCAATCCAGAACGGAGCTGATCGCAAAACTTAATGGTATGATCCATGATTGCCTGAAAGACTATGTCTCACGCGATGAACCGCTTGCAATCCTCGATTTTCCCGACATCCGCAATTGCGGCGACTCCGCAATCTGGCTGGGCGAAATGGCCTATCTGAAGGATCGCTTCGGCAAACGCCCGGACTATGTTTCGAGAACGGCGGACTTCTCCGCAGATGAGCTGAAAAAGCGCGTGCCGACCGGTCCGATTTTCATTCATGGCGGCGGCAATTTCGGCGACATCTGGGTTTCCCATCAGGATTTCCGCGAAGCCATCATGGAGCGTTTCCCGGATCGGCAGATCGTCCAGTTCCCGCAGTCTATCCACTACAGTTCACCTGAGCGCATCGAGCAATCCGCACGCGCAATCGCGCGTCACAAGAATTTCGTCCTGCTCGTGCGCGATGAAGAATCGAAGGAATTTTCCGAGAAGCACTTCGACTGCACCGTCCGGCTATGCCCCGACATGGCCTTCGCCATCGGGCCGCTGCCGGACAGGGCTACGCAAATTTCCGTCCTCGCCATGCTGCGAGAGGATGCAGAACGGGTTGGCGGCACCGATCGCAAGATCCCTTCTGATATTCCTGTGGAAGACTGGATCACCGAGTCGAAGCGGAAGGTGGATATCGCCAAGAAGTTGGGGGCAGCTTCGGCTTTCCTGGCACTGAAGCCGAGCGAAGTGGCATTGCGCAAGCTGGACGCCGCAGCGCACAACCGCTTCGAGCGTGGCATCAGCCAAATTTCACGCGCCCGCGCCATCGTTACCGATCGCCTGCATGTCCATATCTGCTCGCTGCTGCTTGGCCGGCCGCATGCCGTATTGGACAACAGCTACGGAAAGATCCGCCGCTTCATGAATGCCTTCTCCGGCGGGACCGACCTTTCATACAAGGCAACATCGCTTGAAGATGGAATCGAGTGGGCGCGTCACCAAGCCGGGCAAGGAGCGCGCGGATGACGGAGACGCTGCGCGCTTGCTGGATCAGGAGGGTAATCCGATGACACTTGTCACCTTCATTATCCCGGTCCGACATCAGGACAATGCCCGCGACTGGAGCAGGTTGAAGGCAAATCTGACCCAGACCGTGGCTTCCATTTCCAATCAGACCAATGGGGACTGGCGCGGCATCATCGTGGCAAACGAAGGCGCCGATCTACCTGACCTGCCGGAAAAATTCTCCGCCGTGCGCGTCACCTTTCCGCCGAACGACCTGCATGAGCTTGGAAAGGGCAGCAAGGAAGACTTCCTTGATGCCTTCCGGGCAGACAAAGGCCGTCGCGTTCTCAGTGGCATGTTGAACGCCACCGACAGTCGCTTCTTCATGATTGTCGATGACGACGATTTCGTCAGTTCGCGAATCGTTCAGCACGTGTCCGAAAATCGGGACGCCAACGGATGGACGATTGACCATGGTTATATCTGGGACGATGGCGGCAACTTCCTGTTTGGCCACGACGACTTCAGCCATCTCTGCGGTACCTCATTGATCATTCGTGCCGATCTCTATGAACTGCCGGAACGCTTTGAGGATGCTTCGCTCGACTGGATCAAGTCGATGCTGGGCAGCCATGTCCGCATAGCGGATATTCTTGGGCAACGGGGAGCGCCGCTCACGAAGCTTCCCTTTCGCGGGGCAGTCTATCGGGTCGCCCACGGCGGATCGCATAGTCAGGCACCGAGCCTGCTGCGACAGTATTTCCTGAACCGCGGCGTACTCACCAAACCGCGGCGGTGGTGGCGCAATCTTCGTAAGCTGAGGATACTCGGCGAGGGTCACAGGCGCGAGTTTTTCGGTAAGACGCGGTCGAACCCCGCCTAAGCGCCGATCCCTTTCGAACATCGCACAGGCAGTCAAAATATGAAAATTTTCTCTTTCGACTTCACCAAGAGGGTTGATAACTGATGTCGGATCTATTGGTCAGCGTGCTTTTTTCATCCTACAATGGCGCCAGCCGCCGGCTGCGCCATACTTTGGATTCCTTGGTGCGCCAAGAGCTTCCCCATGATCGGTGGGAACTGATAGCCGTCGACAACAATAGCAATGACGGCACGTTTGATCTTTTGGAAACCTATAGCGACAAGCTTCCCATCACCATCCTGCAGCAGCGCAAGCCGGGAAAGTCCGGCGCGCTGAATATGGCCTTGGATCGGGTGAAGGGGGATCTCGTCGTCTTTACGGACGACGATGTTCGTGCCGAACCGAACTGGCTGAAAGCGATCGTCGACTGCGCCGCAGCCCATCCGAGTTATGGCGTCTTCGGCGGCAGAATCGTCCCTGAATGGGAGAAAGAACCAAAAGACAGGTTTATCGAATGGATTCCGATGGGATCCACCTTTGCGATAGTCGATGACACCCAAAGCGGACCGTGTGACCCGACGAAAGTCTGGGGCCCGAATACGATCGTCCGGCGAGAGCTGCTCGGAACAAGCGTGCGCTACCGCGAAGATATCGGTCCTCTTCCCGGAAAGATTTTCGCCATGGGTGAAGATGCGGAAATCATCATTCGCCTGGCGGCCAATGGCGCCAAGTCCTATCGATGCGCCGAGGCCGTGGTCCATCATTGGATTCCGGCATCGAGCGTGACGGAGGATTGGGTACAAAAAAGAGGCGAGCGGCTTGGCTACGGCATGCCAGCGCTCTTTCCCGACGAGGTGCCTGGAGGGGTGAGGTTAAGCGGAGTTCCGCTTCCGACCTGGATCGAAAGCGCACAATGGGCCTTCCGGGCAGCAATGCTTTATCTCCTGCCGCGATCGAAGAAACGTTTCTGGGCGATCTGGAAATATTATTACATGCGTGGCTATCGCGCCGGAATTCGCCGATACGTTTCTCAGACGATGACGCAGTAATCGATTGCATAGGAGGCAGTAATTTGAAACTCTCGGTGCTCATCAAAAATTTATGGCAGTATTTGCGCCCACGCATCGACAGCGTTCTATCGCAGGCCCAAGACATCGGTAAAGGCGTGACCCGAATCGCACAGGGAAGCGACCAGACCGAAATGAGGTCCGGAGCATCACATGAGCAAAGTCAAGGTTACAATACTGTTCTCAACTTATAACGGCGAGAAGACTCTGCCAACGATGCTTGACGCACTGTGCGCTTCAACCCTACCGAAGGAAGAATGGAAAATCGTTGCGGTCGACAACAACAGCAGCGACAACACTGCAGCAGTCTTGAATTCCTATAAGGAGCGGCTTCCGCTGGAAGTTTATTTTGAGCCAAAACAAGGTAAGCAGTACGCATTGACTTTGGGCTTCCGCCATCTGGAGGGCGAACTCGTCATTTTAACCGATGACGACGTCATTCCCGCGCCGGATTGGATCGAGCAGTTTCTCACCTTGGCAGATGAGCAGCCACAGTTTGCCATATTCGGCGGCTTAATCACGCCCGAATGGGAGGAAAGGCCTGCTCCGTGGTTAGTCAAGTATGGGCATCTGGGGATTCTTTATGCGCTAAATGGCGGTCTACCCGAGGGGCCGATTTCAGCGGCATTGATATCGGGGCCGAATTCGGCCTTCCGTCGTTCCATTTTAGGATCCAGCTATATCGTTCACGACGGCCTCGGCCCCGATGCCACTGTCGCTCAGTTCCCCATGGGTGAGGATACTGCTTTCGCTCTCAGGTTGGAGAAGAATGGAGCCAAGGCTTTTCACTCGCGGCATCCCGGGGTTCGGCACATTGTCAGGAAGGGCTATGTGAACGAAGGCTGGGTTTTGCGGCGCGGCGAGCGTTATGGCATGGGCTTGGTTATCGTTCGGCCGGACCTCTTCGACAGAAAAACGAAAATTGGCGGTCTGCCCATCGCTAGCGCCTTGAGATGGCTTCTGATGGTGCCGGCCAGCGTCGTCGTCAAGAGATTTCCGCCAAGCGGCGTTCGCTTCAAATTGCTCTGGGCTCAGTCGGTGAGACAGGGGATCCTGCGCCAATTTCTCAAGCAGCGATCTACGATGAATAAAACGATCTACTCTCAGGTCGGTGCCAAATGACAAAAGTACTAAACCGCGGCATCGACAGGAAGTGCTCCAGCTGCGGAGGCAGCGGGCAGGATTTTCGCACGTCAGGAGGCGAGTGGGTTTGATGACGGATCCGAGAATTAGTGTCATCTTTTCGTCCTTCAACGGCGCCAGCAGACGGCTTCAACAGATGCTGGATTCGATGTTGGGGCAAAACCTTCCAGTCGAACAATGGGAACTGATTGCCGTCAACAACAACAGTACAGACGAAACACAGGAGCTTCTCGATCAATATGCAAAGAAGCTTCCAATTGTTGTTGTTAATCATACCCGCCCAGGCAAATCAGGAGCTATGAACGCAGCTCTGGCGATAGCTCGAGGAGCGCTGATCGTTTTTACGGACGACGACGTCGAGGCAGATGCGAACTGGTTGAGTTCGATCGCTGCATGCGCGGAGGCGAACCCGGATTTCGGCGTTATCGGCGGCCGAATTCTTCCAAATTGGGAGCATTATCCCCATGGGGATCCGCTGTTGGACTGGATTCCCATGGGGTCAACCTTCGCCATATCCGACCAGGAATCCAGTGGCCCATGCGACCCGACAAAAATTTGGGGTCCGAACACGACCGTGCGTCGCGAATTGCTTGGCAGCAACGTTCGATTCCGCGAAGATATCGGGCCGCTTCCAGGAGGTCTTTTCGCAATGGGAGAGGATACGGAAATTGTCAGCCGCCTATCCCGAAGCGGCGTGAAAACCTATCGGTGCGCCGAGGCCATTGTTCATCATTGGATTCCAGCCTCTAGCGTTACAGAGGCTTGGGTACAGAAGCGTGGGGAACGTCTTGGCTATGGAATGCCAGCGCTCTTCGCCGAGGACATTCCAAAAGGTATAAGGATCGGGGGAATCCCCTTAAGAACCTGGATCGAGAGCGCCAACTGGGCGGTTCGGGCAGCCCTCCTTTATCCGTTGCCGCGATCAAAGAAGCGGTTCTGGGCCATCTGGAAGTACTATTACATGCGTGGCTACCGCGCCGGACTTCGCCGATACGCACCGGCAGTAAATCATTCTGGTCGACTAGCGCAGGAGGTCGTGCATTGAAATTATCGGTGCTTATCAACAATTTCAATTACGGCCGGTATTTGCGCCCATGCATCGATAGTGTTCTGTCGCAGGTCTATCCCGACTTCGAAGTGATCGTGGTCGACGATGGCTCCACCGATGATTCCCAAGAGATTCTTGCTTCCTATGGCGAGCGGATCCTGACCGTATTGAAGGAAAATGGCGGCCAGGCCTCGAGCTTCAATGCGGGTTTTGCTGCCGCAAGCGGCGATATCCTCTTTCTCCTCGACGCCGATGATGCGTTTCTGCCCGGCAAACTTGCTCGTATCGCCGAGATCTACGATCGCAACGAGATCGACTGGTGCTTCGACCGGGTGACGACCGAGGAAAGCGACCAGCCTCCTGCAGAACTGCAGGTGACACTGTTCGACAAGCGGGATACGCTTCGCAGGGGCGGCTTTCCCTCGCTTCCTGTGCCGACCTCCGGCTTGAGCTTCCGCCGCGATCTGCTGTCTCAGATCCTGCCGATGTCCGTCGCGACCGATGTCGTCCTCAGTGACAATTATATCAAGTTTGCCGCTGCCTTTCTCGGCCGCGGCGCCATCGTCGAAACGCCGCTGACGTTTCAGCGCATTCATGAGTCGAACCGCTACACGGGCACAAGCAGGGCAAAGACGCTGCGCCCGCGGATCATGATCGCGACTGGGCTGGAACTGGCACGCCGCTATGACGGGTTGCAGGCACTCGGCAAGAGCCTCGTGGCCGGCGGAATTGCCGAAACGACATCGCTTCTGAAGCTCCCGAGCGAAGCTCGCAACACGGTGGCCGGCGGTCCGTTTGGCGATGCTGCCGCGACCGAAGTGGCTTTGATGGCGGCGCGCAAGCGTTTGGGAAATATGCTGCGGAGAGGACAGTCATGAATCAGCAAGAGACTTTTCCGCATTCATCCGTCGGCACAGAAGCAGGCGTCGCACCACTGAAGATCACCGTTGGTGTGCTGACCTATCGGCGCCTCGACGGGATCTCCAAGCTGCTTGACGTCATGACGCGCCAGGTCAGGCACCCGGCTCGCCCCTATCATCTCACCATGGTGATCGTGGATAATGATGCGGCTGGCAGCGCGAGGACCACGGTAGAGAGCTTTGGCCAAACAGGTGCCTACGACCTGATCTACGTCATCGAACAAAACCAGGGCATACCCTTTGCACGCAATCGTGCACTGGATTCGGCACCTCCAGGCACTGACCTCTTCTGCTTTCTCGACGATGACGAATGGCCGGTCGACGGCTGGCTGGATGCGATGCTGGAGACACGGGAGAAAAACCGCGCCGATTGCGTCTATGGCCCCGTCCAACCAGTCTATCCCGAAAACCCGCCGGAATATTTCATCAAGGCAAGGGTGTTCGAGCGCAAGAAGAACAAGGACGGTCAACGCATTTCTTATGCGGCCTCGAACAACGTCATGTTCGACTATCCCCTGATCCGTTCATGGAATCTGCGTTTTGAAGAGAAGATGCGCTTCACCGGGGGCACGGATTACCTTTTCTTCAACCAAGCCATCCGCCGGGGCATGCAGGTCTTCTGGGCTGACAAGGCGCTTGTCCATGATATCGTTCCGGCCAGCCGGATGACCTGGAAATGGGTATTGCAAAGACAATACCGGCTCGGCAATACCTTCGCAGTCAGCGAGGTCCTGCATGGCAATCTCAAGCGCCGGATCTATCGCGCGGCCTATGGCGCCACGAGAGTTGTGCTTGGGCTGGTCATGCTGCCGGCGATCTTGATTTCACCCTATTGGGGCATGCGAGCCCTCACCCACCTTCTGCGCGGCGCGGGCATGGTTAATGGGATTCTCGGACATGCATACCAGGAATACAAGCCCAATGCCGCTCTCTGATATTGTTTACGCAGACGCCCTTGGAAGAGTTCTGAGCGTTATTATGTTCGAGCTGAAACATCACAAAGATTGGCTGTCCATGAACTTCAAGGCTTCAATCAACCGGGCCAAAAATGGTACACTTCTACTGAACTATCGTGACCCAATCGCTGTTCGAACAGAACGGTTTTCGCCCTTATCCATCGGTCAAATATAGGAGATGCCTGTTTATGACTGAGAAAAAATTGAAGGTTCTCGCTGCCTCGTCGGGAGGCGGCCACTGGGAACAGCTGATGGCCATGCGCGGCGCATTCGATGGCTGCGATATTGTCTTTGCAACGACCATCCCGGGACTGCTTGCAAAATACGACATTCGGGGCGGACTAGTGCTTCCCGATTGCAGCCGCGACTCGATTACCATGTCGATCCGGTGCTTTTTCACCGCCTTCTCCATCGTCATCAAGCACAGGCCCGACGTCATCATCTCGACTGGTGCCGCACCCGGCCTTTTTTGCCTGCTGGCCGGCAAATTGACGGGCAAGCGGACGATCTGGATCGATAGCGTCGCCAATGTGGAGAAGCTGTCCCTATCGGGTAAATTGGCCGGCCATATTGCGACGCTCTGGCTCACGCAATGGCAACATCTGTCGAGGCCGGATGGCCCCCATTACGCAGGAGCTGTCCTTTGATCCTTGTCACCGTCGGAACGCAGCTGCCGTTTGATCGCCTCGTCAAGGCTGTCGACACCTTCGCAAACGAACTGTCGAAACCGGTTCTGGCGCAGATCGGCAAGGGCACCTACACGCCACAGAATATGAAATGGATCAAGAATATCGAGCCCAAAGACTTTGATAACGTCTTTCGCGATGCAAGTGTCATCGTCTCTCATGCGGGAATTGGCACTGTGCTTACGGCCAAGCGTTTTGGGAAGCCGATCATTCTCGTTCCCCGGCAGGCGGCTCTCGGCGAGCACAGAAACGATCATCAGCTCGCCACGGTAAGCCAGCTCGTGGGCCGGCCGGGCATCTATGTCGCACACACCGATGACGATCTCCGGAACTATCTGCTCGAAGAGCTGGATAGCCCATCTCACGAAGATTCGTCGGAAGCCGGTCGGGCTTCACTGGTGACCTACCTGAAAAACTATATTACGGCAGTCTGACCCCGAGAGCTGTCATAGCCTCTGACGCTTACGAGCGAATTTTCATTCTCCGCAATTGTTGCCGGCGATACGTTTGACGAGCTCAGGCGCGATGATTTTGGAGGCTGTGTCGGGCAGAGGATGCACGCCATCAGGAATTGCCGTGGCCAGATCATCCGGCGTCAGACGCTCCCAATTGGGCCGGTGGTCGACAAACTCCAGACCACGTTTTTGCGCCTCCGCCTGATGTGCCGAGACGTAATTGTCGACAAAGGGGCGGATCAGCCCACGCAGTCCGGAAAACGGATTCATGGCCATGACGATGATCCGCGCTTGCGGCAGGCGCTGCCGGAGCTGATCGAGAATGTCGCCGATATTCTTTCGGCTTTGCGCAAGCGACACAAACCGATGCAATGTCGCATCATTGGCGTAGAGCTCAATCAGGATGATATCCGGCTGCTCGGCAACGACGCGATCAATCTGGGTCAGAGCCCACAGTGACGTTTCACCGCTTTTTGCAACGCTCTCGACCTTCACCGGCTTCTGCAGGCAGGCTGCAAGCTCTGTCTCAAGGGCAGGCTGCCATCCTCCCCGCGCCGTCAAGGATGTTCCGAAGGCCACTATTTTCAGCGGCACGGGACTATCGGCATAGCCGTTCCTGACCGCCGAAAGCATCACCAGACACGCCAGAAACAGAACCAGTCCATAGGCCGGTCGCCTCTCAGTCGGCACCGCTCGCCAAAACTGCAAACATATCATGAGGAGACCTTGCAGCAGGCTTGAGACAATTTCGTGAAATGGCCGCGCATGCCTGTTCGAGCAATGCGAAACCATCCAATCCCCATCCTGGCGGATGACAACGGCTGCTTTGAAACGTCGGGGCTATTAACGACGCGAAACAGCCGCCAATCACTCCTGGCGAAATACGTGCTGCATCTGATCGGTCAGCGGCTTCGTCAGATAGGATATGACGGTCCGATCGCCGATCTTGATGAAGACCTCGGCCGGCATGCCGGGATAGAGCTTTATCGTCTTCATCCTGGCAATGCTTTCAGCTTTCGGCTTGACGCGCAGGGGATAGTAGCTGATGCCCGTGCGCTCATCCTTGACGATATCGGGCGCGATCGAGGTAATCTCACCGCTCACATCAGGCGTCGTGCGTTGATCGAAAGCGCTGAAACGCACATCGACGGACTGGCCGACGTGAACCTGGTCAATATCGCGGGTGGCGACTTTCGCCTCGACCGTAAGTTCGTTATTTTCGGGAACGACGAGCATCAACGTCTGACCGGGATCGATGACACCGTTGACGGTGTGAACCGAAAGTTCGTGAACTCGCCCAGTTAGCGGCGCGGTAATGTCGAGACGGTGCAGCTGATCGACTGCGGTTCCGCGGCGCTCTTCATATTCGGCGATCTGTGCCTCGACGTCGGTCAGGTCCTTGGCGATCTCCGAACGACGATCCTCATCCAGCTGGATTGACTGGCGATCGATCTCGATTGCCTTACCCTCGGCCTCTGCCTTTGCTGCGATTTCCTGGCCGCTGTTGCCCTGGAGATCGGCGCGGGCACGCTTGAGTGTGTTCAAACGCTGAAGCGTGACGAGCCCCTTCTTGTAGAGCGTATCAATGCCCTCAAGCTCTTGTTCGATCAAGCCCAAGGCATCGTTGGTGGCGTTGATCTGAACGACCAACCCCTTTACCTGCTCGCCCAGCTGGTCCTTGCGCGATGCCAACTGGCTCTTCATTCCGATAAGTGCCGTCCTGCGACTGTCGAACAACTTCTGCTCGCCATCGAGAAGCTTCTCTGCGGAGGTGCTGGATGTCAGATCGCTGATGTTTTCCTCGACCTCGAACGAATCGGCGCCGATTCGCTCCGCCTTCAGACGGGCGCGGCGCGCATAAAGCTGAGCGAGCGTGCTTTCGACAATCGAGAGGTTCGCTCTTGTCGTCGTCCCATCGAGCCGTATCAGCACCTGCCCTGCCGTCACATGGTCGTTTTCGGCGACCAGCAGTTCCGACACGATACCACCTGTCAGGTGCTGGACCTTCTTGACATCGCCGTCGACGACGATCACGCCCTCGCCGATGACGGCGCTCGAAAGCTCTGTCGTCGCCGCCCAACCGCCAATGCCGCAAACGAGGGCTATCGACAATACACCGACAACGGCAACATGCCGATTGAGGGAGCGTTTCGATTCACTGATAACCTTGCTCACAATCTTCCCTCTGGCCTATTCGGCCGCATTCATGCCGTCGACCACGACTTTAAGCTGAGCCACGCGCTCGGCGATCGGCGTGCGCGCCGCTTCCGGCCTGCTGACTCTCGCCAGAACTTCCTCTTTGGGACCGAACGCGATCATGCGGCCGTCCTGCATCATCAGCACGAAGTCGCAGACCGCCAGAACGCCGGACCGATGCGCGATGACAACGACAATGCCGCCCCGCGCCCGCACGCTCATGATCGCAGCACTCAGCGCCCGCTCGCCTTCTTCATCGAGATTGGAGTTCGGTTCATCGAGCACGACGAGGAATGGTTCGCCGTAAAGCGCTCTTGCAAGCGCGATACGCTGTCTCTGGCCAGCCGAAAGCGCAGCACCGCCTTCGCCGATTTCGGTTTCGTAACCGTTCGGCAGACGAAGAATCAGATCGTGGACACGCGCCGCCCTCGCCGCGGCAACCACCGCCTCAGGCGACATCTCCTTCGCGAAACGGCAGATATTCTGGGCAACAGTCCCCGAGAAAAGCTCCACATCCTGCGGCAGATAACCGATATGCCGGCCAAGTGCGTCACCGTCCCACTGGTCGAGTGCTGCGCCATCGAGGCGAATGGATCCTCTGACGGTCGGCCAGATGCCCATCATCGCCCGTGCCAAGGACGACTTACCCGAGGCACTGTAACCAATGACCCCAAGCGCGCTCCCCGCCCTCAGGCCGAAGCTGACATCGGAAATGACCAAGCGCTGACCCGCCGGCGGCCCGCTCGCCAGTCCTTCGACAGTGACTTGCTTGGTAGGAGCCGCGAGGGCAAGGGGTGCTGGAATCTCAGGAATGGTTTTCAGCAGGCTCGAAAGCCGCGCCCAGCTCTGCTGAGCAGAAACGAAACCACGCCAATTTCCGATCGCCGCTTCGACAGGCGCCAGGGCGCGAGAGGTCAATATCGAGCCGGCGATGATAATCCCCGAAGAGGCCTGCCCTTGAATGACCAGGATTGCGCCGGTCGCGAGCGTTCCCGATTGCAACGCAATACGGAAAATCTTCGACAAGGTCGCATATCCATTGCCGACATCCGATGCCTGCCGGGTGATGGTCCGGTATTCACTGTTCTTGCGGTCCCAGATTTCGGCCATCGTGCCCGCCATGCCCATGGCGTGAATAACCTCGGAGTTGCGGATCGAGGTCTGCGCGAAGGCATTTCGCATATTGGCGGAGTCAGACTGCTTTTTTGAGAGCGTACGCGTTCCCTGATTTGTCAGGAACGTCAGGATGGCGAGAACCAGCGATCCACCGATCGCGATATATCCGATCGCCGGATGAAAGAGAAAGCAGATCACGATATAGAACGGCAGCCAGGGCAGATCGAACATCGCTGTAGGGCCCATGCCGGACAGGAAGGTTCGGATCTGGTCGAAGTCGCGCAACGGCTGAAGCCCGTCGCCGCCGATTTTGACCTTCAACGGAGCCTTGATCAGCGCCCGGAACACGCGCCCGTTCACCATCTCGTCAAGCGCTCCGGCAACACGCACCAGCATCCTGCTTCGCAGAACCTCGAATGCTCCTTGAAAGGCGTAAAGCATTAACGCAAGTATTGCCAGGACAGCCAGCGAAGGTATGCTTTTGCTGGGAATGACCCGGTCATACACCTCAAGCATAAAAAATGAGCTTGTAAGGTATAGGATATTGATAAGCGCGCTTGCTATTCCAATGAAAACAAGCCCCCCCTTGCATTTCCTCAATGCTTTGGACGGCTCGCTGACATCAGCTGCTGAACTCTGAAACACGAAGTAATCCCTCTCTTACCGCATCGCACGAAAGCAAATATGCCGCCGCGCACTCTAGCTCCGGGTCCATCACACCCGATCGATGACACGACTGCCTTGGACCCCGACACCGGCGCCGGACCCGCTTGCAAGCCCACGACCTATTACATGAATCCAACCAAAAAGTGACCAAAATTCCAATTTATATCGAGCGGCTTCAGGGATTCTGACTTGACGCTACGCTAAATATACCAACCTAAGCAAGTGAAAATCGCAAATTGCCCAACAACGGCGCAGAGGGATGAACGTGTTGCGCGCATATTCGCGACGTTTACTGGGGCGTTAACTATAAATTCAATCTATAGTTCATTTTTCCTTTGAACGGCGGAAATATTTTTTTATCCGCATCTCCCCGGCCTTCGACCGCCGACACCCCTTCACATAAAGCTTTCAAGTCTTGAACAGCGGGGCCGGCGCTCTCTAAATTTGACGTGATTTCAAACCAGCAGGTGCGACGCTTGGCTGCTATGGAACGCGTCCACATTGATATACACGCCGAGCGAGTCGGTATCGATGTGAGAAGCGCCGTCAGAAATCTTATATTGGAAGGATTCACTGACCTTTCCGCTGAGACCGGCGATTTTCACCGCATCGACCGTATAGGTGTAATCACCATCGCTCTCCACGTGGATGACGCCGTATTTCCCGGTCAGCGTCAGGCCATGCTTATCCACTGCACTGTCACCGAAGCGACGGAGCAGCACGGTTCCATTGATTGCGCTATCGTTTTCGAGGAGGTTGCCATGATAGGCGCCGCCCGTATCCGTGGAGATTTTCAGGCTGTCATGGGCTGCGACAATCCTGGGAACGGCGACGGTGGGTGCGGTCGGAACCTGCGCTTCGGCCGCGGGCGGAGGAGCGCTTGTCTGCGTCGGTGTTGACGGTTCGACCTGCGGCTCCACAACCGGCGTGGTAGGCGTCTCACTGTTGGACGGGGTGTTGCCACTCGTGGCGTCGAGTTCGGCCTGCGCTTGCTCCAGGGTCTTATTGTCGTTGATCAAGAAGGTGCTCTGGAGAGCAATTGCGACCGGCATTGTCAGGGTCGACACCACGCTGTCGATGATATTATCATAGAAAGAGCCGGATGCAGGCCTGTCGACCTTCAGCGCCGAGGACGACAGGTCGTCAAAGACATTACCATGAATATCGATATCCGTGCGTGTATAACTTGGGTAACCTGCAGCGCTGATCGACACGCCCCAGACGCCGTCATGAATATAGTTTCCACTGATATCGTAATTTGTCGCATTGCCCTGATCGCCAAGGCCGATACCGTAGGACCAACTATAGCCGCCGTATCCCGAGATGTCGTTGTCGTGGATGGCGATATTCGTGCCCGCGTTGGCACCTATCCCGAAACCGCCGCCGATCACGGTGTTGTCCTCGACTGCTGCATTTACAGCCCGAACAAGCACCAGGACGCCCTTTGCGCTATTGGTCTCAGTCTGCTCTAGGTGGTTACCCTTGATCAGGATATTGCTGCTGTCGTTCAACTGAATGGCGTCTGCCGCAGCGCCCTGGCTGTTGATGACCAGATTATTGACGATGGTAACGCCAATCACTTTATCCATCCAGATGCCGTCTCCATTTACCCCGGAAATCTTGCTGTTCTCGATGGTAATGTTCTGGCTGCTCTGAAAATTGACGGAACCGGGTTTGCCGGCAAGTCCGGTATTTTCGACCTCGACGTTGCGGACGGTCCAGTTGGAGACATTTCCCGCATATATCGCCGCACCGCCGGTATCAGCAATCTTGATGTTCTCCACGATGATGTTTGAAGCCTTCGAGCCGTGGATGCCGTCATTGCTACTGTGAATAACTGGCACATCGCCAACGCCGTAACTGCCAATTGTAATCGGAGAGCTGACAGTGCCGGAGTATTTCAGGTCGAATTGCTCGTTAAACACGCTTCCGGCGGCAAGCAGCACGCTGTCACCCGGCTTTAACCTCAAGGATTCGACAGCGGAAAGTGTCGCGAAAGCCGACTGCTCGCTCACCCCACTGTTCTGATTGGATCCTGTTGCCGAATTTACATAGTAGACGGTCACGCCGTGATCTCCCAAAGATACTGGAAAATCTTTTACCCGCGGACCTCTCTCTGCCTGCTAAAATGGAACACTAAAATGCGTTCTATCTCGCGATAATTCTTACGCTCTTCACAAAACATCTTCGTTTATCGAATATTTTGCATTGCAACAAAAATTGCGTCGCACAGTTATGTGCGATGCTACCCAATATCTCTGGTGTAAATAATATTATTCTCCACGCATCGCATATTAGTTTACGAAAATTGCGTTTCGAGAGAAACATTACTTGATAAGCAAATGTTACAAATCATGACATCAGTTTCGTCGAAAAGCAGACGCCGGTGCGGGAACCGAAGCAAGACTGAGATTTCAGGCTGTAGCCCGTAGTGATTATATCAACATCTCATCTGCGAATAAGCACCTCCGGGTATTCTTATAAATTGCCCCTGAATAAACATTCTTCTCCTCTGAAGAAACAGGTGTCCGAATCTACCATTTGGTATTCTCACTTATTATTAACGTAATAATTACCATGCGTTTCATCGCCTTATGCGTGTTACAGGTGTGTCATTATTGTACAATACACCCGAAAATGTTCACTTGCTGGTAATTGCACCTTGACTCTCTGTATTAAGATATCCTTAATCGACCAGCTCGCTAAAGGTCAGAATTGACCTAGCAAAGAACAATTCGAGGAGAGACAGTAATGGCTATTCATGCAACAGATGATAGTGCAACATTCCTGGAAACCGACGCTATTTCCGGAAATCTTCTGGCCAACGATACATCCGATGGGAACTTGTTCCTTCGTTTCTTCGATCAGCAGGGCGTTGGCTCCAAGCAAGGCAACAGCCAGGTCACCGAGATCCAGGGCGATTACGGCACCTTCTTCGTCAAGCCGGACGGCAGTTACACCTATGTTCTGAGCGACGCTGCCAAGGTCGGCTTCACCAATGGTGAATTGCTCCAGGAGAAGGTCTCGTACAAGATCTCTGATGGTGCCGGTCACACCGATGTCGGCCTGTTCACCCTGAATATCCAGGGCGTAAGCCAAGTAAAGCCGATCGCTGTCGACGACAACTACAGCTTCACCGAAGGCGACGCCATCAGCGGCAACGCGTTGGACAACGACATTGCTGGCGACAATGGCCACCTCTTCCTCCGCCTATTCGGCACCACGACCGTAAACGGCGACCCGAGCGCAACAACCGACGTCGCCGGTACGTATGGTACGTTCCATGTAAAAGCGGATGGATCATTCACCTATGATCTGACAGCAGATATCGCTCCGGGGGATCAGGTCACGGAAACCATCCAGTTCTACAAGATCTCCGACGGCGAAGGCCACACCGACGCCGGCGTTCTGACACTCAACATCACTGGCGCGGACGCAGAAGTCTGATCATCAGTAGCCAATCAAAAAGCAACGCCCGCCGCGCAGACTGCGGGCGTTGTTTTATGCAAGTTGAATTCGGCCAAGAGAAAGAGCCGTAGCCGCTCAGCCTGTCGGCCAAAAGCTTGGAACTTCTATAAACCAGCCTCGATGATTACTTGCTGCAGCGCTGACGGAACCGCGCCGTCGCGGCCTCTCCGACGCTCGTCCAGCTTCGATCGAAGATCGGGCGAAGCTGTGGGCTGATCTCTCTTATCGTGGCATTGACCCTGCAACGATCGCCCCGTTTCAGCATGGTCATGAGATCGCTATCGAGCGCGCGCTCTGCCGCGGCGAGTGTTGCATCGGTGAAATCGTTCCAGAAATAAAATCGCGTCAGGATCATTACCTGGTCGTACGGCGCAAGCGCAACCGAACGCTTCATCATTCCCGCGATCGAGACCGGCTCTTCCGCAATTGTCGACTGCACGGCCGCAAGACGAAGCCAAAAATTGCTGTTCGTCGGCATACACGAAAGCGCATGCCGCAGATACTGGCGCGCACTCGAGGCCGCAGCGGCCCAGCCGTCGTAATTGAGATTGACACTCTGCCGATCGAGTTGCGCCAGAACGAGGGTTACGCCAGCAGCCACGATGTCGGATCGACAATAGTGTCCGTCAACGACATCGACACTGCGCGACGCATATTTGGTCACGACATCATCCGCAACGGTCTCGCCACGCTCGATCCTTTCGGCGACGATCGAGATGCTGGCCGTTCTTATCGAGGCGTAGAGCTCTCGACCGGCCAGCACCACCAAGACGACGGTGACGATAATGAAGGCGATCCTGGTAATCGAAACGGACTGACTGCGGAACATCAGCTTTCGGTATAGTATCGCGAATAACGCTTATAATAATATTCGCTCGAACCGAATGTCCGGTAGAGTTTCATCTGCGACGGGTCGACCTTGGTCAAGATAGTACCGACGCATTTCGCATAGAGTTCCGGCTCGGACAGCAGGGTCGATTGCACGACCTTGCGCGATGTCTTTCCCCACTCGATAACGAAAACCACCGCATCGAGCTTCGAATTGATGGCGCGCGCGTCCACAACCGGCGCCAAGGGTGGCAGGTCGACGATAATATAATCGAAGCTTTGACGTGCCGTTTCAAGAAGCTGATCCATGCCGCGTGACGCAAGCAGCTCCGACGAATGCGGAACACGATACCGTGCCACCGTTGGCAAAAATGCGAGCTTGGTTTTGGGATCGAGAAGAATCAGATCCTTGAGCGGACGGCTGTCGACGATCGCCTCGAGCAAGCCGGCCTCGGCATGGCGGCCGATCGCCCGGGTGGCGCCGGGATTGCGCATATCGCCGTCGATAAGCAGGCAACGCGCACCCTGCATTGCCAGGAGTTTTGCGAAATTGATGGATGTCGTCGACTTCCCCTCGCCGGGCAAGCTCGACACGACGCCAATGACCTTGCAGCGCTGATCGGCAGCACTGAGGTCGATGGCAATCTTGGCGCTTCGAAGCGTCTCGGCAAAGGCCGAGAGCGGATGCTCCTCGACATAGGTCGTGGTCTTCCCGCCCCTGGCGATGCTTCGCGGATTGCTGGGATCAACAAGCGTCGGATCGTCGACGTTATTTTCAATCAGCGGCATGACACCGAGAGACTCGACATCGAGCACGTCCCGGACATCATCGCCGGTGCGGAAGAACCGATCCCGGAATTCGCGGAAAGCAGCTATACCACTTCCAAATGCACATCCCACGAACATCGCGAAAGCAACGACGAGAGCTCTCCTCGGAGCGCTCGGCTTCGTCGGCGTCTCCGCCGTCGTGATGATGCGCGCAGCGGTAATCGGAAAGCTCTGCTGTTGAATTGCTTCCTGGTAGCGCGTCAAGAAGCTCTGATAGAGATTCTTGTAGGTATCGCGCGTGCGCTCGAGCTCGCGAAGCTGCACCTGCGTCTCGCCAGCCGTTGCGGCCACGCCCGTCGCCTGTGTAACACTGTCGCGCAAAGAGTTTTCCCGCGATTTCGCGACCTGCAGCTCGCTTTGGTAGCTCTCGGCGATGCGGTTCAACTCATCGAACATGAGCCTTTTATATTCTTCCATTTCCGCACGAAGCCGAACCGCCTGGACGTGATCGGGACCGAGCCGCGCCTCGATTTCGGTCTCGAGCTTGGAAGCCTCCAGATATTTCTTGCGCAGGTCGTTCGAAATGGAGCTGTCGAGCACGTCCGTGACGATCGCATCGGTCTGCTTGGCGTCGATGATCGACTTGACGCGCGCATATCTTGCCTCGGCCTTTGCCGTCTCGGCCTGCGCATTGATCAATTGGGTATTGATCTCGGAAAGCTGCTGCTCGCTGATCAGCGTACCGGATCCGGCCTCGACAAGCCCATGCTCGCCGCGGAATTTCTGAACCGCAAGGTCGGTGTCCAGCGCCTGCTGCCGGAGCTCTTCGATGCGCTCCTGCAGCCATTGGCCGGCCCGGCGCGTCGCCTCGTATTTCGAATTGAGCTTGTCGACCAGATAGACGTCGGCGATCCCAGCCGCGATATCACGCGCTAGGTCGGGCGACTGCGCGGTATAACTGACATCGAGGACGTAGGAGCGGCCGACGCGTTCGACATCGATATTGCCTGCGACAGTCTCGGCAGCGCCTCGCCGCCTCATTTCCGGATTAGGTGCTACGGCTGCGTCATCGGCAAACCACGACCGAAAATTCATAAAGGATTTCAACGTTGAGACAGAAAAAAGCGAGCTTTTCGGTCCCATGAACTCCGGATTGTCGACGAGTTTCAGCTTGTCGACAACAGCATAGGCGATGGTGTCGGACTTCAACAGCTCGACCTGACTGAGGACAGTGCCTTCGTCATCGTCCATCTGGCCGAAAGCCGCCAGCTGGTTGATCACCTGACTATCGCTGCGGTCGATCAGCACGCTAGTGTCGGCGGTGTAGACAGGCACCGAAGTCAACACATACACAATGCCGAGAATGGCAAAGGCGAAACCGCAAGCCGCAACCATCCGCCACTGTCGGCGGGCGATTGCGATGAGCTTGTCGAAATCGATGAAATCAGCATCATTTCCGGTATCGCGGGAGGGGTCGATACGCGGCGTAAGTTTATCTGGCGATAGCAATTTCGATCTCCAACAAAGGCGTCAAGCGCTAAGATCTAAGGGCAATTCCAGCTATTGTATGACCGGGACACTCTGACTCGTCGACTCCGTCGGATCGGTAGACGACTGCCCTCCCGCTCCGGCGCTGACGATCGTCGTCGTTGAAGTCGACGATGAATCATCCGAGCCGGCATTCGAAACCTTCAGCGTACCCGCAGTCGTCGCAGCGCCGTCGAACGGCGTACCATCGTCCGCTCCAGGCCCCGTTTGTCCAACTTGCCCGTCATTGCCGATGCCGGAAGCGGCGGCGGCACTTGCACCCGGGCCGAGCGCCGCGGTCCCGCCTTCGGCAAGGACCTTTGCAAAGGCTGCAAGCAGCGGCGCCAGGTTCGGATCGGCGCTCGCCGCCTCGGCAACAGCCTTTTCGATCGCTAGCTTGTATTGCGGATCCGTCACCTGGCAGCTGTTTGCAGCCCGCCCGAGACCGGAGCCGATCGCCGCCATCTGTGAGGCACTGGCCTTCTTGGCCTGGTCGATCACCGGCGACAGCGCGTCATTGCTGCTTCCGACCAGCGCGCGAACACGCGAGGACAGAACCAACGGATCGGACATGTCGAGCAGGACGGCGGGGCTAGCCGTAAATCCGCTGACATCGACGGAAGTCAGATTTGCCGGTCCTAGGCAGGCTGCCGCAAAGGCGCTTGAATTCATGCCGACATACATCGCGACGGCAATTCCGCTATATGCAAGCTTACGATAAACAGCCGATCTTGCCATAACCACAATTTCCTTCATCAAATCCGCTATAAGCCTCCGGCATCGATCATTCAGACCGATGCCGGCGACCTATTTCAATCAATTTCCAAGATCCTGTACCGCGTTACGGGTATCATTCGCATCGTCGGTCACTCCGGAAACAGTGGATGATACCGAGTTCACGATGTCAAGGAACTTGACCAGTTCAACAGAGTCCGAATTGGAAATATAGATAATATCCTTGTCTTCCATCTTGAACTGCTGAACAGCAAACAAGGTTGCCGGGTCGCGCATATTCGCACGGATGATCACCGGAACCATTTCACCCGCAAATCTCGTCGTGTCCACGTGCATCGCTTGAACCGTTTTCTTCGGGACAAGACGATAGAGCAAGACCTGAGCGGGATCGGCGCGGTCGTCGCGCAGGCCGCCCGCCTTGGCGATTGCCTCTCCAAGGGTCAGGTTGGACTCTTCGAAATCGAAGCGGCCACTGGTGCCTGCGGCGCCGAGCATAAGAAAGGTACGGCGCTCATGATCGATCGAGATCGTATCATCCGGTGCGACATAGATATTTTCGGCCGGGTTCTTCAACAGCGTAGTGTAGGCGACGGTTGCCGTCTTGCCGCGGCGCTGCAGCGTCACATTCGTTTCGATATTGTTGGTCGTCAAACCGCCCGCGGCGGAAATGACATCGAGAACACGCTCACCCGCTGGGCTGATCTCAACGCGCTGGGGATTGTTGACATCGCCGAGGATGGCAACCTGGCTAGAGCGGCTTGTCGTTGTCGTAATAACCACCTGCGGTTCGATCGCGCGGCTCGCCAGGCGATCCTCAACGTCCTGCTCTACGGTCTCCTTCAGGCGACCGGCAGCCGGAACCCGACCCGCATAGGGAATTGTGATCGTTCCGTTTCTATCGATGGTCTGCTCTGGCAGCGAGATGTAATTGCCGGGTCGGCTACCTGCATCGGACGGAATGAAGAGGCCACCGGACTGAGCCTCGAAGATGGCAACCGAAACGACATCGCCGTAACCGAGCGGAATTTCGGGCGCTCCGCCTCGACCACCACCAAACCCTTTGAACGAGGTCGGCTGGGGAGCGGTAAAATACGACAGGACGTTCTTGCTGAGATCAACCAGGGCGTAGTCGATACCGACACGACGTTCCTTCGTTGTCACTTTCACCGCCGCATCTCGATCAACGTCTTTGTGATCGGGACCGGATCTTGGCAACGAGGTGCAGCTTGCCAATATAGTCGTTAGCGCTACAACAATGGCGACGCGTGTACTACCGATACGAGAACAACCCATAGAATACCCTGCGTTTACGCCCCTGAAGCTACTGCCCCGCGATCTGACAAAATACAAGACAATCCCCGATCAATAACACTGAAAGCCGATTAACATTCCCCTAACTGTGGCAGGCTGGCAACGCCGAGCCCCTTAGGAAGCGAAAAACGACTTCGGTCCGACTTTTCTTGCGTCGCAACAATCCGAAGGCTGCACCCGCTATAAAATTTCTTGGGTTTCAGAGTCAACCGTTCGCACCTGCACAATCGATCTTTTCCGAAAATCTTATTAAAATCCATCCATTTAAACTTTACGTGGTTAACGGCCGCTCATATGCCATGTCCGCCTCTCCGTTGCTACGGCCGAGGCATATCGCGACAACCGCACTCAGGAAGGCGGAGTAAAACACCGCAAAACCCGGTATCTGCAGCGAAAAATCGACCGCCGCATGAAGGGCGACCAAAACGGTCGCCGCTAGGCCAAGAAGAACATAGTGCCGGAGACGCCGTCTTTGGGCCAGCCCGTGCCAGAACACTCTGGCAAGCACCGAGAATGCAAGGACTGTCGCAATCGGGAACAATATTCCGAGGCCCAGAAATCCTTCGAGATAGAAATTATGCGCACGGTCGAAGACTCCGAAAATACCGCAAGCCGGATCGCGGTAGGCGGAAAACACGGTCCGGAAGGTTCCGAGCCCCGTTCCCGTCAACCAATGATCCGAGATGGCACGCCATATGCCCGGCAGAATGCAAAACCGATCATCATCCTCGAGTCGCCGCTCTTGCGCACGCAAAATCGCCTGGCCCGCAAACACGGTCAGCAACAATACGACGAAACCAATCGCCGAGAGGAGCTTTAGCATCGAACGCCATCTTGGCGCCGGTCTCAGATGACGCCTCGAGCCGTTCCAATTGATGACAAGCCATGGAAAATAGACGAGAGCGGCAACAAAGGTCGCAAATATCCCGGCGCGGGAGCGGCTCAGCATCAGCGCGGTGAAGCATGCGCATAAGAACAGGATATAGATCCACGATCTCAAGAGAAGAGCGTTTCGGCCCGGCTCGCCGGGCGGATACTTCGAATAGGCTCGGGTAATGTCCCTGACCAGGGTCAGCATCAACAGCGTTCCAAGCCCGAGGAAGGTCGCAGCAGTATTGCGGTTGACGAAGACCGCAGTCAGGCTGTCGAGGTAGGCGTGTTTTTCGACGACGATCAAAATTTTGGGAAACAGCAAAAACTGGATCAGGCCGAAAACCGCGATGATACCCGCCGCAAGCCCGAGCCCGGTGAGCACTTTCCTCGCGCGCTGATCGGTATCGCATAAGAGAAGCCCGGTCAGGAACGTGACGAAAGGCAGCGCGACCCAGAGGATCGACGCCAGCGTGTCGGCCGGTTCGACCGAGATCGCCGCGGACCGGGCACCTGCAAGGTCACGCGCAGCATTCCAGGCGGGATTTGCCAACCGATTGGCGGGCAGTTCGATGGTTTGGATGAACGCCCAGCCCGCCAGGACGACGAGTAGAAACAAAGCGATACTGAAAACCCATCTGCTTTGTCTCGGCTCTCTAAACAGCAATCCCGAAATGATGGCGAGGGCAAACATCCCGATCGCGGCGAAGGCGAAGGGAAAGGGTGTAACGCTCCCGAACGGTATGAGCGTCAATATAACGAGGCCGATGAAGGCAAAAAGCAAAACCTCTCGCAAGACCTGCTTATTGATGAGGTTGGAGAACATGTGAATTCGTTTACCAGAGTAGGCGGCGACCAAAGCCATTACAACCGAAGAGATTAATTTACTCGTACTAACATAAGTTGAACATCAAGCGCTTGCGTGCTAAAGTGTAACAGAATTCCACATCGTTTAAAATTGTCGCGAAAGGTTTAAGCCAATCGAGACAAGGCCCGGCTATGCTCCTTCCAAGCAGCAGAAACGGGACAGATATTCTGCGCCCAATACTTGGCAGATCATCAGATCGCCATGCCATTGACCGAGAAAAAAGGCAAGCCTGATCTCAATCGGTTGCCCTGAACGGGGATTTAAGAGATGAAGAAAACAGTCGTTACACTTCTGGCACTGGCCTTTACAGCAGGCAATGCATGCTCGGCATTTGCCGCCGGTCCCGCTGGTTTTGCCCGCGGTCTGACCGGTAATTCGGCGGTCAGTTATATCTCTGAAAAAGGCAAGATCATTCCGCCTTTCGCCCAGGTGCTGTTCTGCGCCCAGAACCCGACCGAATGCCGCGACAACAATGGTTTGGCGGTCGTTGCGATGACCGACAAGCAAATGCTGCAACTGAAGGACGTCAACACCGCCGTCAATCGTACGATGATCGGCCGGAACGACTCCCGCAACGAACTGAATGGCGACGTCTGGAAGGTGAATGTGCGCAGCGGCGACTGCGAAGATTTCGCTTTGACCAAGCGCAGCCGGCTGATCGCGATGGGCTGGTCGTCGCGCGCTTTGCGGATCGCGACGGCATATACGCCCTCCGGTGAAGGACATGCGGTCCTCGTCGTCAGAACCGACAAGGGCGATCTCGTCCTCGACAACAGGAAAAGCAGCATCAAGAACTGGCGCGATACCGATCTGCGCTGGGACAAGATTCAATCGGGAACAGACCCTTACGTCTGGTACCGGCTATAACAGCCGAGGCAGCGACATAGACTGATTGATCCTGATTCCGGATTGAAGTCGAGCCTGCTCTGACGAGCCGCTCGACTTGTCATATCGCCCACACAAACCTATGTTTTGGCTATCGACGGGGCAGCGCGCAACAAGTTGCGGTGCCCGGAGTTCGATTTCCGATGTGGGTTTCAGGCGATCTTCGGTATTGTCTTTTCGTCCAGATTAACTATGACGAACTCATGCTGCGACGCAGCATGACGTTCTACTCTAATGATTTGAGGGAAATATGCGCATCACGATGATTGGATCAGGCTATGTCGGCCTCGTTTCAGGCGTTTGCTTTGCGGATTTCGGCCACGACGTCATCTGCGTCGACAAGGATCTGAGTAAGATCGAAGCCCTTCGCGAAGGCCGCATTCCGATCTACGAGCCGGGTCTGGAACAGTTGGTCGCCGAAAATACCAGCACCGGCCGGCTGTCGTTTTCGACGGATGTCGGCGAAAGTGTCCGCAGCGCCGATGTCGTGTTCATCGCAGTCGGCACGCCGTCCCGGCGCGGCGACGGCCACGCAGACCTTTCCTATGTCTACGCCGCTGCACGCGAGATTGCCACCTATGTGGAAGGCTTCACCGTTATCGTCACCAAGTCGACGGTGCCGGTTGGCACCGGAGACGAGGTCGAGCGCATCATGCGCGAAACCAATCCTGCGGCGGATGTCGCCGTCGTTTCCAATCCGGAATTCCTGCGTGAAGGTGCGGCGATCGAAGACTTCAAGCGTCCCGACCGTATCGTCGTCGGCCTGAACGACGACCGGGCGCGCGAAACCATGACCGAGGTCTACCGCCCGCTCTATCTCAACCAGGCCCCCTTGGTCTTCACCACCCGCCGCACCTCCGAACTGATCAAATATGCGGCCAATGCCTTCCTCGCGATGAAGATCACCTTCATCAACGAGATCGCCGATCTCTGCGAACGGGTCGACGCAAACGTCCAGGACGTTTCGCGCGGAATCGGTCTCGACGGCCGTATCGGCTCCAAGTTCCTGCATGCCGGCCCAGGCTACGGCGGTTCGTGCTTCCCCAAGGATACGCTTGCCCTTGCCAAGACGGCGCAGGATTACGACGCGCCGATGCGTCTCATCGAGACGACGATCTCGATCAACGACAACCGCAAGCGGGCGATGGGACGCAAAGTCATTTCGGCCGTCGGCGGAGACATTCGCGGCAAGAAGATCGCGATCCTCGGCCTGACCTTCAAGCCGAACACCGACGATATGCGCGACAGCCCGGCGATCGCAGTCATCCAGACCCTGCAGGACGCCGGCGCGCAAGTGGTCGGCTACGATCCCGAGGGCATGGAGAACGCCCGCAAAGTAATCGACAACATCGAATATGCGAGCGGTCCCTATGAAGCGGCCGCTGGTGCGGATGCGCTTGTCATCGTCACCGAATGGAACCAGTTCCGCGCGCTCGATTTCAGTCGCCTGAAGCAGTCGATGCGCGCTCCGATCCTGGTCGATCTGCGCAATATCTACCGCAGCGACGAAGTCCGCAAACACGGCTTTACCTATACCGGCATCGGCACCAACCTTTATCAGGAAACGACCGGCGCCTGAGATAGCCTCCTGAACATCTGATCGTCCTGACGCCGCGGAGCATAATCCGCGGCGTTTGGTTTTGAGCATGATGCCGAAAGTGCAAGCGTTTCGGACGACACCATGCTCGCCGAATTAAAGAATTCCGACCCGCGTTCCCTTTATCGTCAGCACAGTCAGCCGGCCGGTCGCCGAAACCGCAGTGTCGATGCCGATGCGTTGCGGACCGAATGTCGGGATTCGCGCCGGGGTATGGCCGTGGATCACCAGGACAGGAAGCTGCGGCCCTTCATCCAGGAAGGGCTGACGGATCCACATGAGGTCGCTGTCTTTCTGCCTCTTGAGGTCGATGCCCGGCCTGATGCCCGCATGAACGAAGAGGATCCTTCCCATCCGCAGCATGACCGGCAGCGATTCGAGAAATTGGATATGCCGCTCGGGTATCATATTGCGAATGACGCGGGCGATTGTTTCGCTTCCGGCCGCCGACTGCAGCAGATGCTCGATATCGATACCGTATGAGTGCAGCGTCTCCGTTCCGGCAAAGCCGAGCCATTCAAGAATGCGCGCCGGTTTGCGATAGAGATTCACCAGCTCCGCGTCATGATTGCCGCACAGGACGAAACGTTGAAACCCCGGCGGCGGGGTCCTGCTCAGGAATTCCAGCACCGCGCTCGAATCCGGCCCGCGATCGACATAATCGCCGAGCGTGACGATGAGCTTCGGCCCCGGAATGCGCGCGGCATCCTCCTCGATGCGGCGATGTGCCTCGACGAGTTCTTTGTAACATCCGTGAACATCGCTCATCGCGTAGACCGCAGCGAATTCGCCTTCGGCAAACGTCAGCCGAGCGCGTCTTTTACGGTTGCCAGCCAGTATCGGTATCTGTTGTCGCCACGGCGCTAGATAGTCAAACATGGAACCCATTTATGAGACCCGACCGAATGGCGGGTTGTCGGAAACAATCCATCTCTTATCCATCGCTGCAACGGCATGAGGCTCAGTGTCCATAAGAATTTGGCCTGATCGCGGCCCCACCGAAGTTATGCCCGAACCAATTGCCACATTCAGAGTGACATAGTCCCTCGCCATTTGCTGCACCGCCTGCGCCAGCTTCGCCTGACTGGTCGCGACCGAACGCTGCGCATCCAGCACATCAAGCAAGGAGGATTGCCCATCCTTGTAGCTCCCGATTGAAAGCGCAAGAGTCTCCTGCGTGGTCTTCACCTGAGCCTGCAGCGCCCGCGACTCGGCAACGCCGATATTGGCCCTTGCAGCGGCGAGGTCACGCCCCGCCTTGCGGATGTAATCATTCATACTTGGGAGGGTGCCGCGGTTAATATTACGCTATAATTTGCTATATGATGGTTAATCCGGCGTTAAACCGGCGATTATTGCGTTTCTCGCGACGTTATCGGCTAATATTCCCCAAATGGAGGAGCCACAGGTATCGGATTTCCACAGGCCACACCTTCGAAAAAGCTGTAAAAATCAACCATAACGATAGCCATCAGGAAAAAATGAACGTTAAAGAAGATGATGCTTGACGCCCCCGCGGCGCAGCATAATGATGGCGCGTTGCGAGTGTGAATGACATTTCTTGATCAGGAATCTCAGATCCAAAATTGCGGGGTGCAAAGTGGAAACTGCGGTTGATTCGAAACTTATCGAGGCGATCACCTACGACGAAGACAGCCGGCATCTACGGGTCTATCTGACCAACGGTCAGAGGCGAGAATATGAAGGCGTTCCCAAGGGCGTCGTCGTCGGGTTGACGATGGCGGAATCACCGGGAAATTTCTACATGAAGGCAATCAGGGGCAAATATCCTCCTCGCCCCTAATGTCCTATCGATCACGACGATAGAATCCTTGTTTCAGCAAAGATGCGGGACCGGCATTCGCCGGTCCCGCAAACCAGTTTCCAGCCGACCGACGGTGCACGCCGTCAATAACCGCCGAGAAAATCGCGGACCGCATTGATCTCGAGCGGCGCGATCTCGTGACCGCCGGGATGCCAGACCACCGTGATCTCCGCCCCTCGGTTTTTCAGATGTTCGGACAGCGCCTCTGTCATGGAGACGGGCGCGATCGGGTCTCGCTGCCCGGCCGTCATCAGCACCTTTCTTCCCGCGAGCGTCGACTGGGCTTCGGGTTGAAACGGAATGAGCGGGTGCATCAGAACCGCGGCATCGAAGATACCCTTCTCGATCAGGACATTGGCAAGAATATTTGCGCCGTTCGAAAAACCCAGGCCGAGAATATGGGAAGCCTGGTACTCGTCAGCGAATGCCTTGACGTAGGCGGCCATCTTCTCCGTCGCTCGTGAGAGATCGGGCATGTCGTAGACCCCCTCCCCGGTGCGGCGAAAGAAGCGCGCCGCTCCGTGTTCGGAAACATCGCCGCGCGGCGAGAGAATCGTCGCTTCAGGCAGCAGGCGCCGGCCGAAGTCGAAGAACTGGTTCTCGTCGCCGCCGGTGCCGTGCAGCACCAGCAAGATGGGTTTATCAGGTGCACCGGCATGCAGCCGGTGCACATATCCGGTTTCGGTCATATCGCCTATCCTCACACTTCGAGCGGCTGCAGATGCTGCTCGAGCAGCGCGCGAAGATGGGCGTGCTGTTGCGGCAGTTTCAGGGCTTCGCCAAGATGGGCCGTATCCTCGTCGCGGTCGAAGCCGGGCTCATTGGTCGCGACCTCGAACAGCACGCCGCCCGGCGTGCGGAAATAGATCGCCCAGAAATAATCGCGGTCGATCACCGGCGTGACCTGATAACCGGTGTCCATCAGCGCTTTGCGCACTTCGAGTTGCTTCTCACGGTTTTCGACAGCGAAGGCGACATGGTGGACGGAGCCGGCGCCCGGAAGGGCCCGGGCAATGTTCGGCATGGTCTCGAGATCGATGAGATGTGCGCCATTGCCGGAGGGCTTGATCAGCCGCTTGACGCCGTCCCTTTCCTCGGCGACCTCGTAACCCATGAACTTCAAGAGTTCGGCCGTGGCGCCCTCGTCCCTCAGCCGCATGGCGACGGAGTGGAAGCCGTAAATGGCATGGTCTTCGTTGATGCCGCCATGTGTCCAGGCCTGGCGGGCGTCATCCTTGACCTCGACGAGCGCGAAGCCATCGCCATCCGGGCCGGAGAAGTTCAGCCGTTTTTCGCCGAAACTTTCCTCGGCCTTCAGGCCGCCGACACCAAGCGCGACAAAGCGATCGCTCCAGAAGCCGAGCGAACCTTGCGGAACGGAAAACACAGTCGTGCCGACTTCGCCGGTACCGGAACGGCCCTGCGCCATCTTCGGGAACGGGAAATAGGTCATGACCGTGCCGGGCGCACCGGTCTCGTCACCATAATAGAGGTGATAGACATCGGGCGCGTCGAAATTCACCGTCTTCTTGACGCGTCGCAGGCCGAGCGCATTGGTGAAAAACTGGTTGTTGGTGCGGGCATCCTGCGCCATCGACGTGACGTGGTGCAGACCCTTGATCTGATCGAGCATGTCAAACCCCTTTCATGCCCGCCGTTGCGGGCTTTCGATGAGGCTAAGATGCGCGCTGAAACTCCCGTAGAACAGACCCGTAGACCAAAACGCATTGTCTTCTTTTAGTGAACGAACGACAAATTCCGTTCACACCTACGCCCCATGGGGATCGGCCGGCAATTGCCAGTCGATCGGCGCACGTCCGCGCGACTGCAAGAAGGCATTCGCCTTCGAAAAATGCCCGCAGCCAAAAAAACCGTTATGGGCCGAAAGCGGCGAGGGATGCGGCGCTCTGAGCACAAGATGCCGCGTCGTATCGACAAAGGCGGCCTTGCGTTGGGCATAGGAACCCCACAGCATGAAGACTACGGATTCGCATTCATCGTTGACCTTGCGGATGACGGCGTCGGTGAAGCGTTCCCACCCCTTTCCCTGATGAGCAGCCGCCTGCCCTTCCTCGACGGTCAGCACGCTGTTCAGCAGGAGTACGCCCTGCTTTGCCCAATGTTCTAGAAAACCGTGACGTGCCGGCGTTATACCAAGATCCGTCTCCATCTCCTTGTAGATATTGACCAGGGAGGGCGGTATGCGCACGCCCGGCCGGACACTGAAACACAGCCCATGGGCTTGCCCGACTCCATGATACGGGTCCTGGCCGAGGATGACGGCCTTGACGTTGGAGATCGGCGTCAGATCAAGAGCGCGGAAATATTCGCTGCCCTTGGGGAAAATCCGCTTGCCGACCTCTTTCTGCGCGACGAGGAAGGATTTGAGCTGTTGCATGTAGGGGCTTGAAAACTCCCCCTCCAGCGCGGCTTTCCAGCTCTCCTCGAGACTGACGGATGTATCGCTCATCTAGGAAAATCCTTCGCATAGGACGAAACAACGGACACACGGTTCTAACAAAATCAATCTACGCTGCAATGCCTGTCGGCTCGGCAATGGTCTACACCTTCAGAATTCGGTGAGAGAAGATTGCGAGGCTGTCCGAGGCATCGTCGTCCGTATTTAACTATATGATGGCTTTGGTATTTACGCCGGCAGGCGGCCTGAGTAGAACTTTGATGGTGAAATCGGAGCCATGTCTTCCCATGAAATTCGGCACGAGCGGCCTTCGCGGACTTTCAGTCGACCTCAAGGGACGCGCCTCCGCCCTCTACGCCACCGCGTTCGGCAAATATCTGCTGCAGACAGGCAAGGCGCGGACCGGCGACGTCATTCTGATCGGCCGCGATTTTCGCGATTCGAGCCCTGAAATCTCGGGAAATTGTGCCGGTGCGCTTGCCGCGCTCGGCTTCCGGATCTTCGACTGCGGCAATGTCCCCACGCCCGCCCTTGCCCTCTATTGCCTCGACAGCAAGGCCGCCTGCCTGATGGTTACGGGCTCGCATATTCCGGCGGACCGCAACGGCATCAAATTCTATCGCCCGGATGGTGAGATCGACAAATCGGACGAGGCTGCTATCACCGCATTGGCGGCCGAGATCGAGCGAACCGGTGAAACGGTGGCGCAGGCGCCAGCCGAGACGGAGGAGCATGAAGCGATCTGCCGGCAGCTCTTTTTCGAACGCAATGCAGCCCTGCTTCCGCAGGGCGCGCTGTCCGACATGAAGATCGGTGTCTACCAGCACAGCAGCGTCGCCCGCGACCTGCTGGTTGATGTTCTCGCCCATTACGGCGCCGAGATCACCGCTCTTGGACGTTCGGAGAGTTTCATTCCCGTCGACACCGAAGCCGTTTCAGACGAGACGATCACGCTGATGAAGCGCTGGGTGTCCGAGCACAAGTTCGATGCGATCGTCTCGACCGATGGCGACGGCGACCGTCCGCTGGTCGCAGACGAAACCGGCACGCCGTTGCGCGGTGACCTTCTCGGCCTTGTGGCAGCCAATTTCCTCGGCGCCGGCACGGTGGTGACACCGGTTACCTCCAATTCCGGCATCGAGGCCGCGGGCTCTTTCGCCGTCCGGCGCACCCGCGTCGGCTCACCCTTCGTCATTTCAGGCATGGAAGAGGCCGTGGCGGCTGGCAAGGATCATGTCATGGGCTTTGAAGCCAATGGCGGGCTGCTGACCGCAACCGCCTTTGATATCAACGGCCGGAACGTACGTGCCTTGCCGACACGCGATTGTTTTATCCCGATGCTCGCGATCCTGTCGCTCGCAGCCATCCGCAAGCAGCCGCTTTCGGCCGTTGCCGCCTCCTATCAGCTGCCCTTTGCCGCCGCCGACCGCCTGGAGAATTTTCCGCTGGAGACGAGTGCCGCGCTGATGGAGCATCTGCGTGCTTCGGACGAAAATCTCTCGGCTTTCCTGCAGCCGATCGGCGAGGTAGCGACGAAATCCGACATCGACGGACTTCGGGTGACGCTGAGAGATGGCGGCATCATTCATTTCCGCCCGTCCGGCAATGCCCCGGAAATGCGCTGCTACACGGAGGCCGGCAGCGAAGCTGCAGCCCTGGAGCTGCTGAATACAGGGCTCAATCGAATAACAGACTGGGCAGGCGCCCGGTAACATGCGACCAACAAGCCGTCTACTTCAAGGAACCCGCCTATGACGCAGAAAATCGTTCCCGTGATCATGGCCGGCGGCAAAGGCACGCGGCTCTGGCCGCTTTCCCGTGCCACCGCACCGAAACAATTCATCCAGTTCGTCGGCGACAAGACGTTGTTTCAGGAAACTCTTGAACGCGTTTCCGATCCCGAGCTCTATGAAGCCCCGATCGTCGTCACCAATGAGGAATTCCGCTTCCTGGTCGCCGAGCAGGCACGCGAGCTTGCCATCCCGCTCGCTGCCGTCCTGCTCGAACCGGTCGCCCGCAACACAGCCGCAGCAGTGGCCGCCGCTGCAACGCTCGCTGGCGAGCTGTTCGGCAAGGGCACCATCATCCAGATGCTCGCCTCGGATCACGAAATTCTCGCCGACAAGAGCTATTTCGATTGCATCCGCATCGCCCGCGATGCTGCTGCCGATGGCAGCCTCGTCACTTTCGGCATCAACCCGACTGAGCCGGCGATAGGCTACGGCTATATCGAGATCGGCGATGCCCTCAAAAACGGTGCGCACAAGGTCAAGCGCTTTGTCGAAAAGCCGGCACTTGAGAAGGCCGAGCAGATGCTCGCCGACGGCGGCTTCTACTGGAACTCGGGCATCTTCATGTTCCCGGTGACAGAACTTATCGCCGAACTGCAGGAATATGCACCCGATGTGCTGAAGGCGGCCAGCAAGGCCGTTTCGAAGGCGAGCCGCGACCTTGATTTCACCCGTCTCGACGCCGACCATTTCGCCAAGAGCCCCGATATCTCCATCGATTATGCGATCATGGAAAAGACCTCCAAGGCAGCCGTCGTCCCCTCGCCGTTCAAATGGTCGGACATGGGCAGCTGGGATTCAGTCTGGAAATCAGGCGCGCGCGACGACAACGGCAATGTTGCCGCCGCAAACACCACCGTCGTCAATACTCGCAATTCGCTCGTCATGACCCGTGGTGTGCATCTTGCCGTCCAGGGCATGGAGGATGTCGCCGTCATCGCCAGCGAGGACGCCGTCTATGTCGGACCGCTCAAAGACAGCCAGAATGTCGGACAATTGGTCAAGATGCTGGCGTCTTCTTCCACTACCGCGAAATTCACCGAAACCCATCCGACATCTTATCGCCCCTGGGGCGGCTATACCTCCATCTTCAACGGCGACCGCTTCCAAGTGAAGCGTATCTTCGTCACGCCGGGCAAGAAGCTCTCGCTGCAAAAACACCACCATCGTTCCGAACACTGGATCGTCGTCAAGGGAACGGCTGAGGTGACGGTCGGCGAGAACGTGCGGATGCTGCGCGAGAACGAAAGCGTCTACATCCCGCTCGGCGAAGTCCACCGCCTCGCCAACCCCGGCAAGATTCTTCTCGAGCTCATCGAGGTTCAGACGGGCTCCTATCTCGGCGAGGACGACATCATCCGTATCGTCGATGAGTTTGGAAGAACGTAAATCGCAGCCGGAGCGATGGTCGGGCCTTTTCCGGCGCGACCATCCTCACTGTTGAATTTCCTCTTGGGGTTCTCGTAGAATGGATGTACCGACAGACATGACCGGAGATATCCCCCTGATGCGTACCTTGCCCGTCCTCGCCGGATTCCTTGCAATCTTGGTGCCGGGAATGGCGTTTGCCGAAACGGCAAGCATGCGAACCGCAAACGAGTCGGAAATTCGCCAGCACCTGCCCGGTACGTCCGAACTCAAGGAAGCCAAGAACGGCTACGAATATCGCGACGGCAATAAGAATGGCTACAAGATAACCAATGGCCAGGTGTGCGTCCTATTCCCCAGCAAGAAGACTGATTGCGTCAACGTGAAGACCGACGGCAAGAGGTTTCAGATGATCGACAAAAAAGGCGGCCGAACCAGATTCTGATTTGTGGCCCGGCAGATTTCCTTGCCCGGGCAAAATCATTTTGCCGGTGACGCTTCGCCATCCTTGTCGAGAACGAAGTCGGCGATCAGACCCGAGTGGTTCGAGCCGAGGTTGTCATCAAGACGTTTGAGCGATGTCAGATGAAGCGGCGCGCGCGCAAATATGTGGTCGATGGCGATCCCGAGCGCGCCGGCGCCGATCGGCCATGTTGCCGGTTCTGGCGTGATCGTTTTCAGCTTCTGCTCGCGCAGGAAAGCTTGGATGCTCGGGGCGATCACCGAGGAGTTGAAATCACCTGACAGCACCAGAGGCCCGTCGATCGAGCCAAGCGCTTTGCCGAGATCGTCCAATTCAGCCATCTGGAAATCATCGAAGTAGGGTTTGGTCAGGTGCGCCGAAACCAGATTGATGGTCTCGCCTCCGAAGTCGACGCTTGCTATAATGAGCCTGTTTTTTCGCAGGCTGCCCATACTTGCGACCTGCCGGCTGACGAACGGGCGTTTGGAGAGCACCAGCGTATCGCATGTATCCTTCCCGGCATCGCAACCGATATGGTAGGGATAGGCCTTGAACAATTGCTGCAGGTGAAACGTCAGCGGCTTGGCTTCGAGCAGATTGACGACGTCGGCATTCGACGCGATCACCATGTCGGTGATTTCAGTCGAGTTTTTCCAGTTGTCGATCGCGATGTTGAACGACATCAGACGAAAAAGCGGCGGCCTGTCGGTGCCTCTGTCGCCCTGCGAGAACTCGCGCAGCATGATGACGCCGTGAGCGATGAGAAGAATCGAGGCAAGCAGAAGGATAAAGCCGTAAATCTGCCTTTTGATAGCCAGAACGACGAGACTGGCGGCGACGAACACGACGCCGAGGTGAACCTGAAAACTATAAACGAAAGACAGAAGCCAGAAGTTCGTGACATAGCGTAACGACACGATCGCCATGGCAACGGTCAGAAACGCGCAGAGAATCCAATAAATTATATCTCTCATCGATCCTGACCTGCTTGCAGACGACCGGCCGGCCATAACATGCAAGCCAACATGTTGCAATGCAGCATAGCGGCCGGGAGTTGCGGCCGACCGACGGACGATATCGATGGGTCCCGCCCTCATCCGGCAAGGCAGCGGCCGACAAGCCGCCGATGGTCGAGAGGATGCTGTGGCCTTCTCGTTCAAAGACCTATCGACTCGGCCTCTTTTTATCTTGTAAGTGGGGTCACGTGATACGGAATCGGCTCTTTGCCGTCAGCAGGGAGCCGAGAAAAGGTGGGAATGCGCTACTTCATTACAGGGACTGCCGGCTTTATCGGTTTTCATCTGGCCAGGCGCCTGCTGCAGGAAGGGCATGACGTCACAGGCTTTGATGGACTCACTCCCTATTACAACGTCAAGCTCAAGGAGATGCGCCATGCCGCACTCTCCCAGTTTCCGGCCTTCAGACCCGTCATCGCAATGCTTGAGGACCGGCCAGCGCTGGAAGCGGCTGTTCTGGCGGCCAAGCCCGACATCCTGATTCACCTCGCCGCACAGGCCGGCGTGCGCTACAGCCTGGAAAATCCCGAGGCCTATCTTCGTTCGAACGTCGAAGGCTCTTGGAATATCATGGAAATCGCGCGGCGCGTCGAAATCCGCCATCTGATGCTGGCCTCGACATCATCGATCTATGGCGCCAATGCAACCGTCCCCTTTCGCGAGACCGATCGCGCCGACGAGCCGCTGACCATCTATGCGGCGACGAAGAAATCGATGGAACTGATGGCGCACAGTTATGCCCATCTTCACAAGATTCCGACCACGGCCTTTCGCTTTTTCACCGTTTATGGCCCGTGGGGCCGGCCCGACATGGCGCTGTTCAAATTCACCAAGAACATGCTCGAAGGCCAGCCGATCGAGATCTACGGCGAAGGCAATATGAGCCGTGACTTCACCTATATAGACGATCTCATCGAGGCGATCGTCAGGCTATCGGCGGTCGTCCCGTCCGAGGGAAATCGGCTCGAAAACACGGCTGTCGAAACGCTCTCGCGTCAGGCGCCCTTTCGCGTCGTCAATATTGGCGGCGGCCAGCCGGTCAGCCTGATGGATTTCGTCGAAACCGTGGAAAAGGCGCTCGGCCGCCCTGCCATTCGCAAGATGCTGGCGATGCAGAAGGGTGATGTGCCGCGTACCTTCGCGGCCCCCGATCTGCTCGTTGCGCTGACGGGCTACAAGCCGGATACGACCCTGGAGGTCGGCGTCAAGGCCTTCGTCGACTGGTATCTCGATGTGCGCGGCGAACTCGACGCCTAGCGGATGTCGCGCAAAAGTGTGTAGCGGTTTTGCGACAACGACATGCGACGCGCTTTGGGTGCGGATGATCTTAGGCCCTGATCGGCCTAAGATCTGGCTAGGTATCAGCGAAGAAACGTAACTGCCTGCACGGCTTCGACCGCCGTCGAAAACACGTAACCGACGATAACGGTTAGGCTCTGCGAATAGGTCTTGAGCCGGTAGCCCTCGCCCTCGACCGTAGCCGGGCTGCGCAGGACGAACGGAACGCCAGGGCGCACGAAACCGGCGCGGGTCGTCAACGGAACCTCGGGCGAATGGCCGATGGCGGAGGTGTACATCAGGTCGCGGGCAAGGCTGGCTGGGCCGATGGCGAATGCCGGCCCGGCAACGGCAGTGATGGTCAGGCTCAAGGCGATGGCGGCAAGAGTTCTGTGCATGTTGAAGTCCCCGTTTGCGGATCGGCGGGCTTTCGGTTTGCCCGGCTCCAAACGATCGATGCGTCTGTCCACGCTTCTTTCGCTTTCATGAGACCACTCTACACATCAGTATTTTCAGGGCTTTTAAGCGGATCGGTCAAATTTTACGAAATTTGATTTTCTGTCCGGAAGGGCTTGAGACGCACAAAAAATGAGGTCCCGGCCCGCGGTCCGAGTGCGCAACATCGGCAATGGCCTAGATGCTGTATCGCAGTCTACAAAATGCGATCCAGCTTCTTGTTGATATGCAGGTTCGGCATCACGCCCGCGCTTTGCGCGGCATGATAGGATTCGCGCGCCGCATCGAACGAGATCGACCACATGATGGCACTGAGCAGCAGCGCGATAATATAAATCTGAATACGCATCGTACCGGCGATACGGAAAGAGCAAGGCAGTTTTGTGTCAAAACATAGCCACAGAGATCACGAAAAGTGGCGGGCTTTTTGTTTTGCAGCCGGTCGGCACCAGACATATTAGTGTCGTGAAAATTAGCGATACTGTAGCGCTACCTGTTAGCAGCCGACCCCGAGGCTTGGTTCCTCTTCCCACCCCGAGAACCCTGAGAGACCCGTTCCCACGGGTCTCTTTGCCTTGTTTCCGAACGTTTTCCAGAACAGCTGAGATCGCCCTGATCCGAATTGACGCTGAACCGCTGAACGGCACATCTCGACCCCCAATAAGACCACGCGTCCAGCCATGAGCGATGTCACGTTCTTGCCTTTGCCTCAGCAAAGGCATCGGTCAATAGCATCTGCTTTCAAAATATATCAATCGATTGACTTATTTCTCCATCGGCGTTATAAAACTGTCATGACCCAAGAACACGACAACCAGTCACCGGCCTCCGCCCGTGCCGAGATCGCGCGTCAGAAGATGCTATCCGCCGCCCTCGACGTCTTCGGCCGCTATGGCTTCGACGGCGCCTCGACGCGCCAGCTCACGGAAGCGGCCGGCGTCAACCTGCAGGCAATCCCCTATTATTTCGGCAGCAAGGAAGGTCTCTACATCGCCACCGCCGAATATCTGATGATGCGGATCAATACGCATGTCGGTGACATGAGGGCGCGCGTCGGCGCGCATCTGCTGGCGCTCGACGCTGCCGGCAAACCGCTTGGTGAAGCGGAGGCTCGCCATTTCCTGACCGAGATTTTGCAGACCATGGTGACGCTGTTCGTCGGCAAGGAATCCGAATCCTGGGCGCGCTTCCTGATCCGCGAGCAGATGGAGCCGACAGAAGCCTTCACACGGATCTATCAGGGCCTCATGCGGCCGATGATCGAGATGGGCCGGCGGCTGATCGGCGCCATCCTTCATGAGGATCCCGCCTCGGAACATGTGCGCCTGCGCACCTTCACACTTCTCGGCAGCATCCTCGTCTTTCGCGTCGCCCATGCAGCCGTGCTCGCCCAGATGCAGTGGGACGGCGTCGGCCCGGAACAGGTGGAAACCGTGCGCGGCCTGGCTGCAGAACTGGTCGATGCCATCGGCGCATCGAAAGGAAGTGCAGCATGAAACGCATCCTTCCCCTCGCCATCCTTCTTCTCGTTGCGGCAGGTGCCGCCGCCTGGTGGTACGCCCTGCCCCAAAAGCTCGGCTGGTTGCCCGAGGCCAGCCGTGAATTCGTCCTTTACGGCAATGTCGATATCCGTCAGGTCTCGCTCGGTTTCCGTGTCAGCGGCCGTCTCGCTGAACTCCACGCCGACGAAGGCGACGTCATCAAGAGCGGAGACGTTCTCGCAAAGCTCGATGCAGCACCCTATGAATTTGCGGTCCGCTCGGGCGAAGCCAATGTCGCAGCCCTCCAGGCAACGCTCGACAAGCTGAAGGCCGGTCCGCGACCGACAGAGATTGCCCAGGCGCGCGCCGCCTATGACGAAAGTATCGCCGATCTCCGCAATGCCAACCTCGCCTATGATCGCGCCCGCCAGCTGCGCCCGCAGGGCACGATCTCCGAGGCAAGCCTTGATCAGGCGACCGCTGCGCGGGCCATGGCCGCCGCACGCTCCGACTCCGCCAACGAGGCGTTGAAACTGCTCCTGGAAGGCTCCCGTGTCGAGGATATCGCCGCTGCCGACGCCCAATTGAAGGCGGCGCAGGCTACACTCGCCTCGGCCCGCACCTCGCTGGAGGATACCCAATTGCGCGCGCCAAACGACGGCGTCATGCTCTCCCGTGTGCGGGAGAACGGCGCCATTGTTTCCCCCGCCGACACCGTCTTCGTGTTGTCGCTGACAGAACCCGTCTGGGTGCGCACCTATGTCGCCGAGCCCGATCTCGGCCGCATCCATCCCGGCATGAAGGTTGCGGCCACCTCCGATACGGCGCCCGACAAACCCTATGAAGGCACGATCGGCTTCATCTCGCCGGTTGCCGAATTCACTCCGAAATCGGTGGAAACGCCGGAGCTGAGGACAGACCTCGTCTATCGCCTCAGGATCGTCATCGACAAGCCCGGCCCGGATCTGCGCCAGGGCATGCCGGTCACCGTGCGTTTTCCCACGCCGACGGCGGGTGGACAATGACCGCCGCCGAGACCGGCCGGGGCGACAAGCCGCTCGTCCGGATCGACGGCGTCACCAAGCGCTTCGGCGATGCGCCAGCCGCCCTTGACGCCGTCTCCGGCATGATCGGCGGCGGCGCAATCACCGGTCTCGTCGGGCCTGACGGCGCCGGCAAGACGACGCTGATCCGCCTGATGACCGGCCTGATGCTGCCCGACACGGGAACGATGGAGGTTCTCGGCTTCGACACGCGCAAGAACCCCGCCGGCATCCAGGCGGCGATCGGCTACATGCCGCAGCGCTTCGGTCTCTATGAGGACCTTTCGGTGCAGGAAAACCTCGATCTCTATGCCGATCTCCGCGGCCTGCCGAAGAGCGAACGCGCAAGCGCCTTCGACGAGCTGCTGACCTTCACCGATCTCAAGCGTTTCACCGGCAGGCTGGCGGGCAAGCTCTCCGGCGGCATGAAGCAAAAGCTTGGCCTTGCCTGCGCGCTTCTGAAGAAGCCGCGGCTGCTGCTACTCGACGAGCCGGGCGTCGGCGTCGATCCGATCTCGCGCCGCGATCTCTGGAAGATGGTCGAGAACCTGACGAAGGAAGGCATCGGCGTCCTTTGGTCGACCGCCTATCTCGACGAGGCTGAAGCCTGCGACCATGTGCTGCTCTTGAACCAGGGAAAGCTGCTGTTTTCGGGAAAACCTGATGACATGACCGGCCGCGTCAGCGACCGGGTTTTTCGCGTCTCGGGCATGACAGGGCGCCGCCGGCAGGTGCTTGCCGGGCTTCTGCAGGCCGATGGCGTCATCGACGGCGTGATCCAGGGCGAAGCGATCCGCCTCGTCGCCGCCAAGGACAAGAAACCGGATATCGGCTCGGCCGGCGATGGTGCAACGCTCGCCCCTGCCCCGCCGCGCTTCGAAGATGCTTTTATCGACATGCTGGGTGGTGGTCCTGGCGGCCGCTCGAGGCTGGCCGAGGCGCAAGAACCGACGAAGGGCGATGACGACCGGCCGGTGATTGAGGCCAAGGGGCTGACCAAGCGCTTCGGCGATTTCACCGCTGCCGACAATATCAGCTTCGATATCCGCCGCGGCGAAATCTTCGGCCTACTCGGCCCGAACGGCGCCGGCAAATCCACCACCTTCAAGATGCTCTGCGGCCTGCTGAAGCCGACCGGCGGCGAAGGCCGCGTTGCCGGTTTCGACCTTCGCCGCGATGCCGCCGAGGCCCGCAACCAGCTCGGCTATATGGCGCAGAAATTCTCGCTCTACGGCGATCTGACCGTCATGCAGAACCTTGAATTCTTCTCCGGCGTCTATGGCCTTCGCGGAAAACACCGGCGCGAGCGCATCGATCTCATGGCCAGTATCTTCGATTTCGGTCGCCATGTCAGCCAGCCGGCCAAGGACCTGCCACTCGGCCTGAAACAGCGGTTGGCGCTCGCCTGCGCCGTCATGCACGAGCCGCGCGCCCTCTTCCTCGACGAGCCGACCTCCGGCGTCGATCCGATCACCCGACGCGAATTCTGGACGCATATCAACGCGCTGGTCGAAAAGGGCGTCACGGTGCTCGTCACCACCCACTTCATGGACGAGGCGGAATATTGCGACCGCATCTCGCTGATCTATCGCGGCCGCTCGATCGCGCTCGGCTCGCCCGATGAATTGAAGGCCCGCGTCGCGACCAAGGAGCTGCCGGACCCGACGATGGAGGACGCCTTCATCGCCCTCGTACAGCAATCGGAAGCGGAGGATGCCGCATGAGCGCCTCCTCCGGTCGACTTCGGCGTCTTTCAGCTCTGGTGCGCAAGGAAAGCTTCCAGGCGATCCGCGATCCGAGCAGTATCCTCATCGCCTTCGTGCTGCCGCTGATCCTGCTATTTCTCTTCGGCTACGGCGTCTCGCTCGATACCACCCGCACCCGCATCGGCCTCGTGACCGAGGAGATGACGCCGCTGACGCAGGATCTGTCGGCCAGTTTCCAGGCCTCGCGCTATTTCGATGTGGCCATCGGCCGCGACCGGCGTCTGTTCGAGGAAGACCTCGTGCTCGGCAAGCTGCGCGGCATCGTCGTCATCCCCGCCGATTTCACCACGCGGTACACCGCCGGCAACCGGCCCGGTATCCAGGTGATCGTCGATGGCTCCGAACCGAACACGGCGAATTTTGTGCAGAATTATGCCCAAGGCACTGTTGCCAACTGGGAGCGGCAGAGGCAGGCGGACGTCGCCTCCCACAGTCCCGCCATTTCGGTCGAGCAGCGCTTCTGGTTCAACCCTGAACTTACCAGCCGCAATTTCCTCGTGCCCGGCTCGATCGCCATCGTCATGACGCTGGTCGGCACGCTTCTGACCTCGCTCGTCGTCGCCCGCGAATGGGAGCGGGGCACAATGGAGGCGATGATGGCGACACCGGTGACGGCGGTCGAACTGCTCGCCGGCAAGATCCTGCCCTATTTCCTGCTCGGCCTCACCTCGATGACGCTCTGCGTGCTGCTTGCGGTCTTTCTCTTCGGCGTGCCGTTTCGCGGCTCCGTCGCCGCTCTTTACGCACTGTCGGCCGCTTTCCTGATCCCGGCCCTCGGCCAGGGCCTGTTGATCTCGACGGCCACGAAGAACCAGTTCCTGGCCTCGCAGCTGGCGCTGATCTCGGCCTTTCTCCCTGCTTTCCTGCTGTCTGGCTTCCTCTTCGAGATCAATTCCATGCCGACCGTGATCCAGTGGATCACCTTCATCGTGCCGGCACGCTACCTGATCCCCAGCCTGCAGACGGTGTTCCTCGCCGGCGACATCTGGCCGATGTTTCTGCAGGCAATCGGCGTGATGCTGACGATCGGCGCCATCATGTTCGTGCTGGCGGCCCGCAGCACCAGAAAGAGGATCGGCTGAGATGTGGACAAGGCTTTACGCCCTGATCGTCAAGGAGCTGCTCGCCGTCCTGCGTGATCCCAAGGGCCGCGCCATCCTGATCGGCCCACCGATCGTCCAGCTTCTCGTCTTCTCCTATGCGGCGACGCTCGAAGTCCGCAATGTCGACGTGATGATCCTCAACCGCGACAGCGGTCACTGGGGCCAGGAACTGATCGAGCGCATCGATGGCTCGCCGACCTTCCGAAAAATCGAGATTGCAGGAAGCCAGGTGGAGGTCCGGGTGGCGATCGACAACCAGACGGCCATTGCCGCCGTTGAGATCGGCCCGGACTTTTCGCGCAATATTGAGGCGGGAGCGCCGGCCGACCTGCAGGTGGTGCTCGACGGCCGCCGCTCCAACGCCTCGCAGATCGTCGCGGGATACCTCTCGCAGATCGGCGCCGCCCTCGCCGCCGAGACGCCGGCCGGCAAACGCGCCGGTGCCGACATCGTCTCGACAGTGCCGCGCAACTGGTTCAACCCGAACCTCACCTATCAATGGTTCATGGTGCCGAACCTGATCGCCAGCATCGCGCTGCTGATCGGCCTCATCGTCACGGCGCTGTCGATCGCTCGCGAGCGCGAGCTCGGCACCTTCGACCAGTTGATGGTCTCGCCGCTGCGCATCCACGAGATCCTGATCGGCAAACTGATCCCGCCGATGATGATCGGCCTCTTCCACATCACCGTCTATATCCTGGCCGCCGTCTTCCTCTTCGACGTGCCGCTGCGTGGCTCGCTCTTCCTGCTATACGGCAGCGCAATCTTCTATTTGGGCTCGGTCGCCGGCCTCGGCCTGTTCATCTCGGCGCTGTCGATGACACAGCAGCAGGCGATCCTCGGCGCCTTTCTGTTCATGGTCCCAGCCATGCTGCTCTCCGGCTTCGCGACACCGATCGAGAACATGCCGGGCTGGCTGCAGCCGGTAACGCTCGTTAATCCGCTGCGCTATTTCCTGGTGATCGTCAAAGGCGTTTTCCTCAAGGATATCCCGTTGAGCGAGGTGGTGAACCAGACGATCCCGCTGGCGCTGATTGCCGCCGTCACCCTCAGCGCCGCCGCCTGGCTCTTCCGCCGGCGGCTGGAATAATCAATGCTTCGGCCGCCTCACAGAATGTGAACCGGCCTTCCAAAGCGTGACTCTCTCCTGCCGGAACCTCGGATTGGCGCGGTCGTTACCCAAGCGCAACCCCAGCAAAGGAGAAGCAAAATGTACAAGATCCTACTTGTCTCCAGCGCCCTTGCGCTGTCGTCGCTCGCCACCAATGCGCTGGCTGACGGAGCCGTGACCGGTGCAGCCGGTGGCGCCATCACCGGCGCAATCGTCGGCGGCCCCGTGGGTGCTGCCATTGGCGGCGTGGCCGGCGGTGTCGCCGGAGCCGTTGTTGATCCGCCGCCGCGCGAGGTCGTCACCTATGTCCAGCAGCAGCCGGCCCCGACCGCCTCCGTGGTCGTCCAGGAACCAATTGTCGTCGGCAAGCCGCTTCCGGCAGACGTCGTCGTGACGCCGGTGCCTGACAATCCGAAATATGCCTATACGGTCATTAACAATCAACACGTGATTGTCGAACCCCGCACCCACCGCGTGGTGCAGGTGATAGAATAATCAGGCAACCGAAGCCGCCTGTTGCGGCTCGGCAACTTCCGGTCCCGCTTCGGCGGGGCCGTTTTTCGTGCCTTTGCGAAAACCCATTGTGCTTGTCGCCGGTTAAGCCCTGTAGGCGACGAGTACGGCGCCTCCCGCAATCAGAATGACGCCAAGCCAGTTCGGAAGCGTTAGGCGTTCGCCGAGGAACAGCACCGCAAAGACGGACACGAAGACGACGGACAGCTTGTCTATCGGCGCGACGCGGGCGGCATCGCCGAGCTTCAGGGCTCGAAAATAGCAAATCCAGGATGCGCCGGTGGCAAGGCCGGAGAGCACCAGGAAGAGCCAGCTCCTGCTCGACACCGAGGACGGCTCCTGCCAGCTGCCTGAGATATGGACCATCATTCCCGCCGCCAGCAGGATGACGATGGTGCGAATGAAGGTCGCGAAATCGGAATTCACGTTCTCGACGCCGACTTTGGCAAAAATCGCCGTGAGCGCAGCAAAGCCGGCGGAAAGAAGCGCCCAAAGCGGCCAGCTTGTCAGAAGGCTTTTCATGCGGCTTGCCCTGTTATGCCTCAAACCTACCAGAGGCAGGAAAAACAAGAATATAGACTGCCTTACGAAGATATGCGGCGAGGAAACCGCTCACGACGTTCCTATCGTGAGCGGTTCGATATCTCGTCAGACCTTCAGTTCGCGCCGCTCGCGCTCGGTCACCATCGCAAGGTCGAGCACCTTCTGCAGGTTGGCGGCGTGGCGGAAGTTCGGGTCCGGCTGGATGCCGCTTGCCACGGCCTCGGCAAAACGCTCGTAATTGGTCGCCACCGGTTCAACTTCGATCTGCGTCCAGGTGGCAGTTTCGACACCCTCGCCGAGGCAGCCATGCAGCTCGGAACCGCTGGGACGATGGATGACCTCGAGGCTGCCCCTCTCGCCATAGATGCGCAGCTTCAGCTCGTTCAGATGCCCTGTCGCCCAGCGGCTGGCGTGGATGACGCCGAGCGCGCCATTGGCGAAATCGACGGACATGGTGAAGCTATCATTGGCATCGAGCAGATATTCGCCGATCTGGCCGCCCGGCGCCTTGTTGAAGGTCTTCAGCCGCGCAAAGACGTGGTCGATGTCGGTCGCCGCGCCATAGGCGGCAAAATCGAGGATATGGATGCCGACGTCGCCGAGCACGCCGTTCGAGCCGTGGCCGGTGGAAAGCCGCCACAGCCAGGTCGATTCCGTGCGCCAATCGCCCCAGGCACGCGACACCAGCCAGCTCTGGAGATAGGAAGCTTCCACGTGCCTGATCGTGCCGAGTTCGCCGGCGAGCACCATCTCACGTGCGCGCTGCAGCGGCGCGACGTTGCGATAGGTCAGGTTCACCATGTTGATGACGCCGGCCTTTTCGGCCGCCTCCGTCATCTCAAGCGCCTTCGCATAGTTCTCCGCCAGCGGCTTTTCGCAGAACACATGCTTGCCCGCGGCAATCAACGCCATCGTCGTCGGGTGATGGATCCGGTCGGGCGTGACGTTCGTCGCCGCATCGAATTCACCCCAGGCGATCGCCTCTTCCAGCGAAAGAAACCGCTTTTCGATGTTGAACTTATCGGCGAAGGCCGAAAGCCGCTCGGGATCGGTGTCGACGGCGCCGACCACCGTCACGCCGTCGATGAGGGGGAAGCGGGCGAGCTGGTTTTTCGCCATCACCCCCGTGCCAAGAACGAGTAGTCGCATGGATGCTCCTCAGCGGTAACCGGCTTCGCCGGCCTGGTGCAGTCTCGGGCCGCGTTCGACGATCGGCTCCAGTGCTTTTTCTACCGGCACATTTGGGGCATCGGTAATGCTCTTCAATGCACCCTCGGGATTATAGGCCCACTTCACACCGTTGATCAGCACCTTCTGGACATTGACGTCGTGATAGGTCGGATAGGTTTCGTGGCCGGGACGGAAATAGAAGATGTTACCGGCGCCGCGCCGCCAGGTCAGGCCCGAGCGGAACACTTCGCCGCCCTGGAACCAGGAGATGAACACCGTTTCGAGCGGTTCAGGCACCGAAAACTGCTCGCCGTACATTTCCTCGTTCTCAAGCTCGAAATGCTCGCCGATGCCGGCGGCGATCGGATGGCGCTGGTTGATCGTCCACAGACGCTCGCGCTCGCCCGCCTCGCGCCATTTCAGCGCGCAGGGCGTGCCCATCAGCCGCTTGAAGATCTTGGAGAAATGGCCGGAATGCAGCACCAGCAGGCCCATGCCTTCCCAGACGCGTTTGGCGACACGCTCGACAACGACGTCGGAGACCGCGCCGTGATCCTTGTGGCCCCACCAGGTCAGGACGTCGGTTTCGGCAAGGCGGACTTCGCTGAGGCCGTGCTCCGGCTCCTGCAGCGTCGCTGTCGTCGCCGAGATAGCGGGATCTGTGTTCAGCGCATTGGCGATCGTCGTGTGCATGCCCTCGGGATAGATCCCCCGGACGATTTCGTTGGTATTCTCGTGGATATTCTCTCCCCAGACGACGGTGCGAATGGCCATGATGTGCTCCTGTAGAACCTGGAAGTATCGATAGGCGGGAAAGCAGAAAAATTCAAAGCGCTTTGGAAAACGGCGCTGGCTGCGCCTCGTCTCCTCCACGTCCAAGGAACACATAGACCTTTGTCAGTATTTTGACAAAGGGGAAAATTTACCGGCCGAAGACAGAAAAACCGCCTGGCAATATCGCAGCAATATCAATGCGAAACCGATTTAGAAAATAGATTGACGACCAAAACGCCGGATATGATCAGCCCGAGCCCGACGATTGCCGGCAGGTCGAGGCGCTGCTTGAAGAACACCAGGCCGACCGAGGAAATCAGTACGATTCCCAAAGCGCTCCAAATTGCATAAGCGATACCGACGGGGATGCTTTTCAGCGTCAACGACAGGCAATAGAAGGCGGCCGCATAACAGGCGACGACGAGTGCCGTCGGTCCGATGCGGGTGAACTGCTGCGACAGTTGCAGCGCGGTCGTGCCGATGACCTCGAGCACGATGGCTGCAAACAGCAGCCCGTAGACGGCGGCCTGGCTCATGGCGAATTCCCTTTCGAATTACTTGCCGGTCAGTTCGACAAGGCGATCGATGAGATCCCGCCTCAGAACGCCGTTGATATCATGGCTTTCCAACGTATCTGCGAACCAAAGTCCGTCGGCGGCGAAACGCACGACCTGTGCATCGAGGGAGGAATCGGTGCCGATATATTCCTCGGCCCGCGCCTGCACCCATTGGCGCCAGCGAAGACGCAGTCGAGGTTCGGCAAGAAGCGCGATCGTCACCTGCGTCCAACTCCTGGAATCGTCGGGACGCTCGTTGAGACCGGATACCGCTCTCAGATAGGCGCGGGTGAAGCGGCCCTGCGGCAACGGATCGCCGCGCATCAGTTCCTCTATATCGGCGTCGAACTTTTCGAGCAAGCTCTCGAACAGGGCATCGAGCAACGCATTCTTCGTTGGGAAGTGATGCAGCAGCCCGCCCTTGCTGACGCTGGACGCGGCAGAAACCGCATCGAGCGTGACGGCCGCCATGCCGTCGCTGGCAGCAAGGCGCGCGGCGACCTCCAGCAACTGCTGGCGCACGAGCACGGGCTGTTTCTTGCGATGATGAGCGTTCGACATTCAGCTAAAAGATACCGTCCGGACGGTTTTGTCAAGGAGAATCGGCCGCAACCCCTGCTGTCCGGCATTATGCGCGAAATGCCGCGGCACCTTGATGACAGTTGCGATCATTTTCCGCCCGGTGCATGAAGAGGCCGGGGAATGTCGAGTAATGGCGATGGGATCGGGGATGGTTTCGTGACGGAGAAGGTCACCACACTCTATGAGGCGATCGGGGGCGATCCTGTCGTGCGAGCTCTGACCCACCGTTTCTACGAGCTGATGGACACGCTGCCGGAGGCGAGAAACGTGCGCGCTGTGCATCCGCCGAGCCTTACGGGCAGCGAAGAGAAATTCTACGAATATATGAGCGGTTATCTCGGCGGCCCGCCGCTCTATACCGACAAGCGCGGCCATCCGCGCCTGCGCAGCCGCCATTTCGTCGCCGAGATCGGCCCTGTCGAGCGTGACGAGTGGCTGCTCTGCTTCCGCCGCGCCCTGGACGAGACGATATCGAGCCAAGCGCTGCGTGATCTCATCTGGGCGCCGGTGGAACGGCTCGCCTATCACATGCAGAACAAGGCCCCCGACAACAAGGCCCCTGACGACAAGGAACAACCATGAGCTTGAACGCGCGTCTGGAGCCGGTGCTCTATCTCTTCGCCGGCCTGTTTGGCGTAGCCGGCGTGGCGCTTGCCGCCCTTGCTGCCCATGGCGGCGAAGCCAATCTGGCGGCATCCGCATCTGCCATGTGCCTTGCCCACGCCCCTGCCCTGCTGGCATTGGCTCTCGGCAACGTCAGGCTCAGAACCGCCTGGCTGGCCGGTTTGCTGATGATTGTCGGAACGCTGCTTTTTGCGGGCGATCTCGTCACCCTACGCTTTTCCGGCTCCGGCCTCTTCCCCTATGCCGCGCCGAGCGGCGGCTGGGCGATGATGCTTGGCTGGCTGGCCATTGCGGCAGGCGCGATCTTCCGGGTTAAGGCGTGAGAAGCGTCGGGGGCAGCTCCCTTCCTGAGGACGCGCTCGTAAAATTGCTCGCGGCATATAGAGGCGGCTGACGGGAAGCTTCGCCTCACCTCCCTCATCTCTGTGCTCGTCACAGGGATCCAGCGCACCCAAGTCCCTGGGTGCGAAAGACTCTTCTCGGCGGGATTGATTCATTCACGGCGCAGACGCGCCGTGGCTGGATTCTTGTGACAAACACAGGAATGACGGAGGGGGAGGTGCAGAGCGAATGCAAAAACCAAGCATTAGCGAGGCAAACTACTTAACCTCGATCAGTTCCAGCCGGCTTGCTCCTGCAAGTCGAAGCCTCAACACCCGTGCGTCGCTTTCCCGCCTTTACACATGAAACCGCAACAACCAAAATCAAATGCCGTCGACCACGTTGAAACCCTCGAAGACCGGCGGCCCCTTGTAGATCGCCTTGTGATCGCCGGCATTGCGGTGCGCCGCGCGAAAGCTCTCGGACTTCGTCCAGTTCTGAAAATCAGCTTCGCTTTTCCAGACCGTATGCGAGGAATAAAGCGTATAGCCCTCCTCTTCGTTGGCCTTGCCGCGCAGCAGGCGGAATTCGACGAAACCGGGCACCTCGGGCAGGCTGGAATCGCGATTGCGCCAGACCGTCTCGAAATCGCCTTCGCTGCCGGTTGCAACCTTGAAGCGGTTCATTGCGATATACATGGAATCTCCCTACGCCTTCCTCTTGCCCGCCCTTGCAGAACGCAAGGGAAAGGCGAGAACATTATCGCCGTTTGCCGCTGCTGGGCCAAGCGGTCTTGTTGTCGCTTCCCCGGGCATGCGCGCTTCCCAGGTCGGGAACAGCGTCACATTCTTGTAAATCTGCTGGCGTTCGGCATGCTGCTGGAAAAGTTCGTAGAGTTCGGGCACGAGGCCCTCGCCTGTCTGCGCGGCGAGCTTATGCAGGCCGATCATGGTGAAGCCGTCGGGGCGCTGGTCGTTCATCGGGAATTGTCTCGTTCGTTCATCGTCTGCAGCGCACGCTCCAGGCTGGACTTGCTGCCGTTGCGAAGCGGGATGAAGGTCTTGCCGAATTTCTTGCAGCCAGTCTTCACACGCAGGCAGGCATCGTGGCTGATACAGTCGATCGGGCAGAACACGCAGTCGACCGAGGGAAGGACGGTATCGATGCGGGAAACCGCTTCGCGCAACCCGCCGTCATGATGAATGAGCTCGGCGCCGAAATTGCTGGCGATCTGGCGAAGATGCGCCACCTGGCAGTCACGGCCACCGACATAGAGGAAACTGCGGCCATCCAGTTTGGACCGTCCGAGGGATGCCTGACCAGCTTCCTCGCCCGCGCTATCGCGGACCTCCCGGTTCGAACCCTTCTTGCCCTTGCGAGCCATATGCCACCCGTTCGCTCGTTGATCGTCACACGATTCCTGCGTGTGCGGGTGGACCTTATTAAACTTGATTTTTAGAGTAAAGTATAAAGTTGATTGTTTTTATCATATTTATCGAGCGGTGACTTGGACAGGAAAACTGTACGAGCGCGAGGATCCGGCCCAGTCATCCGGCATAGCAGGAAGATTACAGGAAGCGATCCGGGACAAAACGGCGCTGTCCACCTCGGCCAAGCCCGAACCTCGGACAAGGCCTGATGCGGTGACATCTCCGTTGCGATTGATCGTAATGCGGACATTCAAGGATGCAGAATTGCGACGATATCGCGATTCAATCCGGTCAACGCAACGGAACAGTCGCGAGACGATCTTGCCCTTGTAATTGGCTTCGGATGCACCGCCCGATCCACTCCGTCCGCCCGACGTGCGTGAATTATTATCTGAATTGGCGTCTGCCTGCCCGTCCGCGGCGCCCCTGCGTGACTCCTGTTTGGCCTCTCCCTCTGAACCCTGTGCCTTCTTCGGGGGCTGCTTTCTTTCGATCGGCTTCTTTTCTACAGGCTTTTCCAACTTCGGTTTCGGCTGCGGCGTGACGATCTCTGTAGGCGGCTCCGGCTCGGGAGAAATCGCGGCCGTCTCGACAGGCTTGATCTCTTCCGGTTCGGATTGCATCGCGGTTGCGACGGGTGGCTCGGTGGATGTTATCGGCATCTCCGGGGATTGCTCCGGCACCACTGTCGACATTGGCTGCGCAACTGAAGTTTCCGCAGGAGTTTCCGATACCAGCACCTCTGGTTCCGCGGTGGTCACCGTCTCCGCTGACTGACGCGTGACTTCTTGCGTGGGCTGAACGGCTTCGACCGGCTCTGCATCGGTCGGCTGGACAGTTTCCCGTTGGACGGCCTCCGGCTGCATTTCCGTTGTTTCTACTGGCTTGACCGTGTCGGGTTCGACAGCTTCCGGAACAATTTCTTGCCGGATGGTCACCTCGGTCTCGCCAGCGGCGCTCTGATCGGCGTCAGAACTGCCGAGCATGACGACGCTGATCGCTTCGCCCGCCTCCATCAGCGTCTCCTCCGGCGCCTTAGGGAAAGCAATGATCAATACAGCGGCCAGCGTCGCGTGGAAAATCAGCGAACTAACGCAGGCGAGCGCCACCCGTCGCCGCGCTGGCTTCTTCTCGTCTTCCTGCTTTTCCACCGCCGCATCCATCGGCGGCGCAGGAACGGAGGTTATCGGCTCGGCTTCCGGATGATCGGGAAAGGAGGGTATCTGCGCGAAACGCGTGTAGTGGACCACAGCCTCGCCCGCCGGCTGCCGCTGCACATTGCGCAGGTCGGAAAGCTCGTGGCCGGGATGCATGTTATTGTCGTTCAGACCGCCGTCAGCGTCCGGCTCCCCGATGAGCACCTGTCTCGATCTGGTCTTCGCTGAAATTGCCATTTGTATGCCTCGGACAGCCTGAAACATGTCCGCCGGGAATCGTTCCCGGCGTATCCTTAGCCCTCGAAGGGAACGGAAATCTGTGAACGGGTGACGAGACCCTTCATGCATTCGCCCGCCGCCGGGCCGTCGCAGACCGGCGTGTCGTTGATGATGATGCGGGTGACCGTCTCGCACTTCACATTCGGCATATCGAACTGGCGCACGCGCTTCTTGCCCTGCGGCAGATCGCGGAAGTCGAGCACGGTGATGCGGTCGACGGAATTCTTGTCGTTGAAGAAAGCGAGCTCGAAGGAGATCTTGTTGATCGGGGTCTGGAGATTGTTCTCGGCGACAAAAGTCATCATGCAGCCCTTTTGCGATGGCGCCAGAGCGTTGAGTTCGACATTCAGCTTGGCGGTTGCCGCATCCTGCGCCTGGCATATGCCTGAAACCGCCATCACCATGCCGGCTGCAACAGCCGCAAACCTAACCGTCATCATCTTCTCCGCCATTGTCGCGAACCGCCGCCAGGCGGCCTCATATCAGCAATCTCAAAAACTTGACTGCAATAGTCTCCTATTGCGTCTTTAAAAAACTATGAGTAATAAAGTCAAGATAATTGTCATCACAACCGGGGACCCCGATCGCCGGCCTCACGGAATTGCCAACCGAAATGATGGTTGAAAAGCCAGATAACTTTAAGCATGTGCCGCTGCAGAGCGAGCCTGCGGCGCAGCACCGGATCGTCGAAAGCGCGGATCTTTTCCGCGGCACGAACGAGATCATGATAAGACATGACGGCTTGGTCTATCGCCTGAAGATCACCCGTCAGGGCAAGCTCATTCTCAATAAGTAGGGTAGGACATGACCGAACAGACAAGACCGGCGCCAGCCGAAATCCGTGCGTTTCGCGCCGAGAATCCGAAAATGCGCGAGCGTGACATCGCCGCCCAATTGAAGATTTCCGAGGCAGCGCTCGTCGCCGCCGAAACCGGCATCAGCGTGACCCGCATCGATGGCAGTGCGCTGAAGCTTCTCGAACGCGTTGAACGCCTGGGCGAAGTGATGGCGCTGTCGCGCAACGAAAGTGCCGTTCACGAGAAGATCGGTGTCTTCGAAAACATCAAGAGCGGGGCGCAGGCCGCGATCGTTCTCGGCGAGAATATCGACCTACGCATCTTCCCGAGCCGCTGGGAGCATGGTTTCGCCGTATCCAAGAAGGATGGCGATCAGGAGCGCCTCAGCCTGCAATATTTCGACAAGGCGGGCAACGCCGTGCACAAGGTGCACCTGCGCACAAGCTCGAATGTCGACGCCTATCACGCAATCGTCGCCGAGTTGAAGCTGGAAGACCAGTCGCAGGAATTTGTCGAGGCTGAAACCTCGAACGCCGCCGATGAGATCGCCGACGTCAGCCGCGACGAACTGCGCGACAACTGGAGCAAGCTCACCGATACACATCAGTTCTTCGGCATGCTGAAGCGCCTGAAGATCGGCCGCCAGGCGGCCGTGCGCACCGTCGGCGACGACTATGCCTGGAAGCTCGACAACAGCGCGCCGGCAGAGATGATGCATGCCTCGGTGAAATCCGGCCTGCCGATCATGTGCTTCGTCGCCAATGACGGCATCGTCCAGATCCATTCCGGCCCGATCTTCAACGTGCAGCCGATGGGGCCGTGGATCAACATCATGGATCCGACCTTCCACCTGCATCTGCGCCAGGATCACATCGCCGAGACCTGGGCCGTGCGCAAGCCGACCACGGACGGCCACGTCACCTCGCTGGAAGCTTACAATACCGAAGGCGAGATGATCATCCAGTTCTTCGGCAAGCGGCAGGAAGGTTCCGACGAACGCGCCGAGTGGCGCGAGATCATCGAAAACCTGCCGCGGGCAGCAAGCGTGGCCGCATAAGGATCGCAACGATGACGATGCGTAACAATCTGCGCCGGATCCGCCCTTTGGAACTGGCCCTGACGGCGGCGGTCATGGCGCTGCCGCTGATCCCGACGGCGCGGACGGTCGATGGCTTCGCCTTCATCCGCGCCGCCCACGCCGAAGAAAAGAAGCTCGACACGTCGCGCCTGGTTTCTGTCGGTGGCGACATCACCGAGATCGTCTATGCGCTCGGCGAGGAAAACCGGCTGATCGCGCGCGACACGACGAGCATCTATCCGGAGGCGGCGCTGAAGCTGCCGAACGTCGGTTACATGCGCGCGCTCTCGCCGGAAGGCATCCTCGCTATGAACCCGACCGCGATCATCGCCGTCGAAGGTTCGGGCCCGCAGGAGGCGCTGGCCGTGCTGAAAAATGCCCGCGTGCCCTTCGAGGCCGTGCCGAGCGCCTTTACCCGCGACGGCATCATCGCCAAGATCGACCGTGTCGGCACGCTGCTGGGCGTGCCCGACAAGGCGAAGGCGCTTGAAGAAAAGGTCGCCGCCGATCTCGACGCGGCGATCGCCGATGCCGAAAAACGCCCGGAGGCCGAGCGCAAGCGCGTTCTCTTCATCCTCAGCGCCCAGAACGGCCGGATCATGGCATCGGGCACTGGCACGGCCGCCGATGGCATCGTCAAGCTCGCCGGCGCCATCAACGCCGTCGGCGCATTTCCGGGCTACAAGCCGCTGACGGACGAGGCGATCATCGAAGCCAAGCCCGACATCATCCTGATGATGAATCGCGGCGATGGCGCCGGCACCAAAAACGAGGACCTGCTGGCTCAGCCGGCGATCGCGCTGACGCCGGCAGGCGAGAAAAAAGCGATCATCCGAATGGATGGCGTCTACCTGCTCGGCTTCGGCCCGCGCACCGCCGCCGCCGCGCGTGAGCTCAACACGGCGATCTACGGGGGCTGAACATGGCCCTGCCGCAAGCCATGATGGAACAAAGGCGACAATTCCCGATGGCGGACATCCGCGAAATCAGGCAGGCGGGCGACAGGACGCGGCTCGCCTTGCTGGCGATCGCGCTGCTCGTCGCCGGCTCGGTCTTTTCGATGCTGTTTTCGGTGACGACAGGCGCCTCGGATGCCTCGATCCTCGACGTCATCAGCAACATGGCCGGCTCCGAGACGGCGCTCAGCACGCGTGACCGGATCATCATCTTCGATATCCGCCTGCCGAGGGCGATCCTGGGCTTCCTGATCGGCGCCTCGCTTGCCGTCTCCGGTACGGTGATGCAGGGCCTGTTCCGCAATCCCCTGGCCGATCCCGGCCTCGTCGGCGTCTCCTCCGGCGCAAGTTTTGGCGCGGTTGCGATGATCGTCCTCGGTGGCGGTCTCGCAGCGCCAATCGAGGCGCTTCTCGGCATCTACGCTCTGCCGACAGCCGCTTTCGGCGGCGGCCTCGTCACGACGCTGCTGCTCTACAGGATCGCCACCCGTCACGGACAGACCTCGGTGGCGACGATGCTGCTTGCCGGCATTGCACTCGGCGCACTCGCCCTCGCCATCACGGGACTGCTGATCTACATGGCCAACGACCAGCAGCTACGCGACCTGACCTTCTGGAGCATGGGTTCGCTTGCCGGCGCCACGTGGACGAAGATCGCCGCCGCCAGCCCGATCATCCTGTTGTCCTTCACCGCCCTGCCCTTCATGGCCCGCGGCCTCAATGCCATCACGCTCGGCGAGGCGGCCGCCTTTCATATGGGCGTGCCGGTGCAGCGGCTGAAGAATGTCGCGATCGTCGGCGTCGCCGCGGCGACCGGCGCGTCCGTCGCCGTCAGCGGCGGCATCGGTTTCGTCGGGATCGTCGTACCGCATATCCTGCGCATGGCGATCGGCCCCGACCATCGTTTCCTGCTGCCGGCCGCAGCGCTGCTCGGCGGCTCCCTGCTGATCTTCGCGGATGTCCTGGCCCGCACCCTGGTCGCCCCGGCCGAGCTGCCGATCGGTATCATCACCGCGGCGGTCGGCGGCCCGTTCTTCCTGTGGATCCTGCTGAGGCAGCGTTCGCGCCTTGCCCTGTGAGTGATGTCGTGAGTGACCCCCGTGAGTGACATTGCGATGATCGAAGTTTCCGGCGTCTCCGTGCGCCTTTCCGGCAAGACCATCATCAGCGACGTCGCCTTCACGGCAAAGGCCGGCGAGCTGACGGCGATTGCCGGGCCGAACGGCTCCGGCAAGACGACGACGATGAAAGCCATCTCCGGCGAACTTGCCTATGGCGGCTCGGTACGCATCGGCGACGACGAGGTGAAGGCGCTGAAACCCTGGCAGCTTGCCGCCATTCGTGGGGTGCTGCCGCAGGCAAGCACCATCTCCTTTCCCTTTACCGTGCGCGAGATCGTCCGCATGGGCCTGACATCAGGCCTCAACCTGCATCCCGACAAGGCCGAGCAGACGGCGGCGGCAGCGCTTGCGTCCGTCGACTTGACCGGCTTCGAAGGTCGTTTCTATCAGGAGCTCTCCGGCGGCGAGCAGCAGCGTGTGCAGCTTGCCCGCGTGCTCTGCCAGATCGCCGAGCCCGTCGTCGACGGCAGACCCTGTTGGCTGCTGCTCGACGAGCCGGTCTCGAGCCTCGATATCAGCCACCAGCTGACCATCATGACGCTCGCCCGCAATTTCTGCGAACGCGGCGGCGGCGTCATCGCCGTTATGCACGATCTCAATCTGACCGCACTCTTTGCCGACCGCATCGTGCTGATGAAATCCGGCCGCCTCGCCGCCGCCGGCAGCATCGGTGAAGTGCTGACGAACGAAACGATGCTCTCGGTGTTCGGCTGCGCGCTGCGGATAAACCAGGTACCATCAGACGGCACGCCCTTCGTGCTCGCCCACAGCGCCGTTTCCCGCCCCTGAGCACTGCGCGGGCGGAACTTTTGATCGTCCGGCACGTTGTCGGCAGTGATCTGGGTCAATGCCGGGCGATATCATTCATGCAACGGACGGTGGTGACCCTCGTGCGAAATAGGCGGGCTTGCGCGCGCCCCAGCCAATGGAGACAGCCATGAGCTATTCTATCTTCCAGTCCGGCCGCAGTCGCCGCAACGGTACCTTCCACAATTTGGAATCCGGCATCGAGGAGCAGGTCGAGGCGCTTCGCGACGAACTCGCGGAACTGACACGCCTTGTCGGCAAGAGTTCGCGCCATCAGGGCGAAAAATTCCGCAGCCAGGCCGGTGCCGGCTATGAAGAACTGCTCGGCCGCAGCGAGGATCTGCTGCGCGAATTGCAGCAAGGCTATGAGCGCGGCGCGACGGAAATGCGCGATACCGTGCGCAAGCATCCGCTGGCAACCATCGGCGCCGCGGCCGTTTTCGGCCTTGCCATCGCCTTCCTCGCCCGGCGCTGAGGAAGCGCGATGCTGTTTTCGATCCTCAGCCTGCTGACGGGCGCAAGCGTGCACCGGACCGTTGCGCGCGCCAAGCGCAATAGCATCTTCATTGCGCTTGCCGTGCTTTTCCTCCTCACCGCCTACGCGCTGACCGTCACCGCCGGCGCCATCTGGCTCGCCGGCATCTACGGCCCGGTCGGCGCTGCCCTTTTCCTGGCCGCCTGCGCGCTGCTGATCGCCATCATCGCCCTGGTGGCGATGTCGATCATCAACGCCAGGGAAGCACGCCGCGCCCGTGAACGCCGTGCGGCGGTGGAATCGCTGGCAACGGTCGGGCTCGGTCTTATCCGCGCCCAGCCGCTCCTGACTGCCGGTGTTCTGGCAGCAATCGTCGCGGCCAATCTGGTGGGCTCGAAGCGCGAGGATTGATGGGGGACTGGCTCCCCTGATCGTTCTAAGAGAAAGGACGAGGAGAAGCACCCCAGCAGAGGATTGGGCTACGACGCCGACCCCTCCCTCATTCCTGTGCTTGTCACAGGAATCCAGCCACGGCGCGTCCGCGCCGTGAATAAACCAATACCAAGTGGAAAGAGTCTTTCGCGCCCAAGGACTTGGGCGCACTGGATTCCTGTGACAAGCACAGGAATGAGGGTGGAGAGGTAGTGCTTCGAATGGCCGTCCATCCCGTGGACGCGTCCTTCACACACCGCCAAACACAAAAAAGCCGGCGCCCGAAGGCGGCCGGCTTTCCTCCCAAATACAACTCCTGTCAGAACGCGAAAGCCTTCGATGTCAGCGGCGCCGAGGTGGCGTCGGGGCCGAAATCAGCCTCGCCTGATATCTGCAGCAACTCCTGCAGCCGCTGACGGGCCCGGTTGACGCGGCTTTTGATGGTACCCACGGCGCAGCCGCAGATTTCGGCCGCCTCCTCGTAGGAAAAACCCGAGGCGCCGACGAGGATGATCGCCTCGCGTTGATCCGGCGGCAGCTGGTCGAGCGCCTTCTTGAAGTCCTGCAGATCGAGCGCACCATATTGCGAGGGGTGCATCGCCATCGATTCGGTAAACAGCCCGTCGCTGTCCTGCACTTCGCGGCCGCTCTTGCGCATCTGGCTGTAGAGTTCGTTGCGCAGGATCGTAAAGAGCCAGGCCTTCATATTGGTGCCCATCTCGAAATGATCCTGCTTGGCCCAGGCTTTCATGATGGTGTCCTGGACGAGATCGTCGGCACGGTCGTGCCGCCCGATGAGCGAGATCGCGAAGGCGCGAAGGCTTGGGAGTGCCGCCAGCAGTTCCCGCTTGAAGCTGGGTTGCGATTTGTCTTCCATGCGGCGATCCTATTCGGCCATCTTGGCAGAAGCCATCATTTCAGCATGGTCGAGCTTTTCGAGAAGGTCGAGAAAACGATCGGGAATCGCCTCATCCTGAGCGGCCGAATAGAGCGACCGCAGCCTGACGCCGATCTGGTTGTTCGGGTCCAGGATGTCGCTTGCCCGCAGCTCCAGCTTTCGCTGATCGGCTGCTTCTTTCTTGCGTGTAGTCATCAATTCGTCTTCTCGCCGGTTGTCTGTTCGAGGAGCGTGGATGGGATCAAAAACGATTTCAACCATCGACATCGAACGTTCCATTGTCGATGTCGCTGGCATTTGCCGTTGCATGGGTCAAAACGCTACGCCCTTTCTTCGTCGGCTGGAATAATGCGGCGCAACGAAAAAAGTTCCTGCCGTTCCGGAACTTTTTTATCAAGGCGGCGTTAACCGCTCATTGAAGCCAATGCCGGCCTGTATGCAGGAGCCCATTAATGACACTTTCTACTCGGATTGCGCCGCACCTTCCTTATCTGCGCCGCTATTCCCGCGCCCTTACCGGCACACAGACTTCGGGCGACGCTTACGTCGCCGCCGTTCTCGAAGCCATCATCGCCGATCTGTCGATTTTTCCGGATACGGCGAATGACCGGGTCGCACTCTACAAACTGTTCACGCAACTGTTTGGTTCCACCGCCGTCCAGATTCCAGAGCCGACCTCGCCCTATGCCTGGGAGCAGCGCGCCACGCTGAACCTTTCCAAGGTTTCGCCGCGCGCCCGTCAGGCCTTCCTGCTCGCCTCCGTGGAGAATTTCCGCGTCGCCGAAATCGCCGAAATTCTGGAAACCGAAGAACAGGATGTCATGCATCTGCTCGACGTCGCGTCGCAGGAGATTTCCCGTCAGGTCGCAACCGATATCATGATCATCGAGGACGAACCGCTGATCGCCATGGATATCGAGCAGATGGTCGAGAGCCTCGGCCATCGCGTCACCGGCATTGCCCGTACGCATGCCGAGGCCGTGGCGCTTTACAATAAGACCAAGCCGAGCATGGTGCTGGCCGACATCCAGCTTGCCGACGGCAGCTCCGGTATCGACGCAGTCAACGACATCCTCAAGACGTCGAGCGTACCGGTGATCTTCATCACCGCTTTCCCGGAACGGCTTCTGACCGGCGAGCGCCCGGAACCGACTTTCCTTGTCACCAAGCCCTTCAATCCCGACATGGTCAAGGCACTGATCAGTCAGGCTCTTTTCTTCAATGAATCGACCAGAGTAGCCGCCTGAGACGCAATTTTCCGGCCTTCGGAACCAAATCGCCAAAGCAGGCGTTCCGGTGCTACCGGGACGCTCCGGTGGCTTTAACGGTTTTTTGCAGCGCTTTGTTCTAAAGTTGGCAGGCGGTGTCTGGAAGGGCGCTCCCTTCAGCGACGTTCAAGATGTCACAAGGAAAGGCGGCCGAGTGAATACGACTGAACCATTGTCCGGCATGCCTTTCACCTTTGAAGGCAAAGCCGCAATGATGGAACGCGCGCTCGGCAGCGCCGGGATTTCGATCCTCTGCCAGGACGCCCGACTGTCGATCTTCTACGCCGAAAATCTGCCGCCGCATTTCGCGTCGCTCTTTATGCCCGGCGGCAGCGACGCCGCCCTTTTTGGCGACGCCCATGGGCAATATCTGACTGCGCTGAAACACAAGGTGCTGGAAACCGGCATCCCTAACAATGCCGAGGTCGAGATCGACGTTGACGGCGAAACGCGCACTTATGAACTGAAGATCCAGCGCACCGGCGAACGCGGCGCATATGGACTTCTTTCCGTCATGGCTGAAGTCACCGAAAGCCGGCATCGCGAAAAAGTTCTGAAGTCGTTGCTGCGCGAACTCTCACACCGCTCGAAGAACCTTCTCGCCATCATCCAGGGCATTGCCACGCAGACGGCGCGCAACACGCTCTCTCTCGACAGCTTCCTCCTTAAGTTCCGCGGACGGCTGCAATCGCTGTCCAATTCGCAGGACCTGATCACGGATTCGAGCTGGCGCGGCGCCTACCTCTTCGAACTCGCCGAAAAGCAGTTTGCCCCCTATTGGCCGGAAACGGCCGGCTCCATGCCGATCTACGGGATCAACGCTCACCTGACACCGAATGCCGCCGTACATCTCGGGCTCGCCCTCCACGAACTCATCGTCAACTCCGCCTCCTTTGGCGCGATATCAGGCGGCGCCGCCTCCATCACGCTGAATTGCCGCGAAGCCATGATCAATGACAGGAAGGCGATCGAAATCGCCTGGGCGGAAGTGCTGCATGATCAGTCGGAAATCCACGAATTCAGCGACAACAGCTTCGGACGTACCGTGCTGGAGCGTGTCGTGCCCTCGTCGGTCAATGGCAAAGCGGAGTTGAACCTCATTCCCGGTCGCATCGAATATCGTTTGACCATTCCGGAAAGCGAATTCGAGATCTTCAAGCGCGTGTGAAAAGCCGGGAGGCAGCCGAAAACAGAAAAACAGCCGGTGCGAGGGCGGCGCACCAGCTGTCTTCACTCACCGGGAGGGGACCGTGAGTACGTCCGGATAGTGGGTTGGGGGCGCGCATGTTGGGTCGATGCGATCACCATCCGGATATCGCAATAACGACGACATCAAACTTTGGTTCCCTGCCGCCAACAAAAAATTCGACTTTTTTGAATCTTTTTTCGGATGCCTTTCTCGTGTCGAACACCCAGTCATTTCACTCATCACCGTCGGGTAAATTCTCCTAACGAAAACAGTGCATTACTTGGGAGGCCACAAGAGAAAATCGTAAAAATTTTACCGTTTGATAAATTTTTAAACCTGAGTTACGCTTTCCCTCACAGGCCGTTTACCAATAATGAGGGAACTTCAATGGAACGACTGGAAACCGGGATTCATGCCGGCCGGCTTTCGCCCGCCGAGTATGAGGCTAATTTTTCCGATCTTCATCCGCGCCTCGACAATCACGAGGCGCTGGTCGCCGCTGACCGCTGTTATTTCTGTTATGACGCGCCATGCATGACGGCCTGTCCCACCTCGATCGACATTCCGCTGTTCATCCGCCAGATTTCGACCGGCAATCCGATCGGCTCGGCAAAGACGATCTTCGACCAGAACATCCTTGGCGGCATGTGCGCCCGCGTCTGTCCCACCGAAGAACTCTGCGAACAGGCCTGTGTGCGCAACACGGCTGAAGAGCGGCCCGTCGAGATCGGCCGCCTGCAGCGTTATGCGACCGATGCCGCCATGCATGCCGGGCGGCAGTTCTATGCCAGGGCTGAACCGAGCGGAAAGACCATCGCCGTTGTCGGCGCAGGCCCGGCCGGCCTTGCTGCCGCCCATCGTTTGGCCGTGAACGGCCATTCCGTCTTCATCTATGATGCCAGGGAAAAATCCGGCGGCCTCAACGAATACGGTATCGCCACCTACAAGACGGTCGACGACTTCGCCCAGAAGGAAGTCGATTACGTCCTCTCGATCGGCGGCATCGAGGTTCGGCATGGGCAGCGTCTCGGCCTCGATTTTTCGCTTTCCGATCTGCAGGCGCAATATGACGGCGTCTTCCTCGGTATCGGTCTTGCCGGCGTCAACGCGCTGCGCATCGAGGGCGAAAACCTTGCGGGCGTCGACGATGCCGTCGATTTCATCGCGGCCCTTCGCCAGGCCGAAGACAAAAGCGAAATCGCCATTGGCCGCCGCGTCGTCGTCCTTGGCGGCGGCATGACGGCGATCGACGCTGCCGTGCAGGCAAAGCTGCTCGGCGCCGAGGAGGTGACGATCTGTTACCGTCGTGGCAAGGAACAGATGAACGCCTCCGAATTCGAGCAGGATCTGGCAAGCTCCAACGGCGTCATCATCCGGCACTGGCTGGCGCCGAAATCGATCCTGTCGCAGGACGGCAAAGTCGCCGCTATCGAGGTGGAATATACGACGCTTCTCGAAGGCCGCCTCGTCGGCACCGGCGAAACCGGTGTCATTGCCGCCGACCAGATCTTCAAGGCGATCGGTCAGAGCTTTGACGCCTCTGGTCTCGGTTCGCTGCGCATGGAATCCGGCCGCATCGCCGTCGATGGCGAAGGCCATACCTCGCTCGACGGCGTCTGGGCCGGCGGCGACTGCGTCTTCGGCGGAGACGATCTCACGGTTTCGGCCGTCGCCCACGGGCGCGACGCGGCTGAATCCATCCATCGTGGCCTCACCGCAGCAGCCGCTCCGGCTGTCGCGGTTGCTTGAAGGGGAGAATGAACAATGGCTGATCTCCGCAATAATTTCGTCGGCATCAAATCCCCGAACCCGTTCTGGCTGGCGTCTGCGCCGCCGACCGACAAGGCCTACAACGTCGAGCGCGCCTTCAAGGCCGGCTGGGGCGGCGTGGTCTGGAAGACGCTGGGCGAGGAAGGCCCGCCCGTCGTCAACGTCAACGGCCCGCGCTACGGCGCGATCTGGGGCGCCGACCGCCGCCTGCTCGGTTTGAACAACATCGAGCTCATCACCGACCGCGACCTCTATACCAACCTGCGGGAAATGAAGCAGGTGAAGATGAACTGGCCGGATCGGGCGCTGATCGCCTCGATCATGGTGCCCTGCGAGGAAGAGGCCTGGAAGGCGATCCTGCCGTTGGTTGAAGAGACCGGCGCCGACGGCATCGAGCTTAATTTCGGCTGTCCGCACGGCATGTCGGAGCGCGGCATGGGTTCCGCGGTCGGCCAGGTGCCTGAGTATATCGAGATGGTCGTGCGCTGGTGCAAGCAGTACACCCGCATGCCCGTCATCACCAAGCTGACGCCCAACATTAGCGATATCCGCCGCCCCGCCCGCGCCGCCAAGGCCGGCGGCACCGATGCCGTCTCGCTGATCAACACGATCAATTCGATCGTCTCCGTCGATCTCGACAACTTCGCCCCCAACCCGACGGTCGGCGGCAAGGGCAGCCATGGCGGTTATTGCGGCCCGGCGGTAAAGCCGATCGCGCTCAACATGGTGGCCGAGATCGCCCGCGATCCTGAAACCTATGGCCTGCCGATCTCGGGCATCGGCGGCATCACCACCTGGCGCGACGCGGCCGAATTCCTCGTGCTCGGCGCCGGCAACGTCCAGGTCTGCACGGCGGCGATGACCTACGGTTTCAAGATCGTCCAGGAGATGATCACTGGCCTCTCCGACTGGATGGACGAAAAGGGCCATCGCAGCCTCGAAGATATCACCGGCCGCGCCGTGCCCAACGTCACCGACTGGCAATATCTGAACCTCAACTATATCGCCAAGGCGAAGATCGACCAGGACGCCTGCATCAAATGCGGCCGCTGCTACATCGCCTGCGAGGACACCTCGCACCAGGCGATCACCAACTTCGTCGATGGCGTTCGCCATTTCGAGGTGATGGACGAGGAATGCGTCGGCTGCAATCTCTGCGTCAGCGTCTGCCCGGTCGAGAACTGCATCACCATGGAGCAGCTTCCCGCCGGCACCCTCGACAAGCGCACCGGTCGCGTCGTTGACCCCAACTACGCCAACTGGACGACGCACCCGAACAACCCGATGGCCCGCCAAGCGGCGGAGTAAGAATTCGCAACGCCGCGGAGAAGATCAATTCGCGGCGTCGCATCCTGCCGGCAACGTTCGAAGTGCCAAGTCAGTCTAATCACCGAATGACTTCCGATAGGCACTCGGGCTCGTTCCGAGGCGCCTGCGGAAATGATGCCGCATCGTCGCCAATGTTCCAAAGCCGCTGGCGGCGGCGATATCGTCGAGCGAAGCCGCAAGTTCCTTTTCCAGCAGATCGCGGGCATGCCGCAGCCGCTCCTTCAGCAGCCATTCGCCGACGCTGAGGCCCGTCGTCGCTTCGAAGCGCCGCTGGAAGGTGCGCATGCTCATGCCCGCTCTTTTCGCAAGCAGGCTGATCGGCTGCTCCTCGGAAAGGCTTTCGCGCATCCATTCGATCAGCGGCCCCAAGCGGATGCCCTCGCGTTCCACGGGAACCGGCGCGTGAATGAACTGCGCCTGTCCGCCTTCGCGGTGCGGCGGCACGACGAGGCGTCTTGCCACGCTGTTTGCAGCTTCCGAACCGAAATCGCCGCGCACCACATGCAGGCAGAGATCGATGCCGGCAGCACTGCCCGCCGCCGTCAGCAGGCTGCCTTCGTCCATGTAGAGAACGTCGGCATCGAGCGTGATGTCGGGATAACGTGCGGCGATCGAGGCGACATAGCGCCAATGTGTCGTCGCCCTGCGGTTGGCAAGCAGCCCCGATCCGGCAAGAACCGCAACGCCGGAGCAGAGCGACATGATGCGCGCGCCGCGCTGATGCGCTGCCCTGAGCGCTACGGCGAGCGGTGCCGGCACCGGCGCATCGATCGCCCGCCAGCCGGGCACGACGATCAGGTCCGCTTCGTCAAGCACTTCCAGTCCCTTGTCGACTGCGACCGTCAGCCCTCCCGCAGCGCGAAGCGGACCCGGTTCGACGCCGCAGACCGAGAAGCGATACCAGCCTTCGCCCATTTCCGGCCGCGGCAGGCCGAAGACCTCGTAGGCGATACCGAATTCGAAGGTGCAGAGCCCATCATAGGCAAGCGCTGCGACCAGCGGTCCTTTCGTCTGCTGTGGCGATAAGTTTGGCATGATCTTTACGCTGTCAGTCATGATGGCCAATTTCGCAAAGCTTTAGCATCGGCGATACCAGGCGGCAATTCGAACCCAAAAGGAAATCGCAAATGCCAAGCCCCGTCGCAGAAATCCCCGCCGCAGCCGCTGATATGGCCGCTGCCCATTATGCAGCCAAGCTTACCTTCGAGACCGATTGCTCCGATGTTCACGCCGCCTTTGCGTCGGGCAAGGTCGATTTCGTTCTTCTCGATGCGCGCTCGCCAACGCTCTTCGCACAGGCCCATGTTCCCGGCGCCATCAACCTGCCACATGGCAAGATGACGGCGCACCGCATGTCGGCCTGGCCCGCCGATACGCTGTTCGTCGTCTATTGCGCCGGCCCGCATTGCAACGGGGCGGACAAGGCCGCACTTCGCCTCTCCCGTCTCGGCCTGTCCGTGAAGCTGATGATCGGCGGCATGACCGGTTGGGCCGATGAAGGCTTCTCCTTCGAACAGGGCGTTTCCACTGCCGCCTGACGACAGCACCGCGCGTCTTTTTAGACGCGCGGTGCTTCAACAGTTTGAATCGCGATCATCAGAACTCGACGACCACCTTGCCGAAAGGCCCGCGATAGAGATGATCGAGCGCCTCAGGGAACTCGCCGAAGGCATAACGCTTGTCGATCACAGGCTTCAGTCCGGTCTGGTCGATTGCCCGCACCAGATCTTCAAGCGCACGGCGGTGGCCAACGGAAATGCCCTGCACGACAGGCGCCTTGAGCAGCAGCGGGCCGGCCGGGCCGGAAACCTCAAACCCCTCGAGCACGCCGATGACGGAAATGCGGCCATTGATCGCCACCGCCTTCAACGCCTGGCCGAGATGCGGGCCGCCGACGATCTCAAGCACGTGATCGGCGCCATAGTCGCCGGTCAACTGATGGAGTTGCTCAACCCAGTCGCCCTCATGGCGGTTGATCGCGTGATCGGCGCCGAGGGCAACGGCGCGCTCGAGCTTCTCGGCGCTGCCTGATGTGATGAAGACCTCCGCACCATGCGCCTTGGCGATCTGCAGACCGAAGAGCGCCACACCGCCGGTGCCTTGCACCAGCACCTTATCGCCGGCTTTCAGGCCGCCGCGTTCGATCAGTGCGAACCAGGCAGTCAGCCCGGCGCAGGGCAAGGTGCTCGCCTGCGCCGCATCGAGCGTATCAGGCGCGCGTGAATACCACTCCTCGGACAGCACAGTGTATTGGGAGAGGACGCCGGGATAAAAGCCGCCACGCGTCTTGTAAGGTGGGGTGCGCGCATCGCCCAAGCCGCGTCCGTCGATCCAGTCAGGCGAAAAGGTCGAGATGACTCGATCTCCCGGCTTGAAACGGCTGACATCGGGTCCGACTGCCTCCACGACCCCTGCCATATCGGAAGCCGGCACGAAGGGAAATTGCAGCGGCAACCCCATGCCGCTCTCCATCACCAACCGATCGCGGAAATTGAGCGAGACGGCTTCCGTCCGCACCAGAACCCTGTTTCCCGAAACCGGTTCGAGCCTCCGCTCGCCGATCGTCAGCTGGCGTTCCGGACCTACCGCGTCGATCTGCCATTGCCGTGTTGTCTGCATTGCATTGCTCCTTGTCCATTGCAGGGAGCGCAAAACATATCGTTGAATATTTCGCACCAGTTGCGATATTAATTCTCCAGAATGGTTCCAACGAGGAAACAAATGGAGCAACTGAAAGGTATCTCGATCTTTGTCGAAGCCGTCGAAGCAGGTGGCTTTTCGGCTGCCGCCGAGCGGCTCCATCTCACGCGTTCGGCGGTCGGCAAGACCATCGCACGTCTGGAACAGCGTCTCGGCGTGCGCCTCTTCAACCGTACGACACGCATGCAGAACCTCACCGAGGAAGGCCGCTTCTTCTACGAGCGCTGCCTGCGGGCGGTCGAGGAAATCCGCCTCGGGGAAGCCATGCTGGAATCCGGCCGGCGTGACGTGCGCGGCCGATTGCGCATCTCGATGCCCGTGCTTTTCGGCCGCCACTGCATCGCGCCGATCCTGGCACGCCTGCTCGATGAACATCCGGACCTCGAACTCGACCTTTCCTTCAACGACCGTGTCGTCGACCTGCTGGAGGACGGGTTCGATCTTGTCATCCGCAACGGACCGCTGAAGGACAATCCGGATCTGATGGCCCGGGCGATCGCCCGCCAGCGCATGACCGTCTGCGCATCGCCCGCCTATCTGGAAAAACATGGCGCGCCGCAGACGGTCTTCGATATCCCGCAACATGAAGGCATCGTCTACAGGCGGGGCGATGATGACAAGGGTTGGATCTTTCCGACTGCAGCAGATCCCGGACGGCGGATGCCGCCAAAGGCGCGACTGCGGCTCGACGACCTCGCTTCGATTTCCGATGCGGCCGTCGCCGGGCGCGGTCTTGCCTGGCTGCCCTGCTGGCTGGTCCGCGAAGAGGTGCTGGCAGGCCGGCTCATTCAGGTGCTGAAGCAGGAACCGGCCAATGTCTTCGACGCCCATGCCGTTTGGCTGCGCTCTCCGGTCATGCTGCCGAAGGTGCGGCTCGCGATCGATACGCTCGCCGCCGGACTGCCGGCAATGATGGGCTGAAGCGCTCGCCGCGCATCGAGCGACGAGAAACCCATGTTATTCCTAGGCGTTTCTCTGGAAATAACCCGATGCCGCAGTATATCCGCTAGTTCGTCGTCTCTTTTGGGCGGCCGCCATATCACTCGGAAAAACGTCAGCATGTCACTTCGCAGCGCCCTCCGCGCACAAACTGCAGATTGCCACGCCGCGGTCGACACCCTCTTCGGCAGTTTTAACCTCTCACGCATCCAGGATTATAGGGCTTTCTTGCGCGCGCATGCCCGGGTCGTACCATCAGTCGAATATGCGCTAGAGAATGGAGGAATCGGCCGTTTGCTGCCGGATTGGCCGGACCGAAGGCGCGCGCATCTATTGGCTGCCGACATCCGGGAACTCGATGATCGATTGCCGGTATTGCTTCCGCAACCGGCATTGCTCAGCGAAGCAGCGATCTGGGGTGCCGCCTATGTCCTCGAAGGCTCCAAACTCGGCGGCCTGCTGCTCGCCAAGGCCGTGCCCGACCACTTGCCCAACAGCTATCTGAGCCTGCAAGGCCTGAAGGGCGCCATGCGGCTCTTCATGGATCGTCTCGACGCGACCATGGTGGAGGATCCCGATGCGGCTGTCGCCGCAGCCCGCGATGTTTTCGATCTCTTCCTCAAAGCCGGGCAAGCCGAACTGGAAGCCGTCCCATGAACGGCACGCACGAACCCGTCGATCTTACCAATTGCGACCGTGAGCCGATCCACCAGCTCGGCTCGATTCAGCCCTTCGGCTTTCTGTTGGCGGTGTCCTCAGACTGGATTGTCATGCGCGCCTCCGCAAACCTAGCGGAGTTTCTCGGAGTCACAGAGACCAACGCGATCGGCCGTCCCGTTCTCTCTGTGATTACACCCGAAGCACTCCACACAATCCGCAACAAGCTTACCACGCTGCGTGGTTCCGACGTCGTCGAGCGCATTTTCGGCATTGCCCTGACGTCCGATCAAAACAGGTTCGACCTTGCCGTGCACCTGAACGGCGGTGAGGTCATCATCGAAGGCGAGCGCTGCCAGGAAGACAGGCACGACGCCGCCTCGCTCTCAATGCGCAGCATGATGTCGCGCCTCGACCACACGGAAACATTGGAAGCCTTCTTCCGTGAAGGTGCAAGACAAGCGCGGGCGCTCACCGGTTTCGATCGGGTCATGGTCTATCGTTTCGACGAAGGCGGTTCCGGCGAAGTGGTGGCGGAAGCCGCCCGGGCCGGCATCGGCTCGTTCCTCGGGCTGCACTATCCGGCTTCCGACATTCCGGTACAGGCGCGCGCACTTTATCTGCGCAACCTGTTCCGCATCATTGCCGATGTCGACGCCGTCCCGGTCCCGATCCTGCCGCAGCTCGACGAGCACGGCCGGCCGCTCGACCTCTCCATGTCGGTATTGCGTTCGGTCTCGCCGATCCACATCGAATATCTGAAAAACATGGGCGTTGGCGCTTCGCTCTCCATTTCGATCGTCGTAGACGGCAAGCTCTGGGGCCTGTTTGCCTGCCACCACTACGGCCCGCGTCTGCCTTCGGCCCAAAGCCGCTCGACTGCCGAACTCTTCGGTCAGATGTTTGCGTCGCGCCTTGAAAGCCGCGAACGGCGACTGGCTCTCGACTACGAGACAAAGGCGCGTCGCATTGCCGACCGGCTTCTCACCTCCGTCGCAGACAATGCGAGCCTGCTCGACGATCCGGCCTGGCTGATCGAGGCGCTCGCCGACGCCATTCCTGCCGACGGGATCGGCGTGTGGATCAACGGCCGCTTGGCCCTTGCCGGCATCGGGCCGAATGAGCGAGGCTTCGCAGCCCTCGTCCGCCACCTCAACCGCAACGCCGCCGGCCGCATCTATGCCGTGGACCGGCTCGCGGAAGCCTATCCGGATCTTGAGGTCGACGATGCGGTGGCAGGCATGCTCGCCATCCCGATCTCGCGTTCGCCGCGCGATTATGTCGTGCTTTTCCGTCAAGAATTGGTGCGCACCGTCCGCTGGGGCGGCGACCCGCACAAGCCGGTGGAGTATGGCCCGAACGGCCCGCGGCTGACGCCGCGCAAGAGTTTCGAGGCCTGGTCGGAACTGGTGCGCGGCCGCTCGCTGCCCTTCACGGAAGCCGAGCGCCGTGTCGCCGAAACGATCCGTGTCACATTGATCGAAGTGGTATTGCGTCTCACCGACGAGGTCAGCATGGCCCGCCAGACGGCCAACGAGCGCCAGGAACTGCTGATCGCCGAGCTGAACCACCGCGTCCGCAACATATTGAGCCTGATCACCGGCATTATCCGGCAGTCACAGGCAACGTCGGTCGGCTTTGGCGACTACATCCGCCAGCTCGAGGGCCGCATTCAGTCGCTCGCCCGCGCCCATGACCAGATCACCCGCGATCACTGGGCGCCCGCTTCGCTCCGGCAATTGCTGCTGGCAGAGACAGCCGCCTATCTCGGGAAAAATGCGCAACGCATCCAGATGAGCGGCGAGGACGTGCTGCTGGAACCGCAGGCCTTTTCCACCGCCGCCCTTGTTTTCCATGAGCTGATGACCAACAGCGCCAAATATGGCAGCCTTTCCGGCACCGGCAGTGGCACCGTTCAACTCGGCTGGCATCGCGACGACGAGGGCAATCTGCGCATTGGCTGGCGCGAAAAGGATGGTCCACCCGTCGTCGAACCCAAACGCCATGGCTTCGGTTCGACGATCATCCGCCGCTCTATCCCGTATGACCTCGGCGGCAAAGCCGAGGTCCGCTACGTCAAGGATGGGCTCGAGGCCGATTTCTGCATTCCGGCGCGACATGTCGTCGGCCCTACGAGCGAACGGTCGAATCCGCCTCCGGTCGGAGCGACCGAACGCAAGACGATTGCCGACGATCAACCGCTCTCCGGCCTCAACGTGCTGCTGGTGGAAAACAATCTGATCATCGCCATGGATGGGGAGGACATCCTGCGCCGCCTGGGCGCCGACGTGGCAACGGCGCCAAGTGTCACTGAGGCGATGGAAATTCTGGCTGGCCAGTCCTTCGATCTGGCGCTTCTCGATGTCAATCTTGGCGATGAGACGAGTTTCGGGATTGCCGACCGGCTGGCAGCCGACGGCGTGCCCTTCGTTTTTGCCACGGGCTATGGGGAGGGCATCGCCCAGGCAAACAGCCACTCGGACGCGCCCGTGCTGCAGAAGCCTTATACGATGGAAGGCGTGACGGATATTCTTGCCCGGGTGCCGCTCCCGAAGAGAGGGTAAAACGCTTACCCCCCAAGGAGATCCGGTCGCAGCCCGCCGATGAAGAGCTGTTCCAGAAAGCGCGCCGCATCCTCGAAGCGCCCTTCGCCCGAATGTTCCTGCCCCAGCACGGCACGCACCTGAACGTCGAAATCGGCGTAATGCTGCGTCGTCGACCAGATGGAGAAGATCAGGTGGTAGGGATCGCATTTGACGATCTTGCCTGACTTCGCCCAGGCGCGGATGACCTCCGCCTTCTCGTCGACCAGTTCCTTCAGCGGCCCCTTCAACTCGTCCTCGATATGCGGCGCGCCCTGCAGCACCTCGTTGGCGAAAAGCCGGCTCTCGCGCGGAAAATCGCGGGCCATCTCCAGCTTGCGGCGGATGTAGCTGCGGATTTCCGTCTCTGGATTGCCTTCGGCGTTAAAGGCCCGCAGCGGCTCCAGCCAAGTGTAGAGCACTCGGTCGATCAGCGCCCGGTGCATGGCTTCCTTGGTGCGGAAATAATAGAGCAGGTTGGGTTTCGACATGCCGGCCACTTCGGCAATCTGGTCGATGGTCGAGCCGCGAAAGCCGCTTGCCGAAAACACGTCGAGCGCCGCTTCCAGGATCTGCTCTTCCTTCTCTTCCTGGATTCGCGTCCGCCTCAGGGTTTTCGCTGCTCTCGGTATGGTCACAGGCTGTTATTTCCCCTTGAAATTCAACTTCTTCGCTCAAGTTTAGACCGGAAACGTTCCCGCCGCTTTCTTGAGCAACTGCCCGTATTTTTATCGGCAATTTTCGTGATTTTCGTCTTGAGCCCGGCGGTGGAAGTTGTAATGTTTACCAATCGGTCAAATTATCCGTCAGATGCAAAACAAAGGCAACTGGCGATTTTCCGGCGCTCGACAAAACCAATAAGGGGCGCAGGGAAGGACCACGGGAACAGGCGGGCATGCCCTTTGCATGACTGCCGCAAACAGGTGAGGGCATACAAAATGGTGGCAGCACCAGGCGAGAACATGCGCGTCAATGGCGACCGTCTCTGGGACAGTCTCATGGAGATGGCGAAGATCGGCCCCGGCATAGCAGGCGGCAACAATCGCCAGACGCTGACGGATGCCGATGCGCAGGGCCGCAGCCTTTTCAAAAAATGGTGTGACGATGCCGGTTTGACCATGAGTGTCGACCGGATGGGCACGATGTTCGCCACCCGCCCCGGCACCGATCCCGATGCTCTGCCCGTCTATGTCGGCTCGCATCTCGACACTCAGCCGACCGGCGGCAAATATGACGGTGTGCTCGGCGTGCTTGCAGCTCTCGAAGTCGTGCGCACCATGAACGATCTCGGCATCAAGACCAAACATCCGATCGTCGTGACCAACTGGACCAACGAGGAAGGCGCGCGTTTTGCCCCCGCCATGCTGGCGTCAGGCGTCTTCGCCGGCGTGCACAGCCTGGACTTCGCCTATAATCGCAGGGACCCCGAGGGCAATCTGTTCGGCGACGAACTGAAACGTATCGGCTGGGTCGGCGACGAAGAAGTCGGCGCCCGCAAGATGCACGCCTATTTCGAATATCACATCGAGCAGGGACCGATCCTCGAAGCCGAGGAAAAGCAGATCGGCGTCGTCACCCATTGCCAGGGCCTCTGGTGGCTGGAATTCACGCTGACCGGCAAGGAAGCCCATACCGGCTCGACGCCGATGAACCTGCGCGTCAATGCCGGCCTCGCCATGGCCCGCATCCTGGAGATGGTCCAGGGCGTGGCGATGAGCGAACAGCCGGGCGCCGTCGGCGGCGTCGGCCAGGTGTTCTTCTCGCCAAACTCCCGCAACGTGCTGCCGGGCAAGGTTGTCTTCACCGTCGACATCCGCTCGCCCGACAAGGAGAAGCTCGACCGCATGCGGGCAAAGATCGAGGCGAAAGCGCCTGAGATCACCGATGCACTCGGCGTCGGCTGTTCCATCGAGGCGATCGGCCACTTCGAGCCGATCACCTTCGATCCGAAACTGGTCACGTCGGTGCGCGACGCTGCCGAGCGGCTCGGCTACAGCCACATGAACATCATCTCCGGCGCCGGCCACGACGCCTGCTGGGCCGCCAAGGTCGCACCTGCAACGATGGTCATGTGCCCCTGCGTCGGTGGGCTCTCGCACAATGAGGCGGAAGAAATCTCCAAGGAATGGGCGATGGCGGGCGCCGATGTGCTGTTTCATGCGGTGGTCGAGACGGCGGAGATTGTGGTGTGAGCGCGACCGAAGCGGTGGTCGTCATGGATGGCACTCGACTGGTCGGGCATGATAAATTTCATGACGGCTTCGCCGAGACGTTCGGCTTTCCTGACCTTTACGGTCGCAACATGGATGCCTGGATCGACTGTATGAGCTGTCTCGACGACCCCGATGCAGGGATGTCGAAACTGACCGTCGAGCCGGGAAAAGCTCTGACCGTCCGGATCAACAATTATCTGCATTTCAAGGATGCAGCGCCGCAACAGTGGGTCGACCTGATGGAATGCGCAGCGTTCGTGAATTGGCGCCGCACTGAAAAGGGACGCGGCGCAGTCCTGGCTTTAGCGTTTTACGATTGAGGATATGATAATGACCACAGTCATCAAGAACGGCACTATCGTCACCGCCGACCTGACCTATAAGGCTGACGTGAAAATCGACGGCGGCAAGATCATCGAGATTGGTCCGAACCTCTCGGGCGACGAGACGCTGGATGCGACCGGCTGTTATGTCATGCCGGGCGGCATCGATCCGCACACCCATCTCGAAATGCCTTTCATGGGCACCTATTCTTCCGACGATTTCGAGAGCGGCACACGCGCCGCCCTTTCCGGCGGCACGACGATGGTGGTCGATTTCGCCCTGCCCGCCCCTGGCCAGTCGCTGCTCGAGGCGCTGACCATGTGGGACAACAAATCGACCCGCGCCAATTGCGATTATTCCTTCCACATGGCGGTCACCTGGTGGAGCGAGCAGGTCTTCAAGGAGATGGAGACCATCGTCCGCGACAAGGGCATCAACACCTTCAAGCACTTCATGGCCTATAAGGGCGCGCTGATGGTGGACGATGACGAGATGTTCGCCTCGTTCCAGCGCTGCGCCGAACTCGGCGCCCTGCCGCTGGTGCACGCCGAAAACGGCGACGTCGTCGCCTCGATGTCGGCAAAGCTGCTCGCCGAGGGCAATAACGGCCCCGAGGCGCATGCCTATTCGCGGCCCGCCGAAGTGGAAGGTGAAGCCACCAACCGCGCCATCATGATCGCCGACATGGCCGGCTGCCCGGTCTATATCGTCCACACCTCCTGCGAACAGGCGCACGAAGCGATCCGCCGCGCCCGCCAGAAAGGCATGCGCGTCTACGGCGAACCGCTGATCCAGCACCTGACGCTCGACGAGAGCGAATATTCCAATCCCGACTGGGACCACGCCGCCCGCCGCGTCATGTCGCCGCCTTTCCGCAACAAGCAGCATCAAGACTCGCTGTGGGCCGGCCTCGCCTCCGGCTCGCTGCAGGTGGTCGCGACCGACCATTGCGCCTTCACGACGGCGCAGAAGCGTTTCGGCGTCGGTGATTTCACCAAGATCCCGAACGGCACCGGCGGTCTTGAAGACCGCATGCCGATGCTCTGGACTCACGGCGTCAACACCGGCCGGCTGACGATGAACGAATTCGTCGCCGTCACCTCGACCAACATCGCCAAGATCCTCAACATCTATCCGAAGAAGGGCGCAATCCTTGTCGACGCCGATGCCGATATCGTCGTCTGGGACCCGAAACGTTCCAAGACCATTTCGTCCAAGGCCCAGCAGTCGGCGATCGACTACAACGTCTTCGAAGGCAAGGAAGTGACCGGCCTGCCGCGCTATACGCTGACGCGCGGCGTCGTCGCGATTGAGGAAGGTGCGATCAAGACCCGCGAGGGTCACGGCGAATTCGTCAGGCGCGAGCCGGTCACGGCTGTCAGCAAGGCGCTTTCCCAGTGGAAGGATATCACCGCGCCGCGCAAGGTGACGCGGAGCGGCATTCCGGCAAGCGGCGTATGACGATGGCGCATGACGATACGGCCATCAACCGGAGACCGCTGCCTCTATGCCAATGACCTCACGCCGGCACCAAAGCGTCCAACTCCGGCAGAAGCACGACGCTTTCCTGCTCGTTCGGATCGGTGCGGGCGATGATCGCCGTGCACGGCGTGCTGCTGAGGTTTGCCGGCAAGTGCGGCACGCCGGCCGGGATATAGAAAAGTTCGCCGGCATGGACGATGACGTGATGCTCGAGCCGATCTCCGTACCATGTGTGGGCCTCGCCGGAGAGCATGTAGATCGCCGTCTCGTGCGCCTCGTGCAGATGCGCCTTGGCGCGTACGCCCGGCGGGATCGTCAGGAGGTGCATGCAGATGCCCTTGGCGCCGACCGTCTCGGCCGCGACCCCTTGGAAATAGCTGAGCCCCTGCTTGCCGTCATAGGCATGATTGGGGCGAACGATGTGGCAGGTGGGCTTTGATGTCACGTCCATCCTCATCCTCCATGGAATGTGTCGTCGATAAAACCGGCGGTAATGATAGCACGCAAACCGCTTTCCCGCGGCGAAAACAAGACTGGTCGCATTGATGCAAACACCCTCCGTCGTATCCGCCAAGGATCTCTGTCTCACCTACCAGGCCAATGACGGCCCGGTGCGTGCACTGAGCAATGTCAATCTCGATGTCCGCAAGGGCGATTTCGTCTCTTTCATCGGCCCGTCGGGCTGCGGCAAGACCACGTTCCTGCGTGTCATCGCCGATCTCGAGAAGAGCACGTCTGGCGAGATCTCGATCAACGGCATGACACCGGAAGGGGCTCGCAAGGCCCGCGCCTACGGTTATGTCTTCCAGGCGCCGGCGCTCTATCCCTGGCGCACCATCGAAAACAACATCGCCCTGCCGCTGGAGATCATGGGCTATTCCGGCGCCGACCGGACGCGGCGCATCGCCGAAGCGCTCGATCTGGTCAGTCTTTCGGGCTTCGAGAAGAAATTCCCCTGGCAGCTTTCCGGCGGCATGCAGCAGCGCGCCTCGATCGCCCGTGCGCTCGCCTTCGACGCCGACCTGCTGCTGATGGATGAGCCCTTCGGCGCCTTGGACGAGATCGTCCGCGACCATCTGAACGAAGAACTGCTGAAACTCTGGACCCGCACCAACAAGACGATCTGCTTCGTCACCCATTCCATCCCCGAGGCAGTCTACCTCTCGACCAAGATCGTGGTCATGTCTCCGCGCCCGGGCCGCGTGACCGATGTGATCGACTCGACCCTGCCGGCCGAACGCCCGCTCGACATCCGCGAAACCCCCGAGTTCCTGGAAATCGCCCATCGCGTCCGCGACGGGCTGAGGACGGGGCACGCATGAGGAGCGGGAGCGTGCACCCTGGGAGCACCCCCCTCTGCCCTGCCGGGCATCTCTCCCACAAGGGGGGAGATCGATATGCCGCGCCGGCTTCCCCAAACAAGCATCGCCGTTCCGTTCGCTATAGAGCCAACTGGGAGCGAGGCGCTATCCTCCTGCCGATCTCCCCCCTTGTGGGGGAGATGCCCGGCAGGGCAGAGGGGGGTTGCCGCGCGTTCGACGCCAACAAATGGGGGCAGTCGCAGTGATACCCGACACCTTCAAGGACAAGATCGTCCCCGTCACCACAATCCTGCTCGCCCTCGTCGTCATCTGGTATATCGCCGCCATCCTGATGAACGCGCCGTTCCAGCGCGACATGGACGGCCGCGCCGGCGTTACACCTACGACCTTCGAATTCATCGGCAAGACGCTGGCGCAGCCGAAGCCGATTTTGCCGGCGCCGCATCAGGTGGCGCAGAACGTCTACGAGAACACCTTTCTGCGCAGCCTTTCGAGCAATCGCAGCCTCGTCTATCACAGCTGGGTAACGCTCTCCTCCACCCTGCTCGGCTTCGGCTTCGGTATGCTGCTCGGCATCCTCCTCGCCGTGCTGATCGTCCACAACCGCGCCATGGACCGCTCGCTGATGCCCTGGCTGGTGGCGAGCCAGACCATACCGATCCTCGCCATCGCGCCGATGATCGTCATCATCTCCTACAACGTACTGACCGGCGACAATGCCGTTGCGCATCTGTTGAACCTCGATTCCGACGCCTCCCGCCTCGTCTCCAAGGCGCTGATCTCCACCTACCTCTCCTTCTTTCCGGTCGCCGTCGGCATGGTGAAGGGGCTGCGTTCGCCCGAAATCATGCATCTCGACCTGATGCGCACCTATTATGCCAGCCCGATGCAGACGTTCTGGAAGCTGCGCGTTCCAGCCTCGATCCCTTTCCTCTTCACCTCGATGAAGGTCGCGATCGCAGCCAGCCTTGTCGGCGCCATCGTCGGCGAGCTGCCGACGGGTGCTGTCGCCGGCATCGGCTCGAAGCTACTCGCCGGCTCCTATTACAGCCAGACTATCGATATCTGGGCCGCCCTCGTCGCCGGATCGCTGCTGGCGGGCATCCTGGTTGCGATCGTCGGCGTTGCGGCGAAGATCGTCGATCGCGCCATGGGCGGGAGGCCGGCATGAGACATCTGACCTTCTCCTGGCAAGGTGTGGTCGCCCTCCTCCTCTGCGTCGGGGCGCTGACGGCCCTGCCGCTCCTGGCCGAGGGCGCGGCGCGCGCCCTCACCGACGGCACGGCAAGCCTCATTTTCACCATCGTCATCGCGGCTGCCCTGCTGTCATTCGCACCGCAGCCGCCGGCCTATCGGGCCACCGTGCTGTTTATCGGCGCGCATGGCGCCGCCTGGATGCTGCTTTCGGCTCTTTCCGGCAACGAGGGCACGGCGACGCGGGCTTTCTTCCTGCTGCTCTTTGCCTGCTGGCTGCTTGCCTGGCGATGCGTCAGCGAACTGTCGAAACTGCAGCCCGTCACGACTTTCGGCAAGTCGGTACTCCAGCTCCTGATCCCGGCGATCTTCGGCGCCTGGATCCTCATTCTCTGGGAAGCGGTCACGCGCGGCGCTGGCGTCCCCTTCATCCTGCTGCCGCCGCCGAGCGCCATCGGCGCGCGGTTCATGGCGTCGCTGCCCATCCTCGGCGCGGACGTCAGGCAGACGATCTTCAAGGCGGTGCTGATCGGTTATACCGTCGGCTGCCTCAGTGGCTTCGTCGTCGCGGTGCTCGCCGACCGCATCGCCTTCCTGCGCCGCGGCCTTCTGCCGATCGGCAACATGGTTTCGGCCCTGCCAATCATCGGCGTCGCCCCTGTCATGGTCATGTGGTTCGGCTTCGACTGGCCGTCGAAGGCCGCCGTCGTCATCATCATGACCTTCTTCCCGATGCTGGTGAATACCGTCGCCGGCCTTGCCGCCTCCGGCAGCATGGAGCGCGACCTGATGCGCACCTATGCCTCCGGCTATTGGCAGACGCTGCTGAAACTCAGGCTTCCCGCGGCAATGCCCTTCATTTTCAATGCACTGAAGATCAACTCGACGCTGGCGCTGATTGGTGCCATCGTTGCGGAATTCTTCGGGACGCCGATCGTCGGCATGGGCTTCCGTATCTCCACCGAGATCGGCCGCATGAATGTCGACATGGTCTGGGCGGAAATCGCCGTCGCGGCGCTGGCCGGCTCGATCTTCTATGGCATCATCGCCCTGACCGAACGGGCGGTGACGTTCTGGCATCCGTCTATCCGTGGTGGCTAGGCGCGCGCGGGCTCCAGAAACGGGTCCGGGCATAACTTCAGAGGGTAAGGATAAGAAAATGAGAAAGTTGATGGTTGCAATGATGGCGAGCGCGATGTCGCTTGCATCGGCCCATGCGATGGCCGCCGACAAGGTGGTGCTGCAGCTGAAATGGGTCACGCAGAGCCAGTTCGGCGGTTATTACGTCGCCAAGGAGAAGGGCTTCTATAAGGAAGAAGGCCTCGACGTCGAGATCAAGCCGGGCGGCCCCGATATCGCCCCCGAGCAGGTGATCGCCGGCGGCGGCGCCGATGTCATCGTCGACTGGATGGGTGGCGCCCTGGTTGCCCGCGAAAAGGGCGTTCCGCTCGTCAACATCGCCCAGCCCTACCAGAAAGCGGGCCTGGAAATGGTCTGCCGCAAGGACGGCCCGATCAAGACCGAAGCCGACTTCAAGGGCCACACGCTCGGCGTCTGGTTCTTCGGCAACGAGTATCCCTTCTTCGCCTGGATGAACAAGCTCGGCCTATCCACAGAAGGCGGTCCGAACGGCGTCACCGTGTTGAAGCAGAGCTTCGATGTGCAGCCGCTTGTCCAGAAGCAGGCCGACTGCATCTCTGTCATGACCTATAACGAATACTGGCAGGCGATCGATGCCGGCTTCAAGCCGGAAGAACTGACGGTCTTCAACTACACGGAAATGGGCAACGACCTTCTCGAAGACGGCCTCTATGCGATGGAAGACAAGCTGAAAGACCCGGCCTTCAAGGAGAAGATGGTCAAGTTCGTCCGCGCTTCGATGAAGGGCTGGAAATATGCCACCGAGAATCCCGACGAAGCCGCCGAGATCGTCATGGACAATGGCGGCCAGGACGACAACCATCAGAAGCGCATGATGGGCGAAGTCGCCAAGCTGGTCGGCGACAGCTCCGGCAAGCTGGACGAGGCGCTTTATGCTCGCACGGCAAAGGCGCTGCTCGACCAGAAGATCATCAGCAAGGAGCCGTCGGGCGCCTGGACGCATGATATCACCGACGCCGCTTCCAAGTAGTTTCGGCAGGATTGCGAAGCGAAACGCGCGGGAGATTTCCCGCGCGTTTCGTCTTTTTCTAGAGCATGATGCCAAAAACTGTCCGCGGTATTCGGACGACATTCTCTATCTATTTGATTTAGATGCTGATTCAGATTTCCAGTCAGTCGGCCTAAATCATCTGCATCCAGCAACCGAAAAAAATGCCTTGCAACTGTCGCATTTATCGGGCGTCAAACGTCTTAGGGATGAGCGCGATCAATCTTCGTAATGTTGACATAACCTTGCGGTGATTGATTGACGTCGGAATGGTAATTATTATTGCCTAAAGGGGAATTGTTTTCTGCCGGACTTGTAGATCGAGCAAATCGATACCACCTACAAGCCGAATTTGCCGGCGAGGGATGAAGACGGCAAAGGATCGGCGGATACCTCTGAGAATGCAGGAAGGGCAGTGGCCTGATCGCGCGCTGAGTGGCAGACGCTCGAGTTCGGCCAACCTTATCATAAGATTGGACGACGACGCATGGCACGCAAGCCGATTGGAATTCTAGGCGCCTCTACTCTTTTTGCAGCGGCACTTGCTGCATCCACCGCATTTTCGCAGGAAACGCCGGTCGCAAAACCGCAGCAGAACCTGCCGGCGATCGTCGTCACCACGGCGGTGAGCCGCACCCTCGTCGACCGTGTCATCGGCACCGGAACGGTCAAGCCCGTCGAGGAAGTCTATATCCAGCCTCAGGTCGAGGGCCTCTCTATCCGCACGTTGAAAGCCGATATCGGCGACAAGGTTCAGGCCGAGAGCACGCTGGCGACGCTCAACGATGACGCAGTGGTCCTGGAAAAGAGCCAGATGATGGCGACGAAGGCCAAGGGCGAGGCAAGCCTCGCCCAGCTGCGCGCCCAGCTCATCGAGGCGCAGGCCAATGCCGAACAGGCAAGGCAGCAGCAGGCCCGCGCCCAGGAAATGGTCAAGAAGGGCACGGTTTCCACCGCCCAGGTCGAACAGGCCGATGCGACTGCCGCCGCAGCCAATGCCCGCGTCGTCTCCGCCGAACAGGCGATCGAGGTTTCCGAAGCGGATCTCAAGGTCTTCGACAGCCAGATCGCCGATGCAGATTTGAAGCTGGCGCGCACCGATGTAAAGACGCCGGTCGCCGGCACGGTCTCGGCGAAGAACGCCAAGGTCGGCGCCATTGCCGCCGGCAACGGCGATCCGCTGTTCACCATCATCCGCGACGGCGATATCGAGCTTGTCGCTGAGGTCGCCGAAAGCGATGTCGTCAGGATCATGGCCGGCCAAAAGGCGACGATTTCGCTGTCCGGCAGCCGTGAGAAGCTTTCCGGCGCCGTACGCCTGGTTTCGCCGACCGTTGATCCGGTCACCCGCCTTGGCCTCGTCCATATCTCCATCGATGACGACAGCAAGGCGCGTTCAGGCATGTATGGCAGCGCCGAGATCATCGTGCGCGAGACTGAAGGCGTAGCGCTTCCCCTGACCGCAGTACTCACCGGCAACGAAGGCTCCTCCGCCCGCAAGGTCGAGGACGGCGTGGTGAAATTCGCCAAGATAGAGACCGGCATTCAGGACGGCGCCTATGTCGAGGTCATCGATGGATTGAAGACCGGCGACGAGGTCGTGGCCAAGGCGGGCGCTTACGTCCGCGACGGCGACCACATCACGCCGGTGCGTGAACAGCCCCCGGCTTCCAACTAAAGAGACCATCCGATGAATTTTTCAGCCTGGTCCATCCGAAATCCCATTGCACCACTGCTGGCCTTCTGCCTGCTGGTGTTCATCGGCATGCAGTCCTTCAACGCGCTGCCGATCACGCGCTTTCCGAACATCGACGTGCCGCTCGTTTCGATCAACGTGACGCAGAGCGGCGCTTCGCCGGCCGAGCTCGAAATGCAGGTGACGAAGGAGATCGAAGACGCGGTGGCCTCCATCACCGGCATCGACGAAATCCAGTCGACGGTGACCGACGGCAGCTCGCAGACCGTCGTCATGTTCCGGATGGAAGTGCCGACCGAACAGGCCGTGCAGGACACCAAGGATGCAATCGACCGCATCCGCAGCGATCTGCCGACTACGGCCGAAGCACCAATCGTCTCCAAGGTCGATGTCGAGGGACAGGCGATCCAGACCTTCGCCGTTTCCTCGCCTGCCATGTCGCTGGAAGAACTTTCGTGGTTCGTCGACGATACGATCAAGCGTTCGCTGCAGGGCCAGGCCGGCATCGGCCGTGTCGACCGTTACGGCGGCGCCGAGCGCGAAGTGCGCATCGAACTTACCCCTGACAAGCTCAATGCCTACGGCATCACCGCCGCGAGCGTGAACCAGCAGCTGCGCGGCACCAACATCGACCTCGGCTCAGGCCGCGGCCAAGTGGCGGGAAGCGAACAGGCGATCCGTGTTCTCGGCGACGCCCGCAACGTCGCCGACCTCGCCAACACGACGATCGGCCTGCCGAACGGCCGCTTCGTCAAACTATCCGATCTCGGCGTCATCAAGGACACCTATGAGGAGCCGAAATCCTTCTCGCGCTTCAACGATACGCCAGTCGTTACCTTCGGCGTTTTCCGCTCCAAGGGCGCCAGCGAGGTCAGCGTCGCCGAAACCGTGGCGCAGAACCTCGACAAGGTGCGGACCGAAAATCCGAATGTGAAGATCGAACTGATCGACGATTCGGTCTATTTCACCTACGGCAACTACGAAGCCGCCATCCATACGCTCCTCGAAGGCGCGCTGCTCGCCGTCATCGTCGTCTTCCTGTTCCTGAGGAACTGGCGCGCGACGCTGATTTCGGCAATCGCCCTACCCTTGTCCGCGATCCCGACCTTCTGGATCATGGACATGATGGGTTTCTCACTGAACCTCGTCAGCTTCCTCGCTCTGACGCTCGCCACCGGTATCCTTGTCGACGATGCGATCGTCGAAATCGAAAACATCGCCCGCCACATCAAGATGGGCAAGACGCCCTATCGAGCGGCGATCGAGGCGGCTGATGAAATCGGCCTTGCCGTCATCGCCACCACCTTCACCATCATCGCCGTTTTCGTGCCCGTTTCCTTCATGCCGGGCATTCCGGGCCAGTACTTCATCCAGTTCGGTCTGACCGTCGCCTTCTCTGTCTTCTTCTCGCTGATGGTGGCGCGCCTGATCACCCCGATGATGGCCGCCTATCTGATGCGCGCCGAAGACGCCATGGAAGACCATCACGACAATGACGGCCTGCTGATGCGCGGCTACACCCGTCTCATACGTGGCACGACTGGACGCTGGTACACGCGTTACGCGACGCTGATTGTCGCGTTCGCTTTTCTGGTCGGCTCCGTTTTGTTGCTGATGCAGGTTCCCGGCAGCTTCCTGCCGCCGGAAGATGCCTCACGCATCGTTCTTTCCGTCGAGCTGCCGCCCAATGCACGCCTTGACGACACCGAGAAGACGACGGATGCGATCTATGACAGGGTCAAGGACATCAACGGCGTCGATAGCGTCTTCGTCCTCGGTGGCGCATCGCCGAAGGGCGATCTCGAACTGCGCCGTGCGACCATCACGCTGGCACTCGATAAGCTCGACCAATCGCTGGTCAAGAAGATGGTCAACGACGTGATCGGCCGTATCCCCGTCATTGGCCCGAAACTGCCGAAGGTGGAGGTCCACGGCCGAGAACGCCCGCAGTGGGATATCGAAAAGGAAGTCTTCGCCAAGCTGCGCGATATTCCCGACGTCCGGATCCTGAAGCTCAATGACCGCGGCGAACGCGACCTCTCCTTCAACTTCCTTTCCAAGAACGACAAGGACCTGAACGACGCTGTCGGCATTCTGGAATCCAAGCTGCGCGCCGATCCGTTGCTTGCCAATGTCAGCGCCGACGGCTCCCTTCCCCGCCCGGAACTGCAGGTTCACCCGCGCATGGATGAGGCGGCCCGCCTCGGCATTACGCCGCAGCAGATCTCCGAGACGATCCGCGTCGCCACCATCGGCGATGTCGATGCCGCCCTTGCCAAGATCTCGCTCGACGATCGCCAGATCCCGATCCGCGTTCAGGCCGCACTCGACATGCGTCGCGATCTCGCGGCCATCCGGACATTGAAGATCCAGACCGCCAGCGGCGGCACCGTTCCGCTCGCGAGCGTCGCCAATATCGACTATTCGGAAGGCGTAAGCTCGATCAAGCGCAACAACCGCTACCGCGTCGTCTCGATCGGTTCCGACCTGCCGCAGGGCGTAGCACTCGACACGGCTTCGGCCCGCTTCCGTCAGATCGTCAATGACGCCAATATCCCGGCCACGGTGCACCTTGCCGAAAGCGGCGACACCAAGGTGCAGAGCGAGATGCAGCAGAGTTTCGTCAACGCCATGTTGATGGGCCTGCTGCTGGTGCTGACCGTGCTGATCCTGCTCTTCAAGGACGTGATCCAGCCCTTCACCATCCTGTTCTCGCTGCCGCTCGCCATTGGCGGCGTCGCAGCCGGCCTGATCCTCACCAGCAATCCGCTGTCGATGCCTGTCATGATCGGCATCCTGATGCTGATGGGTGTCGTCACCAAGAACGCCATCCTGCTCGTCGATTTCGCAATCGAGATGCGCCATCAGGGCATGCCTCGCGTCGAGGCCATGGTCGAAGCCGGCCGCAAACGCGCCCGGCCGATCATCATGACCTCGATCGCCATGTCGGCGGGCATGCTGCCTTCCGCGCTCGGTGTCGGCGAAGGCGGCTCGTTCCGCGCGCCGATGGCGATCGCGGTGATCGGCGGCATCATCGTCTCGACTGTGCTCTCGCTCGTCGTCGTGCCGTCCTTCTTCCTGATCATGGACGATCTGTCCCGCCTGCTTGGTTGGGCTTTCGGTCGCCTGGTCGGCAGGAAGGACGAGGAGGAGCTGCCGCTGTCGCGCGAGGATCTCACCCGTGTCACCCGGGAGAACCGCAGCGAGATCGACTCGCTGGAGGAGCGCCTGACCGCAATCGAAAAGCCGGAAGGCAAACGCAAGAGCGCCAAAGGCAACGACACCAACGTGCTGCGCCTGCCGCCCTTCGCGGCGGAATAAGCAAACCCAGGAAATGAACGGGCCGGGAGCGATCTCCCGGCCCGTTTCATTTTTTTGGTCATGTCTGACGGTTGACCAAAATCAATTCCGTCGCCGTCTCCCTCCCGTATTTTGCCCGGCAGCATAAGGAATTGAAAAGACCGGCCAGATCAGGAGACCGGGAGATGAACAGAACGCTGACATTCAACGGCCATGAGACCGCTGTGCTCACCAAGGCCGCCTTCATGGCCGGGCTCGACCACAACGAGGCCCAAGCCCTGCGCGCCTGCGGCACCGTTCTCCTCTGCGACCCGCACGACGTTCTCTTCGAGGAGGGCGACAAGGCCACCTATTTCTATTGTGTGCTCAGCGGTTACGTCAGGCTCTATCGTCGCAACGGCGACGGCAGGCAGGCCGATATCCGCATCTGCGAGCCCGGCGACAGCTTCGCCGAATGCCTGATCCACGCCGACGAAACCTATCGCACCGGCGCGCAGGCGATAGATCATGCCGTGCTGGCATGCTTCCACATTCCCAAGGTTCGTCTGTTGCTCGAGGAACGGCCGCGGATCGGCAAGGCGATCATGCGCAGCCTGTCACTGCATCTGATCTCGACGATGGAATGCCTGGCAAGCGACCGCATGCAGACGGCGCCGCAGCGCGTGGCGCACTATCTGCTGACCCATTGCGTTGAGAACGGTGCGACCGCTTCGCTGCGGCTGCCCTTTCCGAAAAATCTGCTCGCCCGCAAGCTCGGTCTCGCGCCGGAGGCGCTTTCGCGCGCCTTCTCGACGCTGAAGACGAAAGGTGTCACGGTGCGCGGCCGGGCGATCGCCATCAGCGACGTCAACCTGCTGCGGCAGGTCTGACCGCCAAAATCATCCCGCTTTAGAGCCCGCCCTGCTCCCTGAGGAAGCTGACGATCGAACTGACGCCGTCGCCGCGCTTCATGTCGGAGAAGACGAAGGGGCGGCTCGCACGCATGCGCGTCGCATCCCGGTCCATGACCTCGAGATCAGCGCCGACATAGGGCGCCAGATCCTTTTTGTTGATGACAAGCAGGTCCGATCGGGTGATGCCGGGGCCCCCCTTGCGCGGGATTTCCTCGCCCTGGCAAACCGAGATGACATAGATGGTGATATCGGCAAGATCGGGCGAAAAGGTCGCCGCCAGATTGTCACCGCCGGATTCGATGAAGACGACGTCGAGATCGGGGATCCGCTGGTTGAGGCCGGCAATCGCCTGCAAATTGATCGTCGCATCCTCGCGGATGGCGGTATGCGGGCAGCCGCCCGTTTCGACCCCGACGATGCGGTCCGAAGTCAATGCTTGCATGCGCACCAGCGCCTCTGCATCCTCTGTCGTGTAGATATCGTTGGTGACGACGGCGACGGAATAGTCGTCGCGCATCGCCTTGCAGAGCTTTTCGGTCAGCGCCGTCTTGCCCGAGCCGACCGGCCCGCCGATGCCGACACGCAAAGGTCCGTTTCTTGATTTCATATGCCTTACTCCAATCGAACCTCGATGATAACGAAGCCGCCCGCCCGCGCCACCGTCAAATGACTTAGAGCGCCTGTTTTTCTTCGAATCACGGAAGCGCTCTATCTCTTGGTTTTCACGTAATTCCCGACGCAAAACCGCTGCGCACTTTTGCTGGAATCGCTCTCGCCCCAGCGATAATTTCGGACAATCACGAACGGAACAGCCGCGTCGCCTGCGTCTCGTGGCGCAGGCTGGCAATATCGGCCTGCACCGTCGCCGAACCCAGATCGTCGAGCGTCGAGGCTGCCGCCCGCCGGGCAACCTCCGCGATACGGTCTTCCAGACCGGCAAGCACGGTAACGCCATCCCTTTGCCCGGCGACACTGAGGCGGATACCGGATGAAACCGCTTGTGAGACATAGGCATGCAGAAAGGCGGCGAGCGCCTTCTCGGGTTCTATGCCATGGGCGCCCGTCACCGCTCCGACCGCAATGGGATAAGCGACCTTGTCGGGTAGCCGCTCGAACACCCCGTCCGGCCAGGCCCGCGCCGCTGCGAGAAAAGCCTCACCGAGCAACATCGTTTCCTGATGGCGCTCGCGTGATCCGGCAAGCGCCTCGGCGAGCGCGGCGATCTCGGCAAGGCGCACGGCTTCCGCTTGGTGCTTGTGACTTTCAGCCAGAAGCACCGCATCGTTCCAGACCGAACCATTGCCGATCAGCGTGCCGGTCCAGGCCGAAAGCGAGGCCGCATCCGTAACAAGCCCGTCGACCACCGCCCGCTCCAGCCCACCCGAATAGGCAAAGCCGCCGATCGGAAAGGCCGGCGAGAGCCATGCCGTCAGGCGCAGCAATGCCTGCAACTCGCGATCCCCGGTCATCAAGGCTCAGTCGTGCTTGTGGTCATGATCATGACCGCGATCGTGGCGGTGTTCATGCTCGTGCTCGTAGCCATGTTCGTGATCATGGTCATGGCCGTGATCATGCCCGTGGTCATGATTGTGATCGTGATCATGCCCATGCGAATGCCCGCCTTGGGAATGATAGGCGCCCCGCGCCGGCTGGAATGGCTCGTCGATCTCGAGGACGACGGCGCCGAGGCCCTGCAGCATGGTGCGGATGACATGGTCGCGGAGGATGACGATTCGGTCTTCCTCGATCTGTGCGGCAAGATGCCGGTTGCCGAGATGCCAGGCGAGCTCTACCAGATGCGTGCGGTCGCGTCCGCGAACCTCGAAGAGCTGCTCGTCGGCAGCGAGGATCTCGATCAGTTCGCCGTCGTCGCGCACCAAAAGGTCGCCATTGGCGAAAAGCACCGGATCCTTGAGATCGAGCATGACCATCTCGCCATTTTCCAGATGCAGCAGCTTGCGGCGCAGATGGCGCAGATCATGCGGCAGCTTGACCTGGGCGATCGGGTGGGAGGAAGGGGTTCCGGCGGGAAGATAGGAAGTGACGCGCTGCATGACATGTCCGTTTTGCTGAGAGGACGACCATGCAAAATAGCTCTTCCCGATGCAAGCACCAATGGCCTTTTGTCTAAATCAAAAAATAGAGCATGATGTCGTCCGAAAACAGCAAACACTTTTCGGCATCATGCTCCAGACCTGGCTTTTATATTCCGTAAGCCTGCATCACATCGTCGCTCTCCGGTCCTCTGTTCTCGCCATCGACGCCGTTATCGACGAGCCCGTGCCAGGCGTGATGCAGACCTTCCCGTTCGTGTACGACGCGATTGCGCCCGAGCGCCTTGGCGAGATAGAGCGCCCGGTCGGCGGAGGCATAGACCGCCTGCTTGTTGCGCCCGGCGACCAGATCGGCAACGCCGCCGGAAACGGTGATGCGGATATCGTGCCCCTCGGCCTTGATGGCGCCGCCGGCGATCCGAGCCCGGACACCTTCGATGCGCTCCATGCGCGCCTCCAGCGGCTCCCCGGAGACGATGACGCCGAACTCCTCCCCACCCAGCCGTGCGACGACGGACATCTCATCGAAGGCGGATGTGAGCATGGCCGAAACGGCAATGATAACGGCATCGCCACACCCATGGCCGAAGCGGTCATTGATCGTCTTGAAACGGTCGACGTCAAAAATCACCAGGGACGCGTTGCCATCGGCATTCTCAAGCGCCTCGGTAAAAGCGCGCCGGTTGAGCAGTCCGGAAAGCGTATCCGTGCGGCTGAGTTTTTCGAACTCCGCCCGCGAGAGCGCGAGGTCGCGCATGGCAAAGCCGGCAAACAGCGACAGCATGCCGGAAACGGTACCGCCGATCAGCCACGAAAAGATCGCGCTGAAGCCGATTGCATGGGCGAGCGTCACCGGCAGGAGCCCGAGAAGATCAAGCGACGGCATCGTCAATGCGATAATGACTCCCGAGAGAATAACGGCGAGAAAAGCCATCTTCAGGGCGAAGACATAGACGTTCTTGCGGTATTGAAGATCGCCGAAATCGGCCTGCAGCGAAATCCAGTTTCTCATCAGAATCAACCTTCCTGCTCGGCGTTTCCAGGCATTGATAAGAGCCCAATTGCTGCGGGTGTCTTAATCGACTCGTTAAGATTCGAACGGTTTCGGACGAATCGGTGGATAGAACTTTTCTAGCAGGGGATGCAGTTTTCCAATCTCTGAATCGAACAGCGCAGAGAGATACTTAAATTACTGATATAAAAGAGATTTATTGATCCGTGCGGGGCAGCTGTTCCAGAATGGTTTAGCTGGGAAAAACATCGGCTTTTCCATTGATTTTTACAACCATATGGAGAGCGCTATTCACAATTCGCTTTAAGAGCGGACTGGCTCTACGGCTGCTTCAATTGTAGACAGAAACTGACAATCGCAATGCTTGTGGAATCGGGCTCCATAAGCCGGTTCGAAGCCCAGCCGAGCGCAGGGCGGCGGCGCTCCAGGTGTTGCAGCCGAAGAGAGCGTTGAAGTATCCCCTGGCCTCGAAGAAACGGTCGATCTCGCCGTAACCGGCATCCGGAATCGGCACCACCGCGCCCGCGTCGCGCACGAAGCTGTCCGAGATAAAATTGCGCAGCTGCGCTAATTGATCGTCACTGACATTGAATGCCGCAACAGTCGGCTGCGGCTCGGTGATATGACCGGCAAGATCCACATGCAGCACTGAACGGTCGATCGTCAGCGCGCGCAACACCGGCAGCGGCTTCAGTTCCGCCCAAGTGGGAGTTTCCAGATAGAAGGCACGACCGCCCCAGCCGATAATGAGCCACTCCGCATTCGGATGGCCGAGCGGAAAACCGGTATCGTCAAGGAAGGAAAAGGCAGCCCGCGTTTCCGCGTCGAGCGGAATGGCAATATCGGTATGGATCGGGCCCGACAGCAGCAGGATCCGATGCGTCACTGCGGCAGACGACGCCTTGACCGGCGCAATCAGCGGCCGGGGAATAAGGGTCCCGCAGGCCGCCGAAAGCACGAGCAGGAATACGATCCGCAACAACCAGCGGATGCCTGTCCTCATCGCAACCGTCCATCACGCATCGGACGTAGGCCTAGAACAGAAAATAGCGCTGCGCCATCGGCAGCACCGTCGCCGGCTCGCATGTCAGCAATTCGCCGTTCGCCCTGACCTCATAGGTCTCCGGATCGACCTCGATCTCGGGTGTCAGGTCGTTGTGGATCATCGATGCCTTGGAGATGCCGCCGCGTGTATTCTTCACCGCGACCAGTTCCTTGGCGACACCGAGCCGACCCTTCAGGCCGCCGTCGAGGGCGGCCTGGCTGACGAAGGTAACGGAGGAATTGGTGAGGCTCTTGCCATAGGAGGCAAACATCGGCCGGTAGTGCACCGGCTGCGGCGTCGGGATCGAGGCGTTCGGATCGCCCATCGGGGCGGCGGCGATCGAGCCTCCGAGCAGCACCATATCGGGCTTCACGCCGAAGAAGGCCGGGTTCCACAGCACGAGGTCGGCGCGCTTGCCGACTTCGACCGAGCCGATCTCACGGCTGAGACCATGGGCGATTGCCGGGTTGATCGTATATTTGGCGATATAGCGGCGGACACGGAAATTGTCGTTGTCGCCTTTTTCCTCCTTCAGTCGGCCGCGCTGGCGCTTCATCTTGTCGGCCGTCTGCCAGGTGCGGATCGCCACCTCGCCGACGCGGCCCATGGCCTGGCTGTCGGACGAGATGATCGAGAAGGCGCCGATATCGTGCAGGATGTCTTCGGCGGCGATAGTCTCCTTGCGGATCCGGCTTTCGGCAAAGGCGATATCTTCGGGGATCGACGGCGACAGATGGTGGCAGACCATCAGCATGTCGAGATGCTCGGCGATCGTGTTGACCGTATAGGGACGCGTCGGATTGGTCGACGACGGAATGACATTCGGCTGGCCGCAGATCTTGATGATATCAGGCGCATGCCCGCCGCCCGCCCCTTCCGTGTGGAAGGCATGGATGGTGCGGCCCTTGATGGCGCCGATCGTATCCTCGACGAAGCCGCTTTCGTTCAGCGTATCGGTGTGGATCATCACCTGCACGTCGTATTCATCGGCAACCGACAGGCAGCAGTCGATGGCGCCTGGTGTCGTGCCCCAATCCTCGTGCAGCTTCAGCGAGGTGGCGCCGGCCAGCACCATTTCGGTCAGCGCCCCCGGCAGCGAGGCATTGCCCTTGCCGGCAAAGGCAAGATTCATCGGAAAGGCGTCGGCCGCTTCGATCATCCGCGCGAGGTGCCAGGGACCGGGCGTGCAAGTGGTGGCGAGCGTGCCGTGCGCCGGTCCCGTGCCACCGCCGAGCATGCAGGTCATGCCGCTCATCAGCGCTTCCTCGATCTGCTGCGGCGCGATGAAATGGATATGGCTGTCCATGCCTCCAGCGGTGACGATCTTGCCTTCGGCGGCGATCGCCTCCGTGCCGGGACCGACGATGATGTTTACACCCGGCTGCATGTCGGGATTACCGGCCTTGCCGATCGCGACGATACGCCCGTCCTTGAGCCCGATATCGGCCTTGTAGATGCCCGAATGATCAACGATCACCGCATTGGTGATGACGGTATCGACCGCACCATCCGCCCGCGTTACCTGGCTCTGGCCCATGCCGTCGCGGATCACCTTGCCGCCGCCGAACTTCACCTCCTCGCCATAGGTAGTGAAATCCTTCTCGATCTCGATGAAGAGCTCCGTATCGGCAAGGCGCACCTTGTCGCCGGTGGTCGGTCCGAACATGCCGGCATAGGCGGCGCGCGAGATCTTGTAGGGCATCTATCAGGCTCCTTGGGAGGAAGAGACGAGTGTTTCTCCGCCGAGCCGCGCGAGGCGGCCAGCGGCAATATGGCTATCGACAAGCTGTCGTTCGGCCGCAAATGGGTGCAATTCCCAGCCGACGTGGCCGAAGCCGGCAAGCGTCACCTCGGCCTCGGCGTATGTGTTCAGCACCTCGGCAATGACGATCATACCGCTGCTCGGCACGACATAGGGCGACGGAGAAAACGCCGAAAGCGAGGCATCCACGGACTCGTGAACCGCCTTGCCGATGACGACGTGCTTCTTGCCGGTATCGGCGCAGAAGACACTGAACTCGCCCGTATAGTTGTCACAGAAATCGTCGAGTTCCGGATGCGAGACGGCAAGCGGCGCCCGCATCGCAGCGAATTTTTCCGGGTCGCGCACACTCCAGATTTCGCTAGCCGACACCACGCCCGGATGGGCGCGCCACTCACGCGAACCGAGCATCGCCTTTGCCGGCCTGCCGGTATTGCAGACCGCGACGGCATCCGTGCGGCTACCGCCGGCGCCATAGGAGCGGCAATCATTGAAGCGGATGACGAAATCGGCGGCATCGATGATGCCAGCCCCGCCCTGCTCAATGTCGCCATTGCCGACGATCATGATTTTCCTGATCACCCTAGTTGCTCATCGTATCTTCGAGCTCTCTCAGCTCTTTCGTGCGTTTGTCCGTAATGTTGGCGAGACACCCGGCGACCAGCATCGGCTCCATCGTGCCGCCGCGGGCCTGAAAGCCGAAGGCGTCGCATTCGGCGTAGCGATAATCGATCCAGGCGCGCTGCGCCTTGACCAGCGCCTGCTCTGCGCCCTTCCTGTCGCCATCCAGGTCCTTGTCGATCGCCGCCAGGGCGGCGCGGGTCTTCTTATATTGCGCATTCAACGCCTTGTCGGCGGCCTCATGGCGCCCCGACTCGCAGGCAGTCATGTCCGATTGCGTCTTGGGACTGTTGCAATCGATATCCTCAGCAGAGACAGCACCTGCCGTCAGCAGCATCGCCGCCCCGACGAGGCAGATATTCAAGCGCATGCGTTTCTCCAGACTATTGTTCTTAAAGCTTGCCCATCACCAGCTGACGGAATCCGTAGACCTCGCGCTTGCCGGAAAGCGGGATCAGCGTCACCGAGCGCGTCTGCCCCGGTTCGAAGCGCACCGCCGTCCCCGCCGGAATATCGAGCCGCTTGCCATGTGCTGCCGCGCGATCGAAGGAAAGCCCGGCATTGGTCTCGGCGAAATGATAGTGGCTGCCGACCTGCACCGGCCGGTCGCCGGTATTGGAAACCTCCAGCGTCACCGTCGGCGCGCCGGCATTCAGTTCGATGTCGCCGCTTGCGGCAATGATTTCGCCTGGAATCATCTCGTCCTCCTTAAGCCGCCTTGGGCGCGCAGCCCTCGGCTTTCAGCACACGCTTCGTCGACGCCGGATTTTTGGCGAGCATCGCCACCGGCCGAATAGGCCTCGCGACGAGATTGCCACTGCAGTTCGGGCAGACACCCTTCAACACGGCGTCCACGCAATCGGCGCAGAAGGTGCATTCATAGGTGCAGATCCGTGCCTCTGCGCTGTCAGGCGACAGATCTTTGTCGCAGCATTCGCAATTGGGCCTGAGCTCCAACATTCCTATCTCCTCACCGGATTGGTTCGTGCACGGTGACGAGCTTGGTGCCATCGGGAAACGTTGCCTCCACCTGCACGTCATGGATCATCTCGGCAATGCCCTCCATCACCTGGTCGCGGCCGATCACATGGGCACCGGCTTCCATCAGTTCGGCAACCGGACGGCCGTCGCGGGCGCCTTCGACGACGAAGTCGCTGATCAGCGCGATCGCTTCGGGATAGTTCAGCTTGACGCCGCGCTCCAGCCGCCGCCGCGCCACCATCGCCGCCATCGAAATCAACAGCTTGTCTTTTTCTCTCGGAGTGAGGTTCATCGCTTGTCCATCTGCTTGATCGAATGCTGAAGTTCATAGATTCCAGACTTTCGGCACAGGCGCACCATTGCGCAAGGCGGAAATGACCGGGATCAGGATTTTTCTGAGTGAGAAGCCGTCGGCTGCGGCAAGGCGGACGACGAGCTTGCCATTCCAAGCGCTCGCACCGCCCATCGATCCTTCGACGAGCGGCCGGACTTTGCCAAGATAGGCTTCTGAAAGCGGCCCGGCATAAAGCAGTGTCGCAAAGGCCACCTGTCCGCCGAGCACGGCCTGTCGCGCCGCCAGTGCCGCCACACCTTCGGAAAGTCTGAGTTCTTCGGCGTGGATCAGTTGACCCGAGCGGCGGATGCGCCAGCGATCGCGGAACAGCCCCGATACCACCGCCTCACCCATCGCCTTGCGGCCGAGCAGCACGGCTTCGACAGCCAGAAATTCGGCGCTCTCGTCAAGATCGACATCCAGCCGGCGGAAAAGTGCGGCCCGGTCGAAGAGGATCGTTTCCTGCGGCAGCCAGTCGACGCGGGCTTGGGCTCCAACCTTGATGCTGGTCGCCACCTCGGCGATGCCGGCCGATGCCTTGTAGATCTTCTCGCAAGCCTGAGTGGTGACGTCGATGCGCGTGCCGGCGCCGGCATCCACGCTCCAATTCATCCGATCGCCGCCCGTCAGCCCGCCAGCGGTATTGATGATGACGGCTTCCATGGAGGCGTCGAAGGTATCGGGCAGGCGGATCTTCGCCGCCCCCTCCTGATAGAGTTCACGGATGCGCGTGCGGCCATCGAACAGCTTTGCCGCCAGATGCCCGCGCCCTTCCGCTCTTTGCGGTCTCGTGCCTGCCGCCGCAATCGTCATATCGTCCCTTTCGGTCGCGCCCCCCGGTTTTCATTCAAGCGCGCAGATAGCGGAAAGCAAGCAATTCCTATGCCGCCCCGAGCAGACCTCTGGCGGCGGCGGAAGGTTTTCCAGGCGCCGCGCCCTCTGCTGCAATATGCGGCATCTGCCGGTCAGACAGTCAGGTGGCGGCGGGCCTCCGGCGTATCCAGCGTCTCGGCAAGCCCTTCATGCACGATTTCGCCGCGGTCCATGATGTAGACATAGTCGGCAAGCTCACGGCAGAAATCGAGATATTGCTCGACGAGCAGGATCGCCATGCCTGTGGAGTCACGCAGATAGCGGATCGCCCGGCCGATATCCTTGATAATCGATGGCTGAATGCCCTCGGTCGGCTCGTCGAGCACGAGAATCCTCGGCCGCGTCACCATGGCGCGCCCGATCGCCAGTTGCTGCTGCTGCCCGCCGGAAAGATCGCCGCCGCGACGTGACAACATCGACTTCAGCACCGGGAAGAGACTGAAGATGTCATCGGGGATGTTGCGGTCGCGGCGGCCAAGCGGAGCAAAGCCGGTTTCGAGATTTTCCTTGACTGTCAGTAGCGGGAAGATTTCGCGCCCCTGCGGCACATAGCCGATGCCCTGCTTGGCACGGGCAAAGGGCGGCAGGCCGTTGAGCTTTGTATCGTTGAAGGTGACGGTACCCGCCGACAGCGGATGCTGGCCGGTAACGGCGCGCAGAAGAGAACTCTTCCCCACGCCGTTACGCCCCAGCACGCAGGTGATCTTGCCCATCTCCGCTGTGATCGAGATGCCGCGCAGCGCCTGAGCGGCACCATAATGCAGGTTTGCGTTTTCGACTGTCAGCATGCGTTCACCCATTCCCCATCAGTTCATCAGCATGCGCCTCAGCATTTGCAGGGCGTGCTCCTGTTCCTTCGTTCTCTCACCACCGACCTCGGCCACTTCCTCGGCAATGCCGATCAATTGCTGACGCTCTTGCATGTCGAGCGCCTCTATCCAAAGAGGCCGGAACCGTCGGATCGGATCTTCGGGACTGGTGACGTTCTTAGACGCCCACTCGCCGAAAACCAGCACCTCTTGCATATCGCCCGGCCGGATGATGCCTTTCATGCGATTGCGAACGACATCCTTCGCAGCGTCGAAATAGATCGGCTTTTCCTTGGCAAGGCAGAAGAGGAAGGCCACCGCCGCAATCGCCGGATCGGCGATCGAGGCCAGCGGCGCTGCCTCGGCCTGCTTGCGGAACTTTCCGCGCTTATAAGCGCCCCGCATACGCTCGACGGAATCGATGATCTCGTTTCCCGCCTCACGCACCATTTTCAAACGCCAATACCAGACGACCGCGCCGCTGATCGCCACGACCAGAATACCGAGAAAAGCCATGATGAAACCCCACAATAAAACCCGCTCGTTTTAGAGCTCGTTCTTTTGTCAGGTTCAAGCCTGTAAGTTGCATTCATCACCGCCCCAAATAGTTCTCGATGACCTTCGGATCCGAACTCACAAAATCGATCGACCCTTCGGCCAGCACCGATCCCTCAGCAAGGCAGGTCACCTTGACGCCGAGGTCTCGGATGAAGCCCATGTCATGTTCCACGACGACGACCGAGCGCGTCTTGGCGATATCCTTGAGCAGGATCGCAGTTTCCGCCGTCTCCGCATCCGTCATGCCGGCCACCGGTTCGTCGACCAGCAGCAGCTTCGGCTCCTGTGCCAAGAGCATGCCGATCTCCAGCCATTGCTTCTGCCCGTGCGAGAGATTGGCAGCGAATTCGTCACGGCGATGCGTCAGCCGCACCGTTTCGAGGATCTCCTCGATGCGCGCCTTGTCCTCGCCCGAAAGCCGGTAGAACAGCGTCGAGAACACGCCGCGACGACGGTTCAGCGCCAGCTCCAGATTGTCCCACACCGTATGGCTTTCGAAGACGGTCGGCTTCTGGAATTTGCGGCCGATGCCGAGCTGGGCGATATCGGCTTCATCCTTCTTGGTGAGATCGATCGTGCCGTTGAAGAACACCTCGCCCTCATCGGGCCTGGTCTTGCCGGTGATGATATCCATCATCGTCGTCTTGCCGGCGCCGTTCGGGCCGATGATGGCGCGAAGTTCGCCGGGTTCGATGACAATCGACAGCGAATTCAGTGCCTTGAAGCCATCGAAGGAAACCGAGACGCCGTTGAGATAAAGCACGCTGGTGGGTTTGACGTCGGGGATCATGGCGCTCACTCCGCTGCCTGGATTTTCGGCTGGATACCGTCTTCCTCGGCCGCCGGTGGTGCCGCCTTGGAGACGACCTTCCGCTTGCCGAGATATTGCGCAATCGTGCCGACGACACCCTTGGGCAGGAACAGCGTGACGGCAACGAAGAGACCGCCGAGTGCAAACAGCCAGAACTCCGGGAAGAGGCCGGTGAAGATCGTCTTGCCGCCGTTGACGAGGATCGCGCCGATGATCGGACCGATCAGCGTCGCCCGCCCGCCGACCGCCGTCCAGATGACGACTTCGATCGAATTGGCAGGCGCGAATTCGCCGGGATTGATGATGCCGACCTGCGGCACATAGAGGGCGCCGGCAATGCCCGCCATCATCGCCGAGACGACGAAGGTGAAGAGCTTGAAATGCTCGACGCGGTAGCCGAGAAAGCGTGTACGGCTTTCGGCATCGCGCACGCCGACCAGCACCTTGCCGAACTTCGAACGCACGATCGCCGAGGCGATCATCAGCGACAGCGCCAGGAAGATCGCAGTTGCCGCAAAGAGGACTGCACGCGTGCCGTCAGCCTGGACGTTGAAACCGATAATGTCCTTGAAATCGGTAAGGCCGTTATTGCCGCCGAAGCCCATGTCGTTGCGGAAGAAGGCCAGCAACAGCGCGTAGGTCATCGCCTGGGTGATGATCGAGAGATAGACGCCGTTGACGCGTGAGCGGAAGGCAAACCAGCCGAAGACGAAGGCGAGCAGGCCGGGCACGACGAGCACCATCAGCGCCGCAAACCAGAAATGGTTGAAGCCGTACCAGAACCAGGGCAGATCCTTCCAGTTCAGGAACACCATGAAGTCGGGCAGAACAGGGTCTCCGTAGCTGCCGCGCGTGCCGATCTGGCGCATCAGATACATGCCCATCGCATAGCCGCCGAGCGCAAAGAAGGCACCGTGACCGAGGGAGAGGATGCCGCAGAAGCCCCAGACGAGATCGAGCGCCAGCGCCAGCAGCGCATAGGTCAGATACTTGCCGAACAGCGACATGATATAAGTCGGCACGTGCAGCGGATTGGTCGGCCCCGTCATCAGGTTCAGGACCGGCACAAGGACGGCGACCAGAAGCAGGAGGGCGATGGCAATGACGATCTTGCGATCGAGTGATCGGAGAAGGAAGGCCGTTATCATGCTTCCACCGCCCTTCCTTTGAGTGCGAAGAGCCCACGGGGACGCTTCTGGATGAAGAGAATGATGAGGACGAGCACCAGGATCTTGCCGAGCACGGCGCCGGCAAAGGGCTCGAGGAACTTGTTGACGACGCCGAGCGACAGTGCACCGACCAGTGTGCCCCAGAGATTGCCGACACCGCCGAAGACGACGACCATGAAGCTGTCGATGATGTAGGATTGACCGAGGTTCGGCGAGACATTGTCGATCTGGCTGAGCGCCACGCCGGCGATGCCGGCAATGCCCGAGCCGAGCGCGAAGGTGAAGGCATCGACCCAGCCGGTGCGGATGCCCATCGACGACGCCATGCGCCGGTTCTGCGTAACGGCGCGCATCTGCAGGCCGAAGGCGGACCGCTTGAGCAGCAGGAGCAGCGCCACAAAGACCACCATCGAAAAGACGATGATCCACAGTCGGTTCCAGGTGATGGAGAGCCCGCCGAGATCGAAGACGCCGGACATCCAGCTCGGGTTGCGGACCTCGCGGTTGGTCGGGCCGAAGATGCTGCGCACCGCCTGCTGCAGGATGAGCGACACGCCCCAGGTGGCGAGCAGCGTTTCGAGCGGCCGGCCGTAGAGAAAGCGGATGACGGCGCGCTCGATCACCAGACCGACGAAGCCGGTAAAGACGAAGGCCGCAGGCACGGCAAAGGCCAGCGAATAATCGGCAAGTTCAGGAAAGGCGGAGGTAATGTATTCCTGCACCACATAGGTGGTGTAGGCGCCGATCATCACCATTTCGCCATGCGCCATGTTGATGACGCCCATGACGCCGAAGGTGATGGCAAGGCCGATCGCGGCAAGCAGCAGTACCGAGCCGAGAGACAATCCGTACCAGATGTTCTGCACGATATCCCACAGCGCCAGGCTGCGATTGATGGAGCTGATATCCACCTGGATCGCCGGCTTCAGGTCGTCAGGCGCGGTTTCGAGTGTGGCCGTGAGGATGGTCAGCGCATCGCGATTGCCGCGCGCCGCGATCGTATCGATCGCAGCCTTCTTGTCTTCGACGCTCGCATCCGTCTTGAGCAGCAGCACTGCGCGCGCCGCTTCCATCGTATTCTTGATCTCAGCGTCCTTTTCGGCCGCAAGCGCCGAGTTCAGCAGGTCGATATTGGCGGGATCGGCATCTTTCAGCAAGCCCTGCGCCGCGGCAAGCCGCGCGGAACGGTCCGGGCTCATCAGCGTCAACTGGCTGCTGGCGGCGCTGATGACGCCGCGAAGCGCGTTGTTGATCTTGACCTTCGTCATCAGATCCGGATCGACATCGGCAGCGGCTTCGCCGGTGATCGGATCGGAATAGGTCGGTTCGTCATCGGTACCGCCCTGGAGGAGAACCGGGCCGCCATCGGAATTGACGTAGAGAAGGCCGTCGCTCAACTGCTGCAGGATCTGGCTGACATGCGGATCCTTGGAAGCGACCAGCGCCTTGATGGCCACTTCGCGTTCCGGGAAATCGCCGACGCCGAGCGCGTCGATGAGCACGTGGATATCGTCCTGGGCCTGGACTTCGCTCGAGATCATCACGCCCGAAAATGTCAGGCCCGAAAATGTCAGGCAAACCGTGATGAGGAAAATCTTTATGGCGCGATACATCGGCTTTCTCGCCCTTGATAGTGTTGGCCTCGCGGCGCAATCGCTGGGACGGAACTTCCGCCCGGGATCAAACCCGGACGGAATCCTTCAGGCAATCATCGGATTGGGGTCGTACTCAGGAGCCCTTGCCACCGCACTTGCCCGTAGCAACGTTGAAGTTGCCGCAGGACATCGGCTTGCGCCAATCGGAGATCAGGTCCTTGGAATCGGGCAGGTAATCTGACCATTCGTCGCCGACGACGGCAGGTGTCTGCTGGACGATTTCGAACTGGCCGTCGGCCTGGATTTCACCGATCAGCACCGGCTTGGTGATGTGGTGGTTCGGCATGACGGTCGCATAACCGCCGGAGAGGTTCGGAACGCTGACGCCGATGATTGAGTCGAGAACCTTATCGGTATCGGTCGTGCCGGCAGCCTGGACGGCCTTGACCCATGCGTTGAAGCCGATATAGGCGGCTTCCATCGGGTCATTCGTCACGCGCTTGTCGTTCTTGGTGAAAGCGTGCCATTCCTTGATGAACTTCTTGTTGGCCGGGCTTTCGACCGATTCGAAGTAGTTCCAGGCAGCGAGATGGCCGACGAGCGGCTTGGTGTCGAGGCCGGCAAGCTCTTCTTCGCCAACCGAGAAGGCGACGACGGGGATGTCGGTTGCCTTGATGCCCTTGTTACCCAGTTCCTTGTAGAACGGAACGTTGGCATCGCCGTTGATCGTAGAGACGACGGCGGTCTTCTTGCCAGCCGAACCGAATTCCTTGATCTTGGAAACTTCGGTCTGCCAATCGGAGAAGCCGAACGGCGTGTAGTTGGTCATGATGTCTTCTTTCGGAATACCCTTCGAAATCAGGTATGCCTCGAGAATCTTGTTGGTCGTGCGCGGATAGACGTAGTCCGTACCTTCGAGAACGAAGCGCTTGACGCCTTCTTTTTCCATCAGGTAGTCGACAGCAGGAATAGCCTGCTGGTTCGGAGCAGCACCGGTGTAGAAGATGTTGCGCGAGGACTCTTCGCCTTCATACTGGACCGGGTAGAAGAGGATCGAGTTGGTCTCTTCGAAAACCGGCAGAACGGACTTGCGCGACGAGGACGTCCAGCAACCGAATACGGCGGCAACCTTGTCCTTCTGGATCAGCTCACGTGCCTTTTCGGCAAACAGCGGCCAGTCGGAAGCCGGGTCGACGACGACGGCCTCGAGCTTCTTGCCGAGAAGGCCGCCCTTCTTGTTCTGCTCGTCGATGAGCATCAGCATGGCGTCCTTGAGCGTGGTCTCGGAGATGGCCATGGTGCCGGAGAGCGAGTGCAGAATGCCGACCTTGATCGTATCATCGGCGGCAACCGCACCGCTGAAGGCAGCCGAGGCCGCCATGACGGCGCCGAGTGCAGCGCCCGCAATAGTAGTTCTGAGATTCATCTGGTTGAGCCCCTCTTCTTGTTCCGCAACAGGCCGGAAACGGAGATTAACTGTTGCTTAAGGGACTATCGGGTGCTGCAGCGCGAAAACACATACGTCGATTGACGTAGGCGCGGGGGTCAAACAGGCAGGCCAGAGAAGGAAGGGCATCCCTGCAGCAGGATGCCCCGTCTCGATGGCGGAAATTATCCGTCGATCGTCAAAGTGACTGACGTCGGGCCGTAGGAGAGGCTCGCCTTGTGGCCGGAGACCGTGACCTTGCCGAAGGTGCCGGTCACGGCACTCGCCTTCAGGATTTCGATCTTGGTTCCGGGCGTCGGGGCATAACCATCGGCAAGCGTCACCTCGAGGTCGCCGGCCAGCGCCGCCTTGCCCTCGACGACCAGCGTGCCCGCGCCGTTTTCGCCCAGCGCCGGCTTCGTCGTGGCATTGGCGAACTGCTGATAATCACCACTCACGGTCAACGGTTTTTCGGCCGCCAGAACGAGCGAACCACCGTTAACCGTCAGCCCGCCGGTACCGAAGGCCGAGGGTGAGCCGGCCACCAGCGCGCCCTCTTCCAGAACGGTGCCACCGGCATAGCTGTTGGCGCCTGACAGCCCGAGGATGCCTTGGCCGCGCTTCACCAGCCTGCCCTTGCCAGTGATGTCGTTCCGCCAGGTATCGATCGAATTGAAGCCGCCCTTTGCCGCGTCCATCGTCACGGTCACGTCCTGTTCGAACGCACCGTAACCGTCGGCGGCGGCAAACAGATTAAGACGGCCGTAACCTTCCGCATCGTCAAGGAGCGGGTAGCCGGAGGCGATCTCCGTCGTCTTCAACACGGCGCGGCGCTGCTCGCCGTCCAGATAGGGCAGACGCGTTTCGAGAAGCGCTTCAGCGCCCTGCGGCACGCGCGCCGGCTGATCGGTCGCATGGATCGTCGGCAGGCCATAGCTCAGGCGCTGCAGCACGTAGGTGCGATTGGCGTCATGATCGGCGAAACGGTCTGTAGCCAGCGGTGCCGCCTGGGCGGCAACCTCGAGCGCGCCCGCATCCGCAACGCCTGATTTGGCGACGAGCCATGACTGCGCTTGGGCGTAGGCATCGCTCTTCAGCGCGGCATTGTCGGCCTTGTTCAGATTGTAAACGACCGTGGCCGTTCCGAGCATCCGACCGCCCATCACGTCGAGAGGAGAATGCATGCCGGCGAGGATGCGGTCTTCACCCAGCTCGCTGGCGCGCGCGATCATTTCCTGAAAGCGCTGCGGCACGAGATACGCCATGGCGAGCGCATCCCGCCAGGCTTCCGCCGTATGCCCGCTCGGGAAACCGCCGTCCTCGACCGGCTTGCCGCTCTTGGCGGGCTGCAGCGTCGGCACCACCGACACGTCCTGGCTCCAGCGGTAGGGACGGCCATATTTGAAATAGCGCTTGGCAGGCTCCGTCGAGCCGTCACCGCTTGCAGCAATGATGAAGTCGATTGCAAGGCCCATGTCGGGGTTGGCATCGGTCTTGTTTTCCGCGTCCGGCTTGCTGCCGGCACCGCGATTGTTGCCCTTGTCGTCATATTTGACCGTCGTCGCGTCGGCCGCCACCTCGGTGATCGTAGTGGTCTGCTTGGAGCCGGCCTTCCAGGCATCCGTCAGCGGACCGAGGCCATCGACGATGCTGGCATTCTTGCCCCGCCGATCATCGAGATAGGCAGCGACCGCCTGATCGGCCGTCCGCGCCCGTGTCGCATTGACGACATAGCCGATGTTGGCGTCATGGACGGCCTGGTTGACGATATGGCCGTCGGTCTTGCTGGCGGGAATACCATCCCAATCCGTCTTGGCGACCGCCGGGCAATTATCCTTGGCCGGGGCTTCGACACCCGCATCGACGAAAGGCGTGCGCGGGGTCCAGATTTCGAGGAAGCCGGAGAGGAGGTGAACGGCGGCGTTGGTGTCCACCGTCGAGAAGCAGGCGTCACCGCGCTTGTTGGTGTTTCCGGCTTCCGCATAAGCAGCTTTCGCCACTGTTACCTGCTCGGCGCTGGCAAGCGATGGCACGATCGAAAGAAGGCAGACGAGGGCAGTGCTCAGACGGCAAAGGCTTAAAACAGACATGGTGATACCCGAAATGGTTGAACGAACGCCGGGAGAGTTAGAGTTCTTATGTGACAGTTCAATTGCAAAAATATTGCCATTCTGTGAACCAGCCGGTGCCTGCCTCTTGCCTTTCCCAACCATCCCGCCAAAACTGCCGGAGAGACGATGAGCCCAACCGGAATGCCGGAAAGGAAGACATGGCAGCGCGCCAACGCATCATTCCGGTAAGACGCGAATATAATCGCTGGGTCGCCAACCAGACGCTGGAAGATTACGCGCTGCGCTTCACTGCCAAGAGCGCCCGGCATTTCTCCTCGCAGCGCATCTCGCAGACCGCGATCGGCGCGATCTCCTTCCTGGCGCTGGAGGCGATCGGCGGCGCAATCACCCTCTCCTACGGCACCACCAACGCCTTTTACGCCATCATCGTCGCCTCGATCGCCATGCTGGCGATCGGCCTGCCGATCAGCCGCTACGCCATCCGCCACGGCGTCGACATCGATCTTCTGACGCGTGGCGCGGGCTTCGGCTATATCGGCTCGACCATCACCTCGCTGATCTATGCGAGCTTCACCTTCATGCTGTTTGCGATCGAGGCATCGATCATGTCCGGGGCGCTGGAGCTCACCCTCGGCATCCCGCTCTGGATCGGCTACATCATCAGCGCCGTCATGGTGATCCCGCTGGTGACGCACGGCGTACGGCTGATCAGCAAGTTCCAGCTGATGACCCAGCCCTTCTGGATCGTGCTGAATATCCTGCCCTTCATCTTCATCGCCCTGTTGGACTGGGAAAAATTCGATCTCTGGCGCGCCTTCGCCGGCATCCGCCATGCCTCCGGTCCGCCCGGCACCATCGCCGAATTCGATCTGGTGGAGTTCGGCGCGGCCTCCGCCGTCATCCTGGCGCTGATGTCGCAGATCGGCGAACAGGCCGACTTCCTGCGCTTCCTGCCGCCGGACCCGCAGCGCAAGTGGCGCCACCGCCTGGCGATCTTTCTCGCCGGGCCCGGCTGGGTCATCATCGGCGCGCCGAAGTTGCTTGCCGGCTCCTTCCTGGTCGTGCTGACCTTCACCTCGGGCGTCCCCCTCGATCGCGCCGCCGACCCGGCGCAGATGTATCTGACCGCCTTCGGCTACATGGTCCCCTGGCATAATGGCGCGCTGCTGTTGATGGCCGCCTTCGTCGTCGTCTCGCAGCTGAAGATCAATGTGATGAACGCCTATGCCGGTTCGCTCGCCTGGTCGAACTTCTTCTCGCGGCTGACCCACAGCCATCCCGGCCGCGTCATCTGGCTGGTCTTCAACGTCGCAATCGCCCTGCTTTTGATGGAACTCGGCATCTACCGGCTGCTGGAGGAGACGCTCGGCATCTTCTCGATCATCGCCATGGCCTGGCTCTGCACGATCTCCGCCGATCTCTTCATCAACAAGCCGCTGGGGCTGGCTCCTCCCGGCATCGAGTTCAAGCGTGCCCACCTCTACGACATCAACCCGGTCGGCCTCGGCGCCATGACGCTGTCGGCGACGGTGTCGCTGATTGCCCATTTCGGCGCCTTCGGGGAGATCGCCGCCTCGCTCGCTCCCTATATTACGCTGGTCATTGCGCTGGTCGCCTCGCCTGTCATCGCCTGGGCAACGAAAGGCAAGTTCTATCTCGCCCGCAAGCCGCGCCAGAGCTGGAAGAACCTGGCGAACATCACCTGCTCGGTCTGCGAGCATCCGTTCGAGCCGGAGGACATGGCCTGGTGCCCGGCCTATGCCGCGCCGATCTGCTCGCTCTGCTGCTCGCTCGACAGTCGCTGCCACGACATGTGCAAGCCGGCTGCCCGTTTCAACGCGCAGGTCGGCACCGTCGCCAAGGCGTTGCTGCCGGAAGCCATTCTGGGGAAGCTGGCGACGCGCCTTGGCCGCTACGGCATCGCCGTCGTGCTGGCATTGACCGCCATCGGCGCAATCCTGGCGATGATCGCCCATCAGGTCGCCTCCGCCTCGCCCGAGACGGGTGAGGTCGTCAATCGCACCATCCTCATCGTCTTCTTCGTCTTCTCGGTGATCTCAGGCGTCGTCTGCTGGTTCTATGTGCTCGCCCATGACAGCCGCGTCGTTGCCGAGGAGGAATCCTCACGCCAGAACACGCTGCTGCTGAAGGAAATCGCCGCCCACAAGAAGACCGACGCCGCCCTGCAAAACGCCAAGGAGACGGCCGAGGCCGCCAACCGCGCCAAGAGCCGCTACGTCGTCGGGCTCAGCCATGAATTACGCACGCCGCTGAACGCCGTGCTCGGCTACGCCCAGATCCTCGAACGCGACGAGACCATCCCGGCGCCGCGCCAATCCTCGATCAAGGTCATCCGCCGTAGCGCCGAACACCTCTCCGGCCTGATCGACGGCCTGCTGGATATTTCGAAGATCGAGGCCGGCCGCCTGCAGGTCTATTCCAACGAGATCAACATCCAGGATTTTCTCGACCAGATCGTCGATATGTTCCGCCCGCAGGCGCAGGCAAAGGGGCTTGCCTTCATCCATGAGCGCGCGCCGGCCTTGCCGCAATTCGTCCGCACCGACGAAAAGCGCCTGCGCCAGATCCTCGTCAACCTGCTCTCCAATGCCATCAAGTTCACTGACGAAGGCAGCGTCACCTTCGATGTCGGCTATCGCAGCCAGGTCGCGACCTTTACCGTTGCCGATACCGGCCGAGGCATCACGGAGAAAGACCTGCCCCGTATTTACGAACCCTTCCAGCGCGGTGAAGCCGAAAGCGTGCGGCCGATGCCGGGGCTCGGCCTCGGCCTCACCATCACCCGGCTTCTGACCAATACGCTCGGGGGCGAGATCTCGGTTTCAAGCGCGAAGGACGAAGGCTCGACCTTCCGCGTCCGGCTGATGCTGTCTGCCGTCACGCGCGCCGTGGCCGCAGCGCCGCAGGAGAAGCGCATCGTCGGTTATGACGGCCCGCGCCGCACGGTCGTCGTCGTCGACGACAACGAGGACCACCGCGAGATGATGCGCGAGATCCTGGCGCCGCTCGATTTCATCGTGTTGACGGCGGCAGGCGGCGGCGAATGCCTGACGCTGATCGAGGGCATCATGCCGGACCTTTTCCTCGTCGATATCCTGATGCCCGGCATGAACGGCTGGCAGCTCGTCTCGCGTCTGCGCGAGGCCGGCCAGACGGCGCCGGTGCTGATGCTCTCGGCCAATATCGGTGACGCGGCCGTTCTCAGCGACAGTGACGACAGCCACAATGATGCGATCGGCAAGCCGGTCGACATCCGCCAGCTGCGCGACAAGCTCGCCCTGCATCTTGGCCTGACATGGATCTATGCCGATGCCACGCCAGCCGTTCCTGTCAAGATCGAAGCGCCGATGCTGAGCCCAGGTGCTGCCCATGTGCAGGAATTGCTGCGGCTCGGCGAGATCGGCTATATCAGAGGCATCGAAGCCAAGCTTTCGGACCTTGCCAAGGTGGAGGCAAATCAGCCATTCACGGAGGAACTTCGCGCCTATGTCGCCGCCTTCGATCTCGCCGGCTTCATGACCTTCCTGCACGACTTCGACGAAAAGGTGGAATCCATTGGCTGAGCCGGCCCTCCCCCGCGACATCGTTCTGCTCGTCGACGACTCGGCCGAAGCACTCGGCTTCATGACCGACGCGCTCGAACAATCCGGCTTCTCCGTGCTGATCGCCACATCGGGCACGGCGGCACTTGGTATCGTCGAGCGCATCACGCCCGATCTCATCCTGCTCGACGCCGTCATGCCCAGCATGGACGGCTTCGAGACCTGCCGCCGGCTGAAGGCGAATGCCGCGGTGGCGCAGGTGCCCGTCATCTTCATGACCGGCCTGACCGAGACCGAGCATGTCGTGCACGCGCTGGAATCCGGCGGCGTCGATTATCTCAGCAAGCCGATCAATATCGACGAACTGCGCGCCCGCATCCGCGTCCATCTGCGCAATGCCCGCTCGGCCCAGAGCGCCCGCGTGGCGCTCGACGCAGCCGGCCGCCATCTGCTGGCAGTCAAGGGCGACGGCGCCATCCACTGGTCAACGCCGCAAGCGACACGCCTGGTCAATGCCGCCATGGGCAGCGATGACGGCATGGAAATCGTCGTCCGCCATATCGCCGGCTGGATGCGCGACCGCGTCGCCGCGGTGCGCGACGGCATCATCTCGATCGCCCATGCCGGCCAGGCGGCGCTGCAGCTCGCCTTCCTCGGCGCAATCGGCCCTGACGAATATCTCTTCCGCCTCACCGCCGCCAATCAGCGGAGCGACGACGAGGTGCTGCGCCAGCGCTTCTCGCTCACCCAGCGCGAATCCGAAGTGCTGCTCTGGATCGCCAAGGGCAAGGCCAACCGCGACATCGGTGAAATATTGGGATTGTCAGCGCGGACGGTGAACAAACACCTCGAACAGATTTACGTGAAGCTCGGCGTCGAGAACCGCGCCTCGGCCGCCGTGAAAGCCACGCACGTGCTGTACGAGATGTAAGAGGGTGATGGAGGCTGGTTCCGTGGCGCTGCCGAGATGCCGTGCGACCATGACGGTCTCCATTCGCCGAAGCGCCTCCGGCGCATCAGGTTCCGCCTCGTAAACGTCAAGCCCACCGCCGGATCGTACCGTTTTTCGCCGTCAGCAACCCCTCCAGTGAAGCGAGCTGCCGGGCGCCATAACGCGCCGTCTTCGTGGGATCGATCGATGAGCGATGCGGCACGGTAGCCAGGCCGGAATTGAAACACCCGCCAAAAGAAAGAAGCCCGGTCGGAACCGGGCTTCGATAATCGTGTCCCATAAAGGGAGCGAGGCTTACATGCCCTGCGGGAAGTAGCTGTACTTGCCGTCCGGACCCTTCTTCCATTCGTACATGATGTAGCCAGGAATCTTCGGGTCGCCCTTTTCGTCGAACGAAATGTCGCCGAGAACGGTCGGGAACGGGCCCTTTTCCTTCATGGCCTTGGCAACGGCCTCAGGATCCAGCGAACCGGCAGCCTTGGCGGCCCCAGCGATCGTCTGCATCGCAGCGTAGGAATAGAGCGTGTAGGCTTCCGGATTGAAACCAGCGGCCTTGAACTTTTCGACGAGTTCCTTGTTCGCAGGGTTCGCCGCCGGATCGGGGCCGAAGGTGTTCAGCGTACCGGCGACGGCGTCGCCAGCGATCGAGGCCAGTTCGTTCGAAACGATACCGTCACCCGAAACCAGCGTCGCCTTCAGGCCCTGGTCGGCCGCCTGGCGGATAATGAGACCGGCTTCGGTGTGCAGACCACCCCAATAGATGATCGAGACGCCGGCTTCCTTCATCTTGGCGATGAGGGCCGAGAAGTCCTTGTCGCCGACGTTGATGCCTTCGTAAATGACTTCCGTGACGCCAGCGGCATTCATAGCCTTCTTGGTTTCGTCGGCAAGGCCCTGACCGTAGGGGGTCTTGTCGTGAACGACAGCGATCTTGGCGTCCTTGAAGTGATCGGCAAGATATTTGCCGGCGATGGCACCCTGCTGGTCGTCACGGCCGCAGGTGCGGAACGTGTTCCAGAGGCCCCGCTCCGTGAAGGTCGGGTTCGTCGCGGCCGGGGTGATTTCGAGGATGCCGTTTTCGGCATAGACTTCCGAAGCCGGGATCGAAACGCCCGAGTTGAAGTGGCCGATGACGAACTTGACGCCGTCAGCAGCGAACTTGTTGGCGACCGAAATGCCCTGCTTCGGGTCGGAGACGTCGTCGCCGAGCTCGATCTTGATCTGCTCGCCGTTGATGCCGCCAGCCGCGTTGATGTCGGCGGCTGCCTGTTCGGCACCCTTCTGGAGCTGAGCGCCGAACGCGGCGTTCGGGCCAGTCAGTGGACCAGCGACAGCGATGAGAACGTCGGCCCACGCGTTGCCGCTGAAGGCGACCATCGCCGTCAGAGCCACTGCCGACAGAAGAGACTTCTTCATATTATTACTCCCAATTTTTGGGCGGGTTCCGGTCCAAGGCCCAGCGCACTACCCACCATTGACTGCGCCAGGAAAGCTGTTCCACTCGGAAGGCAATTCATGCCTAGTTTCAACGGACTGTCAATGTTTGTCCTTCCACGAAAACGCGGAAGTTTTTTCGTACAGCCAGTAATAGTTGTTAACCATCTGATTGGTGCGGCGGTAGCGGAAGCCGGCCGTCGAGAACACCAGCAGCGTCACGAAGTCGAGGATATAGTAGAAGGTGTTGAGCATCGGCCCGTTGAACAGGGCATGATGCAGGAACTGCATCGCCCAGGCGAGCAGAAATGTATAGACGATGACCAGCGGATAGTCGCTCCAGCCCTCGGCAACCGCTTTGCCGGCGCGCCAGGCCGTCCAGAAGCCTAAGAGCAAGACGATGACACGGATCGCCACAAGGGGGCCGGCATCCGCTTCGAAGAAAAGTCCCTGCATGTCAAACTCTCCTTTCGACCTAGTGTCTTCCGCCTTCGAGATAGGCGGCGCGGACCTCGGGATTGGCAAGAAGCTCCTTGCCGGAGCCGCTCATCGTCACCTTGCCGTTCACCATCACGTAGGCGCGGTGAGAAAGCCTGAGGGCGGCGAACGCGTTCTGCTCGACGAGGAAAACGGTCAGCCCCTCCGCCTCGTTGAGCTTCCTGATCGCCTCGAAGATGCCCTTGACGATCAGCGGCGCAAGACCGAGCGAGGGTTCGTCGAGAAGCAGCAGCTTCGGGCGCGCCATCAGCGCGCGGCCGATCGACAGCATCTGCTGCTCGCCGCCCGAAAGTGTTCCACCCCGCTGGGCGTGACGTTCCTTGAGACGCGGGAAGAGCGTGAAGATCTTCTCGACGTCTTCGGCGAAGTGTTTCAGATTATCGAGGCCGGCACCCATCTGAAGATTTTCCAGAACCGTCATGCGCGGGAAGATGCGGCGGCCTTCCGGCGACTGCGCAATGCGCAGACGGGCGATTTCATGCGTCGGCATGCGGGTGATGTCGCGGCCCTCGAAGACCACCGAACCGGTGCGGGCCTGCGGGCTGCCGCAGATCGTCATCATCAGTGTCGACTTGCCGGCGCCGTTGGCGCCGATCAGGCTGACGATCTCGCCCTTGTTGACGTGGACATCGACGCCGGCCAGCGCCCGGATATTGCCGTAATAGGTTTCGACGCCATTCACCTGAAGGAGCGGTTGACCCGTCATTACTTCATCGCCCATCAGTTTGCGCCTCCTTCGAGCTGCTCGACGGCTGCGATCACCTCTTCCACTTCTTCATCCTCGACGCCAAGATAGGCCGCGATGACCCGCGGATCGTTCTTCACGTGATCCGGTGTGCCATCGGAAATCTTCTGACCATATTCGAGGACGACGACGTGGTCGGAGATTTCCATGACCACAGACATGTCGTGCTCGATCAGCAGGATCGACGTTCCGGTTTCGGCGCGAATGCTCTTCAGCAGCGCGTTGAGCGTTGCCGATTCCCGTGGGTTGAGGCCGGCAGCCGGTTCATCCAGGCAAAGCAGCTCCGGGCCGGTGCACATGGCGCGGGCGATTTCGAGACGCCGCTGGGCGCCGTAGGGCAGGTCGCCGGCGGGGTCGTCGGCGCGGTCGATCAGGTCGGCCTTCTCGAGCCAGAAACGGGCGAGCTCGATTGCAGCAGCCGCTTCCCGCCTATAGGGGCCGACACCGATAAGGCCGAGGATCGTATAACCCGATGCCTTCATCAGCTTGTTGTGCTGGGCAACCAGCAGGTTTTCGAGAACGGTCAGGCCGGAGAACAGCCGGATGTTCTGGAAGGTGCGTGCGACCTTGGCTTCCCTGGTGATGCGAAAGTCCGGCAGGCGCTCCAGCAGGTATTGCTTGCCGCTCTTCTGGTTGAACGTGATCATGCCCATCGTCGGCTTGTAGAAGCCGGTGATGCAGTTGAAGACGGTGGTCTTGCCGGCGCCGTTCGGCCCGATCAGCGCGGTGATATCGCCACGCTTGGCTTCGAAGGAGAAGTCGTTGATGGCCATCAGGCCGCCGAACTTCATCGACAGGTGTTCGACCTTGAGAAGAGTGTCGTCAGACATCGTATTCGTCGTTACGGGGCTCATCAACCATGGCCCTCCTTGATGAAGCTTCCGGATATCGCCTTGCGCTCTCTGAGGAAGGCTGTCGGCTCACGCGAGCCGACGAAGCCGCGCGGCTTGAACAGCATGACGACGACCATGGCGAGGCCGAAGATCAACATGCGGTAGAGTTCCGGCGTAAAATCTGGTCCGAAGATGAGTTTTAGGAAGCTCATCTCGCGCAGCAACTCGGTGCCGCCGACCATGACGATGGCGGCGATCGCGATGCCGGTCAACGACCCCATGCCGCCAAGGACAACAATGGCGAGAATGACGGCCGATTCCAGGAAGACGAAGGATTCCGGCGAGACGAAGCCCTGGCGGGCGGCGAAGAACGAGCCGGCGAAACCGGCAAACATCGCGCCCGTCGCAAAAGCGGTGAGCTTGGTCGTCACCGTGTTGATGCCGAGCGAACGGCAGGCGATCTCGTCTTCACGCAAAGCTTCCCAGGCGCGTCCAATCGGCATGCGGCGCAGCCGGATGGTGACATAGGCCGTCAGCATGCAGAGCGCCAGGATCAAATAGAACAGGAAGATTTTGTAGTAGGCCGAGGAGATCGGCAGGTTAAAGAGCTTGGCAAAGCCGCCGGCCGTCGCATCGAAGGGAATGCCGAAGAGTGTTGCCTTCGGGATGCTCGAGATACCGAAGGTGCCTTTCGTCACTTCAGTCCAGTTGATGAGGACGAGACGAATGATTTCACCGAAGGCGAGCGTCACGATGGCAAGGTAATCGCCGCGCAGGCGCAGCACCGGGAAGCCGAGAATGACGCCCCAGAGTGCCGCGAAGATGCCCGAAAGCGGCAGCAGCACCCAGAAGGACAGGCCGAAATAGCTCGAAAGCAGCGCGTAGGAATAAGCGCCGACGGCATAGAAGGCGACATAGCCGAGGTCGAGCAGGCCGGCGAGGCCGACGACGATGTTCAGCCCCCAGGCGAGCATCACATAGATCAGTATCTGGATGCCGAAATTGTCGACATATGTCAGCGAGCCCTGAGGGCCTCTGATCGCCACCACCACCATGGGATAAAGCAGCAGCGCGATCAGCGCGATCTTCAGGAAATGCCGGTGGAAGAAGCTCTTCTCGGTCGAGATGGCGAGCTCGCCCTCGCGCGCCTTGCTGAGCTTGCGGCGGTCGATATTCGGCCTGATGAAAACGACCATGGCGAAGCGGCCGATGGCGGCGACCGCGACGAAGATCGCAAGCAGGCCCCAGCGCTGGACAATGATCAACTCGTTGCTGATGTTCTGGTCGGTCTTGAGGCCGACATAGAGAACGAACATGCCGAACGACAGGACGGCGGCGAAAAGAGCTTCGGTAAGGCCTTTGCGGACAAGTCCGGCATCGGGCTTGCCTGCAGAATTTTCGATGTTTGCCATGACGTTATACCTTCTCGACTTCCGGCCGCCCGAGGATGCCGGTCGGCTTGAAGATCAACACGAAAGCCAGGATCGCAAAGGTCGCGACGTCCTTGTAGGCGATGGTGAAGTATGCCGACCACAGCGACTCGATAAGGCCGATAAGCAGGCCGCCGAAGACGGCGCCGGGCAACGAACCGATGCCGCCGAGAACGGCTGCCGTGAAGGCCTTCACACCAGGCGTGAAGCCGTCGTTAAACGAGGCGACGCCATAATACATCAGGTACATCGTGCCGGCCACGGCCGCGAGTGCCGCACCCATAACGAAAGTGATCGAGATCGTCTGGTCGACGTTGACGCCGAGCAGCGCCGCCATCTTGCGATCCTGCTCAGTGGCGCGCTGGGCACGGCCGAGTGCCGTGCGATTGACGATGTACCAGAAGATCGTCAGCAGCACTGCGGTGATCACGATGATGATGATCTGCTTCAGCGACACCGAGATGTTGCCGAACTGGTAGACCGAGCTCACCATCGGCGGGATCGGCTTGTTGCGTGGACCCTGCGTCACCTGGATGAAGTTGGACAGCGTGATCGACATGCCGATCGCGGTAATCAGCGGCGCCAAGCGGAAGGACCCGCGCAGGGGCCGGTATGCGACGCGCTCGATCGTCCAATTCCACAAACTCGTCATCAGCATCGCAACGACAAGCATCACCAGCAGCAGAACGGCCACCGGGAGACCTGCGAAGATGGATGTGAGGACGAGGAAGACGATAAGAGCGGCGAAACCACCGAGCATGAAGATGTCGCCATGGGCGAAATTGATCATGCCGATAATGCCGTAAACCATCGTATAGCCAATAGCCACAAGGCCATAGATGGATCCGAGCGTCAGCCCGTTTAAGAGCTGCTGGACGAAATACTCCATATGTCGTTTTCCCCTGGATGCGAGCGAAACATGCTGCATCTCTTTTTGGTTCTTTGGTTCCCCGTTTCAGGGAACCTCATAGGCCGAATGCATAGCGGTTTCATCGAAAATGTGAAGACAAAAAGGATTTACTCCGACAGATTCTTGCGGAAACAGGGTTAACTGGCGCATTTTGAACCAAAATCCACAGAAAAACGGCAGAGTAGGGCCTATTTTTAGTCAGAAACGGCCACTGGGTTAACCATCCGGAGATATCGCCGTCGATTTCCTGCGCCGCTTGCTGCGTAAGCTATTCCACAGAATTGGAAGATGGAGCAAATTCAGACCCCAAGGCAGCCCCTTTGACGAATGCCATTTCACCAGCGATGCCGCATCTTCGTCTGACAAGGCTGAAAACTTATGGTAGCATCATCAGGCTGCGTATTGAGGGATGCGGAGCACGACGGGGAACACCATATTAACTTGCGTATCTGGTTGTGACAGGGATGGTTTGCGGACGAGCGTCAGCGGGGTGCTCGCCGCGTGGCGAACGGCAAAAGGACAATGCTGAGGACATTTGAAAAGGCGGCGCTCGAAGCCGGCAAGGCCATCATCACGGTCTTGCGCGAAGGCTTCCCCGTAGCCATGAAGGCGGATGCAAGTCCGGTCACGGTCGCCGACGAGGAGGCCGAACGTATCATCCTCGCTCATCTCGCCAGAGATTATCCCGAAATACCCGTCGTGGCGGAAGAATCGGTCGCCGCCGGAAAAGTGCCCGACATTGCCGGGCGAGGCTTCTTCCTGGTCGACCCTCTCGACGGCACCCGTGAATTCGTCGACGGACGACAGGAATTCACCGTCAACATCGCCTATATCGAGAACGGCGCCCCGGTGGCCGGCATCGTTTATGCGCCGGCGCTGGGGCTTGCCTTCTCGGGAGAACGCGGCCAGGCCGAAAGGCTCGTCGTCATGGACGATTTCACGGTTGGCGCACGCAGCGCAATCACGGTGCGCGAACAGCCGGACGACAGGCTGGCGCTTGCAAGCCTTCGTCACAACAGCCCGGAGACCGGAAGCTTCCTCGCCGACCACGCGATCTTCAAATGCACCAATATCGGTTCCTCTCTGAAGTTCTGCCTGCTCGCCGAAGGCAAGGCCGACGTTTATCCGCGTTTCACCCGCACGATGGAATGGGACACCGCGGCCGGCGATGCGGTGCTGCGCGCCGCTGGCGGTTCGACGGTGACGCTGGACGGGACGCCGCTGACCTATGGCAAGACGGGGACGGCGGCCGATTTCGACTTCGCCAACCCGAACTTCATCTCCTGGGGTGGCAGGAAACGCGTCCTCGAACCGGCGTGATCACCCGCGGGAATCGCTGAATACCGGCAGGCGGCGCAATCCTTTGCATCGCCGCCACGCGTCCAGGCGTGCCGCGACGATCCGCGATCGACCTGCGGCCGCCCCCCTTACCCGCCAATATCCTCCCCCTGCGGGTCCGGAAGCGGTCCACGATCCCATTTCCAGCTGTGAGTGATTCGCGCGATCGGGCCTCACTAGGTGATTCTGGCCGGAAACTCGTCGCTCTGCATCGTTTCCGGACGCTATACCGCCACCCAACCCGCCTTGATTTTGTCACATTCTGACACGGCTTCGACACCGATCGATATCCTCATCAGAAAAATTTCGCCTCGTCTGCCGTTAAGAAATACGGTTAAGAGCCATGGGCCAAGTGTCGAAACGGCACGTCGCCAGCCCTCGGCGAACCCCTCCAAAGGCCTAGAAACTTTGACAAAATTTCAATTATTAACGAAATATCATGAGCTTGCCTCAACTTAACGCAGATGCGAAAGATTTGCTGCGATGCGATATTTCTCTGGACACCATTACACAATTGTCGCATTTTTCCGTTTTAGTAGGGTTACCAAGACCTAAGTGCAGCCCTGGTGACAGGGTTAACCATTGATCGCCTATTGCCGCCGCGCCCCCTCGAAGACAACAGAGTACGATCCTTGAGCATCACGGAATTAAACAACAGCATTTCGACAGAGTCCTTCCGGCCGAGCCGCCGCCAGCAGCCGAGCCTGAAGATCCAGACCCCTGTTATCCACAGCGATGCGCCGCAGGCGCCGTTGGTGGATCTGGTCCTGAAGCGGGCGTTCGACATTGTTTCGTCGTTGAGCGCCCTCCTCGTCCTCGCCCCTTTCCTTCTGTTCGTCGCCCTGCTGATCAAGATCGACAGCCCAGGGCCGGTGCTCTTCAAGCAGACCCGCTGGGGCAAGAACTGCAAGGCCATCAAGGTCTACAAGTTCCGTTCCATGCGCACCGACCTCTGCGACGTCTCCGGCGTTGCCCAGACGGTGATGAATGATCCGCGCGTCACTCGCGTCGGTGCCATTCTGCGCCGCACGAATGTCGATGAGTTGCCGCAGCTGCTGAACGTACTGCTGGGCCACATGTCGGTCGTCGGCCCGCGCTGTCATGCGATCGGCATGCGCGCCGGCGGCGTGCTCTACGAAGAGCTCGTACCGGAATACCATCAGCGCCATGCGATGCGCCCCGGCATGACGGGTCTTGCCCAGATGCGCGGCCTGCGCGGTCCGACCGATCGTCCGGCCAAGGCGCGCGCCCGCATCGCCAGCGATCTCTACTACGTCGGGAATTTTTCGATCTTGATGGACATGCGCATCATTTTCGGAACCGTCGTGTCGGAGCTGACCCGCGGAAAAGGCTTCTAAAGAGCGTCGCGATCTTCAGATTCGCTCCTCGCGCTTTAGTCTTTGTTTTTGCGCATGTCGCACAAAAAGCGATGCACACTTTGCGCGACATGCCCCCAGCTTTAGCTTTGTGAGTTTGTGAGAAAGGGCCGGCTGCCTCAGAGCAGCCGGTACCGGAATGCTCTGGCGACCGCCTGCATGCGGCTGACCGAATCGAGCTTACGCATCGCGCTCTTCAATAACCCACCACCGTAAGCGACGAGAGATCGAGAATGATCGCGATCTCGTCGCTGCTCTTGCCGGCCGCCGACTACAGCGCCGCGTATCTTTTTAGACGCGCAAAGGACGCTGTAGCACTTTGAATTGCTGCCTGATTCCTTAAATCGATTCCGATTTAAGGAATCAGCCAGCGTCGCAGGTATTCGATTTCGCGCCGGGTGAGCGTCTCCAACGGGCCATCCTCCACGCTGCTGCTACGCGAAACCTTGTCCAGAAGCTCTATGCAGCCGTAGAGCAGCGCCATCGCCTGCTCTCGCTTGGGCATAGGACAGCCGCCTGAGAAGGCGAAGATGTATTGTTTCAGGTCAGCGTCGTGCAGCGTGAAGGCGAAGCTATTCTTCAGCCCATGCATCTGAAAGAGCACGTTGAGTTTGCGGTTTTCCTGATTGGCGGCGCTGCCCGCAAACCACCCCTCCTCGCAGAAGATCGGCACAATCGTCCGCTTCATCGCGGTCACCAGTCTGCTGCAATAGAAGAGATCGGCAGCCTCGTAAAAGCCGACAAGGCTTTGCGGCCAATTGCTGATCAACCGGTTTTCAGTGAAAGCCGTGCGGTCGCCCCGCGGGAAAGCCGAGAGCAGATAGAAATCGAAGCCCGCAAGCTTCGCCATCGCGTCGAGCCGTTCCTTACCGTCGTCGGCCGAAACCCCGGTGCCATCGGCCGGCGAAGGCGAAAATGCAGCATCCTCAGCGCAGTCGCCGACTGCGCGCTCACGTCTTTTCAACTTCATATCCTCGTATGGCCAGCTTCGGCTCGACCTCGCTGCCGGCGGCGAAAACTTCGCGCCGGGGCATCAGCAAAGACGGTTTCTGCCCGCATCCCGAGGATACGAAGCATCAAAAACACGAACTGGACTGATACAGCGGGAAGAACGGAGACAAACTCTTGCGCTCATTCTTATGTTGCCGCCCTTATAAAATCGTCCCGGGAAATCAGCTAATATTTATTCCCCATGCATGGCTCCCATGCAGGCGCTACAAATTGACGTAGCGGCAGGCAGCCGCCCCCATCACCGGCCAGGGCGGGCGTCTAAATTTGTTATCAAAGTCTTACGATGGGTTTAGGCAATTTTTAAATGTGGCAGGCTAGAGTGGGGCTCGTGGTCTTGCGTTGTGTAGAGAGTCCAATGACCGAAATGATACGTCCCCGAGTAAAATATGTCATCGGCCCCGATGGCAGCCCCCTGACGATCGCGGATCTTCCGCCGCCCAATACGCGGCGCTGGGTGATTCGCCGGAAGGCAGAGGTTGTCGCGGCTGTCCGCGGTGGCTTGTTGAGCTTGGAAGAGGCCTGCGAGCGTTACACGCTCACGGTCGAAGAATTCCTGTCCTGGCAGTCGTCGATCAACAGCCACGGTCTTGCCGGCCTGCGCACCACGCGCATTCAGCAATATCGTCACTGATCACACCCCAGCATTGACGACATTTATTTCGGGCCGGACGCATCTCCCATGAGGGAATGAAGAAGGCCCGAAATCATTGACGAGGCCGCGTAGCACCAGAGGCCGGGCTGCGTGAAGGCATCCGCCAGCCCCGTCGTCTTCGCCGCCGCAATGACGATCGCGACGAGCAGCACATCCATCATCGACCACTTGGACAGATGCGGTACGACGCGACGATAGAACAGGCTGCCGGCCCCACCCCCGGCGGCCGTCGCTTCTGCGGTGATCCCCATCGCCTCCACGGTGATGCCGATCATCTTCAGAAACGGGAGCAGGATCGAAACCAGGGCGACGATTGCCGCCAGCAGCCCGTCCCCGCCTTGCCAAAGCGAGACGATGATTTCGATGAGCGACGGCGTTTCGTCGAAGAAATACAGCGTCTCGAAACGGACCAGCGGCAAGACGAGGCCGAGCGCCAGGAAGAACGGCGCAGCCACGAGAAGCACGGGGCGAGCCATCGAAAGCGCACTCATTGCCCTGAACCTCTCATCGATCCGACATTTTGCATGAACACTCTGTCTCCTGCCCGAATTGCCTCCACGGCTTGGCACGACCGCGCCGCCATGTCACGGTCCGCTACGACAATATCGGTTATGAGGAAAGACAATGGACATTCGAAGTGAGGAAGGCGTCTCCGGCGGCCGCTATGCGGCCGAGGTCGAAGGGCACGAGGCGGAGATGACCTATTCACGCACATCGCCGAAGCTGGTCATCATCGATCACACGGCCGTTCCCGATGCGCTGCGCGGCAAAGGTGTCGGCCAGGCACTGGCGCTCCACGCCGTAGAGGCAGCCCGCACCGGCGGCTGGAAGATCTTCCCGCTCTGCCCATTTTTCAAGGCGCAGGCGCAACGCCATCCGGAATGGAAGGATGTCGTGAATTAATGCATGTCGCCCAAAAACGCACAGCGGGTTTTGGGACAAGGACATGCATAAGACAAATCGTCCCCGCGGGGGACGAATCTCGTTTCGCATGGGAGCGACGCCATAAGGCAAACACCAAAAGCCATGTATAACGGACAGCGCGCCCATCATACATGGCTTCTCAGTGGCGATCCCAGGGCGCCGAAGCCGGCACCCAGCCGTTTCTGTTACGCCCTTGCTCTGGCGCCGCCGTCACGCTCTTCCAGCGCTGTGGCCCTTGCATATTCCGCCTGCATCTCCTCGAGCGCCATTTCCAGCGTCTCTTCCTGCATCTTCAGTTCCTTGATCGAAACCTGCAGGTTGTCGGCCCGCTGACGCGCGGCCTTGGCGAAGGTCGGATAAGCAAAGTGATTCGGGTCGGAAATACCGGACTTCTTTTCCTCGACGACGATCTGGCTCTCCAGATCCTTCGTCATCCGTTCGAATTCGGACATCATCATCTGCAACTGCTGCAACTGACGTCGTTTTTCGTTCACCTGAAATTCCTTCAGGCGAACGAGACTTTCTCGCGACTTCATACGCATTACTCCCGTGATGCGAGACCCCGGCTCAACTTGAAACTGCCCTGCGCGCCGCTTTGACACGGTTTGCTAAAAAATTTCCCGCGATATTAACAAATACCTACCGCTGGTAACCTTTCGTTTACGGGCATCGTTAATGATAGGCCCGATGATTTAAGGGTCGGTAAATGCCGAGGCATGAAGTTCGAACCTTTTCATTGGCGAGTCGGATGAATCACTTAGCGCTGTTTCCTAATGTTAAAGTTGAGGAGCACCTTTTTGAGATTCTTATTGGAAAACAGAGAAATGGAAAAATTGTTTAATAAATTCGATACTCCTTGCCAGAGTGAATTAGAATTTGTTAACCATTTCGTGGCAGCTTTCAAATCACGTAGCGTGTTCGGTATCGTGTAGGGGGCCAGACCACCTTTCGGCGGCGGTAAAGGGGATAATTATGCGGGTACTTCTAATCGAGGATGACAGCGCGACAGCGCAGAGCATCGAGTTGATGCTTAAATCAGAGAGTTTTAATGTTTATACCACCGATCTCGGTGAAGAAGGCGTCGATCTGGGCAAGCTGTATGATTATGATATCATCCTTCTCGATCTGAACCTGCCCGACATGTCCGGATATGAAGTGCTTCGCACTCTCCGGCTGTCCAAGGTCAAGACGCCCATCCTTATTCTGTCGGGCATGGCCGGCATCGAAGACAAGGTTCGCGGCCTCGGTTTCGGCGCTGACGACTACATGACCAAGCCGTTCCACAAGGACGAGCTCGTCGCCCGCATCCACGCCATCGTCCGCCGCTCCAAGGGACACGCCCAGTCGGTCATCATGACCGGCGAGTTGATCGTCAACCTCGATGCCAAGACGGTCGAAGTCGGCGGCCAGCGCGTCCACCTGACGGGCAAGGAATATCAGATGCTGGAGCTGCTTTCGCTCCGCAAGGGCACCACCCTCACCAAGGAAATGTTCCTGAACCACCTCTATGGCGGCATGGACGAGCCGGAACTGAAGATCATCGACGTCTTCATCTGCAAGCTCCGCAAGAAGCTCGCCAACGCTGCCGGCGGCGCCAACTACATCGAGACCGTCTGGGGCCGTGGTTACGTTCTTCGCGAGCCGGACGGTGCCGAATACGCCGAAACCGCCTGATATTTTTTTCCGATCCCCCTTATCGGATAAACGAAGATCCCGCCTTTTCGGCGGGATTTTTCGTTTCTGCCTGCGCAATAAGAATCCGCCCTCACCTCAGGCCGGATCGACCTGAAATCCGCTGTTCTTTCGATCTAGGAAATAGCGTGGGGCGGCCGAAACCGCTTGCACGCGGCATCATGCTCCGGTGGTGCCGATATCGGCGGAAAGAGATCTGCCCGTCAGGCGGCGATCGCGCGATTTCCGAAAACGGCGGTCAGGATCTTGCGATCGAACGGCTTCAGCAGGAAGTCGGTGGCACCGGCCCGTTTGCCTGCCATCAGTTTCTTCAGATCCGCCTCGACGACACAGTAATAGATCTTGACCTCTTTGCCGCCCTCCATGGCACGGATGGCAGCGATGAGGTCGAGGGCGCCTTCCATGCCGGAATCGACGATCAGATATTCCGGCAGCTCCGCCTGGCAGCGCTGCAGCGCCTCGCCGGCGTTGGAGGCCTCGCTGACGAGAAAGTCGAGTTCGGAGAGAATGCGCTTGCCAACCTTGCGGACGATGTCCGAATTATCGGTGATCATGAACCTTTGCATGGTCGCTCCTTTGCCCCCGCATTCGTCGCAGCAAGAGGCCTCTTACAACCCTGGAGAATAGGTCCATCAGGCTAAAGAATCGTTACCGGACGGGGCGCCGACACAGGTCCGCGCCCCGAAATCAGGCTGCCGCAGCCACTGCCGTGAACACCAGTTCGTCGGCGCTGGCGCTGTGATCAAGCGTCATTCCGCACTCCTGCGCCAGAAGCACGGTGTAATAGGGCTGGATCGAATGGGCGTCGATCGCCTCCTCGATAGTGCCGGTCGATATCTCGACGAACTTCGGCGGCAGGCGCATCAGTTTGCCTTTGGACGTGAGCTTGAACTTCGCATCGAACTCGGGATTTTCGAGCGTTACCTCGAGCACGCCGCCGCGCGGAATGGCGGAATAGGCAACAAGGAAGAGGTTGAGCAGCAGCTTGACACGGTTCTTGGCGACGATGGCGCGCGGTCCGTTCCAGATCACCTCGGTCTTTTTTTCGGCGACGGCGAAATCCTTGGCTGCACGCTCGGCCTCGCCGGTGTCGATCGAGGCGCCGACGGAGCCCGACGCGCCGAAGGCGAGACGTGCGAATTTCAGGCGGACGGAAGCATTGAGCGCGCTGGTGCGGATCAGGTCCATCGCATCGGCATCGGCGCCGCCTTCATCCAGGAGCTCCAGCCCGTTATTGATCGCGCCGACCGGCGAGATGACATCGTGGCAAACGCGGCTGCAAAGAAGCGCGGCCAGATCCGGGCCGGACAGGGTGAGATTGGGGTTCTTGGACATCATTGTCTCCTGATGGGCGGCAATTTCATTGCGCCCGGAATATGCTTCATCAAAATTGCGCGAAGTTTGCGATCGTACTCGGTGCCATAATGACACCATATTTGGTAAACCGATTGTTAAGATCATCGGCGCAAAATGCACCAATCGCCGCGAGCGATTGCCCGCTCTTAGCCAAACGACGAACGGATGACACCATGCGCCCTCAATTTCCGCACCGATTCATCGGCTTCTGCAGGTTACTTTCGGCCCTCATCTTCTCCTCGCTGATGGTTGCCGGGCCGGCTGCCGCCCAGGACAACGGCCAGTACACGATGCAGGAAATCGTCGACGCCGGCCACTCCTTCTTCGGCTCCGCCAGCGGCGGACTTGCCAAAGTGGTCGAGAGTGCCTTCCAGAAATACGGCCTGCCGAACGGCTATATCCTCGGACAGGAAGGCGGCGGCGCCTTCATCGCCGGCCTTACCTATGGCGAAGGCCAGCTGAACACCAAGAACGCCGGCGAACATAATCTCTACTGGCAAGGCCCCTCGCTCGGCCTCGATTACGGCGGCCAGGGCTCGCGCGTGATGATGCTGGTCTACGACCTGCCCTCCGTCAACGGCATCTATGCCCGCTTCGGCGGTGTCAGCGGCTCGGCCTATGTGATCGCCGGCTTCGGCATGACGCTGCTCAAGAACAACGACGTGCTGGTCGTGCCGATCCGCACCGGCGTCGGTGCTCGCCTCGGCGTCAATGTCGGCTATCTCAAGATCACCCAGGCGCCGACCTGGAACCCCTTCTGAGGCCTCAAAGCCGCTGGAATCTGCCGCCGTCCCCACCGGCGGCCTTGCCATGCGCGTCACGCGTGCTTAATCATCGCGGCTGACCTCGTATCAACCTTCTTACCGATGGCCGCGCCGTGATCGAATATGCTCTCTTGTTCGGATTGGGCTTCCTGACCGCGGCCTTCCTCGTCTTTCTGGTCTCGCCCGCCGTTCACCGCCGCATCGTCTGGTATACCGAGAACCGGCTGAAAGCGACGATGCCGCTGAGCCCGCAGGAGGTCCGCGCCCAGAAAGACATGGTGCGCGCGCTCTATGCCGCCGAAAACGCCCGCACCACCCAGGACCTTTTGCGTGAGCGCGAGAAATCCCTGTCGTTCCAACTTCGCCACGACGCCCTCGCCGTCGATGCCGGCAGGCTTGCCGCCGAGATCGGCGAATTGCAGGCCCAGATCGGCGAGATGCATGTCGAGGCGGCCGACCAGCGCTCGCATCTGCGCAAGGACGAGAACTATATCAGCCAGTTGAAGACCAATCTGCATATTGCCGAGCAGTCCGCTGCCAACAAGGAGAGCGAACTGGCGACGATGCGGACCCGGCTGAGCAAGCTCGGTGAACAGACCGATGGGCTGAGAATAGACCTAGCCGCGCGCGAGACCGAGGCGGAGAGCCTGAAATTCCGTGTCAACGCGCTGCGCGACGAACGCGACACACTGCGCCAGGACGTCAGCCTGCTGCAGAAGCGCGCCAAGGATGCCGAACAGAAACTGACCCAGCAGCAGCATATGGTGATCCGCCTGGAGGATAAGGCCGCCCGCGAGAGCGCTACCGCCACAGAAAAGGAAAACCTGGTCGCTCGCCGCCAGCAGGAGATCGCCAAGTTGAAGGAGCAGTTGAAGGCCGCCAACGCCGAGATCCGCAAGGTCAACCGGGTGCTGCGCGACGCCGGCCTTGCCGGGATGGCCGCGGAGCTGCCGGCGGAAATTACGGAAGACACGACCGCGTCCGCGCTCGACACCGCTGTCGTCACGGCTGAGATGGGCGAGGATGTCCGCAAACGCAGCGCCGCCCTGGCCGAGCGCCTGCAAAAGGCAAAGGCCGTAGCCGGACGCGATGGTGCGATCCGCGAGGAGATCGCCTCGATCGCCGCCAATATGGTGGCGCTGACCGCCCTGAACGAGGGTCCCTCCTCGCCGATCCGCACGCTCCTCGTCGAAGCTGCGGAAAAGAACCCGAACGATCGTGTCAGCCTTGCCGACAGGGCAACCGCGATCCTCGCCGATCCCCCGAGCGTCCGATAGGACGCGCGGCGCGCCATTATGTTTGAATTGACACAGAACCTAGAAAATCGATTCCGATTTGAGAGGGATATGCGTTAGACCCGGCCCATCGCCGAGGCCATGGAAAACAGCGCGATCCCCGTCGCCGTCGCAGCATTGAGGCTGTCGAGTTCCTCCGACTGTGGAATGCGCGCGCTCTGGAATCGCGCAAGCAGCGCCTCCGGCAACCCCTCGCCCTCGGTCCCGACGACGAGCGCCATGCGCGTCGAGGCCGGAATGGCGCGGATATCGGTCTTGCCGTGCGGTGAAAGCGTCCAGATGGCAAAGCTCCGTTCGGCAAGCGCCAGGAGCACATCCAGCGCCTTGCCGCCGCGGCGGTGCGGAACGCTCAGCACCGAACCGACCGAGACGCGCAGCGCCTTGCGGTAGAGTGGATCACAGGAGGTTTCGTCGAGCAGCACTGCATCCGCCCGGAAGGCGGCCGCATTGCGGAACATCGAGCCGGCATTGTCATGATTGGAAATGCCGCAGCCGACGAGCACCAGCGCCCGTTCCGGCAGTGCGTCGAGAAGTGCCGCCTCCCCGCGATCCTGTCGCCGGCCAAGCGCGAGAACGCCGCGATGCAGATGGAAACCGACGACGCCGTCGAGCACATCCGCCCCGGCGACATAGACCGGCACATCGGCCGGAAACCGCTCCAGGATGGGCAGCACGCCCTCGACGCGGTTGCGCAGCAGCAGGATCTTCTCGGCGAAAAAGCCGCGGCCTGCCGCATGCGCCTCGGCGAGCATGCGCAGCACGACGGTGCCCTCGGCGATGAAGCGGCTCTCTCGCCCCGTCAGGTCGCGCTCGCGGATCTCGCGGAATTCAGCGACGCGCGGATCGTCGGCGCTGTCGATGTCGATCGGGACGGCGGCCATGCCGGCCTCAATTGCCCGTAACAGTGACGTCGGCGACGGTGCGGCCGGTCCTGAGATCGTAGACCAGCGCCTTGTTCTTGCCCTCGACCGTTTCGCCGTAGAACAGAAGCTGCCCAGCTGAAAACGAAGTGGACTGCACCTTGAAGCCGAGCGGCAGGGAAACGGTTGCCGCAAGCGGCGCATCCGAGGGCACGCCGGAGGCGGTAACGGCGGACGCCGTCTCCTTCGGCTCGCTGTGCATCACCTTGTAGACAACCGCGCCGAAGACCGCCATAAGGCTCACGAACATGATGGCGCCGGAGACGATCTGCAGGCGGACCATCTTGCGCCGGACACTTTCCATCGCCGGATCAAGGGGCTTCTCTTCCTGGTCGTCTGGCTCGATTGCTGTCATCTGTGCGTCCCGTTCTAAAAAATACGTCGGAGAAGAAGCGTCTTGAGCGACCCCTTTAAACAAGCAGCCGGCAATAGAAAAGTCCTGACCGCCGATGAAACTGCCGAAGGCCGGCTGGACTCCTGGCTGACGGCGCAGGTCGGCGAGGAATTTTCGCGCAGCCGCATCAAGGCGCTGATCAAGGACGGCCAGGTTTTTCTGCGCGGCGAACCCGTCACCGACCCGCAGCGCAAGGTGCGCACCGGCGACAGTTTCGAACTCACGCTGCCCGAGCCGGAAGACCCGACGCCGCAGGGCGAGGATATCCCGCTGGATATCCTCCATGAGGACGACGACGTCATCGTCATCTCCAAGCCTTCCGGTCTCGTCGTCCATCCCGGCGCCGGCAACTGGACGGGGACGCTGGTCAACGCGCTGATCCACCATTGCAGCGATACGCTCTCCGGCATCGGCGGCGTGCGCCGCCCCGGCATCGTCCACCGTCTTGACAAGGATACGACGGGCGTCATGGTCGTAGCCAAGAACGACATTGCCCATCGCCACCTGTCGCTGCAATTTGCCGACCATGGCCGCACCATGCCGCTGGAGCGGGCCTATCAGGCAATCGTCTGGGGCCGGCCCCGCACGCTGTCGGGCACGGTCGACGCGCCGCTTGGCCGCGCCACCGGCGACCGCACGCGCCGCGCCGTCAAACGCCCCGACAGTCAGGACGCCGACGAGGCGATCACGCACTACCAGGTGATCGAGCGCTTCCATGAGAAGCCGGACGCGACCGCGTTCGCCTCGCTGGTCGAGTGCCACCTCGAAACCGGGCGCACCCACCAGATCCGTGTCCACATGGCCCATATCGGCCATCCGCTGCTCGGCGACACGGTTTACGGCGCCGGCTTCAAGACCAAGGCCAATCTCCTGCCCGAAGAGATCCGCAATGTCGTCAACGGTTTCGGCCGGCAGGCGCTGCATGCCTTCATGCTGCAATTCGAGCATCCCCGCACCGGCGAAATCATGCATTTCGAGGTGCCGCTGCCGGATGATATGGTCGAACTGGTCGACGCGCTGCGGCGATAAAGCCGGGCTCCGAATGCCGCCTGCCCAACTCACACCTGCGTGAGCGGCACCTTGAACCGCCGTTTCGCCACACTTATCTGTATATTGACTTAGTGCGGGCTCGCAGTAGAGCCGCACGTCCCGGTTTGCCTTTTTTAACGCGAGGATGCGTTTCCATCGGGAACCGGAATTCACTTTAGGAGGGTGCACTATGGCCCGAAATACCTTGCCGTCCATTACCGCCGGTGAAGCCGGTCTCAATCGTTACCTCGACGAAATCCGCAAGTTTCCGATGCTGGAGCCGCAGCAGGAATACATGCTCGCCAAGCGTTATGCCGAGCATGGCGACCGCGATGCCGCCCACAAGCTCGTCACCAGCCATCTTCGCCTCGTTGCGAAGATCGCGATGGGTTATCGTGGCTACGGCCTGCCGATCGGCGAAGTCGTCTCCGAAGGCAATGTCGGCCTGATGCAGGCCGTCAAGAAGTTCGATGCCGAGCGCGGCTTCCGCCTCGCCACCTACGCCATGTGGTGGATCAAGGCTTCGATCCAGGAATATATCCTGCGTTCGTGGTCGCTGGTGAAGATGGGCACGACCGCCAACCAGAAGCGGCTGTTCTTCAACCTGCGCCGGCTGAAAGGCCGCATCCAGGCAATTGATGACGGCGACCTGAAGCCGGAGCACGTCTCGGAGATCGCCACCAAGCTGAACGTCTCGGAGGAGGAGGTCATTTCCATGAACCGCCGCCTCTCCGGCGACGCCTCGCTGAACGCGCCGATCAAGGCAGCCGAAGGTGACGGCGGCCAATGGCAGGATTGGCTGGTGGATGACCATGACAGCCAGGAAGACGTGCTGATCGAACAGGACGAGCTCGACACTCGCCGGCGCATGCTGGCGAAAGCGATGAGCGTGCTGAACGAGCGCGAACGCCGCATCTTCGAGGCTCGCCGCCTTGCCGAGGATCCAGTGACCCTGGAAGACCTTTCGACTGAATTCGACATCAGTCGCGAACGCGTTCGCCAGATCGAAGTCCGCGCCTTCGAAAAGGTGCAAGACGCCGTCCGCAAGGAAGCCCTGGAACGCGCCAAGGCCGTCCGGGTCGTCGAAGCCACGGCATAAACCCCTCGCGTGATACAATTGAAGAAGGCGGGTCCTTGCGGCCCGCCTTTTCTTTTTCATTCATCTTTGTCCGCAGCCTCGGCACTGCGCCAAGATCGGGAAACCGTCACTGGCTCGTCGACACATCTCCGAGCGCAGTCCATTCCTTGATCGCGGTATTGAAAGCGTCCGTTCCCGTACCGCCCTTTTCCATCGTCAGCAGCGCGCGGCGGCCGTTGCGGTAGGTGATCGGAATATCGATCCAGTTGCGGGTCGACATCAGGTCGAGATTGGCCTTGCGCGCATCGGGGTAGTCGTTGAGCGCGATCATGTGGAAATCGTCGGTGATCTTGGCCGGAACCGCGATCAGCGCGTCACCGCGGTCCTGCTCCGTGCGCTTCATCGAGATGCGCTGGACGCTGTCGATGCTGCCGCCTTCGAAATTCGGCGGCACTGAGAAGACGATCTCGACGAGATGGCTTGCCGGCAGCGACGGATCGGAATTGCGCTTGAAGGTCACGAGAGCCGAGAGATTGCGCTCGGGAACCGTGACATTGCCCTGCACCGTCGCCTCCTGCCGGCCATCCTGGCCGGCCTCGTGCTGCACGCTCCAGACGACTGATCCCTCGATCGCCGTCGGCGAGCTCTGGCCGATGCGCTCCTCATAGAGGAACATCTTTTGCGACGAACCGACGGGCGCGGTCTGCGGCGGCGATGCCACCGGGCCGTTCGGCGTCCGCGTGTCGGCGGGTGCCGCATCGCCCTGCGCGCTAGCAGGCGGCGTATCGGCTGCCGCAACATTCTGTTCGGCGACCGATTTTCCTTCCGCGGTCGGCGTTCCCGGCACCGTCGCCGGTCCGCTGTCGACCTCGGTTCCATCGGTCAGCAGCCGCTGGGTGAATTTCGAATTGGCCGCAGCGCCGTCATTGTTCGCTGACGCTACTTGCGGGTTCGGGTTCGGGTTCGGCTGCGCCGGCGCCGCTGGAGTATTCTGCGCTCCTGGTGTGGTTGGCTGGGCTGGCGTCACCGCGCTCGGCTGGGCAGGCGTCGTCGTCGAGCCGTCCGGTGAGGTTGCCGCCTCGTTCCTGGTCGCCTGCGACGGTGCCGAGCTGACGAGCCCGTCGACCATCGCCACCAGCGCCTCTCTGTTCGTCCAGCCGGCATAGGCGCCGCCACCGATCAGGATGAGTGCGAAGATGAGCGTGATCACGGTGCCGATGCCGAAGCGGCGGCGCTTCGGCTCCATACGGAAGCTCTTGCCCTGCAGCTTGGAGGCGACAATCTGATCGATATCCATCGACGGATTGGCGTCATCGTCATCAGCAGCGACAGAGCCGCGGCGGTCGTAGCCGCGCAGCGCCTTCGCCTCTCGCCAGTCCTCGCTCGGCGCGCCGCTAGCAGGCGCTGGCTTGCCGTTGTGCACTTCCGCGAAGATATCGACATCGTCGAAATGAGAGGCAACCGGCGTCTTCTTATTGTTGCCGGCCTCGATCGGCGGCAGATCGTCGAAGGCAGCCGTCTCCCAGGAAAAACTTTCCTTGGCGGCCGGCATGACGGCGGCGGGTGCGACTTTTTCGAGGCTCGATATCACCTCCTCGAAGGCGCGCGCCGAGGCGTCGGCAGTAATCGGCGCCGGCGCCGTCTCCGAATATTGCCGAAGTTCCTCTTCCGCCCATTCGGTCTCCGCATCCTTGGGCGCCGGAGCCGGCGTTTCGGCAACGGGCTCGGTCCAGACGGGGTCGAAATGCGCCGCAGCTTCGGCCTGCAACGGCTCCTCGCGGCTGTGCTCGACGAACTCCTGCGGACGATCGAAATCGGCGACCGGCTCCACCAGGCGGTTGGATGCGTGGTCTATGCCGCGGGTGATCGGCTGCAACGGCTCGACGGGCTCGTAGGCCTCCGGCTCCTCGCTTTCCACGGCCGCAGGTTCGTCCGCGACCTCGTCGGCTTCTAGAGGATGCTGCTCCTCGGCACGGTCTTCGCCGGCTTGCTCGTCGCGATGTTCGGCAGGCGGCGCTTCCCAGCCGTCATGTTCGGCCGGCACCTCTTCGGCAGCGACGTCGCGCGCCTCGCTGGCATGCCATTCCTCGGCCGGCGCTTCCTCCTCATGCGAGGGATGCCAGTATGTCTCGGCCGGACCGGATGTCTCCGGCAAAACCGGTGTCTCGGCGGAAACAGGGATTTCCGCCGGAACAGGGGTTTCCGCGGGAACAGATGGTTCAGGGGAAACCAGTGTTTCCTGGGAAAGAGGCTCCTCGGCAGCGACCTCTTCCTCAGCCTCCTCTGGTGCGGCGGCCTCCACGTGATCGGGCTCGTCTACGGCCTCGGCCGCCTGCGGTTCCGCATAGGCTTCGTAGACCGGTTCCTCGACAGCCGTCTCCGGCGCCGGCGCCGGTTCGCTTTCGTCGGGAACCGCTTGTTCTTCGAAAGATTCCGACGCGATGACGGCGGCTGCAACCGGCTCATCGAGCGGCATCGCCTCGGAGTGTTCGCCTTCCACTTCGCGGATGGCAGCCTCGAGCTTTTCGAGCTGGCGTTGCAGCATGGCTTCCGGCGGACGCGGCTTCATGTTCTCGAGCTGCCGCTGCACTGCGCCGCGGGCACGTTCGTAGACCTTCACCCGCATCTCGGGGGTATTTTCAGCCAGGCCGTCAACGGCCCGCCGAATGACTGCAATAAAATCCGCCATCAGTACTTTCTCAAGAAGTCCGGTACCCTACCGAACCATCCTCCACAGTGACCCGTGAGCTTAATCCTCAAACGGATCGGTCACAAGTATCGTATCATCCCGCTCCGGGCTGGTGGAAAGGAGCGCGACGGGTGCCCCGATCAGCTCTTCGACCTGGCGAACATATTTGATCGCCTGTGCCGGCAGATCCGCCCAACTGCGGGCGCCGACGGTCGATTCCTTCCATCCCTCCAACGTGACGTAGATCGGTTCGACCCTAGCTTGCGCTCCCTGGCTTGCGGGAAGATGATCAATCTGTTCGCCGTCGAGCATGTAGCCGACGCAGATTTTCAATTCCTCGAGACCGTCGAGCACGTCGAGCTTGGTGAGCGCGATGCCCGTGATGCCGTTGGTGGCGACCGACTGGCGTACGAGTGCCGCGTCGAACCAGCCGCAACGGCGCTTACGGCCCGTCACCGTGCCGAATTCATGACCCTTCTCGCCGAGGAACTGACCGATTTCATCCGTCAGTTCGGTCGGGAACGGGCCTTCGCCGACACGCGTCGTATAGGCCTTGGTAATGCCGAGGATATAGCCGAGAGAACCCGGACCCATGCCCGAACCGGCAGCGGCCTGGCCGGCGACTGTGTTGGACGAGGTCACGAAGGGATAGGTGCCGTGATCGATATCGAGCAGGCTGCCCTGTGCACCTTCGAAAAGGATGCGGGCGCCCTTGCGGCGCTCCTTATCGAGGAAAAGCCAGACCGTATCGCGGAAAGGCAGTACCCGATCGGCGATCGAGGTCAGTTCGTCCATGATCGCCTGGTGGCTGACTTCGGCAACGCCAAGGCCGCGGCGAAGCGCATTGTGATGCGTCAGGATACGGTCGACCTTGCCGGAAAGACTCTCGAGATCGGCAAGATCCATGACGCGGATGGCGCGGCGGCCGACCTTGTCTTCATAGGCCGGGCCGATGCCGCGGCGCGTCGTGCCGATCTTGGTGCCGCTGTTCGACGCAGCATCCTCGCGCATCGCGTCGAGCTCGCGGTGCAGAGAAAGAATGAGCGTCGCATTGTCTGCAATGCGCAGATTGTCAGGCGTAACCGTCACGCCCTGCGCCTCCAGCCGGCCGATTTCGGCGATCAGCGCATGCGGATCGACGACGACGCCGTTGCCGATGACAGCCATCTTGCCCGGGCGCACGACGCCGGACGGCAGCAGCGAGAGCTTATAGCTCGTGCCGTCGATGACGAGCGTATGGCCGGCATTGTGTCCGCCCTGATAGCGCACAACGATATCCGCACGCTCCGAAAGCCAGTCGACAATCTTGCCCTTGCCTTCGTCACCCCATTGCGAACCGACCACGACTACGTTCGTCATCCAACTCTTCCTATTACCGGCGCGGAACCGCGCACCTGCTCAAACCCGCGCATCTATAAAGCTTTGTTTTTTGGAAAGCGACCCTGTTGTCACAGCAGATTGGGCTTTTTACGTGACAAATCAGCAGCCGACAGGCTATTTCCCGTCACAAAACGCCGCTCGGCGATCGCGGAAAGACGGGAAGAACGCTCTTGCAAGCCACGGCCTATATCTGCCTCGCTATCGCCACCCTCTGCTGGGGCGGCAACTCCGTCGCCGGCAAACTCGCGCTCGGGCATATCAGCCCGATGATGCTGACCTTCCTGCGCTGGTTCCTCGCCGTGGCGATGATCGCCTTGATTTCAGTGCCGCAACTGCGGAAGGACTGGCCGGTGGTGAGGAAGAACCTGCCGCTGCTCCTCTTCTACGGCGTCATCGGCTACACCCTTTTCAACGCCATGCTTTATTCGGCCGTACAATATACGACCGCGATCAACGTCGCCATCGAGCAGGCCGGCATCCCGATGCTGATCTTCCTGCTGAATTTCATGTTCTTCCGTACCGGCATCTCGCTGGCGCAATGTCTCGGCTTCGGCATGACGCTGATCGGCGTCGCTCTGACCGCCGCGCATGGCGACCTCGCAACGCTGCTGCAATTAAGCCTCAACCGCGGCGACGGGCTGATGCTGATCGCCATTGCCGCCTATTCGGTCTACACGATCTTCCTGCGCTGGAAGCCGCCGCTCGACTGGCGCACGCTGATGGCGGTCCCAGCGCTCGGCGCCATGCTGACCTCGCTGCCGCTGCTCCTCTGGGAGGCGGGCCGCGGTGCCGCGCAATGGCCGGACCAGGCCGGCTGGGTCATCACTCTCTACACGGCGATCTTCCCCTCGCTGGTGGCGCAGATCCTCTATATCAAGGGCGTCGTCGCAATCGGCGCCAACCGGGCCGGCCTCTTCATCAATCTCGTGCCGGTGTTCGGAACGCTGCTCTCCGTCGCACTGATCGGCGAGCAGCTGCAGTCGTTCCATGTGATCGCGCTGGTGCTGACCTTGGGCGGCATCGCGATCGCCGAAAAGGGCCGTCCGAAAGCTTCGGCACAAACCGTGCCCGCCTCACCCTTGGATTAAAGCCTTTCCTGGTCAGGAAAGGCTCTAACCGAGTTCCAGCGTCGTCACGCCGAAGACGTGCTTCAGCGGAATGGTCGGCGCCGGCCCGCGATACATGCGTGTCGTCTCGAATACCGGTTGAAGGCCGATACCTTCGGCAAGCGCGACCGCCTCGTGGTTCTCTGCGGGAATGTCGATGAAGACCGCGGCCCCTTTCGCCTCGGGGATCAATTCGGCAAGCAGCGCCGCGGCGCTGTCGGCATCGTTGGCAAAGAGCGGGCCGATCTTGTAGCCCTCGTAGCAGCGGCGGATCGTGCCGTAACCGCGGATCTTGTGGCTCTTCCGCACCACCGCCGAACGACGGCCCTTGCGGCCGGTACACCAGGCAGCGAGAAAGGCATCCCGCGACTGCGGAAAGATCGCCGAATCATATCGCTGCAGGCCTTCGAGGCGTGAATCCAGCACCGGCTGCGCGACAAGCGTCGAGACCGGCAAGGAAGTAGCGACACCGCCGTAACGAATGGTGGAATAGGCGGGTTCGAAGCCGGCCTTGCGGTAGTTGTCCTGCTGTGCGGCGACGCCGTCGAGACCGATCGTGCGGTCTCCCGCGCTGGCGATGCCCGTCGCCCAGATCGCCTTGCCGTAACCCTTGCCGCGAAAATCGGGATGGACAATGTAGAGGCCAAGGAAGGCAAAAGTGTCGCCATATTTGACGACCGAGATCGAGCCGACGGGGACTTCACCGATGGAGCCGACGAAAAATCCCGACGGATCGGCCTCGTTGAATGCAAGCGAATCGTCGAGGCCAGGGTTCCAGCCCTCCTGACGCGCCCATTCGAGCACGAGTTCCAGTTCGCCGGGCCGCATCGAACGAACGGCAAATTCCGAATTCATGCAACTTTCCCAGATTGAATGTCCCGCAAGTCCATCCCGGCAACGGCAAAGCAATTGTCAGGCCCCAGCCCCCGATTGCACCTGCGAACGATGGAGAGCCGCGCTCATCGACTTGACGACGCGTATAATCATTTTTCGATGCAATACAGAAAGCTTCGTTTCCGCATTACCATGAAACAATGCCGTTGCAAGCTCAAGAAAATTACTTGCGCCTCAATTATCTTCCAGCCGGTGCGAATAAAAAGCCGCGTCGAAAAGATACCGCCTGCCAATTTGAAAGACGAGAGAAGCATTCGTCCGAAATCACCTCCGCAACGCGGCAAAAAACCGGGAGCGACGACCGTCGCCCGCGGAAGGATCACCGGCCGTTCAGCATCGCGGTCTTCTGCTTTTCGATTCGGCTCGTCGGCGATGAGAAAAGACGCTCTGTCTCGGCCGCCGGTGCGGGATAACCGAACGCATAACCCTGCAGACCGTCGCAGCCGAGCTGCGCCAGCACGACGGCATGCGCCTCGGTCTCGATGCCCTCGGCGATCACCTCGACATCGAGTGCCTTGGCGATTTCCACGATCGACCCCACCACGCGCCGCTGCTCGGCGGAGCTGACGACCTCGGTGACGAGCTGCCGGTCGATCTTCAGCCGCTTCGGCCGCAGCTTGACGAGACCGATGAGCGAAGCATGGCCCGATCCGAAGTCGTCGATCTCGATGTCGATGCCCATCTGTTTGATATCGCCGATATGATCGAGCAGTTTTTCGTCGCTGTCGTCGAGGAAAATCGTCTCAACCAGTTCGAAGACGATCGCGCCGGGCGGGATATCGAGTTTCCTCAGCTTGTCGAGCAACGCCGGATCGGCAAGGCGGGACGCCGAGATATTGACGGCGATGCGCGGAACCGCAAGGCCGCGCAACAGCCAGAACAACCGGTCTTCGAGAACGCTTTTGAGGATCGCCGCGTCGATCTCCGCCGCAAGCCCGTGCTCGTCGGCGATCTTCAGGAATACCCCCGGAGCAAGCACGCCCTTTTCGGGGTGTTTCCAGCGCGCCAGCGCCTCGAAGCCGATGACCTCCCGGGTCCGGGCGTCGAGCTGCACCTGATAATAGGGAATTATCTCACCGCGCTCCAGCCCGAGCTTCAGCTCTTCGGTGAGGCGACGCTTGGAGCGCAGATCCTCCTGCAATTGCCGCGTGAAGAATTCGACACGGCTGCGCCCGAGCTTCTTGGCCTGGTAAAGCGCCAAATCGGATTCGGCAAGCAGGTTGCGCGCCCGCCGATCGCCGCTCCAGGAAACGCCGATCGAGGCGCCGGATTGCAGCATCTCCTGGCCGAAGCGGATCTTCTTCCGCAGCCGACGCTGGAGGTCTTCGGTGATCAGCTTCAGCTCAGTGAGATCGGTGAAATTGACCAGCACGATGACGAATTCATCGCCACCGACGCGGGCGACCACGCCATTTGCAGGAATGGCGGCGGTGATTCGAAGTGCTGCGGCCCTGAGAACGGCGTCGCCTGCCGCATGACCGTGGCTGTCGTTGATCTGCTTGAACTGGTCGAGGTCGAGATGCAGCACGCCAAGCGTCGTGATGCTCTTGTCGGCCGGCAACTCCGCCAGCCGCTTGTCGAGAAGGCGCCGGTTCGGCAAGCCGGTGAGATAGTCATGATCGGCGACATGCTCGATGCGAGCATTGCTTTCTTCCAGCGCCAGCGCCCTCGCCTCGGCCACCACCTTTTGCCGCGCGAGTTCCGCGTTGAGTAGGACGTCGGCCGTAACATCCCATTCGGCGCCGATGAAGGAGGGCAGACCCTCCGCATCGACATAGAAATGCGCGCGCGAACGCAAATGGCGGATTTCACCGCTCGGCAGCACGATCCGAAATTGTGAATTATAGGCGCCGCGTGTCGTTATCGCCTGCTCGAAGTCGCGTTCGGCCCGCTCGCGATCATCGGGATGGATGGCATTCGACCAAAGCGATGCCGGCACCAGCCGGCAGGTTTCGCCGGTCTCGTAGAGACGATGCATCTGCGCATCCCACAAGATCCCGTCCTGCTCGATGCTGTGCTCCCAGACACCGATCCGGGATGCATCGAGAGCGAGTTCGAGCCGACGCAGAAGATCCTGAAACTCGTGTTCGGATCGTGTGGCTTTTTTCTCTGGCAACGCGGTCCCAGCCTTAGAAGCTTGCATTACGGCAATATGGTCTCAAGCCGGCATTAATGAAGCCTTGTCCTGACGACCGAACTAATGACTAGGTGAACTGTTCGTTACGACCTTCCCCTTTTTGGATCAAAGGACTTGCAGTCTGCAGCACCTTCAAGATCAGTGGTTGTGCCGCGGCGGGGTTTTTGCGATCTGGCGGAATTCCGCCGCTCCCTCCAGCACCGCTCCGTCCGACAATTGCGTCACCGAGCGGCGGTAGATCTGCTGCCATGGCGTCGCATCCGCCGGCACTGGCGGGATGCCGTCGCCCTTGCGCCGTTCGATCTCGGCGTCCTCGACCAGCATGTCGCAGCGCCCGTGGTTGAAGTCGATGCGGATGATATCGCCGGTACGAAGCCAGGCGAGGCCGCCTCCGGCGGCACTTTCCGGCGAGGCATTGAGGATCGAGGGACTGTCCGCCGTGCCCGACTGGCGGCCGTCGCCGATCGTCGGCAGGCTGCGGATGCCGCGCTTCAGGAGATGATCCGGCGGCTGCATGTTGACGACCTCAGCCGAACCCGGCCAGCCGATCGGCCCGGCGCCGCGGATGGCGAGGATGGTATTTTCGTCGATACCGAGTTCGGGATCGTTGATGCGCTTGTGATAGTCCTCGGAACCGTCGAAAACCACCGCTTTGCCCTCGAAGACGCCTTCGTGCCCGGGTTCCTCAAGGTAGCGCCGGCGAAAATCCTCCGAGACCACGCTCATCTTCATGATCGCGAAATCGAAGAGATTGCCTTTGAGAACGAGGAAGCCCGCCCGCTCTTTCAGCGGCTCGGCGAACGGCTTGATAACCTCGCGGTCGCGCGCTTCCTTGCCCTCTAGGTTCTCGGCCATCGTCCTGCCCGTCACCGTGCGACAGTTGCCGTCGAGCTTTCCGGCCTGCAGCAGTTCCCACATGATCGCCGGCGTGCCGCCGGCACGATGAAAGCGCTCGCCGAGATAGGCGCCCGCCGGCTGGACATTGGCCAGCAGCGGGATATCGAAGCCATGCACCTGCCAGTCGTCGGGATAGAGTTCGACGCCAGCGTGCTTCGCCATCGCGGCCAGATGCGGCTGCGCGTTGGTCGAGCCGCCGATCGCCGAATTGGTGCGGATCGCATTCAGGAAAGCCTCGCGCGTCAGGATATCCGACGGCTTCAGATCCTCGAACACGATTTCGACGGCGCGTCGCCCGGTGCGGTAGGCCATCTGGCCGCGTTCGCGGTAAGCGGCCGGAATGGCGCCACAGCCGGTCAGCGAAAGGCCGAGTGCCTCGGCCAGCGCATTCATCGTCGAAGCGGTGCCCATCGTATTGCAGTGGCCGACGGAAGGCGCAGAATCGAGCGCCGCCTGCAGGAATTCCTCCCGATCGATCTCGCCTGCTGCATATTTCCGCCGCATCCGCCAGATCACCGTGCCGGAGCCCGCCAGCTCCCCCTCGTGCCAGCCGTCGAGCATCGGGCCGCCGGAGAGCACGATCGCCGGGATATCGACCGTCGAAGCCGCCATGATCGCCGAAGGCGTGGTCTTGTCGCAGCCGGTGGTCAGCACGACGCCGTCAAGTGGATAGCCGTAGAGGATTTCGACGAGGCCGAGATAGGCGAGATTGCGGTCGAGTGCGGCTGTCGGGCGTTTGCAATTCTCGAAGATCGGATGTGTCGGAAACTCGATCGGAATGCCGCCGGCATCGCGAATGCCGTCCCGCACGCGCTTGGCAAGCTCGACATGCACCCTGTTGCAGGGCGTAAGATCGCTGCCGCTCTGGGCAATTCCGATGATCGGCTTGCCGGAGCGCAGCTCTTCCGGCGTGATGCCGTAATTCATGAAGCGCTCGAGATAGAGCGCTGCCATGTCGATATGATCGGGATTGTCGAACCAGTCCTGCGAACGTAGGCGCCGCTTCGGCGAATGGCTGTCCGTCACTTCTTTCCTCCCGGCCGGGCATTCTTCTCTTCGAGATGGAGGAGCAGGCCGCTGTGATCCTTTTCGCCATTGCCATTGGCGACGAATTCGCTGAATTCGGCATGCACCGCCGCAGTCAGCGGCAGTGTCAACGACAGGGCATTGGCTGTCTCCATGGCGGCGTTCAGATCCTTCAACTGGTTGCTGGACGAACCGCCTGGCGTAAACTGCCGCTCGACCATGCGCTTGCCGTGCAGTTCAAGGATACGGCTCTCTGCAAAGCCGCCGCGAATGGCGTCCCGGAAGGCCGCCTGCGAGCCGCCGCCCGCTTCGATCAGCATCATCGCTTCGGCGACGGCGCCGATCGTCACCGCAACGATCTGCTGGTTGGCAAGCTTGGCGAGCTGGCCCGCCCCGCTTGGACCGACGCGGGTCACGCGCCCCATCGGCGCAAAGACATCTGCAAGCCCGTCGACCACGTCCTTGTCACCGCCCGCCATGATCGCAAGCGTACCCGCTGCCGCCCCGACGACACCGCCTGATACCGGCGCATCGACATGATGGATGTCGCGGTCGGCAAGCCTCGCCGAATGGTCGCGGGCGAAATGCGGGGCGATCGAACTCATGTCGATGACGGTTGTGCCAGGCGTCATCGCATCGGCCGCTCCGCGGTCGAACAACACGTCCTTCACCGCCTCGGCGTTGGTGAGCATAGTGATGACGACGTCGGCACCCGAGACGGCATCATCAGGTGTTTTAGCGCAGATCGCGCCGTCTCCCGCAAGCGGCTCGGCCTTGCCGGGATCGCGATTCCAGACGGTGACGGCAAAGCCCGCGCCAAGCAGCCGGCGAGCCATCGGCGCGCCCATCAGGCCGGTGCCGAGAAAGGCGATCCGCCTGCCGTCATGACCTTCTCTCGAACTCGTCATTCAGTCCTCCCAACTGTTGTCCGTCTTTGATAGTCCCCTCGCCCATCGTTGCAAACCGTTTTGACGGACGTAACGCATTTTTGTGGAACACCCTGAAAACGATACGGGCGAGAACCGAAGTTCCCGCCCGATTTACTCGACAAAGGAAGGTTGAATTCCGTTTATTCCGCCGCGAGCCGGATGACCTCCGCCTCTTCTTCCTTGTGTTCGTCCGGCTTGTGCTGGATGAGCGGACGGTTGCCCGTCAGCCGCCGCAGCAGCACATAGAACACCGGCGTCATGAAGATGCCGAAGAAGGTCACGCCGATCATGCCCGAGAAGACCGCGACACCCATGGCCGCACGCATTTCCGCGCCAGCGCCGGTGGAGACGACGAGCGGCACGACACCCATGATGAAGGCAAGGGAGGTCATGAGGATCGGGCGAAGGCGAAGGCGGCTGGCCTCGATCGCGGCCTCCCGCGGCGTCCTTCCCTCGAACTCCAGTTCGCGGGCGAATTCCACGATAAGGATCGCGTTCTTCGCCGATAGACCGACAAGCACCACAAGACCGATCTGGGTGAAGATGTTGTTGTCTCCACCGGTGAGCCAGACGCCGGTCAGCGCGGCCAGCACGCCCATCGGCACGATCATGATGATCGCAAGCGGCAGCGTCAGGCTTTCATACTGGGCGGCCAGCACGAGGAAGACGAGCAACAGTGCCAGGGGGAAGACGACGATGCTGGAATTGCCTGCCAGGATCTGCTGATAGGTCAGATCCGTCCATTCGAAGTCGATGCCCGCAGGCAGGGTCTCGTGAAGGATCTTCTCGATTGCCGCCTGCGCCTGACCAGACGAGAAGCCCGGTGCCGGACCGCCATTGATATCGGCGGCAAGGAAGCCGTTGTAGCGGTTCGCGCGTTCCGGACCGGTGCTCGGCTCCACCTTCAAGAGGGCAGAAAGCGGGATCATCTCACCCGATGCCGATCGGACCTTCAACTGGCCGATATCTTCCGGCTGGGCGCGGAATTTCGCATCGGCCTGCACACGGACGCTGTAGGTGCGGCCGAAGGCGTTGAAGTCGTTCACGTAGAGCGAACCGAGATAGATCTGCAGCGTCTGGAAGACGTCGGTGACGGAAACCCCGAGCTGCTCGGCCTTGGCACGGTCGAGATCGGCATAGAGCTGCGGCACGTTGATCTGGAAGCTGGAGAACAGCCCGGCGAGCTCAGGCGTCTGATAGGCTTTTGCAAGCACGGCCTTGGTCGCCTCGTCGAGCGCCTGGTTGCCGAGGCCGGCACGATCCTCGATCTGCAGCTTGAAACCGCCCGTCGTGCCGAGACCATTGACCGGCGGCGGCGGGAACATGGCGATGAAGGCATCCTGGATGACGCCGAACTTCTGGTTCAGCGCCATGGCGATTGCGCCGCCTGAGAGATCAGGCGTCTTGCGCTCTTCGAAGTCCTTCAGCGTCACGAAGACGATGCCGGCATTCGAGGAGTTGGTGAAGCCGTTGATCGACAGGCCCGGAAAGGCAATCGCATTGGCAACGCCCGGCTGCGCCAGCGCGATGTCGGTCATGCGCTTGATGACGTCTTCCGTACGGTCCAGGCTTGCGGCATCCGGCAACTGGGCGAAGCCGATCAGATACTGCTTGTCCTGCGACGGCACGAAGCCGCCGGGGACCGTGCTGAACAGGCTGTAGGTCGCACCGACCAGCGCCAGGTAGATCACCATGACGATGCTCTTGCGCGACAACAGCCCGCCAACGCCCTTGCCGTAGGCATTCGAGCCCGCTCCGAAGACACGATTGAAGCCGCGGAAGAACCAGCCGAAGATAGCGTCCATGAACCGCGTCAGCCAGTCCTTCGGCTGATCATGGCTCTTCAGGAGAAGGGCTGCCAGCGCCGGAGACAGCGTGAGCGAGTTGAAGGCCGAGATGACGGTCGAAATCGCGATCGTCAGCGCGAACTGGCGGTAGAACTGACCCGACAGACCGGAGATGAAAGCAAGCGGCACGAACACCGCGACGAGCACCAGCGCGATCGCGACGATCGGACCGGAGACTTCCCTCATCGCCTTGTAGGTGGCAGCCCGCGGCGACAGGCCTTCCTCGATATTGCGCTCGACGTTTTCGACCACCACGATCGCGTCGTCGACGACGATACCGATCGCAAGCACCAGTCCGAACAGACTGAGCGCGTTGATCGAGAAGCCGAAGACATACATGACCGCGAAAGTGCCGATGATCGAGACAGGAACGGCGATCAGCGGGATGATCGAGGCGCGCCACGTCTGCAGGAACAGGATGACGACGAGGACGACGAGCGCGATGGCTTCGAGCAGCGTGTCGATGACCTTCTCGATCGAGGCCCGCACGAATTTCGTCGTATCGTAGACGATCTCGTATTTGACGCCCTCAGGCATGGCGAGCTGCAACTGATCCATGGTCGCGTTCACATTGTCCGCGATCTCGATCGCGTTCGAACCCGGCGCCTGAAGAACGGCGACGGCGACGGCCGGCTTACCGTCGAGCAGCGAACGCAGCGTGTAGTCCGCAGCACCGAGCTCGATGCGGGCGACATCGCGAAGGCGGGTGATCTCGCCATTGGCGCCCGTCTTGACGATGATGTTGCCGAATTCCTCGGGCGTGCGCAGGCGGCCCTGGGCATTGACGTTGAGCTGCAGGTCCACACCGGGCTGGCTCGGCGATGCGCCGATGATACCGGCGGCGGCCTGGATGTTCTGGGAACTGATCGCGCTGCTGATGTCGCTGGCGGCAAGATTGTGCTCGGCGGCCTTCTGCGGGTCGATCCAGACACGCATGGAATAGTCGCCGGCGCCGAAAACCTGCACCTGACCGACGCCTGCGATGCGGGCGAGCCGATCCTTGACGTTGAGGGTCGCGTAATTGCGAAGATAGGTGATGTCGTGATTGTTCCCGTCGGAGACGAGGTTGACGACCATGATGAAGTTGGGTGAGCTCTTGACTGTCGTGATGCCGAGCGAACGGACTTCCGCCGGCAGGCGCGGTTCGGCCTGTGAAACGCGGTTCTGCACGAGCTGCTGCGCCTTGTCGGGGTCGGTGCCGAGCTTGAAGGTAACGGTGACGTTGAGCACGCCGTCCGATGTCGCCTGGCTGGCCATATAGAGCATGCCTTCGACACCGTTGATCTGCTCTTCGAGCGGCGTCGCCACCGTTTCGGCGATGACGCTTGGGTTGGCGCCGGGATAGGTAGCGCGCACGACGATCGACGGCGGTACGACCTCTGGATATTCGGAAATCGGCAGCGCGCGCAGGCCGATCAGGCCGGCAACCAGGATGAGGACCGAAAGAACGCCGGCAAAGACCGGGCGGTCGACAAAGAATCTGGAGATGTTCATATCAAAGCCCTCTCCGGGGTGAACATGGATGCAAAGTCCCTCTCCGGCGGTTTGGGAGCCGCCGGCGGGTCGTATCATTTCGAGTATTGGCCCTCCCCCTCAGGGGAAGGCGAAAGTCTTTACTGCGCGGTCGCGACCTTCTCTTCCATCTCAGGCGCGACGACTGCGCCTGGACGGATGCGCTGCAGACCGTTGACGACGATCTTCTCGCCGACGTTCAGGCCGCCTTCGACCACCCGCTGACCGTCAGCCACTGTGCCGAGCTGGACCTGCCGATAGGCGACCTTGTTCTCGCCATCGACGACGAAGACGAACTTCTTGTCCTGGTCGGTGCCGACGGCGCGGTCACTGATGACGATCTTGTTCTCGGCCTTCGGCTGGCCCATGCGCACCCGCACGAACTGGCCGGGGATGAGACGCCCGCCCGGATTATCGAAGACGGCGCGAACGCCGATCGTGCCGCTTGATGCATCGACCTCGTTGTCGATCAGTTGCAGCTTGCCCTTGATCGGCGTGCCGCTGTCGGTCAGCGTGCCGACTTCGACCGGGATCTGCTCGACGGGAGGCAGGGCGCTGTCCGTCTGCGGAAGCTGGGCGAGCGCCCGCGTCACCATCTCTTCGCTGGCATTGAAGCTCGCATAGATCGGATCGACCGAAACGAGCGTCGTCAGCGCCGGCGAGGTCGAACCGGCCGCGACGAGGTTACCGGCAGTCACCTCGATCTTGCCGATGCGGCCGGAAACCGGAGCCCGCACTTGAGTGTAATCGAGATCGAGCTGCGCAGACTGCAGGGCAGCTTGCGCCGAACGCAGCCCCGCCTGAGCCTCAGCCAGCGAACTCTGGCGCTGATCGAGATCGCTCTGGGAGATGGTGCGGTTGTCGGAAAGCCTGCGGCCGCGATCGAGTTCGGTCTGCGCCAGGCTGACCTTGGCCTCGGCCGAAGCGACCTGGCCTTGCGCCTGCGCCACGCTCGCCTGGTAGGGAGCCGGGTCGATGGTGAAGAGCAGGTCGCCCTGCTTGACCAGCGCCCCTTCGCGGAAGGCCACCGAAAGGATGGCGCCGGCGACACGGGAACGCACCTGCACCCGGTCGACCGCTTCGAGACGGCCGGAGAAACTTTCCCAGGCCGTCACGTCGCGCGCCGCGACGACGGCAACCGTCACCGGCACAGCGGGAGTCTCCGCGGGGGCGGAAGCAGCTGTAGCGGTCGTGCTCATCGGCAATTCGAAAAACAATGCAGCGCCGGAAATGGACGCAACAAGCCCTATGCCGGCGCCCATCAGGGCCCAGCGCTTACTTCTGGACGTCATTAGTACTCTCCTTGCGGCTCTAAGCCGCCGAAATATCAGGTCTTCTTCAATGCAATTGCGGTTGGACGCTTACCTCCCGAAGAAAGCTTCCAAAATGGCGGCTGACGTTTTCCTGCCAGTCGGGCGCTCCGTCGGATTTCCCACCATAAATCGAGGGCCAGCCCGTCCCGGCGGGAAGGACATGCTGGCGCACACCGACGCCGGCCTGTTTCAGGCGGACACCGTAACCAATCGTTTCGTCGTGCAGAGGATCATCCTCCGCGGTGAATATCAGCGCCGGCGCGACGCCTGAAATACGCGAACAGAGGCAAGGCGCCGCATAAGGATGGCAACCGCCGCCGCTCAGATAGTGGCTCCAACCTTCCGTCCAGCGCTGGCGCATGCCGATGGCTTCAGCCTTGCGGATCGAGGAAGTGCCCATGAAGGGATCGAGCAGCGGCGAAATCAGAACCTGGCCGTCGAGCGCGTCCGGCATCTGGTCGCGCGCCTTCAGCGCCACGCCGGCGGCGACATTGCCGCCCGCCTCCTCGCCGGCGACGAAGAGCAGCGACTTGCGGTCGCCGAGACCGGCGCGTTTGTTGGCGAGATAGGTGAAAACGGAGAAGGAGACTTCCAACGCCTTTGGAAACAGGTTGCCGGAAAGGCTGCTGTAATCGGCGGCAACGACGATGGCGCCGGCCTTGGCGAGGCTCATCGCCACCGGCCGGTCGACGTGTTTGTCGCTATCCAGAAACGCGCCGCCATGCAGGTAAAGCACGATCGGCGGACCCTTGCCGTAATCGGCGCCCTGGTAGATGCGTGCGGAAACGGGGCCGATGGCCACCTTATCCAGCATCATATCTTTCCATTCCACCGTCATGCTTCCGGTCTCTTTTGTCGGCCACAAGCAGACAACGTCCGCCGCTTGCATTTTCTACAAAAAAGATATTGTTATTCCAACCAGGGAATAAGAAGCTATAACGCGATAACACTGTTCCAGATCTCGAACAATGGTGCAACGCAAACTGCGGATTTGAAACCGATGGATCAGCTCTCGGCAATGCGCGTCTTCATTCGTGTCGTGGAGACGGGCAATTTCACCCGCGCCGCCGACATGCTCGCCATGCCCAAGGCGACGGTGACCAATCTCATCCAGGGCCTGGAAGCGCATCTGCGCACCAAGCTTTTGAATCGGACCACGCGCCGGGTCATGGTGACCACGGACGGTGCGCTTTATTACGAACGCGCCGCCCAGATCATTTCGGAACTGGAAGAACTCGATGGCAGCCTCTCCAATTCGCAGAGCTTGCCGAGCGGACGGCTGCGTGTCGAGATGGCCGGCGCTTTCGCCGATTGGATTGTCGTTCCGGCACTTTGCGATTTCTATCAGCGTTATCCCGATATCCGTATCGACCTCGGTGTCGGCGACCGCACGGTCGATTATCTTGCAGAAAACGTCGATTGCGCGCTGCGCGCCGGCACGCCGGCCGACCAATCGCTGATTGCGCGGCGCGTCTCCGAAGTCGAGATGATCACGTGCGCTTCTCCGGGCTACATCCAGAAATTCGGCATGCCCGAGCGGCCCGAGGATCTGGAGGCGGATCATTACACCGTCAACTATTTCCGCGCCCAAAACAACCGGACGCTGCCGTTCGAATTCCGCCGGCACAACGAGGTGATCGAGACCAGCCCGCGTTACATCGCCTCGGTCAACGATAGCCGCACCTATCTGACGGCGGCGCTGACCGGCCTCGGCATCGCGCAGGTGCCGATCTTCATGGCGCGCGAGCCGATGGCAAGGGGCGAACTCGTCCGCGTGCTGCCGGACTGGCGCCGCGATCCGCTGCCGCTCTATGTCGTCTATCCGCCGAACCGCCACCTCAGCAACAAGGTCCGCGTCTTCGTCGACTGGCTGGTGAAACTTCTGGTCGAGGCAAAACTGAACGACGGTTGAGCGCCAAAACAAATACGGCCCGGAAGGCAGGGGAAACCTTCGACGGGCCGCAATCTGCAACTTTGAACATCAAGCCTGTCGCACCGTAGCAAGGGCGCGGCAGACTCTGGAGGTTCGCAAAGAGAAGGGCAGGGAATTCCACTCTCTCGCGATAAAGCAGATATACGCACTCCCCACAGGATTGTAAGGAAAAATTCCGCAATCACGTTCACATAATTGCGATGATGGCTGGCTCCTTGTTCCCCCGCGCGGTGGCGGACCGGGTTTCAATTCCCGGCCGCCGGCTTCAGTAGGTCCTCGAGACCGATGCGGCGGAACAATTCCGCCCGGACACGATCGGCGACGCCGTTGACGATCTCCGCGCCGTCCTCGGACGGATCGATATGGACGCGGAACGGCCGGGTGCCAAACGGCTTACCAACGACATCGACGATGGCGACGGCAACCGCGCCGGCATCGGCGTCGGCAGGTTCGAGCGCTGCCAGGCCCTGCAGCGCCTGTTCCGGCACGCCCTTGTAGGGCCCTTCATTGTATTCGGCGGCGCGGGCCGTATCGGCGGGCGAGCCGGAATGGGCGAAATGGTTGGTGCCCTTGGTGAAGGCGCCGGGCACGATGATCGAGGTCTCGATACCCCAGCGGGTAAGCTCGCCGGCATAGGAGACGGCAAGTGAATCCATCGCCGCCTTGGCGGCGAAATAGGGCGAGAGGTAGGGAGGCGTGCCGCCGCGGCTGCTCGACGACGATACCCAGACCACCAGGCCCTTGCCCTGCTTGCGCAGATAGGGGAGTGCCGCGCGGTTGACGCGCTGGGTGGAGAGCACGTTGATGTCGAAGAGTTCGGCGAACTGTTCCGGCGTGAAGGCTTCGGCTGGGCCGAAGGACATATGGCCGGCATTGTGGATGATGACATCAAGGCGACCCGCATCGGCGATGATCCTGGCGATACCTGATACAACCGACGCGTCGGAGGCGACATCGAGTTCGACCGAGCGCAGATCGACATTGTTCTCCTTGGCGAATTCAGCCGCATCGGCGACGGCGGGAGCGTTGCGGCTTTCCGTGGCGCGCATGCCGGCATAGACGGTGTGGCCGGCCTTAGCGAGAGCGCGGGCGGTAAGCGCGCCGAAACCACTGGAAGCGCCTGTTATGACGATGACTTGCTTGCTCATGATCCTATTCCTTCTGGGTTCGATTGGGATTGCTTGAAGTGGAAACTTTGAGTTGGCGGCAGCCTGGAGACCGCCGCCGGTCTTTCGTCAGATCACGCCGCCATTGGCGCGCAGCGTCTGTCCGTTGATCCAGCCGCCGTCCGGGCCGGCGAGGAAGGCAACCGCAGAAGCGATGTCTTCCGGTGTGCCGAGGCGTTCCAGCGGGTTCATTTTCGCCGTGCGGGCGATGAGTTCGTCCGACTTGCCGTTAAGGAAAAGCTCGGTGGCGACAGGACCGGGCGCGACGGCGTTGACGGTGATGTTGCGGCCACGCATCTCCTTGGCCATGATCGCCGTCAGCGTTTCCACCGCAGCCTTGGTAGCGGCATAGACGCCGTAGGTTTCGAGCTTCAGGCCGACGACGGATGTCGAGAAGTTGACGACCCGGCCGCCGTCGCGCAGACGCCTGGCTGCCTCGCGCAGCGTATTGAAGGTGCCCTTGAGGTTGACACTGATCTGGCGATCGAAATTGGCGTCATCGGCCTCGGCAAGCGAAGAGAGCATCATGATGCCGGCATTGTTGACGAGCACGTCGACGCCGCCGAAAGCGGTTTCCGCGGCATCGAACATGCGGCGGACGGCTTCCGCATCGCTGACATCGGCCTTCGCCGTCAGCGCCTTGCCGCCGGCCTGCTCGATCTTCTTTGCCAGTTCCTCGGCCGGAGCGGCATTGCCGGAGTAATTGATGACGACGGTGAAACCGTCCTTGGCGAGGCGCTCGGCGACTGCTGCGCCGATGCCGCGGGAAGCGCCGGTCACCAGTGCGACCTTGCTGTTTTCGTGGGAAGCCATTGTCCTTCTCCTTCATTCTGCGCCGCAGCGCGTTTTCGATGAGGAGAAGATGCGCCTTTTCCTTTTGCGGATAATCTGGCATTCTTCGGCATCACTATCCGAGAATAACGAACAAACAGATGGACAGATTTGACGCCATGCGCGTGTTTTGCCGTATCGTGGAACGCCGCAGCTTCACGCTTGCCGCCGATGACACCGGTCTGCCACGCTCGACTGTCACCGATGCGGTCAAGGGGCTGGAAGCCCGCCTCGGCGTGCGCCTGCTCCAGCGCACGACGCGCCACGTCAGTCCGACGCTTGATGGCGAAGCCTATTACCAACGCTGCCTGTCGATCCTTGCCGATATCGAGGAAGCCGAAGGAGCCTTTGCCGGCGCCAAGCCGAAGGGCATGCTGCGTGTCGACGTGCACGGCACGCTCGCCCGCCATTTCGTACTGCCGAGCCTGCCGTCCTTCCTGGAGACCTATCCGGAGATCGAATTCTACATGAGTGAGGGCGATCGGCTGATCGATCTGGTGCGTGAGGGCATCGATTGCGTGTTGCGCGTCGGCACGCCGCAAGACAGCGACATGGTCGCCCGGCGCGTCGCCATGCTCGATGAGGTGACACTCGCCTCTCCTGCCTACATTGCCCGCAACGGCCTGCCGCAGCATCCCGATCGGCTTGCCGGCCATCGCATGGTCGGCTTCCACTCCAGCGGCACCGGCAGCCTGCTGCCGCTCGAATTCACCGTCGACGGCACGGTGCGTAACATCACCATTCCCGCCACCATCGCGGTCAACGCCGCCGAAAGCTATATCTCAGCGGCGAGGATGGGCCTCGGCATGATCCAGATCCCACGCTATCACGCCGAAGGAGATCTTGCCGCGGGAACGCTGGTCCAGATACTGCAGGACTTTCCGCTGACCCCGACACCGGTTTCCTTGCTTTACCCCCGCAACCGCCAGCTTTCGCCGCGCGTGCGCGTCTTCATCGACTGGCTGGTAAAGGTCTTCGCTCGACAAAATTCCGAAAACGCGCTTCACTAAATTGCGCCTTGCTAATATGAGCGCCCTCGGAGAACGGCCATGGCACTCAACGATATCACCGTCTACCAGACGGAAGACGGCTTCGTCGTCGAATTCGGCGGCGAAGGCGAAGACAGCATTGCCGTGACGCTGCGCAGCACGCCTGAGCTAACGTCGGAAAATGCCGTCTTGCGGGCCAAGGCCCTGCTTGCCGCAGCAATCGAACCTGCCCATGGCGACGGCGCGCGCAGCAAGGATCCTGCTTTGCTCGAAGAAGAGCTGGAAGAGGGCCTGGAAGATTCCTTCCCGGCGAGCGACCCGGTCTCGGTCACATCATCCTCGATCCCGATGCGCGATCCGAATGCGGGCCGCTGATGTCTCTGGCCGAAAAACATGAAGCGGTTTCGGGATGACGGCGAGCGCGCTGAATGTTATCTGCGTCTGATATGACCGATGGTGGAACGATATCAGGCGCGATCGGCGCCGGCACGCTCACCGGCGAAAGCCTCAGGGAATTTTTCGAGCGCGATGCGATCGCCGTCTCCCGCGACCTGCTCGGCTGCCATCTGACCGTGGACGGCGTCGGCGGGCGCATCACCGAGACCGAAGCCTATTTCCCCGATGACGAGGCCTCGCACAGCTTCCGCGGCCCGACCAAGCGCAACGGCGCCATGTATGGCAAGCCGGGCAATGTCTATATCTACCGCATCTACGGCATGTACTGGTGCCTGAATTTCGTCTGCCATCCTGGCGCGGCTGCACTCATCCGCGCCCTGGAGCCGGAAACGGGAATCCCTCTAATGATGGAGCGGCGCGGCACCGATATGCTGACGTCGCTCTGCAGCGGCCCCGGCAAGCTCTGCCAGGCGCTCGGCATCGACATCGAGATCAATGACAGGCTGCTCGATCGCCCGCCCTATGCGATCGCGCCGTCGGCCCCGGTGCCGATCGTCTCGGGAAAACGCATCGGCATCACGAAAAATGCCGAAGCACCATGGCGCTTCGGCATTCAGGGATCTCGATATCTCAGCAAGCCGTTTCGCTAAAGCAATTCCAGGAAAAGTGCGAAGCGGTTTTTCCGTCCGGAATTGCGGCAACGCCTGGAGTTCATTCCATGACGGCGCTGTGGTCGACGGCGGGTGCTGCCTTCGGCTTGCGCAACAGCAGAACCAGCGGAATGACCGCAAGCGACATCAGCATCAGCAGCTTGAAATCGTCCATATAGGCGATGATCGTCGCTTGCAGCGTGATGATCTCGTTGAGCGAAGCACGGCCGGCCGCCGTCACCGGGCTGAGCCCCTGCGCAGCCACCGCATTGAAGGCGTGGTTAAACGGCGTCACATAGGCGGCGATCGATTCATGATTGCTCTGCGTGTTTTCGACGATCAGCGCCGAGACGATCGAGATGCCGACCGCCGAGCCGATGTTTCGCGACAAATTGTAGAGACCGGTGCCGTCGCCGCGCATATGGGCGGGCAGCGTGGAAAAAGCGATCGTCGTCAGCGGCACGAACAGAAAGCCGAGGCCGGCGCCCTGGATGAAGCCGACCGAGACGATCGTCCATTGCGAGACGTCGGGTGTCCAGCCGGTCATGTCGTACATCGCCCATGCGGTGAGCCCCAAGCCGAGCGCCAGCAACGCGCGCGTATCGACCTTGCCGACCAGCCGCCCGACGATGAACATGCAGAGCATGGTGCCGAGCCCGCGCGGCCCCATGACGATGCCGGCGGTGATGACGGGATAGCCCATCAGCGTCTGCAGATAGGGCGTCATCAGTGCCAGTGAGGCGAGATAGGTAATGCCGACCACGAAGATGAAGATCATGCTGATCGAGAAATTTTGATCGAGGAACAGCTTCGGGTTCACGAAGGATTTCTCCGCCGTCAGCGTATGCACGATCAGCAGATAGAAGGCTGAGGCGCAGATCAACGCCTCGAGCATGATCTCACCGGAAGAGAACCAGTCGAGCTGCTCGCCGCGGTCGAGGAAGAGCTGCAGCGCGGCGATGCCGAGGCTCATCATCCCGAAGCCGAACCAGTCCAGTTTGGCGAGCAGATCCCTCTTGGTCTCGGTGACGTAGACGACAATGCCCATGAAGGCCAGCGCGCCGATCGGCACATTGATATAAAACACCCAGCGCCAGCTGATATTGTCGGTCAACCAGCCGCCGATGACGGGCCCAAGCACCGGCCCGACCATGACCGAGACGCCGAAAAGGGCCATCGCCGAGCCGCGCTCCTCGACCGTGTAGATGTCGAGGAGGATGCCCTGGGAAAGCGGCACCAGCGATGCCCCAAACAGGCCCTGCAGCAGGCGAAACGCGACGATCTGGTTCAGCGATTGCGCCAGGCCGCAGAGAACGGAGGCCGCCACGAAGCCGGCAATGGCGACGAGCAGCACGCGTTTGCGGCCGAACTTGGCGGCGAGAAAGCCCGACGGCGGCGTCATGATGGCCGCCGCGACGATATAGGAGGTCAGCACCCAGTTGATCTGGTCGGCAGAGGCCGACACGCTGCCCTGGATATAGGGCAGCGCCACGTTGGCGATCGTCGTGTCCAGCGCCTGCATGATGACGGCGAGAATGACGCAGGCCGTGATCGCGCCGCGATTGGCAATCGGCGTCGCCGGAGAAGCGGCAGCGTTACTCATGATCCTTGCCCTGAGGCCGGCCCAGAAGCTTGTTGACGAAATCAGGCAGGCCGCGGGCATGACCGGTCTCGACATCGACCACCGTGCTCATGCCGACACGTAGCGGCGGCTTGCCGTCGGTGTCCTCGATGCTGACGCGCATCGGAATACGCTGGACGACCTTCACCCAGTTGCCCGTAGTATTTTGCGCCGGCAGCAGCGAGAAGCTGGAGCCGGAGGCCGGGCTGATGCTCTCGATCTTGCCCTTCCATGTCACGCCGGGATAGGTGTCGACATAGATATCGGCCGTCTGGCCGGGCTTGACATAGGTAAGCTCGGTTTCCTTCGGGCTGGCGGCGATCCACAGATGGTCGGTGGCAACAAGCGAGAAGGCCTGTTGCGAAGCCTGCAGGTAGGAGCCGACCTGCAGCGCGTTGACATTGGTGACGATGCCGTCGAACGGTGCCTTGACGACGCTGTGGTCGAGTTCGCGCTGGGCATTGTCGACCTGCGACTTGGCCTGCAGATAGAGCGGGTTTTCCTCCACCGGCTGGTCGGCATTGCCGCCGAGCTGGGCGAGCGTCGTTGCGGCTTCCGCCTTGGCGACGGTCACCTTCTGCTGCGCGGCTTCCAGATTGTGCTTGGCTTCGTCATAGGCCGATTGCGTCGCGCTACCGTTGTTGACGAGGTTTTGCTGCCGGTCAAACTGATCCTGATAATAAGGCAGATCGGCTTGCGCCTGCGTGATCTCGGCAAGCGACTGCTGATAGCTGGCCTTGAGATTCATGATCTGGTTGCGCTGCGCGCCGAGCTGCGCCTTGGCGCCATCAAGCGCGATCTTGAAAGAATCCGACCGCAGGCTGAAGAGCACCTGCCCCGCCTTGACGGCCTCGTTCTCATGCACGTTGATCTGGTCGACGATGCCCGAGACGTCGGTGGTAAGTCCGACCATGTCGGCCTGGATATAGGCGTTGTCGGTCGACATCACCTGGCCGCCATTGACGTAATAATAACCGCCGACGACGAGCGCCACCGGCAGCAGGGCAAACAGGATCGGCCGCGTGAGACTGCGCCGGCGGCGGACCTTGTTGCCGCCAGGCGCAGCCACGGCGGCAGCCGGCGCTGAATTGGATGAAGGCGCTTCGGCTACCGTTTCCTGCTGTTTCGCTTCATTGTCTTCGACAGGAGTCTTGGCATTGGCGTCGGCAACGACGCGGAGGGGGGATTGATCAGCCATCGTTCGTCTCATTCTCGTCAACCGGGCTCCGGCATGCCTGAACCAGGTTCGTCTTCATTACGGATAGGATGTGGAAAAGCAGCTCGCGCTGCTCTGGCGAAACGCCTTGCAACGCTTCTGCGCGGGTGGTGTCGCCGAGCTCGCGCATTTCGGCGAGCAACGGGTGCGCCTCGTCGCGCATATAGAGCAGCCAGATGCGCCGGTCGGTCGGGTGCTGGCGGCGCTCGATCAGCCCGCGTTCGGCGAGCTTGTCGAGAATGCGCACCAGCGTGATCGGCTCGACTTCCAGGATTTCGGCAAGGCCGCCCTGATGGATACCTTCGTTATTCGAGAGATAGGCAAGCGTCTGCCATTGCGACCGTGTCAGCCCAAGGCACTTCGCGCGCTGCTCGAACCGCTTGCGCAGCAGCCGTGCGACGTCGTGGAGAAGGAAACCGAGGGTCGGAGTGGCGTTCATGAAACCTGTGACCGTTATTTATAAGCATCCTCATAATATCGGTAGATATATTGAGCATGTGCACTGCACAAGGGCATGGACGGCAGATTCAGCAATGGCGGCTAAAATGCCGCAGACCGGGCCAAGCATATCCTACAGTTTCTCCTTTCGCCGTTTACAAGCACCAGCCAGTAGTCGCAGCCCAGCTCCGCCCTAATTCTGCGGCAGGAACAGCCTCCGCCGGAGGCGCGCATTGGGGAGCTCGATGGCGTTCTTCGAAAGCATGCTGACGCTGCTGCTGGTGGCGATCGTCTTTCTGCAATTTTCCAGGAAGTTCCGGATCCCTTATCCGACAATGCTGGCGATCGCCGGCGTCATCGTCGCGGCTGTGCCCTGGGCGCCCGAGGTCGCGATCGATCCCGAGCTTGCGCTGGCGCTGCTGATTGCGCCCGTGCTTTTCGACGCCGCCTACGATCTGCCGCCGAGGACGTTGAGACGCAACTGGCTGCCGCTGTTCTCTCTCGCCGCGATCGCCGTGATCCTGACGGCCGCAGCCGTCGCCACCGTCAGCGTGACGATGGCCGGCCTCCCGCTTGCCGCAGCCGTGGCACTCGGCGCCATCGTCGCACCGCCGGATGCGGCAGCCGCGACCGCCATGCTCGACCGCTTCACCCTGCCGCGCCAGACCTATGTGATCCTGAAGGGTGAAAGCCTCCTGAACGACGCAGTCGCGCTGCTGATCTTCAGCGCTGCGGTGGCAGCCGCCGCAAGTCCCGCCTTCTTCGCCGGCGCCCTGGCGGAGTTGGCGCTCGCCGTGCCTGGCGGCCTCATCCTCGGCTATCTCATGGGCCGTCTCTATATGGTCGTCGGCCCGAGGCTTGCCGGCACGCTCGGCGGCACCCTGCTCGAATTCGTCGCCACCTTCGGCACCTGGATCATCGCCGAGCGGCTGCACCTTTCGGCAATTCTGGCCATCGTCGTCTATGCGATGGTGATCGCCCGCTACATGCCCGAGCGGCAGACGGCCCGCCACCGCATTCATTCCTATTCGGTCTGGGAAGCCGCGGTCTTTCTGCTCAACGTGCTCGCTTTCCTGCTGATGGGTCTGCAGGCCCGTCAGATTGTCCTCGACCTCGATCCCGGCCGCCTGAATTTCGCGATCACCTTCGCCGCCATGGTCTTCGTCACCGTCATCGTCGTCCGCCTGGCCTGGGTGCTCATCTATAACCGCCTCATCAACTTTCTCGCCGCGCGCGGACGCACGACACAAGCCGTTCCGACTTTCGCGACCAGCCTGCTTGCCGGCTGGTGCGGCATGCGCGGCCTCGTCACGCTGGCGACCGCGCTCGCTCTGCCGATCGACTTCCCCGATCGCGATATCATCCTGCTCAGCGCGCTGGCCGTCGTTCTCGGCACGCTCATCGTCCAGGGGCTGACGCTCGGGCCGCTGATCCGTTTCCTGAAATTCGACCCGGACACCTCCCTGGATCGCGACCTCGCCAAGGCCCGCGTCACGTTGATCGATGCGGCCCTTGCCGAACTCGCCGGCGGCGAGGACAAATCCACCCGCATCCTGCGCGACGTCTACACCTCCGAGCGCGAAATCACCGCTGATGGGAAACACCCGCGCGAGGTCAGCAGGCTCGACAAGCAGCGCCGCAACGTCATCGTCGCCAAACGCCGCAGACTGGCGGCGATGCGGCGCGCCGACGAGATCGACGACGATGTTTTTCACATGCTGGAACAGGAGCTCGACTGGGCCGAACTCGCCGCCCTGCCGCCCGGCAAAGACGAAATCGTCGAGAGCTGATACCCTCTGTGACGTTTTGATGGATTCCGGAATCGTTACCAATTGGCATTTGCAATTTTTCGCCGCTGCCGTTTATAGTCCAATTCCATAGGGTTACGATTTTTCGGATGTGCATTGCGTGCCGGCCTTCCTTTTCCAAGGGATTGAACGCCGGGGAAATCACGGGGGCAGAGACCCTCGGTCAAAGCAGCAAGACATGTACAGCATCACTTCATCTTAGGTTTGGCGGCAGTGAAATCGACCGTCGAGATTGGGGGACCGGTATGACTTACGCGCTTCGACAGATGGTGGTGCTTGGCTGTATCGCCGCATTCATGCCCCTCCCCGTGCTGGCCCAGAGCGCCCCGCCGCCCCCGCCCGTCACCGTCGCCAAGCCGGTCGTTCGCGATGTCGTCGACAGCGACGAATTCATCGGCCGCTTCGAGCCGGTCGACGAGGTCTCGGTTCGATCGCGCGTCGGTGGTTACCTGCAGGAAATTCATTTCCAGGACGGCGCATTGGTCAAGCAGGGCGATCTGCTCTTCGTCATCGATCAGCGGCCGTTCGTAACCGCGCTCAATCAGGCAAAGGCCACACTCGAATCGGCGCAATCCGCCCTGGTCTTTGCCGATGCGCAATATAAGCGCACACAATCGCTAACTTCGAGCGGCAGCCAGTCAGCCCAGACGCTGGATGATCGCCGCCGCGAATTCGATTCGGCCGAGGCCAATGTCCGCGGCGCACAGGCCGCAGCCGACCGCGCCTCTCTCGACATGGAATATACCGAGATCAAGGCGCCGCTCAGCGGCCGCATCGACCGCCGGCTGATCTCGGCCGGCAACCTTGTGCAGACCGACCAGACTGTGCTGACGACGATCGTTTCGCTCGATCCGATCGATTTCTATTTCGACGTCGACGAGCGCCGGCTGCTGAATTTCGCCGACACCGCGCGCAAACTGGGCAAGGATCTGCAGCAGGGCGGTGGCGGACTGGATGTGTCCGTCACGATCTCGGATCCCAGTGCCAAACCGTTCAAGGGAAAGCTCGATTTCGCCGAGAACCGGGTCGACAATGAGAGTGGCACCATTCGTCTGCGTGCCCGCTTCCCCAATCCTGATCTCGTCCTTCAGCCCGGCCTGTTCGGTCGCATACAGGTCGAAGCCTCCAACACCTACCAGGCCATTCTCGTCCCCGACGAGGCCATCGGCTCGGACCAGAATGAGCGCGTCGTTTATGTCGTCGCCGAAGACGGCACGGTTTCGACCAAGCCCGTAAGGCCCGGACCGCGCCTCTACGGCTACCGCGTCATACGCGAGGGCCTTGACGGCACCGAGACGATCATCGTCAACGGCCTGATGCGCGCCCGGCCGGGCGCAAAGATCACGCCTCAGATGACCGAACTGCCGCAGGAGCGGCAGGACGCTCCGCCGGAAACTGCCGGCGCGGAGAGCGGACAATGAGATTTGCTCATTTTTTCGTGGACCGGCCGATCTTTGCGGCCGTCATCTCGATCCTTTTTCTCGTCGTCGGCAGCATTGCCTACACGCAATTGCCGGTATCGCAGTATCCGGAGATAGCGCCGCCGACCATCGTCGTGCGCACCTCTTATCCGGGCGCCGACCCGCAGACGATCGCCGATACTGTTTCGACACCGCTCGAACAACAGATCAACGGCGTCGAAGACATGCTTTATATGTCTTCTTACTCCAGCGCCGACGGCGCCATGTCGCTGACGATCACCTTCAAGCTCGGCACCGATCTCGACAAGGTCCAGGTGCTCGTCCAGAACCGCGTTTCCATCGCCCTTCCCCGTCTTCCCGAGGAAGTCCAGCGGCTTGGCGTGACCACCGACAAAAGCTCGCCGGATCTTATGATGGTGGTGCACCTGCTGTCGCCGTCGCACCGCTATGACCAGCTTTACGTCTCGAACTACGCCCGCAACCGCATCCGCGACGTTCTCGTGCGACTTGACGGCGTCGGCGACGTGCAGATCTTTGGCGAGCGCCAGTATTCGATGCGAATCTGGCTGGATCCGGAAAAGCTCTCCGCTTACGGGATGACATCCGATGACGTCGTCTCCGCGTTGAGAGATCAGAACGTCCAGGTGTCGGGCGGCAAGATCGGTGCCCCACCCGTCACCGGCAAGAATGCTTTCGAATATACGGTGCGAACGGACGGCCGCTTCTCCGACGTGCGCGAGTTCCGATATGTCATCGTGAAATCGACGACATCAGGCCGGCTCGTCCAGTTGCAGGACGTCGCCCGTATCGAACTCGGCGCACAGGATTACGTCACCAACAGTTATCTCAACAATGACCCCGCAGTTGCTCTCGGCATCTTCGCCCGGCCGGGAACCAACGCCCTGGACACTGCGCATCAGGTCCAGACGCTCATGAAGGACATCTCCCAGAATTTCCCGCCGGGCCTAGAATATCGTATCGTCTACGACACGACCGAATTCATCTCGGATTCCATCAACGAGGTCTATAGAACCATCGCCGAAGCGGCCATCCTGGTGGCAATCGTCGTTCTCGTCTTCCTGCAATCCTGGCGAACCGCGATCATTCCGATCATTGCCATCCCGGTATCGCTGATCGGCACCTTCGCCGTCCTGCTCGCCTTCGGCTTCTCGCTCAACATGCTCACGCTGTTCGGCCTCGTCCTCGCGATCGGTATCGTCGTCGACGACGCGATCGTGGTGGTGGAAAACGTCGAGCGCAATCTGGCGCGCGGGATGACGCCGAAGCAGGCGTCCCATGTCACGATGGACGAAGTCGGAACCGCCGTCGTCGCCATCTCGCTGGTGTTGATCGCCGTGTTCGTGCCGACAGCCTTCATTCCAGGCATCTCTGGCCAGTTCTACAGGCAGTTCGCGGTCACGATCTCCGTCACCACTGCAATTTCTGCATTGAATTCGCTCACACTGTCGCCCGCGCTCGCAGGCATATTACTGAAAACCCATGACCATGAAACCAAGCGCACGAATGTCGCATCCCGTCTGGGAAGAGGGCTTGCGGACGGCTTCAATCATGGATTCGATCGGCTGAGTTCCGGCTATTCATGGACCGTTCGGCATCTGGTCAGCAGCTGGGTAGGGTTGACAGCCGCGATGGTCACCTTCGTCTGCCTGCTCGGAGCGACCTGGTATATGGGCACGAAAGTTCCCGCGGGCTTTATCCCGACCATGGACCAGGGTTACGCCATCATCGTCATACAGCTACCTGACGGCGCCTCGCTCGCGCGTACCGATGCCGTCGTCAAACAGGTGGGCGATATCGCCCGCACCGTGCCCGGCGTCGGCAATGCCGTTCAATTTGCCGGCTTCAGCGGGGCGACATTCACCAATGCCTCGAATGCCGGCGTCGTCTTCGTCCCGTTCAAATCCTTTGCCGAACGTGAAGAAGGCGGAGAGAACGCCAACAAGATCATCGGCGAGCTTTACGGAAAGCTGCAAAGCATCCAGGAAGCCTTCATCATCGCCATCCCGCCGCCATCCGTGCGTGGCGTCGGCAATTCCGGCGGCTTCAAGATGCAGATTTCCGATCTCGAAAACGCCGACATGACGCGCGTCCTCGGCCTCGCCCGGCAGATGATGGGTGCGGCGGCAACGACCGAGGGGCTGACCGGCGTCTTTACGACATTCTCCGATGCAAGCCCGCAATATTTCCTGGCGATCGACCGCGACAAGGCACGTTTCCTGAATGTGCCGATCCCCAATATCTTCAACGCCCTTTCCATCAATCTCGGCGTCTCCTACGTCAACGATTTCAATGCGTTCGGCCGCGTCTACCAAGTTCGAGCCCAAGCCGACCGGCAATACCGCATGGACCGGGAAGACATCCTTGCCCTGAAGGTCCGCTCGGCGACCGGCGCACTGGTTCCGCTTGGAACCTTGATGGACATCCAGGATGCCAGCGGCCCGGCGCTTGTCCAGCGCTACAACATGTACGTCTCGGTGCCGCTTCAGGGCAATCCGACGCCGGGCACGTCGACGGGCGATGCCATCGCCAAGATGGAGGCCTTAGCAGCGAAGATCCTGCCGCAGGGGACGACCTTCGAATGGACGGAACTCGCCTATCAGGAAACCCACACCGGCAACACCGCCATCTACATCTTCGCCCTGTCCGTCGTCTTCGTCTTCCTGGCGCTGGCGGCGCAATATGAAAGCTGGGTTCTGCCGCTCGCGATCATTCTCATCGTCCCGCTTGCGGTGCTCGCGGCGCTGATCGGGGTCTCGCTGAGGGGAATGGACAACAATGTCCTGACGCAGATCGGCCTGATTGTTCTGATCGGCCTTGCGGCCAAGAACGCTATTCTGATCGTCGAGTTCGCCAGGCAGGCGGAAGACGAGGGCAAGTCGCCGGTGGAGGCGGCTATCGAGGCCAGCCATCTTCGCCTGCGCCCGATCCTGATGACGGCATTCGCCTTTATCTTCGGCGTTCTGCCGCTTGCCATCGCCACCGGCCCCGGCGCCGAAATGCGCCAGTCGCTCGGCACCGCCGTCTTCTCGGGCATGCTCGGTGTGACGATCTTCGGCCTGTTCCTGACGCCGGTCTTCTACGTCGTGCTGCGCGGCTGGCGCCGTAACCGGCCGGCCACTGTAGAACCAGCGAGGACAGAGCCGGTCGAGGAAGGGGTCGTCTGAGACGATCCCACCCGGCTGAGGAAACGGAAGTCAGGTCGAAAACAGATGCACCTTGCCCTGCCACAAGCGGGCGACGGTGAGTTTGCCGCTGCGATAGGCGCGCGTATCGATATTGAGCCGCCTCGGCCGTATGTCGGGTTTGTCGTTCGGTGTATGGCCGTGAACGACGAGTTTTGGTAACGGCACCCGGCTTTCGAGAAACCGCTGGCGGATGAGGACCAGATCCTCGTCCGTCTGCCTGTCGAGCGGCAGTTTCGGATTGATGCCGGCATGCACGAAAATCACGCTTGGGGTTTCCAGCAGGACAGGCATCGCCCGCATGAAATCGATATGCGTACGCGGCAGCGACTGGCGGATGAAGACATCGAGCTTCGCGCCGGTGGGGAAGACCAGCGGCAGATGCTCCGGATCGAGGCCATAGGATTTGAGCGACTCCGCCGACCCCATCTGCATCCAATCGTCATAGGAGATCCAGCCGTCGATATAGTCGAGCATGGCGATTTCGTGATTGCCGGCAAGGCAGATGCGGTCGAACCCATCAGGCGGTGGCTCCATGAGATGGGTGATGACCTGTGACGATTCCGGGCCGCGGTCGATATAGTCGCCGAGCGTGACGATCAGCTTACGCCCGGGCAACTGCGCGCCATCGCGCAGGATCGCCGCCTCGGCTTTCACAAGCAGATCGTACCGACCGTGAATGTCGCCGATCGCATAGGTTGGCATAGCGGCAATATCCAGCGTCAGACGCGGTCTCGGCTGGCGCGCCATTTTCGAAACCTCGCTGTTGCGAGCACGAGAGTCGCTCATCATATTTCTCGATCAAGAAAGCCCCACTTCACCGTAAGTAGAGTAAAGGACAAGGCAATCAAGCTGGTAAGAAAATTCAAAGCACACGGCTTTTGTAGAAAAACCGGCCTTATCATTCGAGGGGCAATCCCTCACTCCTGTAACCGTCGAGGAAAGAGTGACCGATGGGAACGGTATCGCAGTTTCATGAGAGCCTGAGGCCTCCCGCGCATCGCATCGAAAGCGAAGAGGAGGCGATATCCACGGCCCGCGACCTCGCCGCCTCATTCCGGCATCAGGCGAGCGAACGTGATATCAACCGCATCCTGCCCTTTTCCGAGCTTGACGCGCTGTCGGTATCAGGGCTGACGGCAATCACTGTTCCGCCTGACCATGAAGGGCTCGACGTGTCGAACGCCCTGCTCGCCGAAATCGTTGCAATCATCGCCGAGGGCGATGCCTCGATCGGCGAGGCGCTGGAAAATCACTTTTGCGTACTGGAAACGCTCCGCACCCAGGCTGCCGAGGATTTGAAGGCATCGCTGTTTGCCCGTGTGCTGCTCGGCGACCGCTTCGCGGGCGCCGCCTTCACCGACGGGACCGAACTGACCGCCGAAGGCCCGGGCTACCGCCTGAGCGGGCGCACGCGTCAGGCGCCCGGTATTCTATTCGCCGACTGGATCGCCGCTGCCGCCACCGCTCCGCCCAGCCGCCCGGTGACACTCTACCTCGCACCCGGTGAAGAAGGCGTGCAGGTGGTCGACGATTGGGACGGCTTCGGCCAGCGCACCAATGGATCGGCGACGGCGATCGTCGGAACGCTTCATGTCAATGCCGATGCGATTGCGCCTGCTCCCTCCTCCGGATATTCAACCGGCATCTCGCTCGGCCTGCTGCTCAAGGCGGGCGTCAGCCTGGGCATCGCCCGGGCCGCATGGAGCGACCTAATGACTGCAATTGGCGATCGCAGCACGACCGTCCTTCCCCAGATCGGCGAACGCGCCATCCGCATCGAAGCGACGGCGGCAGCCTTGGAACGGGCTGGCCGCAAACTCGACATTGCCCAGGTCAATCCTGTGGAGGCAGCGATGGCGGACGCGCATTTTTCCGCCTCGGCGGCCGCAATCCTTGCCGGGGAAACGGCGCTCGACACAGCAAACGCGCTGTTCGAACTTGCAGGAGAAACATCGGCCGGTATCGGCCTCAATCTCGACCGCCATTGGCGCAACGCCCGCATTCACGCGCTATCGCTGCCGCGGGATAAGCTGGTGCATACCGCAGGCGAATATATGTCGGAGCCCGGCAGGGTCTAAATCAGCTGGCGGCGGAGATCGGGAATTCTTCCTTGGCGCCGTCGATGCTGCCGCCATCGGCGACGAATTGCTCGAGGGTCATATTGTCGAGAATGGCGGCGATCGCGTCCCGAACATCGGTCATCGAGCGCCGCACCTGACAGGTTTCCGGATCGGCACAGTCGTCGCAGGCCTCGTAAGCCGTACGGCTGGCGCAGCGGATCGGCGCCAACGGCCCGTCGAGCGTGCGGATGACATGGCCGATGCGGATTTCGGTTGCCGGCCGCGACAGGGAATAGCCGCCGCCCGGTCCCTTCTTCGAGCGCAGGATGCCGACATTCCGCAGTTCGAGCAGGATGGTATCGAGAAACTTCTTCGGGATATTGTTGCGGGCCGCGATGTCATTGATGAAGGCGGTCTCACCCGGCGCCAGCCGCGCCAGATCGACCAGCGCCTTCAGCCCGTATTTTCCCTTTTTCGTCAGCATCGTCGTCGCCTTGTAGAAGTCGCAGTATTTATCCTGCCAATAGCAGGCAAATAGCGTCAAAAGCGTGAACATACAACAAAATAGCTATTATTTATAGCTTGTATCGGCAACGTCCACAGAAACGCCCGGCAGCCTCGAGAAAGACCGGCCGCCGCGCGCCCTGCCGGGAGTCTCGGTCAGATCGTCTTCAGCATGCCGCCATCGACGAAATAGGTCGAGCCGATGCAATAGCTCGCACGCTCCGAACTCAGGAAGACGAAGACGTTGGCCAGCTCCTCGGGCGTGCCGAAGCGTTTGGAGGCGGCGTGCTCGTTGGCGACGCTCTGCAGATAACCTTCCCAGTTGCCGCCGGTTTCAGCCGTCAATTGCTTGGCGGTCTTGATCCAGTCGGGCGTCAGGATCAGGCCGGCATTGACGCAGTTGACGCGGATATTGTCCTTGATGAGCTCGGTCGAGAGCGTCTTCGAAAACATCATCAGCGCCGACTTGCTGACATTGTAGATCGGCTCGTACCAGAGCGGCTGGACGGCGCAGATCGAGGCATTGTGCAGGATTACCCCGCCACCGCGTTCCTTCATCTGCGGCGCGATGCCGCGCGCCAGCCGCACGGCGGCCATCACATGCAGGTCCCAATAGTCTTGCCACTTCTCGTCGGGCGCCTCCATCACCGTCTCGTTCGACCCGGTGCCGGCATTGTTGATGAGGATATCGGCGCCGCCTTTTTCGGCCGCCGCCGCGATGATCGCCTCGGTTCCCGCAACCGTCGCCACATCGGCCGCGACAGCGGCGGCGCTGACGCCGTACTTCTCGGCAATACGGGCCGCTTCCGCCTCGAGCCGTTCGCCGCCGCGTGCTGCCAGCACGAGGTCGGCGCCCTCAGCCGCCAGCCCCTCAGCGATCGCCAGCCCGATGCCGACCGACGCACCTGTTATGACGGCAGTCTTACCCTTCAATCCGAGATCCATGTCTTCCTCCGCAAGGCCGGAGATTCCGGCCTGATGTGCCAAGTGTTTCGCCAATGAACCCGGGCGTCAAGCGCCCGAACACCTCTTGCGGCAAGCGCCGATCTGTCGCATGCCTGCATCAACAGATGGGAGGAGTTTTCATGCGACGTTATTCAGCGTGCATAGAGTGGCTGTTTGCCGAAGAAGGCAACAGCTTTCCCGATCGCATCCGCCGCGCCCATGCGGCCGGCCTGACGGCGATCGAATTCTGGCGCTGGAGCGACAAGGATCTCGATGCGATCGAGGCGGCGCTGAAGGAAACCGGCCTTGCCGTCTCCAGCCTCGTCGCCGAACCGATGATCGCGCTGACCGACACCGCCAGCCGGCAGGCCTGGCTGAAAGGCCTTGCCGAATCCGTCACTGTCGCGAAACGTCTCGGCGCGCCGGTGCTGATTGCCCAGGCGGGCGACGATCTCCCAGGCATGACCCGCCAAGAACAGCGCCGGGCGCTGACCGAAACGCTGAGAGCCGGCGCCGATATCCTCAAAGGCAGCGGTGTCCGCCTCGGCGTCGAGCCGCTCAACATCCGCATCGACCATGTCGGCTATTTCCTCGATTCGACCCGCGAAGGCCTCGACATCATCGATGACGTCGCTCGCCCCGAGATCGGCATCGTCTACGACATCTACCATTCCGCCGTGATGGACGAGCGCACCGAGGAGGTGCTGAACGGCCGTCTCGACCGTATCATCCACGTCCACGTCGCCGATCACCCTGGCCGCAACGAACCAGGCTCCGGCGATATCGACCTTGCCCGACGTCTCGACTGGATCTTCGCCAACGGTTACGCCGGCGCCGTCGGTCTGGAATACCGGCCGACCAGGCCCGGCGCGGACGCAGTCAAGGCCGCGATTGCTTCGCTCGGCGGTTAAACCTCGGCGGCATCGACGCTTGCCGCCGCCTTGCAGGGTCCGGCCGAGCGGCGCTCGATAATGCGCGAGGCGATCATGATGCGCCGCGCCGGCATGCCCGGCAGGCGTGGATTTTCGATGCGCTCGAGCAAAAGCCGCAGCCCGACCGCCCCGCATTCCTGCCCCTCCATCCTCACCGTCGTCAGCGCCGGCGAGATCTGCGTCGCCGGCGAGTAGTCGCCGAAACCAACGACCGAAATATCGTCGGGAATGCGGTATCCCTGACCGAGCAACTCGGAAACCACGGTCAGGGCCAGCCCGTCATGGGCGCAGAAAAAGGCCGTCGGCCGGATGCCTTTTTCCACGAGTGCCCGGAAGGCTGCGCTGAAGCCATTCTCTTCGTCAAACTGCATAACATGAAGCGCAACGTCAGGATAACGTTCGGCGATTTCTCGGGCACCGTAATGCCGCTCCTGGCGCCCCCGCAGGCCCGGCATGCCATAGACGTAAACGATGGACCGATGGCCGAGCCCGACCAGATACTCCAGCACCGCCTGCCCTGCCTCATGGTCGGTGCCGCCGACATGGTCGATCTGTTCGAGCGCATCGACCCAGCCGAAACGCACGATTGGAACGCCGGTGGCACTCACCGCCGCCACGGCCTCACGGGCATGCGGGCCGACGAGCATCAGCCCGTCGCAAGTGCGCGCCAGCTCTTCCAACTGGCCGGAATCATGGGTCCAGCGTACGCGCAGCGTCATGCCAAGCCGATGAGCCTCGCGCTGCACACCGTTCTGCACCTGCATATAGAGCTCACTGTTGATGGCATCGAGATCGTGAAAGACGACCGCGACCTCGCCGGCAGTACCCTGCCCGGCGGGCTTGGTATAGCCGAGGCGCTGCGCCGTCTCGCGGATCAGCGCGCGCGTTTCTTCGCTGACGCCGCTCTTGCCGGCAAGCGAGCGCGACACGGCGTATTTTGACAGGCCGACCTCCCGCGCGATCGTCTGCAATGTAACCCGGCCCCTGCTTCCCACGTGGCACCTCAGCATTTATTGATGCGATGCTGGCTATATCAACCGCGCCACCAAGGCAAATTTTTACACTAACGGAAACATAACGCTTTACCTAACAATATCCAAATGTAATCTTTCCCTCATCCCAGCCCACAGCAAAAATAATGATAAGGGCCGGATTTTTGGAGGAGATTCCTATGATCAAGCTGAAACGACGTGCGTTTCTGGCCGGGACGTCGGCCGCCCTGATATTGCCGGCCCTGCCGGTTTTCGCCGCTGACTTCAAGGAAGCGGATATCCTGAAAGCGAAAGTGTCGAGCGGCGCCCTGCCGGGTCTGAAGGAGCGGCTTCCTGAAAATCCGCTCGTCGTCAAACCGGTCGAAAGCGTCGGCAAGTACGGCGGCGACTGGAACATGGCGCTGGTCGGCGGCGGGTCGCTGTCGATGCTGTTCCGCTACCAGGCCTACGAGCCGCTGTTGCGCTATACGCCCGACTGGTCTGGCGTGACGCTGAATGTCGCTGAGTCCTTCGAGGGCGACGCCGACTCCAAGGTCTATACGATCCGCCTGCGCAAGGGCATGAAATGGTCGGACGGCCATCCCTACACCACCGCCGACATCAAGTTCTGGTACGACACCGTTTTCACCGACAAGCGCGTCGCCTTCGTCGGCCAGGATCATTGGAAGTCCGGCGGCAAGCCGGCCAAGCTGGAGATCGTCGATGAGCAGACCTTCAAGGTCACCTTCGACAAGCCGAACGGCCTCTTCCCGCTGCAGGTCGCCTGGGCAAACAACGACCAGACGACGCGCACACCGAAACATTATCTCGAGCAGTTCCACATCGACTTCAATCCGAAGGCCGATGAACTCGCCAAGCAACGCGGCTTTGAAAGCTGGATCGCCTCCTTCCAGGCGGCCGCCGGTTTCCAGGACGACAACGCCTTCTTCCTGAACTCCTCGAAGAAGCCCTGCGTGCATGCCTGGATGTTCACGATAGCGCCCGGAGAAAACACCGAACGCGCCGTTGCCGAACGCAATCCCTACTATTGGAAGGTCGACACCGAGGGCAACCAGTTGCCCTATATGGACCGCATCGTCTACCAGATGGTCGCCGACCCTCAGGTTCTGTTGCTGAAGGCCATGCAGGGCGAAGTCGACCTGATGGACCAGTATATCGCCACGCCGAACAACAAGTCGGTTCTCTACGATGCGCGTGAGCAGGGCGGCTATGATTTCTACACGCTGACTTCGACCGAAGCCAATGTGATGAATTTCATCTTCAACCTGAACCACAACGACGAGACCAAGCGGAAGCTCTTCCGGAACAAGGATTTCCGTGCGGCACTCTCGACAGCACTCGACCGGCAGTCGCTGATCGATGCGGTGCTCGTCGGCCAGGGCGCGCCTGCCCAGCCGTCGGTCAAGAAGGAGGACCCGCTCTACAACGAGCAGCTCGCCACGCAGTTCACGGCCTATGACGTCGACAAGGCGAATGCCATGCTCGACCAGCTCGTGCCGAAGCGCGACGACCAGAACTTCCGCCTCGACGAAAAGGGCCGCCGCCTGACGATCATCTTCGAGATCGACCAGGCGCGCGCCGTCTTCCTCGATCTCTTCCAGCTGGTGATCCCGATGTTCCAGGCGGTCGGCATCGATGCGCAGATGCGCTCGATGGACCGTTCGCTCTGGGAGACGCGCGTCCGCCAGGGCCGTGATTTCGATGCGACCGCCCACCAGTTCGGCGCCAATGGCGGCGTCGCCGCCATGCTCGACCCGCGCTACTACGTGCCGACCGATGCCAACGCCATGTATGCCCCGGCTTGGCAGCTCTGGTATCGCGACCGCGCCAATGCCAATGCTGAGGAACCGCCGGAAAGCACGAAGAACCAGCTTGCGCTCTACGACAAGCTGAAGGCGACCTCCGACGCATCAGGCCAACGCGAGGTCATGAAGCAGATCCTGCAAGGCGCCGCCGACAATTTTTATGTCTTCGGCATCTCGCTGCCGCCCGATGGATACGGCGTCGTCAAGAACAACATGAAAAACGTCACGAAGATCATGCCGAACTCTTTCGGCTGGCCGACGCCCGCTCCGACCATGCCGGAGCAGTTCTACAAGGTCTGAAGACCTTTATCCCAGGAGCCTAGTTAGGCGCCGGCCCCGCCGGTTGGCGCCGAGGACCTTCTTTTGCCAATGATTGGATGAAGACGATGCTCGATGCCAGAAAACAGAACACCCACACGCTGAGGACGGCGGACTGGTTCAAGACCGCGACCCGCTGGACCCAGCTGACCTTCGTGGAAGACGACCCGGAGAAATACGACCCGGCCTTCTGGATCGATGTCTTCAAACGCACAAAATCGAACGCGGTCTGCCTCAGTGCCGGCGGCTATATCGCCTATTATCCGAGCGAAGTGCCTTACCACTATGTGAGCAAATATCTCGGCGACAAGGATATCTTCGGCGCGCTCGTCGACGCCGCCCGCAAACTCGACATGCATGTCATGGCCCGCGTCGACCCGCATGCGATCCATGACGATGCCGCCAAAGCCCATCCGGAATGGGTGATGATCAACGCCGACGGCACGCCGCGCCGCCACTGGGCCTATCCCGATGTCTGGGTGACCAATGCCTATGGCGACTACAACAGCGTCTTCATGCCTGAGGTGGTCAAGGAGATCGTCCGCAAATACGATATCGATGCGGTCTTCGCCAATCGCTGGCAGGGCCACGGCGTCGATTATAGCGAAGACAGCGCCCGCCGCTTCAAGGACATGTCCGGCCACGCCCTGCCCGTAAAACCCGATGCCGAGGATCCCGCCTGGCAGGCCTGGGTACAATGGCGCCGCCGCGTGCTTACCGACATGATCGCCCAATGGGACGATGCCGTCAAAGCGATCCGCCCGCATGCGAGCTTCATTCCGAACATGGGCGGCGCGTCGCTGATGGAATTCGACCTCTCGGTCATCGCCAGGCACTGCCCCTTTCTCGTCGTCGACCATCAGGGCCGCAAGGGCCTCGAGCTCGGCTGGTCGGCTGGCCGCAACGGCAAGCGCATCCGCGCCACCTTCCCCGACCGCCCGGTCGTGCTGATCACCTCGATCGGCCCGGAGGAGGAATATCGCTGGAAGGATGCCGTCACCTCGGGTGAGGAGATGCAGCTCTGGATCAATGACGGCACCGCCCACGGCCTCTATGCCTGGTTCACCAAGTTCAACGGCGTCGTGCCCGACAAACGCTGGGTCGAGCCGGTGGCCGACGCATTCGCCCTGCAGGCAGCCGTGGAGCCGGTGCTGGAAAGCATGAAGCCGACCGCCGAAATCGCCGTCATCGATCCCTCGACGACGCTGCGCCACTGGGCGCCGGAAGAGCGGCATTCCGCCGAGAAGCACGATCTGGGTCTCTACCACGCCCTCGTTGAAGCCCGCCTGCCCTTCGAGCTGCTCTCTGACCAGGTGCTGACCGAGGAAAATCTCGACCGCTTCAAGCTGATCATTCTCGCCAACGCCTCCTGCCTTTCGGATGCGCAGAACGCGGCGATCCGCGCCTATGTCGATCGTGGCGGCAGCGTCATTGCCTCTTGTGAGACCTCGCTGCGTGACGAATTCGGCAAGAATCGTCCCGACTTCGGCCTGGCCGACGTGCTCGGCGCCAGATACGTCTCCGGCCCGCGCGGCATCGTCAAGAACACCTATGTCGCCCTTTCCGGCGATCACCCGATCAATCGGGGTTTCGACGGCGCCGAACGCATCATGGGCGGCACCCGCCTGATCCACGCCGAACCGTCGGCCGATGCGAAGACGCCCTTCCTCTACGTCCCCGACTTTCCCGATCTGCCGATGGAAGAGGTCTATCCGCGTGAAGACCCGAAAGGTGCTGCCGTCATCGCCCGCGAGACTGGCAAGGGTGGCCGCACGGTCTATATTCCCTGGAACATCGGCGAGATCTTCTGGGAGGTCTTTGCGGTCGACCACGTCCGTCTCATCGCCAACGCCGTCCATTGGGCACTCGGCAAGACGCCGCGCGTCACCGTCAAGGGCAAGGGCGTCGTCGATCTGGCGTTGCGCGAAAACGATGAGGGCCTGGCGCTCAGCCTCTTCAACCTTACCAATCCGATGATGATGAAAGGCCCGATCCGCGACAATTACCCTCTGGCAGCGCAGACCGTTTCGGTGGAGATTCCGGAGGGCCGATCGGTGGCGAAGGCCTGGCTCGTTGTTGCCGACCGCGCCGCAAGCTTCAGCTTCGGGAATGGCCGCGCGCAGGTGGAGGTGCCTGGTATCGATCGGCTGGAGGTCCTGCATCTCACCTGGAAATGAGATGACACGCGACGAAGGAGCGCTTTCGGCCTGGAGGGCCGAAGGCGGGTGAAGATCCGGGGGAAGCGCGTCACGGCGTTCCCGACGGGAGGAGAAACGTTTCGATGCTTGGCTATATCTTCAAGCGCGTGCTCTACATGATCCCGACCTTGTTTGGCATGTCGCTGATCTCGTTCCTGATCATCCAGCTGCCGCCGGGTGACTATTTGACCTCGATGATCGCCACCATGAGCGACAGCGGCCAGACCGTCGATCCCGCGCAGATCGAGCGGCTGAAGGAAATCTACGGCTTCGACGACCCCTTCTATGTCCAATACCTGAAATGGATCTGGGGCATCGTCAGCCGCGGCGACTTCGGCTACTCCTTCGAGTGGGGCCAGCCCGTCTCCGGGCTGATCTGGGGCCGCATGGGCTCGACGCTGGTGATCTCGCTCTTGAGCCTGCTCTTCGTCTGGATCGTGGCTTTGCCGATCGGCATCTATTCCGCCGTCCGCCGCCACTCCGTCGGCGATCATGTCTTCACCTTTCTCGGCTTCATCGGCCTTGCGGTGCCGAACTTCATCCTGGCGCTGACGCTGATGTACATCGCCTATAAATATCTCGGCCAGAGCGTCGGCGGGCTGATCTCGCCGGAATATGCCGAGGCGCCCTGGAGCCTCGCCAAGGTCGGCGATTTCCTCGCCCATCTCTGGATCCCGATCATCATCATTGGCGCATCGGGAACGGCAGCGATGATCCGCATCTTGCGCGCCAACCTGACCGACGAACTGCACAAGCCCTATGTCGTCACCGCCCGCGCCAAGGGACTGCCGGAATACAAGGTGATCCTCAAATATCCGGTCAGAATCGCGCTCAATCCCTTCGTCTCGGCGATCGGCTGGGTGCTGCCGCATCTCGTCTCCGGCGTGACGATCACCGCCATCGTGCTGAACCTTCCGACGGCCGGCCCGCTGCTTTTCCGCGCGCTGATCTCGCAGGACATGTATCTCGCCGGCAGTTTCATCCTGCTTTTGAGCGCGCTGACTCTCGTCGGCATGCTGCTGTCGGATCTGCTGCTGGCGCTGCTCGATCCGCGCATCCGGTTCAATTGAGGAAGACGGGATGAGCACGCACGAAACCTTCGGAAACCATGCTGGTCCGCTTCACACTGTTGCCGATGGCCCCTCGATCAGCCCGCTGAAACAGGGCAAGACCGTCTCGACCGCCGCGATCGGCCCCTGGCGGCTGGTCGCCGGCAAACTGGTCCGCCAGAAGGTGGCGATGGTGGCCGGCGGCATCATCCTCTTCCTCTACCTGGTCGGCCTCTTCGCCGAATTTCTGGCGCCGGCTTTGCCGATGACCTCGCGGCCGCAATATACCTATGCCCCGCCGCAGGGCTTCAGCTTCTTCGTCGAAAAACCGGACGGCAGCTCGGAATTCAATTTCCATGTGAAGGGCTACAAGGTTGAGATCGACAAGGTGGCGCTGCGCCGTACCTTCGTCGTCGACGACACCAAGGTCGTCCCGATCGGCTTCTTCGTCAAAGGTGCGGCCTACGATCTCTGGGGCCTGATCCCGATGAACCGCCACCTGATCGGCCCCCTCAACCAGAACGACCCGATGTACCTGCTCGGCGCCGATCGGCTCGGCCGCGACGTCTTCTCGCGCCTCGTCTACGGCACCCGCGTCTCCATGTCGATCGGCCTCGTCGGTGTCGCCATGTCGCTGATCCTTGGCGTCGTGCTCGGCTCGATCTCCGGCTTCTATGGCGGCTGGGTGGATACGCTGATCCAGCGCGTCATCGAGGTCGTCAGCGCCATGCCGACCATCCCGCTATGGCTCGGCCTGGCGGCGGCGATTCCGCTGACATGGTCGCCGGTCAATGTCTATTTCGTCATCACGATCATCGTCTCGCTGCTTGGCTGGACCAGCCTGGCGCGGGAGGTGCGCGGCCGGTTCCTGGCGCTGCGCAGTGAGGATTTCGTCGTTGCGGCCCGGCTCGATGGATCGAGCGAGGCGCGGCTGATCTTCCGCCATATCCTGCCGTCGCTGACCAGCCACATCCTTGCGGTCGTGACACTGGCCGTGCCGACCATGATCGTCGCCGAGACCTCGCTTTCCTTCCTCGGCATCGGTCTCAAGCCGCCGGTCGTCAGCTGGGGTGTGCTGCTGCAAGACGCCCAGAACATCCGCACCGTCGCCACCGCGCCGTGGCTCCTGATCTGGCCGTCGCTCGCGGTCGTCGTCGCCGTCCTGTCCTTCAATTTCTTCGGCGACGGCCTGCGCGATGCCGCCGACCCCTATGACAATTGAGGAGGAAACCATGACCGATCTTTCAGACGACATCGTTCTCTCCGTCGAAAACCTCTCGATCGATTTCAGGCTGCGCACCCACATCCTGCACGCCGTCGAAAATGTCAGCTTCGAGCTGAAACGCGGCCAGACGCTCTGCCTCGTCGGCGAAAGCGGCTCCGGTAAAAGCGTCACCGCCCGTTCGCTGCTGCAGATCGTCGACAGTCCCGGCAGCATCGTTTCCGGCCGCATCCTGCTTAACAATGGCGACGGGATCACCGATATCGCCGACTTGAAGCCGTCCGACCGGGCGATGCGCGCCATACGCGGCCGCCGCATCGGCCTGATCTTCCAGGAGCCGATGAGCTCTCTGTCGCCGGTGCACACCATTGGTTCGCAGATCATCGAGGCGGTGCGCCTGCACAGCAATCTCGACCAGCGCGCCGCCCGCGAAAGGACCGTCGAACTGCTGCGCCAGGTCGAAATTCCGAACCCGGACAAGATGGCCGACCGCTACACCTTCGAGTTCTCCGGCGGCATGCGCCAGCGCGCCATGATCGCCATGGCGCTTGCCGGCAATCCCGATATTCTCATCGCCGACGAACCGACGACGGCGCTCGACGTCACCACCCAGGCCGAAATCCTTGACCTGATCAAGCGGTTGCAGGTCGAACGCGGCATGGCCATGCTGCTCATCACCCATGACATGGGGATCGTCGCCGAAGTGGCCGATGATGTCGCCGTCATGCGCTTCGGCCGCATCGTCGAGCGCGGCCCGGTGGATGCGATCTACCATGCCGCCGAGCATCCCTATACCCGGCAGTTGCTGGCCTCGACGGTCAAGCTGACCCACCATGTCGAAGGCCGGCTGCCCGCCGTGGCACTATCGCCGGAGGCGCCGCAGCCGATCCTGTCCGTCCGCAACCTTGGCAAGATCTACGGCTGGCACGGCAAATCAAACACGCTGCGCGCCGTCGACGACGCCAGCTTCGATCTTTATCCCGGCGAAAACCTCGGCATCGTCGGCGAAAGCGGCTCCGGCAAGACGACGCTCGGCCGGCTCATCCTGCGCACCGTCGAGCCGACATCGGGCAGCATCAGCTATCGCGGCAAGAACGGTAGCGAGATCGACGTCACGAAACTCACCAAGCGCGAACTCCGCACCTTCCACCGCGAAGTCCGCCTGGTCTTCCAGGACCCTTTCGCCTCGCTCAATCCGCGCATGACCGTCAAGGAAGTGATCGGCGATCCGCTTGTTGTCAACGGGCTGGCCAAGGGCAAAGCACTGGAGGACCGCGTCGCCGAACTGATGCGCCTGGTCGGCCTCGACCCGATGGGCATGGAGCGTTATCCGCATGCCTTCTCCGGCGGCCAGCGCCAGCGCATCGGCATCGCCCGCGCGCTTGCGCTCGATCCGCGCATCATCATCGCCGACGAGGCAACGTCGGCACTCGACGTCTCGATCCGCAGCCAGATCCTCGACCTGCTACTCGATATCCGTCAACGACTGAACCTGAGCTTCATCTTCATCTCCCACGACATTTCGGTCGTGCGTTATTTCTGCGATCGCGTCGCCGTCATGCATCGCGGCAAAATCGTCGAACTTGGCGAGGCCGAACAGATCTGCACCGCTCCCGAGGAGGCCTATACCAAGAGCCTCATATCAGCCGTTCCCAATCCCGACCCCCGCGACAAGCGCATGCTGCACCGGCATCGTTTCGTCGCGCCTGCCAATATCTAAGGACGATCCCGTGCCGAAATTTTCCGCCAACCTTTCCTTCCTCTACCAGGACCTGCCCTTTCTCGACCGCTTCACGGCAGCCGCAAAGGACGGCTTCGGCGCCCTCGAATATCTCGGCCCCTATGCCGAGCCCAAGGAGAAGGTCGCCGAGACGTTGAAAGCGAGTGGCCTGAAACAGGCGCTCTTCAACGTGCCATCAGGCGACTGGGCCGGCGGCGAGCGCGGCATTGCCTGCCTGCCGGACCGCGTAGAGGAGTTCCGCAACGGGGTCGCGCAGGCGCTCGACTATGCCGCAGCGCTCGATTGCCCACAGGTGAATGTCATCTCCGGGCTGGTGCCGAAGGGTGCGGACCTCCAAACGCTGGAAACGGTGCTGGTCGACAATCTGAAATATGCTGCAAAGCGTTGTGCCGACGTCGGCGTCAAGCTGCTGGTCGAGCCGATCAACCTGCGCGATATTCCCGGCTTCTTCCTGTCGACCACCGCTGATGCCGAACGCATTCTCGACCGGGTCGGCTCGGACAATCTCTACATCCAGTATGATTTCTACCACATGCAGCTCATGCAGGGCGACCTGATCCCCACCTTCATCCGGCTGAAGGAGAAGATCGCCCATGTCCAGATCGCCGACAATCCCGGCCGCAACGAACCCGGCACCGGCGAGATCAATTACGGCTTCATCCTCTCCGAGCTCGACCGCCTCGGCTACGACGGCTGGGTCGGCTGCGAGTACAAGCCGAAATCCGGCACCAGCGAAGGCCTCGGCTGGATGAAACCCTATCTGAAGACAGCGAGGACAGCATGAACATCGGATTTATCGGACTGGGCGTCATGGGCCGCCCGATGGCGGAACACCTGATCGACGCCGGCCACACGCTGCATCTGAACCGCGTGAAGGAAACCTCGCAGCATCTTGTCGACAAGGGCGGCAAAGCCGCCGCCAGCGCAAGGGCGGTGGCGCACGCTTCCGACATCGTCATCCTGATGCTGCCGGATACACCAGATGTCGAGGCGGTGCTGTTCGGCGAAGACGGCGTCGCCTCCGGCCTTTCCCAGGGCAAGCTGGTTATCGACATGAGCTCGATCTCGCCGGTCGCCACCAAGACTTTCGCCAAACGCATCGAGGCGCTCGGCTGCGATTATCTCGATGCTCCCGTTTCCGGCGGTGAGGTCGGCGCCAAGGCCGCCTCGCTGACGATCATGGTCGGAGGCAAGGAGCAGGTTTTCGAACGCGCCAAGCCGCTCTTCGAAAAGATGGGCAAGAACATCACCCATGTCGGCGGCAGCGGCGACGGGCAGACCGCCAAGGTCGCCAACCAGATCATCGTCGGCCTGACGATCGAGGCGGTTGCCGAAGCGCTGCTCTTTGCAAGGAAGGCCGGCGCCGATCCAGCCAAGGTGCGCGCAGCACTGATGGGCGGCTTTGCCGCTTCGCGCATCCTCGAAGTGCATGGCGAGCGCATGGTCAAGGAGACCTTCGAGCCCGGCTTCCGCATCCGCCTGCACCGCAAGGACATGACGCTTGCCGTCGATGCCGCCCGCGCGCTCGATCTGTCGCTGCCGAACACGGCCGCCACGCAACAGTTGATGAATGCCGCGATCGCCAATGGCGACGGCGAACGCGACCATTCCGCCCTCATCCGCACCCTGGAACTCCTCGCCGGAGGACCGCGCTAGATCAACGCTTTTTTAGAATAGCCGGACGCCACTTCGATTGCCGACTGCCGGAGCCTACTTTCCGGACGGCGAAGCCATGTCCGGACATCGATAGAGAAGGACAGGACAATGCTCAACAAAGATATCCAACTGCCCTACGGTGCCGTCTATTTCCGCAAGTCGAACCCACCCCGCGAAGACTGGGAGCGCGACTACACGACCGCCGGGCAAGACGGCCTCAACATCTTCCGCCACTGGTTCATGTGGAGCGCGATCGAAACCGCCCCCGGCGTCTACGACTGGGAGGAATATGACCGTCAGATGGACCTTGCCGCCGCAAACGGCATCAAGACCGTTATCGCCGAGCTTATCCATGCCGTGCCCGACTGGGCGGTGCGCAAATACGCTCATGCATTGCAGGTCAATGCCGACGGCACCAAACTCGGTTCCTATATGGGTGTGTCGTCGGCGACCGGCGGCTTCTCCAACAATGGTGGCGGCGCCGGCGCCCTGACGCTGAACTGCCCCGAAGTGAAGGAAGCCGCGGGCAAGTTCCTGACCGCGCTCGCCACCCGCTACAAGGATCATCCGGCGATCTATGGCTACGACGTCTGGAACGAGTGCAACTATTCCGCCGATGTCGATTACAGCCCCTATGCCAAGGCTGCCTTTCGCAAATGGCTGGAAAGGAAATACGGCAGCCTGAAGGTTCTGGCCAAGGCCTGGTACCGCTACAGCTATGCCGAATGGGACGATATCGAGCCGCCGGTGCACATGGCGCCCTATCCCGAATGCATCGACTGGCTGCAGTTCAAACGCGACAATTTCTATGATCAGATGCAATGGCGCATCGACACGATCCGCGCCGTCGACCAGAAGAACACCATCGTTGCCCACGGCATATCCGGCGCAATTCCCAACATGGCGGCCAACGGCTGCGACGACTGGCTCGCCGCCTCCAAGGTCGAGGTTTACGGCTTCACCTGGATCCAGGCCCGCAAGGGCTCGGAAGCCTGGAAGAACTGGTACGGCGTCGACATCAACCGCGCCGCCGCCCGCGGCAAACCCTTCTGGCATGCCGAACGCCAGGGTGGCCCGCTCTGGCTGCAGCCGCAGGTGATCGGCCGCGACAAGGAAGATGGCCGCGTCGCCGAGCCCGAGGATATCCGGCTCTGGAGCATGACCTCGCTTGCCGGCGGCGCCCGCGGCGTGATCAATCTGCGCTGGCGCCCGCTGCTCGATGGCCCGCTCTTCGGTGCTTTCGGCTCCTACGGCATGGACGGCTCGCGCACGCCGCGCTCGGACATGGCAAGCGCCATGGCGAAATGGGCAAATGACAAGGCCCAGGCTCCCCTCTGGGAGGCAAAGCCCGTGCGCGGCGAGGTCGGCATCCTCGTCGTCCGCGAAACCCAGGAATTCGATTACCTCCTGAACCACGACCGCAAGGAGAAACCCTATCCCGAAGCCATGTGGGGGGCCTATCGTGCCTTCCTCGAAAATGGCATGCAGCCGGACTGGGTGCATATCGACGATATCGCGGCCTATGATTTCCTCTATTTCCCCTATCCGATCATGTTCACATCGGAACAGGCGAAGCGCCTGAAAGCCTGGGTCGAAAACGGCGGCACGCTGATTGCCGAGGCATGCCCCGGCTACTTCGGCGATCTCGGCCATGTCGGCGCCGTGCAGCCGAACATGGGCCTCGACGAGGTCTTCGGCGCGCGCGAGGAGGAAGTCGAATTCATGCCCGATATCGGCGACCGCATCCATTTCGATCTGGATGGTGCAGCCGTCGACGGCGGCGGCTTCCTGCAATCCTACCGCCTGGCCGGCGGAACCGGGCGCGGCCATTTCACCGACGGCCGTCTTGCCGTCGTCGAAAACACCTATGGCAAAGGCCGCACGCTGCTGATCGGCACCAATCCCTCCGTTGCCTATTATCGCACGCAGGGGAAGGCGAACGGCGCCTTCTTCGCGGAGCTATTGAGATGGAGTGGGGAGAAGCGCCATGTGACGCTATCGAATGCCGCACTCTTCGCCCGTATCCACGAGGGAGAAAAGGGCAGCTTCCTCTGGCTCGTCAATCCGACGAGAACGGCGCAGAAGACCGAGGTGACGCTCGCCCGAGGAGCACTTGCGCAAAGCCAAGCAGTCTGGCCGATCGACCATATCGGCAATAGTGGCATCGAGGTGCCGCCGCGCGATGTGCTGATCCTGCCGCTCGATAGCTGAAACTTCAGGATGCGGATGAACTGGCGCCTTCGGCAAAGGCTTCAAGCTCGGGGTCGAAATCGACCTCGACGACATTGTTGAAGACGGCAGTGGCAAGCATGATGCCGGCGAAGGCGACGAGATCGACGAGCACCTTGGTCTCGTAGCGCTGTTTCAGCTTCGCCCAGAGTTCGGCGGGAACAGCGTTGGAATCGGCGACGATGGCCTTGCCGAAGGCGTCGAGCAGCGCTTCCTCGTCTGAAAGCTCCAGCGCATCGGGATTGAAACCCTTGTTGATCAACGCCCGGCGAAAGAAGGTGATGGCGATCTTCGATTTCGCCGCCTTCGAGATCGCATGCGAGAAAATCCAGATCGCCCGGTCGTTGATCGCGGGATCGAGTTCGGCGCGCAGCGTGAACCACTCGGCATAGATGCGGTGAGCCGCCGGCGAGTGCAGCAGTGTCCGCTTCATGTTGGTCATCCGGCCGCGCAGCCTGACTTCCTCGTCATGCGCCGCACGAACCTCTTCCGAAGCGGTGTCATAGTCGATTTGCGAGAGGTGGCTCATCGGGTCCGTTCTTTCCTTTGTGCGCAGAAGCTATCGGGCCGAGACGTTATGCGGCTGCGCAGCGGCAAATCCGCTTGGCCGCCGCCCGGCTCAAGCCTAGACTGATCAAATCGAAGCTGGAGGCAAGGCATGAGCGACGATCACGAGCATCACCACGTCGACTGGCGGGAACATGGCGTCAAGGTCATCCCCGGTAATTCGCTCGATCCGAACACCGCGCAGACGCCGGGCATGAACCGCGCGGCCGCGATCAACAACGCGCGCGCCGGCGCCGAAAAGATCTGGGCCGGTACGGTGACGATCCATGCCAACGCCAAGACCGGCGCCCATCACCATGGCGATCTCGAAAGCATCATCTACGTGGTCAAGGGCAAGGCCCGCATGCGCTGGGGCGAGCATCTGGAATATACCGCGGAGGCTGGCCCAGGCGACTTCATCTATGTTCCGCCCTATGTGCCGCATCAGGAAATCAACGCCAGCCGCGACGAGACGCTGGAATGCGTTCTCGTCCGCTCAGGCCAGGAACCGGTCGTCGTCAACCTCGACATCGAGCCGGTCGAAAAGCCGGAGGACGTCGCGTGGATCGACCCGATCCATCGTTAGAGCAATTCACCTTCGCGCAAGCGGCTGACATCCTCAGCCGCCGAACGCTCTGCCAAGATCATCGCAAAGGATCGTCGCAGACCGCTTTAGGCGTGGACGGCGCCTGCGCTGTTCATAACGGGGTTCTCGATGATCCGGCCGGTATCGGCGGCATAAAGGTGGATCTGGTCGTAATCGATCGCGATGCCGATCGGATCCCCCGACTTCACCTTCACGGCCTCAGTCAGCGCCACGGCAAAGGGCAACCCGTCGAAATCGGCGTGGACGATGCGGCTTGCGCCGAGCTCTTCGATGAAATCGGCCGTTGCGACAAGGGCACCGGGCGCATCCGGGGCCACCAGCCGGGCGGCCTCGGCGCGCATGCCGAGCACGACGCGTTTGCCTTTCAGCGGTGCGGCGCGCTCGCGCGGCAGCGCGACCTTGCGGCTTTGATCGTAGACGAAGACGCCCTCGTCATTGATCGTGCCCTCGAGCAGGTTCATCGCCGGCGTGCCGACGAAGCCCGCGACGAAGCGCGAGACCGGATGATGATAGACCTCTTCGGGCGTGCCGACCTGCTCCACCCTGCCGCCGTTCATCACCACCAGCCGGTCGGCCAGCGTCATCGCTTCGGTCTGGTCATGCGTGACGAAGATCGAAGTGGCGCCAAGGCGGCGGTGCAGGCGGCGGATTTCGGCGCGCATGGCAATGCGCAGCTTGGCGTCGAGGTTCGACAACGGCTCGTCGAAGAGAAACACCTTCGGTTCGCGGATCATCGCGCGGCCCATGGCGACGCGCTGGCGCTGACCGCCGGAAAGAGCGGCGGGCCGGCGTTCGAGGAAGGGTTCGAGGCTGAGCGCCTTGGCGACCTCGCCGATACGCCGCTGACGCTCCGCCTTCGAGACGCCGGCCACCTTCAATGCGTAGCCGATATTCTCGGCAACGCTCATATGCGGATAGAGCGCATAGTTCTGGAACACCATGGCGCAACCGCGCTCGCGCGGCTCCAGCTGGTTGACGACGCGGCCGTCAATGGCGATTTCACCGCCGGTGATTTCCTCGAGGCCGGCGATCATGCGCAGCAGCGTGGACTTGCCGCAGCCGGACGGGCCGAGGATGACGATGAACTCGCCCGACTGAATGTCGAGATCGACGCCGTGAACGACGGGGGTCTTGCCGTAGTTTTTCTTCACGCCACGAATGGAGATCGGTGCCAAGGGAGTACTCCTTCACTTCTCGGTGGAGATAAGGCCGCGTACGAACCAGCGCTGCATCAGAATGACGAGGATCAATGGCGGCGACATGATGATCAGGGTTCCGGCCATGGCAACGTTCCAGTCGGGCAGGCCGAATTCGGACGGGATGAGGGTCTTGAGCTGCGTCACGGCGATGCCGAAATTCGGATCGGTGGTGATCAGCAGCGGCCAGAGATACTGGTTCCAGGCCCAGACGAACATGATGGTGAAGAGCGCGATCATATTTGGCCGCGAAAGCGGCAGCAGAATGTCCCAGAAGAACCGGACCGGACCCGATCCGTCCATCTTCGAGGCCTCGGCAAGCTCGTCCGGAACCGTCAGGTAGAACTGCCGGTATAGAAAGGTGCCGGTCGCGGTTGCGACCAGCGGCAGAACGAGACCGGGATAGGAATTCAGCAGACCCCATTCGAGCTTGATCTGGAAGCCGGTGATCTGCGCAACGAGCCAGCTTATGCCAGTGACGTCGAGGATCGTCTGGAAAGGCTGCAGCGCGTTGGCCGCAATCGAATAGGTCGGCACGATGCGGACTTCCAGCGGCAGCATCAGCGTGATGAAGATGATCCAGAAAATCACATACCGGCCACGGAAGCGGAAGTAGACGATCGAGAAGGCTGCCATGGAAGACAGCATGACCTTGCCGGCGCCGACGGTTGCGGCGAAGATGATGCTGTGGAACAGCTTGTTGCCGAGATCGGCGCGAACCCAGGCGGTCTCAGCGTTTTCCCAGAAATGCGAGCCTGGCATCAGCGGCAGCGGCACGCGATTGACCGTCTCCAGATCAAGCGTCGAGGCGATGATGACGATGGCGAAAGGCAGAAGCGCGATCACCATGCCGAGCGCGAGAAGCGTATAGCAGATGAAGTTGAATATCGGCGTGCGTTCGATCATGTCCGCGACCTCACTTGTAGTGCACGCGCCGCTCGATGAAGCGGAACTGGAAGATGGTGAGAAGAACAACGAGCACCATCAGGATGATGGACTGCGCTGCAGCGCCCGAATAGTCGAGACCTCTGAAGCCGTCGAAATAGATCTTGTAGACCATGAGTTCGGTGGCGCGCGCCGGGCCGCCCTGCGTCATGACGTCGACGATACCGAAGGAATCCTGGAAGCTCTCGGTGATGTTGATGACGAGCAGGAAGAACAGCGTCGGTGTCAGCAGCGGCAGCTGGATATCCCAGATACGGCGCATCGGCCCCGAGCCGTCCATGGCGGCGGCCTCGATCAGCGAGCGCGGAATACCTTGCAGCGCCGAGAGAAAGAAGATGAAGTTGTAGCCGATATATTTCCAGGAGAAGGCGACGATGACCGCGATCATCGCGTCCTTGCCGTCGAGTGCCGGGTTCCAGAGGCCGGGCCAGACATGGTTGATGACGGATAGAAGGCCGGCTTCCGGCGCCAGGATGAAGCGGAAGGCGAGGCCGAGAGCGGGAGCGGCAATCGCGTAAGGCCAGATGAAGACCGACCGGTAGACTTTGTGGCCACGCAGCTCACGATCCGTCAAAAGCGCCAGGATCAGCGCTAGACCCATGGCAATGGCCGTCGAGCTGAAGCCGAAGATCATGCTGCGGGTGATCGAGTCCCAATAAACAGGATCGGTGAGCAGCTGTCTGAAATTGTCGAAACCGACCCAGGCATTACCGCCGCCCCATGGCTGCTCGAGCGTGAACGCCCAATACAGCGCCTGCGCGCTCGGCCAGTAGAAGAAGACGAAGATCAGCAACAGCATCGGAAATGCGAAGAGCAGTCCGATCGTCGTCGAGGAGAAAGTGACGCGCTTTTCCATGAGTGGCCGTTTTCGTCCTGGTTTGGTTTAAAGCATGTCGCGCAAAACTGTGCAGCAGTTTTGCTGTAGCGACATGCGTAAAAATATAGATCTAAAGCGCCAGGAGCGAACCTGAAAGATTGCGGCGCGCTTTAGGCGCGGGCGGCGAGCTCGCATCCGCGGCCGACTAAAGAACTTACAAAAACGCACCCGGCGCGCAAAACGCGGGCCGGGTGCAGCTCATATCAGCCGATCAGGGGAGCTGAACGTTCTTGTAGGTCTGCTGGAAGCGGCGCAGGAGCGTATTGCCGCGTTCGGCAGCACTGTCGAGCGAAGCCTGGACATCGGCATTGTTGACGAAGATTGCCTGCAGACCATTGGCGATTTCGGTGCGGACCTGCAGCAAGCCACCGAGGCGGATGCCCTGCGGAGCCGCGTCGCCAGCCGGCGAAGCGGTCAGGCTCTGAATGGCGAGTTCGCGGCCGGCATAAGGCGCCTTGCCGTAGAAGCCCTGCTTATTCAGATATTCGAAACCGGAGTTGCGAACCGGGATGTAGCCGGTAACGGTCGACCAGGTAAGAGCTTCTTCCGGCTTTGCGATGAAGTTGAAGAAGGCGGCAGCAGCCTTGTATTCGGCATCGGAGTGACCCTGCAGAACCCAGAGCGAAGCGCCGCCGACATAAGAGCTGTGACGGGTTGCGTCGCCGTAGGTCGGCAGCATGGCAACGTCCCAGTTCATGCCTTGCTTGGCGGTGCGGCCAACGTTGCCGTGGTCGCCGACGGAGGTCAGTATGACCTGGCAATCGCCAGCGGCAAAGGCTTCGACGAAGGTCTGGCCGACAGCCTTGTTCTTGATGACGACCAGCTTGTCGTCGTACCAGGACTTGAGGTCCTTGATGTAGCTGACGAGAAGCGGGTTCTTGTTGAACACCAGCTCGGCGTCGAGACCTTCAAAGCCGTTCTTTTTCGTGGCGATCGCTTCGCCGTTGACGGCTTCGAACTGCTCGATGTACTGCCAGACTTCGTTGTTGGAGATGTCAAAGCCGAGCGGGCAAGCATAGCCTGCATCCTTCAGAGCCTTGAGGTCTTCGCCTGCTTCCTTCCAGGTCGCCGGAGCATGATCCTTGCCGATCTTGGCGAAGGCGTCCTTGTTCCAGTAGAGAAGAGCGGTCGAGGAGTTGAAGGGGAAGGAGTACATCTCGCCCTTCGATGTCGCGTAGTAGCCGGAGATACCGGAGAAGTAGTCCTTCCAGTCGACGGTGTAGCCCATGTCGGTCATCAGCTTGTTGGCCGGGTAGTAAGCGCCGGAGAGCATGATGTCGAGGGTGCCAGCGTCGGAGACCTGGGCGATGGTCGGCTGCTTGCCGGCGCGGAAGGCAGCAATGGTGTTCTGCAGGGACGCGTCGTAGCTGCCCTGGCTGGTGCAGACGACTTCGTAGTCGGCCTGCGACTGGTTGAAGCGATCGCACTGCTCCTGGACACGCTTTGCGATGTCACCGGAATTGCCGAACCAGAAGTCAATCTTGGTCTTATCGGCGGCGGCAGCGGGACCAGCAAGAAACGCTGTAGCGAGAAGGGCGCCAACGGCGCCGAGAAGCTTGGCTTGCATGAGAACCTCGAACGTAAAAGGACGCGCACTTTCAGCGCACGCCCTATTAGCTGGTTCAAATTGCCGCCGCCAATGAATATTACATGACATGAAATGTTCCAATTCTAGTTGTCACAAAACAGTCATACAATCATTATTCGCAACATTTCGAGAAATATTTAGAGGAACTTAGCCGGCATCTCAAATGTATTTGAAATACTATATATCTACATTAAAACAAACGCAATTTTGGAAGGCGTTTAATGTTTAATTATATTGGAAAAAAGCGCCGTTATTCGTGCGTCCAGCTGGAACGAAACTTGCAAAAACAGCCGCATTTTGCCGTTGCACTGCTGTGCAACGCTCGGTTTCAGCCTCAAAATCAAAGGGAATCCTTCAAAATTGCAGCAAAACGCGGATCGAATGCACGGCTGATCGGTCCCGCGGCAGCCCCGAGCGCCACAGACCAGGGATCGGCCATGCCGGGCTGCAGGCGCGGCAGCGTCCGGCCACGACGTTCGGCGATCGAAGGCAGCAACGGGCCGATTGCCGCAATCAACCTGTTCACCAGCGCTTCCGGCGCGCTGCCGCAGAGGATCACCGTCTGCGGATCGAACAGCGTCTCGATGAGATGGATGCTCCAGCGCAGGTCCACAGCGGCCGCCTCGACCCAGACGTCGATGCTTTGATCGCCTCTCAGGGCAAGATCGTTGATATGTGCGTGCAGATGAGGATCGGCGGGATCGACCGATAGATGCTGATAGAGCGAGGCGAGCGAGGCGCGATGTTCAAGCGGCGTCGATTTGCCGTCGGCAAACAGCAGCGCCATGCCGATCTCGCCGGCATTGCCGTTGGTGCCGCGGTAGAGTTCGCCGTTCAGAATGAGGCCGGCGCCGATGCCATAGCCGACAAAGAGGCAGACGGCATGGTCGAGGCCATGGGCAGCCCCCACCATGCGCTCGGCGGTCGCTGCCGCCGCCGCATCGTTCTGCAGGCCGACATCGAGCCCGGTGCCGGCGGTCAGCGTTTCCAACAACGGAAATTTCTGCCAGGCCTCCATCATCCACGGATCATCGCCGCTGCCGGCAACTCCGAAAGGCCCGGGCATGGCGGCGCCGAGGCCGACCAGCCGCTTTTCCGACTGCTGGACGATCCCGGCGAGCTTTGAGCGTATGCCGGCGACGAGGTCGAGAATGACCTTCGTCCCGTTCAACGGACCTCCGGGCGGGAGGCCGGCCTCATCACGCACGAGAACGCTGCCGACGAGATCGACGGCGACCGCCCGCGTCACATGCCGGTCGATCTGCAGGCCGATCGCAAAGGCGCCTTCGGGCACGAGACGATAGGGTGTCGATGGCTGCCCCCTGCCCCTCCTCACCGCCTCTTGCGAACTGACGAGACCGTCGCGCTCGAGTTCATCGATGATATTGGACACTGTCTGCTTGGTCAGCCGCGTCGCCCGCGCCAGATCGGCGCGGGAAAGCGCACCGTTGACCCTGAGGGCATCGATCATCACGCGCCGGTTATGCGCGCTGGTGCCTTCGTGATTGGTGCCGCTCTTGGCCCGGATCGGGCGGCTGTCATTCATGTGCAATTCCCTCTTGACTCCAATAGAATGTTGAAGAAGTAATAAGTCAAGACACTTGACTTAATAAGGAACCGGAGAGTTCCAGGGAACGCAGGAGCCGGGCACCGGCTCTGACGACGCTCCGAGACAACAAACCGGCACGCTTTTCGCGCGTGCCCTCTCGAACACCGATGGCGGAAGACCGCCCTCGGCAATGCGTAAATGTCAAAAACTGGAGGCTGCAATGCTGAAATCCTTTAACAAGACGCTTCTGGGTGCGGCCTTGATCGGCGCATCCTTTGCTCCGCACGCTTTCGCCGAAACGACGCTGAACGCGCTGTTCATGGCGCAGGCCGCCTATAGCGAGGCCGATGTGCGCGCCATGACCGGCGCCTTCGCCAAGGCGAACCCCGATATCAAGGTCAATCTCGAATTCGTTCCCTATGAAGGCCTGCACGACAAGACGGTGCTGGCGCAGGGTTCCGGCGGCGGTTACGACGTCGTCCTCTTCGACGTCATCTGGCCGGCCGAATACGCCACCAACAAGGTGCTGGTCGACGTCACCTCTCGCGTCACCGACGAGATGAAGAAGGGCGTGCTGCCGGGTGCCTGGACCACCGTGCAGTATGACGGCAAATATTACGGCATGCCGTGGATCCTCGACACCAAATATCTGTTCTATAACAAGGAAATCCTCGAAAAGGCCGGCATCAAGGCTCCGCCCAAGACCTGGGACGAACTGACCGAGCAGGCAAAGACGATCAAGGACAAGGGCCTTCTCGCCACGCCGATCGCCTGGAGCTGGTCGCAGGCCGAAGCCGCGATCTGCGACTACACCACACTCGTCAGCGCCTATGGCGGCGATTTCCTCAAGGACGGCAAGCCGGCCTTCCAGACCGGCGGCGGCCTCGATGCGCTGAAATACATGGTTTCCAGCTATTCCTCGGGTCTGACGAACCCCAACTCCAAGGAATTCCTGGAAGAGGACGTCCGCAAGGTCTTCGAAAACGGCGATGCCGCCTTCGCGCTGAACTGGACCTACATGTACAACATGGCCAACAATCCGAAGGACAGCAAGGTCGCGGGCAAGGTCGGCGTCGTGCCGGCGCCGGGCATTACCGGCAAGAGCGAGGCTTCGGCCGTCAACGGCTCGATGGGCCTCGGCATCACCTCGGCCAGCCAGCATCCTGATGAGGCCTGGAAATACATCACCTTCATGACCTCGCAGGCGACGCAGAATGCCTATGCCAAGCTTAGCCTGCCGATCTGGGCGTCGTCCTATGAGGACCCTGATGTCACCAAGGGCCAGGAAGAGTTGATCTCCGCCGCCAAGATCGGCCTTGCTGCGATGTATCCGCGTCCGACGACGCCGAAATATCAGGAACTCTCGACCGCGCTGCAGCAGGCGATCCAGGAATCGCTGCTCGGCCAGTCCTCTCCCGAGGACGCGCTGAAGTCCGCCGCCGAAAATAGCGGCCTCTGATCAAGCATGAAGACCCGGGCGGCGCCTGCCGTCGCCCGGTCTCCAAAACCTATAATGAAGAAGGGTCGCCTCGATGTCGGGCACTTGGCTGACAACCCGCGCGTGGCTTTTGATGCTGCCGCTTCTCGTGGTCATGATCTCAGTCATTGGCTGGCCTCTGATCGATACCGTCGGCCTCTCCTTCACCGATGCCAAGCTCGTCGGCACGGAAGGAAACTTCGTCGGCATCGACAATTACGTGAAGATGATCTCCGGCTCGAATTTCCAGCGCACGCTGATCACCACCGCGTGGTTCGCGATCGTCTCGGTCGCCGCCGAAATGGTGATCGGCGTGCTGGCAGCCCTGCTGCTGAACCAGCAGTTTCGCGGCCGCACCGCGCTTCGCGCCCTGATGATCCTGCCCTGGGCGCTGCCGACCGTCGTCAACGCCACGCTCTGGCGGCTGATCTACAATCCGGAATACGGCGCACTGAACGCCGCGTTGACCCAGCTCGGTCTGCTGGAGGCCTACCGCTCCTGGCTCGGCGAACCGGGCACGGCGCTGGCGGCCCTCATCGTCGCCGATTGCTGGAAGAATTTCCCGCTTGTTGCGCTGATCGCGCTGGCCGCACTCCAGGCCGTGCCGCGCGACATCACCGCCGCCTCGCTGGTCGACGGCGCCGGCGCTTTCGCCCGCTTCCGCTTCGTCATCCTGCCCTATCTGGCCGGTCCATTGATGGTGGCCCTGGTGCTGCGCACGATCGAAGCCTTCAAGGTGTTCGACATCATCTGGGTCATGACCCGCGGCGGCCCGGCCAACAGCACGCGCACGCTGTCGATCCTCGTCTATCAGGAAGCCTTCTCCTTCCAGCGGGCAGGCTCCGGCGCCTCGCTGGCATTGATCGTCACACTCCTGGTGACGCTGCTGGCTGCCGGCTACGCTGCCCTGGTGCGCAAGACGGCCGGGAGCGCTGCCTGATGGAACGCCAGAGCCCGCTTTTTTCCGCCTTCATCCACCTCTGCGCGCTGCTGCTTGCCGCCGTCATCCTGGCGCCGATCCTGTGGCTGTTTATCATGAGCATCTCGCCGGCCTCCGACCTTGCGGCAAAGCCGCTGCGCTGGTGGCCGCAGACGGCGGATTTCTCGCGCTACGGCGTGCTGCTCTCGACGCTCGAAAACAGCGCCGGCGCCGCCTTCACCTCGTCGCTGCGCAATAGCATCGAAGTCGCGGGCATGGCGACGATCGCCGCCATCGCGTTGGCCATTCCCGCGGGCTGGGCAGTATCACGCACGCCGTCGGTCGGCTGGTCGCTGTCGATGGTGATCGCCACCTACATGCTGCCGCCGGTGGCGCTCGCCGTGCCGCTCTATATGGGGCTTTCCCATCTCGGCATGCTGAACAACGTCTTCGGCCTCGCCCTCGTCTATCTCACCATCCTTGCACCTTTCACCACCTGGCTGATGAAATCCGGCTTCGATTCCATCCCGCGCGAGATCGAATCCGCCGCGATGATCGACGGCGCCGGCCTGTTCCAGACACTCAGGATCATCACGCTGCCGCTGGCCGCCCCCGTGGTGGCGACGTCAAGTCTCTTTGCCTTCCTGCTTGCCTGGGATGAATTCTTCTATGCGCTGCTCTTCACGTCGGACCAGCGCGCCAAGACGCTGACCGTCGCCATTGCCGATCTCGCCGGCGGCCGCGTTTCCGATTACGGACTGATCGCGACGGCAGGCGTGCTCGCCGCCCTGCCCCCAGTGCTGATCGGTCTCGTCATGCAACGCGCCCTGATTTCGGGGCTCACCAGCGGCGGCGTCAAGGGATGAACATGACAGAAGAAAGAAACCGGCCGGCCGGACTTGCCGCGATCGACCGCGAAATGGCGCGCCAGCATGCCGATGCCATCAGCTCCTATGAAGCGGCCCAGCCGATGGCGGCGAGGGCCGCTGCTTCGCTGAAAAAGACCGGCAGGCTGCTGCTCATCGGCATGGGCGGCTCGCATGCCGTCAACCGCGCCGTCGAGCCGCTCTACCGGGCCCTCGGCGTCGATGCCGTCGCCTTGCCGCTGTCCGAACAGCTCGGCCAGCCGCTGCCGATCGCCGGCAGGACGATCTTCGTCACCTCGCAATCCGGCGAAAGCGCCGAGGTCGTGCGTTGGTTCAACGAGACCGGCGGCACGGAGGAGACTTTCGGCCTGACACTCGAAGGCAATTCATTCCTCGCAAGAACCGCTCCGTCGCTGGTGGGCAGCGGCGGCACCGAGCTTGCCTTCGCCGCGACCCGCAGCCTGACGGTGACTTTCGCCCTGCATCTGGCGATCCTTTCCGCCCTCGGCGAAGATCCTGACACCGCACTTGCCGCCCTCAAGGCGCCGGAAGATCATGACATCGCCGCCACTCTCTCGGCGCTCGAAAACGTCGCGACCATTGTCACGTCAGGCCGCCGGCTGCAGGGTATCGCCGAGGCGCTCGCGCTCGGATTGACCGAGCTGTCGCGCCGTCCCTGCTTCTCGCTCGAAGGCGGCCAGCTGCGCCACGGTCCGATGGAAATGCTGGGGCCGGAAATCGGCGTCGTGCTGTTCCGCGGCATGGACGAAACCGCCGACCTGGTGACGGCAATGGCGACATCCGCCGTCGAGACCGGCGCCCCGGTCATCCTGTTCGACGCATCCGGGCAAGCGCCGGTCGCCGGCGCGGTGACGATCCGTTTTGCGCCTGCAACCGGTCTTGCCGCGATCTTCGCCATGCTGCCGGTCGCCCAGCGGCTGATGATCGCCTTTGCCGATGCCCGCGTGGAGAATGCCGGAACGCCGGTTCGATCCACCAAAATCACCCGGAGCGAATGAATGCGGCCGCTTGCAGTCATCGGCAACGTCAATGTCGACCTGATCCTTGGCCCGGCCGCCCCCTGGCCAAAGGCCGGGACGGAAATCATCGTCGACCATGACGAGTTGCGCGTCGGCGGAGCCGCCGGCAACAGCGCGCTCGCCTGGCAAGCGCTCGGCGTCGAATTCGAGATCGCCGCCAATATCGGCGGTGATCAGTTCGGCCGCTGGCTGAGCGAAGCCTTCGGCCACCGTTCCGACAAGTGGCCGGTACGTCCTGAGAAAACGACGCTCTCCGTCGGCATCACCCATCCGGACGGCGAGCGCACCTTCTTCACGACGAGGGGCCACCTGCCGCGTTTCAGCCTGGCAGATGTCTTCGCGGTCCTCGACGGCGCACGCCTCGCCGGCGGTTACACCCTTCTCTGCGGCTCGTTCCTGACCGACGATTTGACGGCGGAATATGACGCCTTCTTCGATTGGACCGACAGCCATGACATCATCGTCGCGCTCGACACCGGCTGGCCGCTCGACGGCTGGACGGACGAGAATTGCGCAGCGACGCGCGCCTGGCTCTCCCGCTGCGGCATCGCGCTTCTGAACGAAGTCGAATCGACGACGCTTGCCGGCATCGCCGATCCGATCGAGGCCGCGCGTCACATCAGGTCGCATATGCCGGCGGGTGCGATTGTCGTCGTCAAACGCGGCCCGGACGGCGCTCTCGCGATCGGGCCGGACGGCAGCTTGGTTTCGGTGGCAGCGCCCGTTGTCGAAGTCGTCGATACGATCGGCGCCGGCGATGTCTTCAACGCCGCCTTTCTCGCCGCGCTCGCAAGCGGTGAGCCGCTGGTTTCCTGCCTGATGGCGGGAACCGAGGTTGCCTCGCGCGCCATATCGACTCTTCCCCGCAACTATGGCGGCCCGACATCTCTTCAGGAGCCCGTGCGATGAGCGCGCTCGAAATTCAAAACATCCGCAAGACCTATGGCGACGTCGAGACGCTGAAAGGCATCGACATCTCGTTGGAAAGCGGCGAGTTCCTGGTGCTGCTCGGCTCCTCCGGCTGCGGCAAGTCCACGCTGCTGAACATCATCGCCGGCCTTGCCGAGGCGAAGAGCGGCGATGTCAGGATCGGCGGCCGCTCGGTACTCGGCGTGCATCCGAAGGACCGCGACATCGCCATGGTCTTTCAATCCTACGCGCTTTATCCCAATCTGACGGTGCACCGGAACATCGGCTTCGGCCTGGAAATGCGCAAGGTGCCGGCGCAGGAGCGCGACAGGGCCGTACACGATGCTGCCAAGCTCCTGCAGATCGAAAACCTCCTCGACCGCAAGCCGAGCCAGCTTTCCGGCGGTCAGCGCCAGCGCGTCGCGATCGGTCGCGCGCTGGTGCGCAAACCTGAGGTATTCCTCTTCGACGAACCGCTCTCCAATCTTGACGCCAAGCTGCGCATGGAGATGCGCACCGAGATCAAGCGGCTGCATCAGATGCTGAAGACCACGGTCGTCTATGTCACCCATGACCAGATCGAGGCGATGACCCTTGCAAGCCGCATCGCCGTCATGCGCGACGGCCGCATCGAGCAGTTGGGCACGCCGGAGGAGATCTACAACCATCCGGCGACGCTCTATGTCGCGACCTTTGTCGGCGCGCCGCCGATGAACCTGCTGAAGGCGACGGCGCGCGACGGTGGCCTGGCGCTTTCAGGCTCCGATGCGATCCTGCCCCTGCCCGCCCGTTTCCGCCAGGCGGCCGGCAATGGCCGCGACCTTATCCTGGGCATCCGTCCCGAGGCGCTTCGCACGGACGGCACAGGGCTGTCGATTGAGGCAACCCTTGAGGTCGCAGAGCTGACCGGCCCGGAACTCGTCGTCACCGCCCTTGCCGGAAATCAGCGCCTGATGGCCTGTCTGCCGCCACGCACACCGATCCGCGACAACGAGAAGCTCACCCTCTTTTTCGACGAGGAAGCAATGCATCTCTTCGACCCGGAAACCGGTCTCAGCTGCGGCCGTTAGAGCATGATGCCGAAAAGTGTGATCGGTTTTCGGACGACATCATGCTCTCACTATATAATGTAGAACAGGATTCAGATTTTAGGCCGACCCGGCCTAAAATCATCCTGTTCTAGAGCATGTCGCGCAAAAGTGTGCAGCGGTTTTGCGACAACGACATGCGTAAAAACAAGGACCTAAAGCGCGAGGAGCGAATCTGAAAGATCGCGACGCGCTTTAGCGACGGAACGCTATCCCCGACAGTTGTTCAATTCGCCGCGTCAGTAGGCTTCCGCTGGTAGACGTGAATATAGTCGACGAGCAGAATGGAAGGATTCGGCGTTTCATCGATCGGCCAACCCGAGCCGAGTGCCAGGTTCACCAGCGGATAGAACGGCATGTGGAATTCCTTCGGCGTGTCGAAGCTCCAGATGAACTGACGGTCGAAGTAGAAGCTCGTCTTGTCGGCTTGGATATCGACGCCGTAGGTGTGATATTCGCTGTTCAGAATTCCGTCCTGGACGGTTTGCCAATGGCCGCCGGTCGTGTTCTGGCCGCCTTGGCTCTGACGCCAGATATGAAAGCCCATGCTGAATTCGTAGGGTGCGCGCCCATAATATTCCAGGACGTCGATCTCGGCGGTGTATTTCGAGCGGTCGAGCCCGATAAGCCAGAAGGCTGGCCAGACGCCCTTGCCCGGCGGCAGCTTCATCCGTGCTTCGAAATAACCGAATTGCTGCGAGAATCCTTCGCCTTTCGGGTTCACCGACGACAGCAGGCCCGAGCGCCAAGTTCCATCGGCCTCCTTGCGCGCTTCGATCTTCAGAATTCCCTGATCGGTGGTAAATGGAAAGCCGGGGGCCGGGTCTGTGAAACGGGCGTCACCGAAATCGCCGTTCCAGGGCGTATGGGCGATCCAGCGGGAGCTTTTCTCTCCCCAGGCCGAGACGTCGAGACTGTCGAAACTCTCCTCGAACGTGAGCTGGTAGGCATTGATATTGAGTGGTTCCTGAGCCACGCTGGGTTGGCCTGGCAACGCCCCCAGACCAAGAACGATAAGCAAACCCAGAGCCTTAGAAGATATCCCGTAACGCATTCTGCTCCTCCGAAAACGCCAAACCAATCGTTGGGCTGCACTTGTCTCGATCATGAGATGAGAACTCCGTTTCGTCGCGGCATGAGCCTTTGGACGACGATGGTCTCGATGCCGTCGGGCCTTCCGACAACCTGCCACACGAGCAGCGCGACGGCCCAGAAGATCGCCACTGCCGCCCCGCCGCAAAGCGCCAGGCTGACGATCAGGTTGATGCCGACAGGCATGGCAGCGAGCATCGGCTCCATCCACAGCAGGAAAGCGATCATCGGCACGCTCGCGGCCAGAGGCCTTAAAAAGGCGTGCAACTGAGCGGCAAACGTCGCGCCGATCAGCCGCCGCGTGATGATCAGCGATGCGGCATAGGCGACAAGCACCGCCACGATCCGCGCGCCCAGTGCTCCTGCTACCTGAAAATAGACAATGCCCAGGATAGTGACCGGAACCCTGACGGCGAACTCGGCAAACATCCGGAGAGCGAGATAACGGGTTTTGTTCAGGACCATAGCCAATGGCGGCATCATGTTCGTCGGAAGACCGAGCAGACTGCCGATGCACAACCACTGCAGAATCGGCGCGGCGGATGCCCATTTCTCGCCGACGATGATCCGCACGGCCGGCTCGGCAAGCAAAGCGAGCGCGATGAGGATGGGCGCTGCCACGAAGGTGATCGCGTTCGTCGCCTTCAGATAGGCAGCGATCAGATTACGACGGTCATCGACGGTCGAGAATGCCGCCATCAGCGGACGCAACAATGGCCCGACGAAGGTCTGGTATGGAATACCCGCGATATTGTCGGCGACGCTGAAGGCGCCGAAAGTCGACAAGCCCGTAAAGCGCGGCAAAAGCAGCCGGTCCAGTTGCCAGTTGATCGAACTCAGCACCTGCGAGACGGTGTTCCAGCTGATCATGTCCTGAAAGTGTTTCCACTCGGATAGGCTGAACCTCGGTCGCATCGGCGCAAAGACATAGGAGGTAATCGCCGCGGCGGTCGGGCCCGCAACCGCGCCGATCGCCAGTCCCCAATAGCTGCCGGTCGCAACCGCCACCCCGACACCGAACAGCAGTGTCGACCCCTTGGTGATGAGATCGAGTGCGAATTCGCGTTTGAAATCGAACCGCTGCATGAACAGAACCATGCGCGGGCTGATCACACTGCGCATGGCAGGCGCAATCGAGAGCACGGCGACGAGAGAGAAAAGCCGGGAATCGTCATAGATCAAAGCCATCGGCCAGGAGATGATCATCATCAGCATGCTGATGGCCACGCCTCGAAGCAGGCTGAGGGTAAGGGCGGTGGCAAACATATCGTCCGAGGGCGACGGTTGGCGCATCAGGGCCTGCGTCAGCGGCAGGTCCAGGATTGTCTCGACGATGATCAGAACCGAGGTCGCGATGGCGACAAGGCCGAAATCCGCCGGGCTCAAAAGCCTTGCGAGGATCAGGAGGCTGACGAAATCGAGCAGTCGCGCCAGAAACTTTCCGCTGATGGTCCAGATACTCGCCGTCGCCGTCCTCTGAGATACGCTTGACATGATCTATTTTCTATTCCTCGTCGACAGTTTCGGTCGCAGCGGCAAGACGGGCAGCTCCGTTCCTTGCCCTCAGCCTGGCCGTCTTCTGAAGACCTCGGCGGATCGGTCGCCTTGGTCCGACAGTTGCTGCTCGATCAGGCTGGACAGACGGTCGCGGAAGACGGCGGAAGAGAATTTCAGCGAGTGCGCGCGGATGGCATGCGGATCGATATCGTCCTCCACCTCTTCGAACGCCGCCATCGTTTCCAACAGAGCTTCCGTGGTCTGCTGCGCGAAGCGAAACCCGACCTGCGGCGAGGAAACGGTTTCCCTGGCGCCGCCGGCGTCGAAAGCCAGAACCGGCCGTCCTGATGCCATGGCCTCCACCGGCAGGATGCCGAAATCCTCCGTGCCAGGAAACAACAGGGCACGGCATCGAGACAGGTGGTCGCGCAGAACGTTGAAGGGCTGATGGCCGAGGAACTGGACGGTCGGTCCGGCGATCGACTTCAGATAGGCCAATTGATCGCCCTCGCCGATCACGACCAGTTTTCTGCCGGCCTCGGTGCAGGCGCGAACGGCGATATCCGGCCGCTTGTAGGTGGTCAGCTGTCCTGCATAGAGATAGAATTCGCCCTTCCCCTTCCCCACCGCAAAATCGTCGGTCGCCACCGGCGGATGGATGACGATGGATTCCCGGTCGTAGAAGCGGCGGATGCGGCTTGCGACATAATCGGAATTGGCAACGAACACATCGACCCGCGAGGAGGTCGTCACGTCCCAGGCGCGCAACATGGGTGCGGTGATCGACATCATTGCGCGACCCACCCAGGGCAGGCCATGGCGGTAGACATGGAACTGATCCCAGATGTAGCGCATCGGCGAATGGCAGTAGCAGACATGCAGGGCGTCAGCGCGCGTGATGATGCCCTTGGCAGGTCCGGATTCGCTCGACAGCACGAGGTCGTAATCCTGCAGATCGAACTGCTCGAGCGCGAAGGGCATCAGCGGCAACATCTTGGTATAATGCCGCTTTGCACCGGGGATCTTCTGCAGGAAGGATGTGCGAATGTTCCGCGTCTTCAGAAAATCGCTGATGCGATCCCGGTTGCAGACGAGGGTGAAGATGTCAGCCTGCGGAAACATGCGGCACAGCTCTTCGACGACCTTCTCGCCACCGCGCATCGAGACGAGCCAATAATGCACGATGGCGACGCGAAGCTGCTTGGTATCGCCCACGCTTCCGGCATCAGTGACACGTCTTTTCGCCATGACAGGCGCATCGCCGAGAAATGCCCTCGCGTCGGGAAGAGAGGTTGTTGCCTTAAGGGTCAACTCAATACTCCTTGTATCGCCACACCGTCTGTCAGCTCGGGAACCGCATTCGTCGAAATCAGGCTGTGGTATTCGGAAAGAAGCGCGTCACGCCATTCCTCGTGTGTCGACGCAAGATCCGGCGACAGCCGGAAAGCCCGCTCGCTCATGGCGCGGACCTCGTGCCTCGGCATTTGGCTAAATCGCGTCAAAGTATCGGCAAAGGCGCTTTCGTCAGCCGTATCGCAGGCGATCGCCATGCCGGCTCTTTGCATTTCTTCGGCAAGAAAGGCGCTGCGCGACATGATGACCGGCAGACCGCTCCTGGCCGCTTCGATAGCGACGAGGCCGAATGGCTCGGGATAGCGAGACGGCATCAACAGTGCACGCGCCTTGCGGATGGTCGGGCCGATCTCCGCATGCGACTGCCAGCCGACGGCCCTGACGTGATCTCCCGAAGCCGCAACCAGCGGCATCAGCGGCCCGTCCCCGATCACGCAGAGCCTGACGCCGGCTTTGCGTGTGGCGGCCACCGCGTCCTCTATGCCCTTCTCTTCGTCCAGCCGCCCGATGAAGACGAACTCCTCGTTCGCCTCCGCCTCGATGCGTTTGATGGAGAGCGGAGCGACGGGATTGCGGATCGTCGTCAGGCGTTCGGGCCGATATCCGGCGCCGACGAGGAAGCTTGCCATCTTCTCATGCAGCAGGATGATCCGGCCGAAATCGGCCTGATCCTTCAGCCGTCGGAGGATATTGGAGCCGCGGGCAACCCGCCACAATTTGTGCGAATAACTTCTCTTGTCGCAGGCCGTCGCAATGCAGCCTCCGCCGAGCGGGCGTCGAAGGCAGACTTCCTGCGCCTGATAGTCGAAGAAGGCGCCGTTGGGGCAGGCCGTGAAGAAATCATGCGCGTGCACCACACATCGTCTGGCGACCGGCATCAACGCCCTGAAAATCGCCGGAGACAGGATCTGGTGCCAGCCATGCACATGGTAGACGGTATTGGCGGTGTCGTTTGCGGCAATCCAGTTCGCGACCATACGGACGGCGGCGCCATTGTGAATGCCGGTCACGAAAGCCTTCGCACGCTCGGCACTGAGCAGATCGCGGCTGTTCAGCCCGACCATCAAGACCCCGAGTGCGACGAGCTCCGCATTGGCGGCGTCATCTCCGCAAATATAGGTCACGGGGATGTCGAGGCCCCGAAAAAGCTTGGCGGACAGCACCGCCAGCGCCGTCGCACCGCCTCTGGCGACCGAATAGTCGTCGATGATGACCACGCGATCGATCTTTGTCGTGCCGGGGCCGGGAAACCGGCCGACGTTTGCGGCGGATCGGAGGGCCTCGGGAAGCGACGGGCGCATCACTTCACCGAAACTGCGCCGTTGGCACAGGCCTCCAGCGCCTTGCGGTTGAGGATGCGGATCTTGCCCTGGCCCCCGTCGATGATCTTGCCTTCCCGCAGACGCCGCAGGCATTGATTGACCTTCTCGCGGGACGCCGGCAGCGTCGCGGCCAGATCATTTTGCGAGATGATCAGTTCGTCGCCGCTGTTTGCCGAATCTTTTCCATAAACAGTGGAGAGCCGCAGCAGCGTGCTGGCCAGCCTCGATTGCAGGCCCGACGCCGCATTCGCAATGATCCGAAGTTCAAGCTCTGAAATACGCGCCAGTGCCCTGGAGAAGACCTTTTCGCGAAAGGAGGGATCGCTGGCATACATGTCGCGCAGCAGCCGGCCTTCGAAGAAATGCAGCTCGCAGGCGGAACCGGCACGGTATTCGAGGCTCAACGTCTGCCTGCGCAGAACCTCGAGCTCGCCGATGAGGCCGGATTTCGGAATGATCTCGACGATGAATTCCCTGCCGTCGGGCAGCATCGTGCTTGCGCTGACCACCCCCGAATGAACGCGCGCGAACGTATCGACGAGGACGCCGGCCCCGGCGATGATCTCGCCGCGCCGGAAACGCCGGACGCTCGACCGGCAGGAAAGGAATTCGTCGTCGATGACGATGCGGCTGTTCAGATGAATGCCGCCGTTAGCCGATATCGCCGCCTTGCCGATGCCGGCCCTGCGATCTGATGCGTGTGTCGCCCCATCCATGCGCATAACTCCACTCGATAACCATAGGCAATGCTGCACTGCATCATTTATATTGTCTTAATATGAGAGTCAAATAACATCACGGAGATATGACGTAAAGATAAAGTATACATTTAACTTCAAAACAAAATATACACCGTAAAAAGGACCAAAAATCTCAGAGGAGCCAAAAAACAGCCACGCGATCGAAGATGACTGCCTATTAAAATGGCTTACTGAATAAAAAGCGGCAATAATCAAAGTGATGACATCAAAACGGATAAATAGGCATCAGCAGATAATCACCATGAATTAGATTAGATTGTCGTTTTAAATGAAAATAAGGCCATCAAAGTGTATTCCGAATTCTCGATTGCCCGTTAGTAGCATAAAGAATTTGTTAAGGATTATGACCTTGGTAACAGACAACCAGAGTGCGGCGCAGCAAACTTTGAACGGTTCTTAATCGGAATATTTTGGAGACCACCCATGACATGGGAAGCACATAGTTTCGAGGCTTGGTCGCGTGTCGGACGGTCCGCGAAAGGCGCCGATCTTCATTCGTCCCGGCCTCGTGCGGCAGGCAGATCGTCGAAGCGCGCGCTAGACCTTGTCATCGCCGTCACGGCGCTGATCCTGCTTTCGCCGCTTCTGTTGATCGTCGCAATGATCGTGAAGATGAGCGACCGCGGCCCGGTTTTCTATTCCCATACGCGCATCGGCGTCGGCGGAGCACCGTTCGGATGCCTCAAGTTTCGCACGATGAAGACCAACGCAAGTGCTCAGCTTGCCGAATTGCTGCAAAACAACCCGGCTGCGCGAAGCGAATGGGAAGAGACACGCAAGCTGAAGGACGATCCGAGGATCACGGCCGTCGGTGATATCCTCAGGCGGTCGAGCATCGACGAGCTTCCCCAACTGATCAATATCGTGCGTGGCGACATGAGCCTTGTCGGCCCCCGGCCGATCACGGCCGAGGAATTGCCGCGCTACGGCGAGCATATATGGGCCTACATGGCCGTCCGCCCGGGCCTGACCGGTCACTGGCAGACCAGCGGGCGCAATGATGTCAGTTACGAGTACCGGGTTTCCCTCGACGTTCACTATCTCAACAATTGGTCGCTCGGCCGGGACTTTATCATCATTGCCAAGACCATTCCCGCTCTGTTTTCGCAGCGTGGCTCGTATTGAGCATTCATGGGGAGAGCCGCCGATCATGCCTGGAATCGGAAGACACGCTACTCCCCCGTCCCTCCAAGCTGCCACTACCCGGTTACTCCGTGATCTCGCCATTTTGGATTAGGACGACATGACCTCAAGCACGATCTTCAGCGGTGTTTCTCCGATATCTCTGCCTGCCGCAGCCACCGGCGGGAATTCGCCGCTCACCTTGCGGGATATGCTCTTCTTTCTCAGAATGCGCTGGCTGTGGATTGCGGCGACGACTTTCGCTTTCCTCGTAATGGCAGGGAGCTACGTGCTGACCGCCGAACCGACGTTCGTTGCCAACACGCAACTTGTGATCGTCCCCCAGGTCAGCGGCTCCGAAGCACAGAGGGCTTTCGCGGAAGACGCGTTCATCGAGGGACAGTTGGAGATCGCCAAATCCAGCGATGTCGTCGGTGGAACGGTAACGGCACTTGGTCTCGATACCGATCCTGACTTTGTCGATCAGACGCCTTCGCTGCAGGATAGGGCAAAGAACTGGTTGATGGGGGTTTCTTCCGAACCGGATACGGCATCGCAGGAAGCGGCAGGCCCAGGACCGCGTGACACACAGCCGCAACAGCAGATCGAGGACGCGCGGATCCACGATCGGGCGGTCGCCACGCTGCTGAACATGATGGGAGTACGCCGGATCGGGAGTTCGACGATCATCGAGATATCGGCTGCGGCGTCGACCCCGCAGCAGGCCGTCGATATCGCCGACACGCTGGCCAGGCAGTATATCCAGAAGAATATCGCGATGAAGGCCAATGCGTCCCGGCAATACAGCGAATGGCTGACCAGATTCGTAAGCGAGCAGCAGCGCGGACTGGCCGAAGCTGCCAGTGCCCTGGCCAGCTTCACGAGCAATCCGCGCGATCAGTTCAAGCTTGCGGAGCTGCAGAGCGCGACTGACGCCCGCCGCACCCTCTATGAAAATACCTTGAATCAGCTGACCGAAGCCAGGCAGCGCATCACCTACCCGGTGTCGGATGCCACGATCGTCTCTCGGGCCACCCTGCCTCTTTCGAAAGCCAGACCACGCAGCACGCTCATCATCGCCTTTGCGGCGGCGGTTGGTCTTGGCGTCGGCTTCGCACTCGCCATGATAAGGCACGCCGGCGATCGCCGGATCGTCCGGCCCCATCAGATCGCGGAAGCCGGTGGGCTGCCCTTTGTCACTTTGCTGGCGACATCGAGGACCCGCAATGGTCCCTCTGCGCGTTTCCTCGCCGCCGGTACCGGCAGCAGCGGCACCGCAGCCGCCTATCCTATTATTCCAGGCATGGCGGAGCTGAGCGCGACAGTCGTTGGTCTTCGGCGCAAACGCCGGGTCGTCATTGGAATCGTCGCCGTCAATCCCGGCAGCGGCGCATCGACCATAGCATGCGAACTTGCGGTGCTCTCGTCGATATCAGGAGCGCAGACGCTGCTGATCGATGCAGCTGCGCAGAAATCGTCGCTCAGCAAATCGATCGCACCCCATAGTTCCACAGGCCTCGTCGATGTTCTCGACAATGGCGAACTGATCCAGACGGCGGCATTGCCCCTCACCCCGACGCTGAAATTCCTACCCCTCGGCAAAGTCGAAGCGGTGACGCCGGCCATTCGCCTTAGTTCCCGCCGCACGCAGTTGAGCTTCGCCGACCTGAAAAAGGAGTTCGACGCCATATTCGTCGACATTTCCGCATTCTCTGCTTCGCCGGATGCCAATGCGATCGCGCCGGAACTGGACGGTGTCCTCGTGGTCACATCGCACGGACACACCTCGATCGACGATACCATGCACGTCATCGAGACCCTGCGGAATATCGGCGCGGAGATCCTCGGCGCGATCATCAATCATGCACCGAAAAGAATAGAGTCATGACTTCACCTTCGGCAGAAGCAACCAGGCAGGACAGCCCGATCGGACCGACGCCTGTTCCTTGCGGCGCTGAAGCCATGGCGGGCCGCGCGCGCCGCCCATTGCGACTGGCTGTGGGGATTGCTTCGGCAGGCCGCCCCTCGATACTCAAGGAGACCGTCGATTATCTGACCGCCCTGCCGGACCAGGCCGAGCGGCTGATCGTCTGCGTGCCCGTGATCGACGACGCCGCCGGCCTCGCCGACCGTCTCGATGTGGAAGTCATCGTCGGCAGCCGTGGCCTGACCTCCCAGCGCAACAGGATCATCCAGGCGGCCGCCGCCGATACGGATATTCTGATCTTCCTGGATGACGACTTTATTCCCGCCGCGACCTTCCTGTCGCGGATGGCGGCTGTCTTTGCAGCAAACCCCGACGTGGCGATCGCCACTGGCGAAGTCCTGGCCGACGGCATCCTCGATGGCGGCCTCAGCATGTCAAAGGCTTTGAAGGTTCTTGAAACTGCGGGCGAAAGGGCCGGGCATGTGACGGAGGTCTATAACGCCTACGGATGCAACATGGCGGTTCGCCTTTCACCCGTTGTCGAGCACGCGCTGACCTTTGACGAAAAGCTGCCGCTCTACGGCTGGCTCGAAGATGTCGATTTCAGCCGGTCCATCGCCCGCCACGGCAGGTCCGTGCGTGTCGAAGGCGCTCGCGGCGTGCATCTCGGCGTCAGATCCGGGCGCCAGCCCGGCCGAAGACTCGGCTATTCGCAAGTTGCCAATCCTGTCTACCTGATCCGGAAGGGCACGATGTCGAAGGGCCGTGCTGTCGCACAGATCGGCCGCAACATCCTGGCGAATACGCGGGGCCTATTATTCAATGACCGCTTGATCGACCGATGGGGACGCTTGAACGGCAATTTGCTGGCGCTTTCCGACCTTCTTGTCGGCCGCGTCTCTCCGTCCCGCATCCTGGAATTCGGCAATCCCGCGCCGCGCGAGATGCCTTCGCCGTCGATCACAACGAAACGGAGATAGCAGACAATGCAGCGCACATCCTTGTCCGGTCGCCTCATCTCCATCGTCCTTGCCTTGCTGGTATTTTCCGGCGTGACCGGCTGGAGCGTCGCCCATGCGGAAAACTATACCCTCGTGCCGGAAGATCAGGTGAGACTGCGTGTCGTCGAATGGCGATCGTCGGATTCCCGGTATGCCAGTTGGGAAGCCCTCGGCGGAACATATACAGTCGACGATGCCGGTAATCTGGCGATTCCGATCGCCGGCCAGGTGCAGGCGATCGGCAAGACGACGGAGCAGGTTTCCGATGCGATCGCCACTGCGCTCTCCGAAAAGGCCGAACTGCCGGGAAAGCCGTTCATCGCCGTGGAAATTGCCCAGCATGCGCCGATCTTCGTGACCGGGACCGTGCAGACCCCCGGGCGCTATGCTTTTGAGGCCGATATGACGGTCATGAAGGCCGTCAGCATCGCCGGCGGCTTCCTTCGGGAGCGCGAGGAGAATACCGTCTTCGAGCGGGACCGGATCCAGGCTGCCGGCGCCTACCGAACGGCCATTCTCAACCGGCGCGATCTTCTGATGCGCCAGGCGCGGTTGCGCGCCGAGATCGCCGGCGAACAGAGTTTCGAGATCCCTGCCGAACTCGCCGGAACACCCGATGTGGACAAGCTGAAAGCGCAGGAGTTGAACCTGATGCGGCTGCGACGCGTCGATATCGAAAGCCAGATCGAAGCGGCAAGCGACCTCGCCCGTCTCTACGGCCAGCAGGTCCAGTCTCTCGAGGCCAAGATCAATTCGCAAAAGCGGCAGATCGACCTTGCGCAAAAGGAACTGGATAATGTCAACAGCCTGGTGAGCAAGGGTCTGGTCAGCAATTCCCGGCAGATCACGGTCGACCGCGGCGTTGCGGATGCACAAGGCACCCTGATCGATCTCGAGGTCGCCCTGACCACGGCTCGCCAGGGGCTCAGCGAAGCCGATCGCTCGAAGATTAATATCGTCAACCGGCAGAACAGCGAAAACCAGGAGCTGCTCAACCAGGTCAATCTCGCGATCGGCAGGGCTGCGATCGACATTCAGGTGGCCCAGCTTCTGGGCGAACAGGCTGGCTACAGCGCTCAGCTCGCCCAGATGAATATGGACACGCCGGGTCTCGGCAGAGCGCAAAAGAACTACAGGATCGTGCGTCGCAACGACGATGGCACTTATCGCAATATCGAGGCGGATGAGACGACCACCTTGCGGCCGCATGATGTCGTCGAAATCGGCATCGACACGGACCTCCAGACGCCGTCGCCACCGCTGCAGCTGCAGTCAGCGCCACAGCAGCAAAGCTCGGCAGTCCCGCTGTCTAATGTAGCGGGCGACAATCAGACGGCTCCCGGCTGGATATCCCAGACGGGATCGAATTAGGGGGCGGTCGTGACCATTAACGACAGCTGGCGGCTTTCACCTCGGCATTGCGTTGGAAGGCGGATGCCGGTTTTCGGCAAACCCGATGCCTCCGCCGCTCCGTCTGGATCGGGATCTGAAGCATGTCGATAGAACCGATCGGCTTCATCGTTCTGCTGCTTGGCCTGCTCAGCATGGTCAACGGGGCGCGTTTTGCGATCACTACCCTTTGCCTGTCGACGCTGCTCGGAGCAGCAGCGGCTCTGCAGTTGCCCGCGCTCGGCGGCAGCAGCATCCAGCCAAGCCATCTTCTCGTGCTTTTTCTCGTGGTGGCCGCCCTGTTGCGCCCGGCTCAAACACAGGCGACGCTCGCCAGCATGGCCTATCCGGGTCCCGGTTTCTGGTTTGCCGCCTACATCCTGTTTTCGGTGGCATCGTCTTTCTTTTTGCCGCGCATCTTTGCAGGCGCGACCCTCGTCTACTCCTCTGCGCGAGACACGACGGGCATGATGTCGACGGTGGCCGCTCCCCTGTCGCCGGGTTCGTCCAATCTCAGCCAGTCTGTCTATCTGCTCGGCGACCTCGCCTGCTTTGCCGTCGTCTCGGGGCTTGCCAGGCTCGGCTATGCCCGTTTCATCGCACTGCAGTTAATCATCGCCTCGATCGCATGTTTTACCCTGGCACTGATTGATATCGGAACATTCCTGACCGACCAGTCCTACCTGCTCGATGTCATCAGAAACGCGAACTATACGATGCATACGGCCGAGACAATCAGCGGCTTCAAACGCATCGTCGGCCCGTTCCCCGAAGCAAGCACTTATGGCGCAGTCGCATTAGCCTATTTTTCCTTCACGCTGCTGCTCTGGCTGGAGCGCGTCCAAAGCCGTATGGCAGGACTTGCAACGCTTTTCATCGGCCCGACGATCGTCCTCTGCACATCGACAACCGCTTATATTGCCGGCATTTTCGTTGTCTGCATGTTCGTTCTGTTTTGCCTGAAACGACTGATCAGCGGCCCCGCCAAGACCCCGCATGTGACTTTCCTGGTGATCACGCTGTTTTTGATTCCCTGCGCCATCGTCGCACTCAGCCTTGTCCCCGATGCGTGGAATTCCATCGCCGGCCTGATGAGCACCACCTTGTCGGACAAGCTCCAATCGCAATCCGGTGAAGAGCGCACCGCCTGGAATACACTGGCATTGATCGCATTCGTCGATACCGCCACCTTCGGCGCCGGGCTCGGCACGGTTCGGGCCTCGAGTTTTATCGCTGCGTTGCTCTCCAATGTCGGATTGACCGGCACTCTTCTCTTCGCCGCCTTCCTGTACAGCCTTGCAAGGGCCTCCGGCCGGCACATGTCAGGCGATCGGGAGACGCAGGCGATCGGAAACGCTGCGGTTATGGCATCCATCGCGCAGGTCGCCTCGGCGGCGATATCGGGGAGCGGCACGGATCTCGGCTTGCTGTTCAGCACCACAGCAGGTCTGGCGGCCGGCTGCCTGGCAACCAATACCTCTCCCCGGCGCGCGACCCGATCGCTCGCCAATCGAACCCCGCTGGAGACATCGACATCTCTGATGAGAGCGCCGATGTTTTCAACACGATGACGCCCGCTTTGGAACTCCGCCACGGCGCGGGATGGCAATCTCGTCGAGGCATCGGCGTGCCCGCATTGGGCCGAAGCCGGCCGACCGCACTGCATCTTTCAAGGATCGCCTGTAAAAGCCGTCCATCCGACAAACACCGTCCTGCGAGGCCCGTCGCAGAAGGCTATGCTGCGGGTTTTATGTCGACATCAGCCTTGCGGCCGCTCGCTGGTGGTCGCGACGCTATCTGCAACGGAATTGTTTTCGCGCAGCTTGGCATTGCGCCGCAAAAGCCCCGACAGGAACACGCCTGCCAGATAGCCGATTTCCATGAGCACGAGGATGGCGATACCGGAGAGCATGGCCGCGATCACGGAAGACCCGTCGGCGAAAGCCACGCCGCCGAAGCCGATTGCCACCAGGATTGCAAAAATCGCGAAAGCCCAGGCGCGGATGGAAGCCCCGGCAGCGATCGAAATCACGGCTGCCCCGAGTGTGGTGATCAACATGACAATCCCCCTTCCCTCCGCATTCCGACAAGGGTCCCGGCACCAATCGCCGTACCGCGAAACAACATGTCGAAACATAGCCTTATGACAGGCAAGGCACTCTTCATGGTGAATATCTCAACAATGAAACATACAAATCCGCCGGCAGCCAGACACCGATTCAACACCAGCACGCTGGATGCTGGCCTATATATACCGAACAGGGCCTTCATATGACAGACCCGTCGGCTCAATTCACAACTGGTCCCTCGCCTCGCAAAGACAATACCGATTCACTTGTATTGCGCACAATCGGAAAGGTGATGACATGAACAACCAGTGCGTCGTCTACGTCACGGATGTCGAGTATTCATTTCCGACCATTCTCTCGGCGCTTCAGGCTCGGAAATTCGCAAGCCCTGCGACCGATGTCTGCGTTCTGATGTCGGAACATCTCGACAATTTCGAAGAGCTGAAAGCCCTGCTCGCAAGGAGTGGGGTCATATTGACCGATGCGACCGAAGCGCTGCAGGACTCGCTCGGCAAGCTCGATAGTTCGCATTTCCAAGGACGCATCAGCGTCAGCACAATGGCCAAGCTGGTCCTTTGCGAGATCCTGCCTTCCAACTATACCCAGATCATCTACCTCGATGGGGATACGCAGATCGTCAGCGATCTCGGTGCGTTCGAAAGTGCCACTGTGCCCGAAGGCAGGTTTTTCGCGGCGCGCGATTACACGGCGATCCATGACTTCCTCGACACCGGAAAGGACAGCCACTATTTCAACGCAGGCGTCCTGAAATTCCATCGAAACGGCTGGATCGGGCAGGAGGCGCTCGAGCTTTTCGCTAGAAATCCCGAGGCCTGCGAGGGCAAACATGATCAGGGTGCATTGAATTATGTCTGCGGTTCATCACTCATCCTGGTATCGAACCGCTGGAACTTTCCCAAACAATTCCTTCATCTGGTGAACATGTCCTCCTTGTCGATCGTCCATTATATGGCGCATCCGAAGCCATGGCATGGAACTTTCTTTCCCTGGACCGATAAGGAAAGCCAAGTGTACGTCGACCTGCGCAAAGCACATCCGATTTACAACTCGCTGTATCGCGGAATAACCTTCGATCGGAAGATGCTGTATAAATACCGGTCGATACGGGCGCGCATCGAGCACGCAGTTGAGAAAGAAGGGCCTAATCCCAGGGTCCAGAGTCTGCTGGTTGGCGACTACGCCGTATGATGGTGTATTGTTGGTCCGACTTGAATGTCCGCGTGACTGAACTCAGCGTCGCCGGTCGAGCCGTGGATTTGCAGACGGAAGCGCAAGGTATTCATCCATTCATTCCAGGAATGGATAATCTTCAGGACAGAATATGAGTTATAGGGCTTCCGCCGCCAGTATCTCGCATTACGTGAAAGCCCGTCTGCGCCGGTCGCTCAAGGCTCGGCAGGTTCGCTATGACCTGCTGCGCAACGGGCTCAAGCAGGCGCGCCACGTCGTCATCTGCGTCATCCGTGACGAGGGGCACCGGTTGGCCTTCTTCCTTCAGTATTATCGCGATCTCGGTTTCGAGCACTTCATCTGTATCGACAACGGCTCGACCGACGGCACGGCCGAGTTGCTGTCCGGCTTCGACGATGTCTCCCTTCTTTCGGCTCATGGTTCCTACAAGGCGGCGAGGTTCGGAAACGACTGGATCAACGAAGTCATCAACCGCCACTGCCGGGAGAAGTGGGTCCTGTATGTCGATGCAGACGAGTTCCTGGTCTATCCGCATTGCGACACACGGCCGATCGATCAATTGACTTCCTATATCGATTCCATGGGCGGCCATTCCCTCCGCTCGGTCATGATCGACATGTACAGCCCGCATCCCGTTCTCGAAAACATATGCGAACCCGGTCGCAACCCGCTCGAGGTCTGCAATCTCTTCGACCGCTCCGGCTATGTGGCGCATTTCGACAAACGCAACTGGACGATATGGATCAAGGGCGGCGTTCGCGGGCGCGTCTATTTCCACGACCGGCTCTGGGACGGCCCCGCGCTCAACAAGATACCCCTCGTCTATGTGGCGGGTGAACGTCTGTTTCTCAAATCATCGCACCAGGTCTGGCCGCTCTCCCTGAATTTGGGCGACATGCGCGGAGCGCTCGGCGTATCCGGCGCCCTTCTGCATTTCAAGTTCCTGTCGACCTTCGTGCACAAGGTCGCCGATGCGGCACACCGGTCCCAACATACGGAAGAATATACCGTATACTCCTCAGGCAAGGACATGGATGACTTTGTCTACGACGATACGGGCACCTACAGAAGCTGGAAGGACCTGTCCGATCACGGGCTCATACAGGGTGAAGGCTGGAAATACTGGAAGGATGCTTCCGAGAGCGACGTCTAGAGCAATTCCAGGAAAAGTGCGAAGCGGTTTTCCGTCCGGAATTGCATAAAACAAAAAGTTAGAGCGGTTCTGCGTTTCCATGAAAAGCTGAATCGCTCTAAGCATGCCACGCCAAAATGCGCAGCGATTTTGGGACGACGCGCATGAAGACAAGAGCCAACACGCCAACCCGATCTTTCAGCCTGCTTCGTCTGACTATCAACTCGCACTGTCATCAAACACAAAACCCGCCGGCGGCGGGTTTTGTCGAGGCTTTCTGCCGTTCCGCTTTTTATCGCGGCGCGCCTCAGGCGAGACCCGCCCCCTCGGCATAAGCCTCCAGCGCCTTCCGATTGAGAATGCGGATTTTGCCCTGTGTCCCGTCGACCACTTTGCTCTCGCGCAAGCGCCGCAGGCATTGGTTGACCTTTTCACGCGACGCCGGCAGTGTCGCGGCCAGCTCATGCTGGGAGATGATCAGCTCGTCGCCGCTATTTTGCGCATCCATTCTGTAGAGGGCAGAAAGACGCAGCAGAGTTCTTGCAAGTCTCTGCCTTAGACTCGATCCGGCATTGGAAATGATCCGCAGTTCGAGTTCGGAAACACGCGCCAGCGCCTTCGACAGGATCTTCACCTGAAATTGCGGATCGTTCGCACACAGGTCCCGCAGCAACCGACCGTCGAAGTAATGAAGTTCGCAATCCGACGAGGCCCGATATTCCAGGCTGAGAGACTGCTTGCGGAGCACCTCCAATTCGCCGATCAAGCCGCCTTTCGGAACGATTTCCACGATGAACTCTCGCCCATCGGCAAGCGGGGTGCTTGCGCTCACCATTCCGCGCTGTACCCGGGCGAACATGTCGAGGACGACGCCGGCGCCGGCAATAATCTCACCGCGGCGAAACTTTCGAACACTCGAGCGGCAAAACGGGAACTCGTGATCCAAATCCGCCCGGCCGTCGTAAACAATACCTGCAGACCCGCAAGTAACCGCTTCGCTTGTTCGCGCTGCGTTTCCTCTAGGTCTGTTGTCTCTGGTGCTGATCGCCCCGTCCATACGCACAACTCCACGCAGACTAATCGATTTATTATCTTGAGCGACATTCGTAATAGGTTAAATTAGAAAGTCAAACAATAATAAAATAAAAACTTCGTGTTAAAACTATACATAATTATGACTGATCCTCATGTTTATATATCATAAAATTCATATTGAATTCTATCGCAAACAAATCTTTGAGGCTGCATGACGCTTTTTATACAATTTATGACAATTGCGCGTCCCAAGAATACATCCGACAAGTATAACAACAACGCCGAATTTTAAAATAAAACTAAATAACATTTCTATTATATAGTTAAAATCAAAGGTAATATTTTAATATATGCAAGAATTTCTTTAGAGTATAAAGAATTTACTCATGATTATGACCTCGGTCACAGACATCAAACTTGCATTAAAACAAAGCTTTGGCTGTGATTTCTGGAATTCGTCTAACGGAGACGCAGGTGGCGGGAAAAAATCAGGGCATCAACCCAACCGGACCTTGGCGGGATTTTGCCACGGCTCGACAGGAAAGGCGTCCATTCAATTCGTCACAACCGCGTCTGATCAGCAGAATTCTGAAGCGCGCATTGGACATCATCATTGCGGCAAGTTTCTTATTCTTTCTGTCGCCGCTCCTTCTGTCGGCAGCAGTCATCGTCACGCTAAGTGATTGGGGCCCTGTTTTCAATTCTCATCGCAAGATCGGTTATAAGGGAAAAGAGTTTGGTTGCCTCAAGTTTCGGACGACAGGATCCGACGCAACGACCGACGCGCACGTCACGGTCGTCGGCGATATTTTGAGGCGATCGAGCCTCGACAAGCTTCCGCAATTGATTAACGTGTTGCTGGGTCAAATGAGCCTCGTCGGGCCTCGCGCCATTACCAAAGAAGAGCTGCCGCGTTACGGCGAACATGCCTATGCCTACATGGCCTTCCGTCCCGGCCTGACTGGCCATTGGCAAACCAGCAGGCACAACGACGTCAGCTATCGGAATGGAATTTCCCTCGACGTCGAATATTTGTCCAAATGGACGCTCAGGCTGGATTTCGTGATCATGGCAAAAACGCTGTCGGCGCTGCTTTCCCGGCACGCGTTGCTGCCCAAAGTCGATTCCTAAAGCATGTCGCGTAAAACTGTGTTGCGGTTTGCGATAAAGATGTGCGCAAACCAAAGACCAAGGCGCGGCAAGCGAACCTAAAATACTGCGACGCACTTTAGACACCCTGACATGGCGCAACCGAGCATCCTGCCGCCTCGGTCATGTCATCACCCATGAGGACGCTTGCCCGTGACATGGGAGCGCTCAGCAATGGAGTTCTTTTTCCGGCGCTTTTGAATATGCCACAAGGAGAAGGCGAATAGACCCGCCAGATAGCATATCTCCATCAATACAAGCACTTCGACGCAAGAAACGACCGCCTCCGTCAAGGAGGAACCTTTCAGCATGATCACGCCGCCCAGGGCCGTGACCACCAGAAATGCAAAGATTGCAAAGGCCGAGGCGCGAATGGTCGCTCCGGCGGCGATAGAGACGACAACCACGACGAGCGTGCTCTTCAGCATTAATCTGATCCTCTCTTCACACCTCCTTCAAGCCACCGTCAGCCCTCAATGACATGACAAAACCCAAAGTCGAAACGAAGTCCGATCAAAGTATTTTACCTATTACGGTTAAAATATTGCTAATAGCAGTCCAACAAGTCGACGGAACAATGCCGGAGAATATTCGACTATTCATCCAGCAGGGCCGTTCCGCCGATTAAACCCAAGAAATCCTTGGATGTTGCAGTCAGAAAGATCCAGGTATCGGAGGCTTATACAGGAGCGAGCAATGCAGCTACGGCGTTCTCTCGCCGAACTGAACGTTCATTTGTTGTTTCTGAAAAGATGAATTTGGCCATAGGCTTACGTGCGCAGCAGCCTACGGAAAACTCGGCCCCTGCGATGGACCCGGATATTTATCTGAGGTGATCGGCACGCAATAACGAAACAAGGCCCGCCGCTATAGCGAGCCCTGCTGATGTCCTTGCCGGTTAAGCACCTGCGATGGAATTGCCGGCATCGAGGCCGGTATCGACAAACCTATTTCGAGACCGCGCCGGCCAGTTGCCGTTTTGCGCCGCGTTGGAGACTGAGGTTTTCCAGCCAGGTGACTTGTTTCCTCAATTTCAACGCCGGCTTTTCGATGAATCTCCACGAGAAGGCGGCAAAGCCAGCGACAACAATGCTGCAGACGATGCCGTTCAACCACCAGTTATGCGCCCAGGGGCCGAGCGCTACGAACGCCTGTTGGATCGGATAGCCATAGAGGAAGACGCCGTAGGAGTAGTCGGCCCCACGCAGGACGCCGAGCTTGCGGGGCGAGGTAAGACCAAGGAAGACCGTGACATATCCCATGGCCGGAATGGCAATGAAGTCCCCAAAGGAGGTGAACCAGTAGGCCCACAATATCATTGCCACAGAGGCGAGGAAAATTCGGATATCCCAAAGAACCTTGTCCTTGTAGAGATAGAAGGTCACCCCCACAAGAAAAGCACAAATGAGCAGATTGCCAGACGCGGTAGTCGGCATAGTTGCCCAATCGCTTTCATGTTTCCAATATCTTGCAATACCGAAGGCTATGATCAAAGCCGGCGTGGCGATAAGGGCAATCACCCGCCGCCTGACCACGCCGAGCAGAAAGAGAACGGCGATCACGGCATAGCACTCAAGCTCGAAGGGCACCGTCCAGAGCTGCCCGTTCACCATTGCGGCGTCAGGATTATCCAGGAATACCCCGGGGAGATTGAAGTGAATGTGCCCTGTGACATTCATCAGATATGTAAAGAACTGAGGATCGGTGAAATAGTCACGCAGGTCATACTCAGTGTAGATCGCTCCGAGTATAAAGGCAGCCAGCAATACCTCTACCGCGAGAGCGGGGTAGATCCGGATAAATCGATTGCCGAGAAAGGAAATCAATGTCTTCGATCGTTCAAGACTGCCAGCCACCAGGAACCCGCTCAGGACAAAGAACATGGGCAGCACTGATTTGATAAAAGGACGGAATGACGACTCCCAAAGAAACAGGTCGTCGCCATAGGTGACGCGGGCCGTGTGTATCCAAAGCACTGAAAAGGCTAACAGTAATCGCATATAGTCGAATCCTGTCGGTCGCCCGTTCGCTAGATCAAGCTTTTCGCCGAGAACCATCTGTGCCCCTTTCAGAAGTATTGACTCGATTTGGAATGGCAAGCCGTTGCCGCAGAGCGGCGGCGGCATCATTGCCGGGTCGGGGCCGCGTGTCAGTGACCACAGGTACATCAGTTAAAAATTGAACGAGAGAGCAGCCCTCTCCCGAAGACACGTCTCTGACCATCAACCCATGGCCCTGTGCTTCCCGAGGGCCATGCGACGGTCGGAGTTGGAATCCAGGTGATCGGGCGGCGGATTGGATGAGGAGACTATGAAATTTCTGGCCACCCTGTTCTGTATTGTTCTCGCCCTTATCGGATTGGGGCTGATCGGAGGCGGCGCCTGGCTGCTGCGCCTCGGCGGCTCGCCCTATTACGCAATCGTCGGGCTTGCCTATCTGGCTGCCGCGCTTCTGCTGTGGCGCCGGAAGACGTCAGGCGGGCTGATCGTCTTGGCTGTCGCCGTTTTCACCCTTCCCTGGGCGCTATGGGAGTCGGGTCTCAATTTCTGGGCGCTGTTTGCCCGCTTGATGTCCCCCATCGCGCTGGCGGGCTTTGCCCTTCTCTTTGCACCATCGCTTTCCCCGGCCGCCAACCGGAAGCTTTTTTATGGTGGCGCCGTGGTGACCGCTCTCATCTTTGTCGCGGGTTTCGGTCTCAGCTTCGTGCCGCATGGGATCATCCACCCCTCCGCCGACATCACCGCCTATAAAACCGCCAAGGGTGACAACTCTCCCTCCGACTGGACATCCTATGGCCGCACCACGGCAGGAGATCGTTATTCCCCATTCGATCAGATCAACCGCGGCAATGTTTCCAAGCTCGATCTCGCCTGGACATATCGCACCGGAAAAGGCGATGGCGCCGATCAGAACACGCCTCTGCAGATCGGCGATACGGTCTACACCTGCACGCCGACAGACGTGATCGCAGCGCTCGATGCAGATACCGGCAAACCCCGCTGGACTTTCGATCCCAAGGCGACGGCGCCTTATTGGCAACGCTGCCGCGGCCTCGGTTACTACAAGATGCCAACGGAAGCCCAGTCCGCCGATGGTCTTTGCAACGAGCGCCTGGTGCAGACGACGATCGATGCCCGTCTCCTGGAGATCGACAGCAAGACCGGCGCGCCCTGCAAGGACTTCGGAGACAATGGCACCGTGCAGCTTTCCCAGGGCATGGGCGAAGTCAAGACGGGCTATTATTTCCAGACATCGGCGCCGCTGATTGCCCGCAACCTGATCGTCGTCGGAGGCTGGGTCACGGACAATCAGGAGGTCGGCGAACCCTCTGGCGTCATCCGTGCGTTCAACGTCGTCACCGGCGAGCTCGAATGGGCATGGGATCTCGGCAACCCGGGGATCACCAAACTTCCGCCGGAGGGCCAGACTTATACGCGGGGCACGCCCAACATGTGGACGACGGCCGCATTCGACGACAAGCTTGGCCTCATCTATGCACCGCTCGGCAATACCACGCCGGATTATTACGGCGTCAATCGCCCTTCCTTCGCCGATCAATACAATGCGACATTGGTGGCGCTCGATGTGACGACGGGTCGGAAGAAATGGAAATTCCAGACCGTGCATCACGACATCTGGGACTATGATCTGCCGGCCCAACCGGTCCTGGTCGACCTGCCTGACGGCAATGGCGCCGCTGTGCCTGCTCTGCTGCAGACCACCAAACGCGGGCAGCTTTTTCTCCTCGACCGCCGAACCGGCACACCGCTTGCCGAAGTTCAGGAGAAGCCGGTGCCGCAGCAAGGCGGCGTGCCCGAAGAGAAACTCTCCCCGACGCAGCCCTACTCCGTCGGCATGCCGACAATCGGTGCGGAGCGCGTGACGGAGCAGACGGCCTGGGGCCTGACGATGTTCGATCAGCTGGCATGCCGCATCGCCTTCCGCAAGATGCGCTATGACGGCGATTTCACCCCGATCGGCACGCAATATGCAATCCAGCAGCCGGGAAATCTGGGTGGCCTCAATTGGGGAAGCGTATCGGTCGATCTGCCCAACAACAGGGTCTTCATGAACGATATCCGCGTCCCCAGTCTCTTTGCACTCATCCCACGCGAGGAGTATGTCGACTTTGCCCTCACCACGACTGCTCACGGCCCCTCCGCCCCGCAGCGCGGGACGCCTTACGCCATGGCCACCGAGATGTGGACATCGAGGCTCCGCGTTCCCTGCACGCAACCGCCCTTCGGCACCGTCACTGCAGTGGATCTGAAGACGCGCAAGATCGCATGGCAGGTTCCGGCCGGGACAGCCGAAGAACTCGGGCCGTTCAAGATCAAAACCAAGCTGCCTATGCCGATGGGACTGCCGAGCTACGCCGGCACGTCTGCGACCGCCGGCGGCGTCGTCTTCTTCGCCGGCTTCCAGGACTATTATATCCGTGCCTATGACGCTGAGAACGGTGCCGAGCTCTGGAGATACCCCCTGCCGGTCGGCTCGAGCGCAACACCCATGACCTACGTCTCACCGAAAACAGGCAAGCAATATGTCCTGATATCGGTTGGCGGCGCACCCTATTCGAAAGACGTCGGCGACTACGTCCTTGCCTTCTCTCTGAAAGACGGAGCTTAGCCGCGGATATCGCGTAAGCTTCACCGACTATCTTCAAGTCCAAGCAGCCGGCCACCGGACCGCTTCTTAGCGAAGGCAATCGGATTTGGCGGCGTTGCCGGTCACACTGTGTTATTTTGGTCCGACGAGGAATTGGGACTGACGAGCGTGACGCGAAAACTGGCGGCGATCCTGGTCGCAGATGTGGTCGGCTACAGCCGCCTCGCCGGTGCGGACGAGGATCGCATACTGGCGCGGCTGAGAACGCTGCGCAGCGACCTGGTCGATCCGACCATTGCCGTGCACAATGGCCGGGTCGTCAAGCGTACCGGTGACGGAAGCCTCATCGAGTTTCGCAGCGTCGTGGACGCCGTGCGCTGTGCGATCGAAGTGCAGACCGCCATGGTCGAGCGCAATACCGGCGTGTCGCCCGAGAATCGCATCGAGTTCCGGGTGGGGATCCATCTGGGAGATGTGGTCGAGGAGAACGACGGCGACTTGATGGGCGACGGCGTCAATATCGCCGCGCGGTTGGAGGGAATTGCCAAGCCCGGCGCCATCTGTCTTTCCGAAGACGCCTACCGCCAGGTGAAAGCGCGGCTCGATCTTGCCGTCACCGATCTCGGCAAAATTGAGCTCAAGAATATCGCTGAACCGATGCAGGTCTATTCGCTTCAGATCGGAACTCCGCGGCCGAACCCGGTACCACAGGTGCGGCCCGCAATCGACATGCCGTCAGTTCCGGCCGTTCCCGACAAGCCGTCCATCGCCGTACTGGCGTTCAACAACATGAGCGGCGATGCCGAACAGGAGTATTTCTCCGACGGTATTAGCGAGGACATCATCACCGATCTCTCGAAGCTGTCCGAATTGCACGTGATCGCCCGCAACTCATCCTTCGTCTACAAGAATGTAACAGCCTCCGTGCCTGAGATGGCCAAGGCGCTCGGCGTCCGCTATGTCCTCGAGGGCAGCGTTCGCAAGGCTGGCAACCGCGTGCGTGTCACCGCCCAATTGATCGACGCCAGCAACGGCGGACATATCTGGGCCAGCCGCTTCGATCGCGACCTCACCGACATTTTTGCGGTTCAGGATGAATTGACGCAGGAGATCGTGGCGGCGCTCAGGCTGAACCTCACGCATGGCGACCAGGATCGATTGGCCCAAGGGCGCGCACTCAATGTCGACGCTTACGAGTTGCTGTTGCGCGGCCGCGAGCAGGCATCGGCCCATACCCGAACCGGAAATAGAGCCGCCCGCAGCCTGGCGGCCGACGCCATTGCCATCGATCCGCAATATGCGGCCGCCCAGGCCCTCATTTCCTTCACCCACGTGCTGGACTACGTCAACGCCTGGAGCACCGATCCGGAAGGCTCGCTGCGGATCGGCATGGATCTCGCGCAGCAGGCCGTGGAAATGGCCGAGGAACAGCCCAACGGCCGCTTCGCACTGGGCATGGCTTGCATGTGGAACCGGGAACTGGACCGGGCGCAGGCGGAGGTGCAGCAGGGCCTCGCGCTACAGCCCAACTCCGCCGAGCTCCTGTTGCTGATGGCCCATATCCAGATATTCTCCGGCGATCCCGCCGGCGCCCTGGAAACACTCGATGCATCGATGCGGTTTGACCCGCACCATCCGGAAATTCTCTTCCAATTTCGCGCCGATGCGCACTTTTCTCTCGGCGAGTATGAACAAGCGATTGCAGCCATCGAGCAGCGGCTCCAACAAAACTCCCAGTCGGAGACCGCCTACGCCCTGCTTGCCTCATGTTATGGGCACCTCGGCCGGCCGGAGGAGAGCCGGCAGGCCTGGAAAAAGGCACTCAGGATCAATCCTGATTTTTCTGTCGAGCGCCGCCGGCGGGTTCTTCCATTCCGAAACCCCGAGGACTTTGACCGCCGTGTGGAAGGACTGCGTAAGGCAGGACTTACAATAACGAGTCTTGGTCCTTGCTGAGGGGAGGAACTGTCGGGCCAGTACGGCGGACAGCTCCGTCTATGGGCGGACGCGCGACAAGCCTCTCAGATCACGCCCTCTCCACGGGAGCTTTTGACCGGCAAACGTGATGCCGCTTTGGGCAACTGTAATGGCAACGGCACGGCACCTGCTGTAAGATATCGGTTAGCGGATCGGACACCCGGAAAGAGCTGGTATGGAGCGCCGTCTTGCAGCAGTCCTGATTGCGGATGTGGTCGGTTACAGCCGCATGAGCGAGATCGACGAAGAGGGAACGCGTATCCGCTTCCACACCGACCTCCACGAACTCTTCGAACCGAAGATCGCCACGCACCACGGCCGCCTGATCAAGACCATGGGCGACGGGATCCTGGTTGAGTTCCATAGCGTGGTGGATGCCTTGCGCTGCGCCGTCAAAATCCAGCAGCAAAAGGCGGAACGCAATGCGGCCCTACGGCCCGAGCAGCGGATGCTTTTCCGCATCGGCGTCAATCTCGGCGATGTCATCGTCGAAGGGGAGGACATTCACGGAGACGGCGTCAACATAGCCGCGCGGCTGGAGAGCCTTGCCCCACCCGGCGGAATTTGCATATCCGGCACCGCATTCGATCACACCGTACACAAGGCTGAGGTCGGCTTCTCGGCTCTCGGTGAGCAGCAACTGAAGAACATAGCCGATCCGGTTCGCGTCTACCGTGTTCTGTTAGATCCCTCCGAGGCAGGCAAGGTCGTCGCCTCTCGTCGGCCGCGCCGCCGGGCGATCATTCTGGCCACGCTTGCAGCGCTGCTGATCGCGACCACTGCGATTGTCTTCGCATGGCAATGGCCGTTTGTGCCGCAACGTCCATCTGTCGCCGTCCTTCCTTTCGCCAATTTGAGCAGCGACGCCGGCCAGGATTATTTCACCGATGGCATTACCGACAGCCTGATTGCCGATCTGACGATGCTTTCGGATCTTGACGTCATCGGTCACAATTCGGTGTTTGCATACAAAGGCAAGCCTCTCGTTTTGGCCGACATCGGACGCGATCTCGGCGTGCGTTTTGTCGTTGAGGGCAGCGTGCAACGGATCGGCGATCAAATCCGCGTCAATGCGCAACTGAGCGATGCCGCAAGCGGCGACCATCTATGGGCCAACCGATTTAACCGCGCCGCGGCGGATGTCATGGCTGTGCAGGATGAGCTCAGTCGGCAGATCGCCGAAGCGCTCGGCCTGAAACTCACTCAATCCGAGGCGGAGCGGATTACCCGTCCGCCGACCGCCAATCTCGAGGCCTACGACTACTACCTTCGTGCCGAGCAGGCGACGCGCACCGGCCGCCGTTCTCGGCTGCTCGAGGCACTGGCGCTCTTTGACAAGGCGGAGGCGCTCGACCCCGGTTTTGCAGAGGCCTTCGCAGCCGACGCGCACGCGACCGCTTATGTCTGGCGAAGCGCGTACGACGACGTTCTCCAGAGCGCGCTGGCGCGAAAAAGGGCCTACGAGAAGGCAAGTCGCGCGCTGGCGCTCGACCCGGTTCTTTCATCGCCATACGCCGTTCTTGCCGTCATGCAAGTCGTGGACCGCCGCTACGAGCAGGCGGTTGCCTCGGCGCAGCAGGCAGTGTCGCTTGGGTCTGCCGATGCCGAAGCTCATATGGCGTTGGCATACGTTCAACTGTTCTCCGGTAATCATGCCGAGGCCGGCGCGGCCGTCGAGACAGCGCTCAGGCACGATCCGAACCTCTCCGCCATCAATCGATACACGGCTGGCCTGGTGTTTTATTTGCTGCGCGACTACACGAAGGCCATCGACAACTTCGAACGCGCGCGCGATGGTTCTCCGGGAAACGGCGATTTCGTTACCCCACTCGCTATGGCCTATGCCCGTGCCGGTCGCCTCGACGCCGCCCGTGCGACTGTCGCCGAAGGACTTCGCTTTCTGGCTGGGCGCGATTCCCTGGCGGGCTGGCATATCAGCAATGCCCATTTCCGCAACGAGCAGGATTTGGCGTTTATCCTCGATGCCCTACGCGAGGCCGGCCTGCCGGAATGGCCATTCGGTTTCAAGGGCAATGAGCAGGAACGGCTGCACGGTGACGAAATCGCAAGCGCCGTCATGGGCAAACTCCTCCGGGGCAAGACCGAACCCTCAGGAAGCCCTGCACTCATGCAAATCGAACGTGACGGCAAGGCGGCCTTCCGCTCGGCGACGCAGATGATCACCGGAACGGTTTTCGTCAATGGCGACATGCTCTGCGAGCAGAGCGAAAACGCATTTGGACGAGCCGATTGCGGACCGGTCTACAGACCTGCAAACTCGCCCGCTGAAACCAGCTATGCTTACGTGAACTCCACCAAGGTCTTCTATTTTTCGCCCGTCAAATAGCCGCGCTCCACCCGCGATCAGTGATACTGATCCCGTTCGAGATCGGCTGCGACCTTCGGCCAGTTTCTATCGGCTTTCGGCACTGCTTCGGCCACATGAGCGGCAAACCCTTCCGCCGATCCCTTGTCGTAGATCAGGTAAAGCTTGCCGTCGATGATCTTGAATGCCTCTGGATCGACGTTGATCGTCACCGATCCGAGAGCCACCTCGCCCGCGCAGTAGCCGCCATACTGAGGCGCATATTTGATCGGCTCGCTGATGAACATTTCACGGTGTTTGGCATTGGCAAAAAGCCACGGCGTCCCCAGCCATTCGTGGGAGAATTCCTCGGAGCCCTTCACCGCTTTGCCTTCGGTGAAATAGGCGACGGGGTCATATCCCATGATTGCCACCCCGCCGAAGTACCCCGTGTTAACCGAGTCGTCGGCGAAAGCCCGCGATCCACCGACAGCTGCCAAAGCCACAACGAACACCGCCACAGAGCGACCAATTCCTCGCGCACCGCTTCTGGTCCCTGCATGCATCTGTGCCTCCTATTCAATCGTGGATTTCCATGCACTTCGCGTATTCTTTCTCGCCGATGCGGCTGGCCGGAGGGCAAGGCGCACCATGCCGCTTGAACAGTCGCACGATGTCCGAGTTGCCCTTCCAGATCGCTCGCGTGATTGGCGTGTAGCCGTGAACCTCCGCACGACCTACGTCAGCCCCCTCAGCGAGAAGAAACGTGGCGAGAGCGACGTGGTTTTCCTCACCGGCGACCATCAGCGGTGTCACGCCCGCTTTATTGGCCGCGTCGTCGAGCGTCGCGCCATGGTGGAGAAGCAGTTTGCTGATCGGCAAGCTGCCGGAAAAGGCCGCGGCATGAAGCGGCGTAAAGCCGCCTGAATTCCGAGCCATGACATCGGCGCCTTTGCCGATCAGCAATTCGGCTATGGCGAGCTGGGCTCCGAGCGCGGCATTGATGAGAGGTGTTGCCTGATCGCGTGTCCGGCTGTCGACTTCGGCACCGGTAGCCAGAACCTGCTCGACGACGGCGGTGTTTCCAGTGGCAACGGCATCGAACAAGGGGCTCCCCGCAGCGGCCACCGTCGCTGTGAAAATCAACGCCACCGATGCAAGCAGCCCACGCATGGCCCAGCTCCCGAAGGTTGCCAAGGAAAATAGCACAAGCCGCGGGTTTTGGGTAGGCATCGAGGACTGTAGGAGGTTGAATTCCCCTGCATCAAGCTATCGGCAACGCGCCGGCCGGACAGGATGCAAAAATCTATCGTGACCACCGGGCGATGATTTCGTCGGTATTTGCCAGCGCCTTGCGGACTGCGTTGCGCGCCATGTTCGGTCGCTGCAGTCGAATGCTTTTCTCAATATTTTCATGAAGTTTCAGCGCGTACCGCAAATTGTCTTCCTCCCGCGTCACATGGGCGAAGAGGTGGTTCAGCGCCGATTCGATCAAGACGCCGAGCGGTACCAGCAGATCATTTCCCGAGGCGCGCAAGATCGCGATGTGAAATCGCGTATCGGATTCTGTTCGCTGTTGGAGCGATGTCGCCTGATCCATGTCATGCAGGGCCTGACTGATCTCATCCATCTGCTCCTCAGTCCGGCGCTCCGCAGCAAGTGCCGTCGCTTCCGGCTCGATCATATGTCTGAGTTCTTGCACGGCCCTCAGAAACGACTCGCGATCGGGAGATGCGGCGTACCAGCCCAAGACATCTCGATCCAGCAGGTTCCAACGCTCCCTGGGTTCGACCCAACTGCCGATTTTGGGGCGAGAAGAAAGCAGGCCCTTGGCCATCAGCATCTTGATCGCTTCGCGCACCGCCGATCGGCTGACGTCAAAGACTTCCGACCATTTTGCCTCATTTGGCAGAATCGTGCCCGGCGGATAGTCGCCGCGCACGATTCGCAGACCGATCTCGCCTGCTAAAGACACATGAACACTCGCCCCAGTCATGCGGGGAGAATTTGGGCGCCTTGTGGTGGCCGAGCGGTCAACCGTCACCACCTCGACCGCAGCCGTTGGCTTTCCCGATTTTTTGTCAGGCATTTATTTCTACTGCCTCAGCATTCTTTCGACTGTCTGCACGTATGATCAAAACAATCGTAATAACGAGGAAGTCGCCTGCGATTGACGCCGGCACAAAGCGCGGAATTCAGGGCGCGTCAAGCCCAGCGGATCTCTCGATCCGTCTCTTAAGGACAGTCGGCGCACCCTGGAACCGGGTGCGCCAAACCGTGAACCTACTTTTGAATGCAGGTGTCGACTGTATCCTTTGTGCACTCATCGAGCCCGGTGAAGACCGGATCTTCAACCGGCTTGCCGGCAATCAGATCCATCATCACCGACGGTGCCTTGTAGCCCATCTCGAACGGTCGTTGGCCAACGAGCGCCGTCACCAGTCCTTCCTTCGCAATGGCGACCTCGTCGCCGATCGTGTCGGCGGCACCAATGACGAAATCGTTGCTGGCGATCTTGTCGGCCAGCGGCTTGAACAGGTCGCGATAGGGTTGCGGTGCACCGAACAATGGCCAGCCACCCATAATGCCGAATGCGTCCAAATCGGGATTGGCCGCGAGGATATCGGTCATTGCCTGAACGCCCTTGGCACCGTCGTCATTGGTGAACACCGGGCAACCGGCGACCTCGGTCCAGCCACCCTCGCCTTTCAGCTCGGTCAAGCCTTTCTGGCCAGTAAGCGTGTCGCGCATTCCTTGTGCGCGGCGTAGAATATTGTCCGCTCCCGGATTGCCTTCGATCGTGCAGATCTTGCCGCCCTTCGGCTTGCCCTTCTTGATGTATTCGCCGATGCGGGCGCCCATCAGATAGTTGTCGGTGCCGAGATAGGTCTTGCGCAACGCTGCATCCTCGGCGGCAAGATCGGCATCAAGCGTCATCACCGGAACCGTCGGATTGGCCGTCTTCAGGGTCTGGGCAATGAGCTTTGCATTTGACGGCGAGATTGCGATTGCAGCCGTGTCTGCCTTGCCCAACATATCCTGAACGATCTGCGCTTCGCCGGCTTCATCGGATGTCGATGCCGGACCGGTGTAGAAGCATTCGTATTCCGCCGTGGGGTTCTCCTTGTTCCATTTCTGGCAACCTTGATTGATTGCTTCGAAGAACGGATTGTCGAGGCCCTTGACGACGATGACGAGTTGCTTCTTGGCCAAGGCCTGCCCGGCGGTCAGTGCTAAAACTGCGGCTGTAAGTAGTAATGCCTTCCTCATAGTTTCCTCCCTTGAAACAGACGGACACCGCGTGCCCGCCATACGAAATCAACCCGGATACCAGACGATGCGAGGCTCCTCCTTTGAACGCTCGTATTGCCAGGCCGAGTTGATAAGCATTTCGAGATCGTAGTTTGGCTGCCAATCCAGCAGGTATTTGGCCTTGCTGTTGTCCATCCAATTGGAATGGAAGCGGCTCGGTATGTCGACAGAGCCGAAATTGCGCGTGCGCAAGAGATAGGCGGCGACTTCAGCATAGTCGACGGGGCGATCCATGCAGATATTGAAGAGCTGCCGCTCCGCCCGCGGGTTGTCGATCGCTGCCAGTATTGCCGAAACAAGGTCGTCGACATGAACGAAGTTGCGTTTCAGCGCACGACCGTCAGCATCGAGCAGCAGCGGCACCGTACCCATCGCCGCATAGCGCCGCGCCGCGTCTTCCGGAACGAGCGTCTTCCAGTCCGGACCGCCAAAGACGTCGTCTCCAAAAGACAGCGAATACTTGAAATCGTCCTTTTCCATGATCCAGGGCGCGCGCAGACAACAGCCATTGAGGCCATACTGGATGCCAAACTGCTCCAGCATGACCTCTTCCAGGACTTTGGAGAGCGCATAGCTTCCCGGATAGGCACAATGGCGGGCGTTCTCGGTGATCGGGCCGTCGTGGCGATAGTGGAAATGTCCCACACCCGCATCACCACCGATCAGGATGAACTGGCGTGCGGTGACGCTCGTACGGAACTCCTCGAGCAGCCAAAAGAGACCTTTGACCGTGACATCCATGATGTCTTCAGGCGTTTCCTTGCATGTGGCGAGATGCACGACATGGGTAACGTCATCCAGCGCCTTTGCCACGACATCGCGATCGGCGATCGAGCCTTGGAAGACATCGACACGGTCGGTCGCCTCGTACAAACGATTATGACAAAGCGCACGAATACGGGCTTTGGAAAATCTCGGATCGTCAAGCAGCCCAGCAATGAAGCGCCGCCCGACCTTGCCCGTCGCACCGGTCACAAGGATCAGCATGCTCTTTCTCCCCCATTGATAGCTAATATCCGGGCGCCACTTTCGTCAAATGATATTTGTCTGACAAAACAGATTTTTGCGACAATAAGGTCAATGGCCGGGACAATGAGTTGACGCTGTCGCAGGGTTTTGCGTAAATGCTCCCAATCGCTTTTCCTGGGAGGGTATTGGAAAAGCGAATTCGCCGGAGCCTTGCATCGAAGACATGCAGGGTGCGGTGCGATGGATAGCCCGCAGGTTTTGGGAGGCGAGGAGGCTGGTGGCGGTTCTTGAGCTCAGCAATATTTCCAAACATTTCGGTGCCATCCAGGCAGTCAACGATGTTTCGTTTTCGCTCGAAGCCGGGCAGGTTGTCGGCCTGATGGGCGATAACGGCGCTGGCAAGTCCACCCTGGTGAAGATGATTGCCGGCAACTTCCGGCCGAGCCATGGAACCATGCGCCTCGACGGCGCCGATCTCGTGCTTCATCGGCCGAAGGAAGCGCGCCAGCATGGCATTGAGATCGTTCACCAGGACTTGGCGCTCTGCAACAATCTGACGGCGGCAGCGAACGTGTTCCTCGGACGAGAATTGCGCCGCGGCGTATGGCCTCTTCGCATCCTCGACCACAAGGCCATGTACAAGCGCGCCGGCGAGATATTTCGCGAGCTCAAATCCGAGACGCGGGCGCGCGATCTCGTCAAGCAAATGTCAGGTGGCCAGCGCCAAGCGGTCGCGATCGGCCGCACGATGCTGTCTGAAGCGAAAATCGTATTGATGGACGAGCCGACCGCAGCCATTTCCGTGCGCCAGGTCGCTGAGGTTCTGAATCTTATCCGCCAATTGCGGGACCGGGGCATTGTCGTTGTCCTGATCAGCCACCGCATGCCCGACGTCTTTTCGGTCGCCGACCGTGTGATCGTGATGCGGCGAGGCAGAAAAGTAGCCGACAAGCAGATTGCGGCAAGTTCGCCGGAGGAAGTGACGGGACTGATTACCGGCGCCATCGAACAGGTGTGATCGATGCTATCCGTTGCAACAGGAAGGAAGAAGGTCGACGATGGCGATTACACTTGACCAAACGATCGGACAGAAGCAACGGAGCTGGCTTGCAACGATCATGAGCGGCCAGACATTCTGGGTGCTGATTGCAGTCATTCTAGCCTGCATTTTTCTGTCGATGGCAACGGACTCCTTTGCGACGGCGAAGAACATCTACAACATCACCCGCAACGTCACCTTCGTCGCAATTATCGCGCTGGGCATGACGCTGGTCATCATCACCGGCGGCATCGATTTGTCCGTTGGCTCCGTACTTTGCCTGTGCAGCATGGTGCTGGCGGTCGTCATGCATGCGGGATACAGTATTGAAGTCGGCATCGCCGCCTCGATCGGTACGGCTCTGTTGGTCGGAGCTTTCAACGGCGTCTTGATTGCCTATCTCGGCTTCCCACCTTTCGTCGTCACGCTCGGGATGCTATCGATTGCGCGCAGCCTTGCGATGGTTGCATCGAACAACACTGTGGTTTTTGAGTTCGGACCTGATCACGACAAACTATTGGCGCTGGGTGGCGGCGCCTGGGTTTTTGGCATCGCCAATCCAGTGCTTTACATGGTCGTGCTGGCACTCATTACCGGTTTCGTGCTGCGCTGGACCAAGTTCGGCCGCTATGTCTTTGCGATCGGCGGCAATGAGCACGCCGCGACACTGACAGGCGTTCCCGTGCCGAGGATCAAGGTCATCGTCTATATGATTTCTGCCCTCTCGGCGGGGGTTGCCGGCATCATTCAAACCGGTTGGCTCGGCGCCGTCACCACAAATATCGGCGCCGGGATGGAACTTCAGGTCATTGCCGCTGCGGTTATCGGCGGCGCCAATCTGGCCGGCGGCGTCGGCACCGCCTTTGGAGCCTTGGTCGGCGCCGCACTCATCGAAATCATCCGCAACAGTCTTGGCCTGCTTGGCATCAACGCGTTCTGGCAGGGCTGCTTTATCGGTGGGGCAATCGTGCTCGCCGTCCTTTTCGACCGACTTCGCAACTTGCGGCAGGGCGAGTAGACGAACCCCGCTCTTAAGAGATTTCTGCGGCTCGCGCCCTCGCCAGGAGCGGCCGTACGTTCAAGCAGTCCGGCCTTGTTCAGTCCGCTTTATTGTTTGCCCGTTGCCATTGAAAAAGTGCACCTTCGAGCCATCGGCGGTGAGCCCTATTTGGATTCCCGCCTTCATGTCACCACCGTCGTGCAGGACGAGGCAATCATGCCCAGCCGGCAGCTTGACGTGAAGCAGTGTTACCGCCCCGGTATATTCACAAAGCCCGACGGTTCCGCGCAGCGTCCCCTCTCGAGGCTCCACGACGCTCAGATGCTCCGGCCTTATCCCGATGGTCTCGACGGCGGTATCCGCTGCCGTTGCGCCTGTCAGCAAAGGCGCGATATCCGAAGGCAGCAGATTCATTTTTGGGCTTCCGATGAATTGCGCCACGAAGATATTTGCCGGCCGCTCGTATATTTCCCGGGGGGAGCCGACCTGCTCGACACGGCCATCGCGCAGAACGACGATCTTGTCAGCGAGCGTCATCGCCTCGATCTGGTCATGCGTTACATAGATCATCGTCGTGGAGAGCCGCTTGTGCAGTGCGGCGATTTCAGAGCGCATGTGCACGCGCAACTCTGCATCGAGGTTCGACAGCGGTTCGTCAAACAGGAAGACATCGGGATTTCCGACGATGGCGCGGCCGATCGCGACGCGCTGCCGCTGACCGCCGGAAAGCTCACGGGGGTAGCGATCGAGCAATGCTTCGAGCTTCAGCGTGGCGCTTGCTTCATCGACGCGCTTCTGACGCTCCTGTGCCGGAACTTTGCGGACCTTCAGCCCGAAGCCCATATTGTCCCTGACGGTCAGGTGCGGATAGAGGGCATAGGATTGGAAGACCATGGCAACACCACGTTTCGAAGCCGGCACTTCGTTGACCACCCGGCCGCCAATCGCAAGTTCACCGCCGCTGAGATATTCCAGCCCCGAAATCAGCCGCAGCAAGGTGGACTTGCCACAGCCTGACGGACCGACGAATACGACGAACTCGCCCGGATCGATCCTGAGATCGACGCCGCGGATGACCTCGACGGCGCCGAAGCGTTTCTCGATGCCTTTAAGCGATACACTGCTCATGAACGAAAAATCCTCATCCCTTCACGCCTGATAGCGCAAAACTTTCGATGATCTGCCGCTGGGCGATCAGATAGACGATCAGGATCGGCACCACGGCAAGGCTGGTAGCGGCAAGCTGCAGGTTCCACAGCGGCAGGCCGTAGCTGTCGTTGAAGTTCGATAAGGCCAAAGGCAGCGTGAACATGTCGAGCGAGCTCAGAAAGATCAGCGGCTCCAGGAACAGGTTCCACGAGAACAGAAAGGTGATGATGGAAACCGCAGCCAGGGCCGGACGCGCCATCGGCAGCGCTATCTTCCACCAAACGCCGAAACGTGAGAGGCCGTCCATCTTGCCGGCTTCTTCCAGCTCCTTGGGCAGGGCCAAGAAATACTGGCGCATCAGGAACGTTGCCATCACCCCATGAGGGCCGAAGGTGGGCAGCAGGATCAACGGCCAGTGAGTATCCACCAAACCAAACCAGCGCATGAGGAAGAAGTTCGGAATGATCGTCACCTCCTCCGGCACCATGAGCGCCGAGATCAGAAAAAGCATCAGCAGCCCGGCACCGGCAAACCGCATGCGCGCCAGCGCATAGCCGGCCAGGGACGAGATGACGAGGGTGAGCGCCGTCACCACGATCGCGATGTAAAGCGAGTTGAAATACTGCCGCGCGAACGGCTGGTATGTGAACACTTCGACGAAATTCTGCCAGCGCCAGACGCGCGGAATAAGCGTCGGCGCGCCGAATATCTCGGTCACGCTCTTGAAGCCCGCAGACACCATCCAAACGAATGGGAAAACAAAAGGAATGGCGGCGATCAAGAGTGCGATCGTCCAGCACGTGCGGTAGAGGATCTGGACTTGGCGCTGGGTCACTCCGATCCCTTTCTCCGCAGCATCACTTGTACCAGGGTCAGCGCCATGATCATCACGAACATGATCATGGCGAGCGCCGAGGCATAGCCGACATTGAAGAACTTGAAGCCCTGCTGGTAAATGTAGAAGGCAAGCACAAGGGTGCCGTTTTCCGGGCCGCCGCCGGTCATCTGGTATATATGATCGAAGACCTTGAAAGAGCCGATTGTCGTGATGACCATGATGACCAGCGTGGTCGGCGCCAGCAACGGCCAGGTGATCATGCTGAAGATCTGCCGGCGTGAGGCGCCCTCCAGGCGCGCTGCCTCTTCATAGTCCCGCGGGATCGCCTGCAGCGCCGCAATGTAGAGGATCATGTTGAGGCCGACCATCTTGATGACGCGGGTGACGATGACCGCCGCCATGGCCCAGCTCGGTTCACGCAGCCAGTTTGGACCGGTGATCCCGACCAGCGCCAGTACCTGGTTGATGAAACCGCCTTCTCCCTGCAGTAGAAATTTCCATACGATCGCCCAGGCGATGGCCGAGGTGATGACAGGAGCGAAAAACACCGTGCGAAAGAACACGACCCCGAAAAACGGCCGGGAAAGGGCGAGCGCCAAGGCGAGTGCGAGCGCCATGTTGAGCGGCACGAGACCGATCGCGAAAATAACCGAATTGCGTACCACAAGCCAAAAGTCAGGGTTTTCGAGGAGCGCATTCTGAAAATTGGCAAGGCCTACGAAGGTGGCCTGCTGACTGAGCAGGTTCCATTCGGTCATTGAATAATAGACCACTGCGCAGAGCGGACCGAGGAAGAAGATGAGGAAGCCGATGAAGGTGGGGCTGACAAACAGCCACGCCTCCATCATCTCTCTCATCTTCAACGTCAGCCAGGTCTTATGGCCGGTTCGAATGGAGTTATGAACGGTATCGGCCATCTTCGTTCTGATCAAAGCAGCGGCTGGATTGCCGCGCAGATGCCCTTGATGGCGGCATCGACATCGGCATCCGGCTTCCACAGGGCATCGACGCGAGGCGCCATGGCGGCAAGGATCTGGGGCGCTTTTTCGTTGGCCGAGACCACCCGGCCCCTTTCTATCGCGGCAGCCACATTCTTCATCATCTCGGGCGGCACGAGCTTGTTGCCGTTGATGAAGGCATCGGCCTGCAGAACGCTCTTGCGGGCCGGCGGGAAGAACTGCGCCATGGTGGCGACATTTTCCTTATTGGTCATATGCGCCACGAATTCCGCGGCGATTTCCGTATTCTTGCCTTGGGCGAACACAACAAGACCGGCCTGGCCGATAACGGGTGACTCACCACCTGGGCCGGTGGGCAACGGTGCGATGCCCCACTTGAAGCCGGCTTCCGCCATCTTCGAAGCACGGGAAATCTGGTTGACCGTCATCGCCGAATTGCCGGAGAAGTAATCGCCCTGTTCGCCTGGCGGAACGATGGACTTGTCCTTGAAGACCATGTCATGCAGCTGCTTGACCGCTTTGACGGCTTCTGGCTTGTCGAAGCCGCATTCCTTGTTCGACCAGATATCGCCGCCATAGGCGCGGATTGGCGGCAGAAGGGCATGGGTCATGCGAGAGGCATAGCCTTCTCCATCCTTGAACTCGAAGCCCCATTTGCCGGGATTGGCTTGCGCGAGCTTCTTGGAGACTTCCTGGAACTTGTCCATGTTCCATTCGCCCTTGGCGGCGAGCGTCAGCGGGTCTTCGAGCCCAGCTTTGTCGAACATGTCCTTGTTGTAGTAGATCATGAAAGGCGAGGTGGAGAACGGAATGCCGTAGACCGTTTCGTCCTTCTGCCAGAGGCCCATGGCCGGCTTCGAGAAATCGTCGAAATCATAGCCTTCCGCCGCCTTGAGCGTCGGGCCGAGATCCTTCAGGAGATTGGCGTTTTCGAAAGCCGGAGCGGCATCCTCCATCATCCAGGCTATGTCGGGAGCATTGCCGCCGGCGATCTGGAAGGTCAGTTTCTGCGTGTAGTCGTTGACCGGCACGGTCTCGAACTTCACATTGACGTCGGGATGTGTGGCTTTGAAGCTCTCCGCGATGCCATTCAGCATCTTCAGATGAGCCTCGCTCCCGGTCCAGACCGTCATGCGGAGATCCGTCGCGAAGACGGCAGACGTCGATATGCACAATGTCAACGCGGATGCTGCGATACCTGCTAATGCGGCCTTCATGGTTTCCTCCCTTTTTGGTCGTTGGCAGTCAGCCTTCACCGACTGAATGCAAACGGCATTCGCCTGGAATTTTGGCTGCAAGCTGCGGCGGATGGTTCCGCCGCATGATCTCGAAAACCTTGCCGCAGGCCGCTCACCCGGCAGCGTGCGGAAGGCTCCCGGGCGCGTCTCCGATCGACCATCCTCCGTCGACCGGAATATTTGCACCCGTAATGTAGCTGGCAGCATCGCTGCACAAAAAAACAAACGCCCCAACCAGGTCCTGCGGCTGGCCCGGCCTGCCCACAGGGATCTTGGCGGCAACCGCTTCGCGGAACGCCGGGTCGCCGTAGCGCGCGGCATTGGCTTCGATCTCGATCGCACCCGGCGAAACCACATTCAGCGTGACGCCGCGATGGCCGGTTTCGCGCGCAATCGACCTGATCGCAGTCAACTGCGCCGCCTTGAGCGACGCATAAACAACCGTTTCCGCCCGCGGCCGCACCGCCATGACACTGCCTGTGGCGACGACCCTGCCCCAGCCCCGCTCGGCCATCGGTGGAACCAGCTTTGCCGTCAGCGTCAGCAGCGCCGAGAAATTCGATGCCACATGGGCGTTGACATGCGCCTCATCCAATTCCTGCCAGGGCCGCCGATGTTCGATGGCGGCATTGGCAATGAGGATATCGATCGGGCCGTATGTTTTGAGCACTTCATCGGCAAAAGCCCGCGTCGCACGCCCGTCGGTGAAGTCTGCTTCCAGTACCGGCGCTGTGCCGCCTGTCGCCCGGACGACCTCGCTCGCGCCCGTCTCATTACCGAAATGATGCAGGATCAGTTCCGCTCCATGCTCCGCAAGGCCAAGCGCAACAGCCCGGCCGATGCCGGAACTGGCACCGGTTACCAGCACGCGCCGGCCTTTCAGTGAGAAGCGCGCGGCGCTCATCGCTCGGCATCTTTCAACTTGTCGGCCACCTCGAGCGAGGCAATGTCGGCAGCTTCGAAATGCTCCCGGATTTTTTGCTCGGCGAGGTCGGCATTACCAACTGCAATTGCGTCGTAGATCGCCTGATGCCGGTCAATCGTTGCCCGCCAGTCAGCGTCGCTGCGATTGGCGCGACGTGAAAACAATTCCGACACCTCGCGCTGCACGGAACGCATGCTCTCCATGTGCACGCGGATCATGTAATTGCCAGTCGTCACGGCAAGGCCAAGGTGAAACAGGATATCGGCGGCGGTAAAGCCGGAAGGCTCCTGCACGGAAGCCAGCATGCCCGCCAAGCCCTGCCGCATGATCTCCAGACCTTCCGGATCGCGACGTTCGGCGGCGAGCCGGGCAATTCCCGTCTCGACGACGCGGCGCATTTCATTGGCTTCGCGCAGCCGCTTGAGACTGGAACGCACCGCGTAGCCGTAGATTTTGTCCATCGAGTCGCCGCTAAGCGCCTTGGCGCGGGCAACCTTGCCTTGTTGGGTGAAGATCAACCCGGCTGCCGTCAGCTGGCGAAGCGCCTCACGGGCAATCGGCTTCGAGACACCGAACTCCCTGGCGATCTCCCCTTCGGGCGGCAACGGCTCGCCAGGCGAGATGCGCCCATCAAAGAGCGCGGCGGCAATCGCATCGGATACCCCATCCGCCAACCGCGAAGGGTTCGGCGGCTTGGAGGTGAAAACGGGTTTCCTTTCGGGAATTTCGGTCATTTCGATCCTCATATTCACAAAGCTAACATGCAGTTTCCAACTTAGCAACTAGGTTTATCAGTTGCCAAGTCACCAACATCTAGCTAGGAATAACAGACACGCCCCAAAGCAGCGAGCAAAACCAAGAGCAGCGAACAAAACATTGGGAACGAAAGAGCCGATGGATTCTGTGCAACGTTCGACCGGACCGGCGATCCTCATTTCAGATGTCGTCGCTCATCCGCTCAGCCAGACGCTGCCCAAACCGACCGTCACGTCCTGGGGTACCTATCACAAGGTCTCGATGGTTCTCGTCGAGGTGCGCACCGATGCCGGCATCGTCGGCGTCGGTGAGGTGCTGGCCCGGTTTTCGCCCAAGGCCTATGCGGAACTGATCGAAACCTCTTTAAAACCACGGCTGATCGGACAGGACGCACGCAACATCGGCGCACTCTGGCAATCCATGCGGCGCTCGCTGTCAGGCCGCGCCGGCGGCATGCTGATCGAGGCGATCGCCGGCGTCGACATTGCTCTGTGGGACATCATGGGCAAGGCCGCGGGCATGCCGATCGCCAAGCTGCTTGGCGGCATCGGCCGGGAAACGATCGAGGTCTATGCCGCCGCCGTAAACTGGGTCGACGATGCTGAGGCGGATCGCGAATTGGAGCGCTATATCGGTGAGGGATTCCCGCGCATCAAAGTCAAGATGGCCAATCCCGTCAAGGAAGCCTGCCGGCGTATCGAACGGCTGCGCAAACGCGCCGGCGACGATATCGAGCTCTGTGTCGACGCCAACTGGGCCTATGATCTGGACCAGGCGATCGAAGTCGGCAGGGCACTTTCGGCCAACGGTTACTTCTGGTTCGAGGAGCCGCTGGCGCCGGAAAACGAGCAAGGCTACGAAGAACTGCGCAAGCGCTGCGGCGTACCGCTCGCAGCCGGAGAGAGCAACTTTACCGCCGATCAGGCGCAGCGTCTCGTCGCCAACCGCACCCTTTCAATCCTGCAGCCAGATATCGCCCGTGCCGGCGGCATATCCGAAACACGGCGCATGGCCGACTATGCCGCCCTTCATGATGTGGCCTACGCCCCGCATATCGGCATGTCCGGCATTATCTGCGAGACGGCCAGCGCGCATCTTGCGGCCGCCCTTCCGAATTTCCGGGTGATGGAATGCGAATGCGATCTTAGCCCCTTCAAGCGCGACCTGGCCGATCTGGCGCCAGGCTGCCTGCGCCAGAAGAATGGCCAGCTCGACGTGCCGACACGGCCGGGTCTCGGCATCGAAATCGATTGGGAAGCCGTCAAACGGCTCCGCATACAGTGAGGTCAACGCCACAATGACGACATCAGCCCCCTCTTCCACAGCCGACATGATGGAAGCCATGAGGCTCGGCATGCTTCGCGCGGATCCGGCGCTCAGCCGTTTCGATCCTCTGCCGCGTATCCTGTCCTTTGACGATTTTTCGCGCGGGCATTGCGGCTGGTCACAGTTGGTCGGCAATTACGAGGACAGCCTCGACGTCATGCTGCCGGGCTTTGCCCAGCACTCGAGCGCCATGCTCTCAACGCTCGGACATTGGGATGCAGGATCCCACGGCGGCATGGATTCGTCCTATGCGCTAAAGATCGCCACGAAGGCAAAACCGGGTGCCCAGAACGTTGCAATCAAGCGTCACACCTTCCGCAAGCGCGGGCCGATCCGTTTCGAGATTTTTTTCACGTTCAAGCCGGAGGCGACGGAACTGAAACTATCGGAAACCGACGTGCGATCGATCGGCTTCCTGTTCGACCTGCAATGCGGCGATCGGGACGGAGACGGCGAGCGGGTTATGCCACATCTGCGCTTTCTCAATGCACTCGACGGCAAGCACCTGCAGAAATGGCAGTACAAACGTGAGACCACGGTCTTCACCGCCATTGGCCGGGAAGACAAGACCGTAAGCCACTATCACCTGGCGCCCGAGGGCTGGCTGGACCTGCCGGATGGTGAACAACGGCTCTGCTACAATGAGATCCCGACGAAGGTGAACTGGAGCTATATGCGTTTCGATTTCGACCTCGCCTCCATGAAGGCCACCGGCTTGCAGTGCAACGACCGGAATTTCGACGTATCCGGCTTCGAGTCGATCCGGATTCCGGCGATGAAAAATCTCTGGTGCATGCTGAACTTCTGCCTGTTCGCCGAGACAGATGTCGCCAAGCGCGCGTTTCTCTACGTCGATTCCATCTGTATTTCAGGGGATTTTTGATGCTTCCCGAAAACATCACGGCGGTAATAACCCGCAATGAGTGCTGGAGCGGCGACGCCGCGAGCGAACCCTATGAGGCCGGCTGGGCGCATGAAGCCGTGTTCTTTATTCGGGCATTGAAGCCCCCCGTCGGCGCTGCACCCAAGGGCTGGGTGGAAATCTCGCCTGACGGCATGCACTGGGTTCGAGAAGGAACGGAATTCGCCATGCCCGGCGAACAGGACGGCGTTGCCGTGGCCCGGCTCAACGCCTTCGGCAATTGGCTGCGCGTTGCAACCCGCTTTGCCGATGGCGCCGAATGCACCGTGCTGGTGACCCTTCATCTGAAGGCTTGATTTGAGAAACGCGGGTATCGCTTCCCCGCTTTCTCTTTCCGTCAGCCAAGATAGGCGCCCTGGGCCAGAAGTTCCCTGCGCAAATCCGCGTAGTCGACATGTCGGGGGCTGGCCCTGTTGCCGACCGAAAGTGCTGCGGCAACACCGGCCGCCTGGCCGAGCGCAAAACAGGGCGGCATGACGCGAATGGCGCTGAGCGCCTCATGTGTCGCCGAAACCGCGCGGCCGGATACCAGCAGGCCCTCATGAATGCGCGGCAGCATCACCCGGTAAGGTATCTGGTAGATATTGGCGGCATCGAGCCCGTCACCACCGGTACCACCACCCGAGCCTGTGGGGTCGTGAATATCGAGCGGATAGCCGCACAACGCCACGACATCTTCGAAGGCGCGGCCGGAATGCAAATCTTGCAGCGTCAGTTCGTAGGCGCCATCGATCCGTCGGGTTTCCCGCACGCCGATCTGGGTTGCCGTGTCTCGCAGCTCCACCTGTTCGAAGCCGGGCAGATTGTCGCGGAAGAAATCGAGCAGCGCTACGGTCTGCTCCCGACCTTCGACTTCGGCAAGCGAGAGCTCAAGGGCGTCAGCCCCATTGCGGCGCAACACGCGGCCGGTATTGATGCGCCAGACGCCCGGTTCCATGGTCCTGTAAAGGCCGATGCCGCGGCGAGGCGCGGGAAAGCGGCCCTCTGCCGTCGCCTTGGCGACGATCGAGGCGAAAGGCCGAAAGTCCTGCGGATGCGCGCGAATATAATCCTCCACCACCTGGTCATCGACGTTCTGCACGCGGAAGAACAGCGTCTGCGGCTGGGAAAGGCCGTCGCTTTCCCGCCCCTGACGGGTATGGACTCCGGCATAATGGGCGACATCGCCGTCAGCCGAGCAATCGACGACGACCTTGGCACGAACGCTCCTCAGCCCACCCTTGCCGGCGCAAACAACACCGAGCACCCGGGGATTGTCCGCATCATGGTCATCGACGATGGCATCGACGACCATGGTGTGCAGCAACAATTCCACGCCCGCCTCGACGCACATGCGCTGCGCCGCGACCTTCGCCGCCTCAGGCTGGAAAGGGGTCACCTTGTCGTGGCCGTAGACGATGAAGCCGCAATAGGCCGAGCCTGCCGGGATCGTACTCGGATGCAGCGCGCCGCCGAGCGCCATCATCCGCTGAACGAATTCTTCGTAGATACCGCGGATCAGTTGCTGGCTGCCGTCGAGCGAATAGGAGGTCATGCAGGGGCCGACGAGGCCCGCCGTGAGGTTGCCGCCGAGGAAGCCGTAGCGCTCCACGAGGCGTACCCGCACGCCAAGACGTGCCGCCGCCACCGCCGCCGATAATCCCGATGGTCCGCCCCCGATGACGAGCACATCGACATCATCGAGTTCGGGAATATCGGCCGAATAGGCGTAACGGCGAGCTGTCTGCTGCATAGTTTTATCCCCTCCCTAGTCTAGAGCATTATGCCGAAAAGTGTGCGCGGTTTTCGGACGACATCATGCTCTATTCCCTTGATTTAGATCAGGATTCAGATTTCAGGCCGATCGGGCCCAAAATCATCCTGATCTAGCGGAACATCGATCCGCCATCGACATCGAGCGCAGCACCGTAGGTAAAGCTGGCTGCATCCGAGCACAGGAACATGATTGCAGCCGCCATATCCTCCGGCCGCCCCATGCGCCGCATCGGCAGATTGCCGGCGATGCGGTCCTTCAGTGACTGGTCGATATGGGAGTGCATCGGGGAATCCGTCGGCCCGGGGTTCAGCGCGTTGATGCGGATCTTCTTGCCCGCAAGTTCCCGCGCCACCGACTTGACCATCGACAGGGTCCCGGCTTTCGATGCCGCATAGGCGGTATCGGCAATCAGCCCGCCGCCGCCATGCACGCCAGCATCCGAGGCGATACAGACGATGTTGCCGCCATCGGGATTGTCGAGCATGCGTTTGACCGCCGCCTGTACGACGAAGAAGGTGCCGAGCAGATTGACATCGAGCACGCGGTGCCAATGCGCCCGATCCTGCTCGAATATACGCTTGGCTGTGATGATCGCCGCACACGTCACGACGTTATCGAGACGCGCGAGATTGGCGTCGCAATAATCGAAGGCCTTGTCGATGCTCTCCTGATCGCTGACATCCACCGTCACGGTGTGAACAGCCGCGCCGCCGTTGCGCAGCTCCGCACCGTAGCGCTTCAGCCCCGCCTCATCACGATCGGCCATGACGACTTCCGCGCCCTTGCTGGCGAAGGCCCTTGCAGTTTCAAGACCCATTCCGCTCGCGGCGCCCGTGATAAGGACGCTTCGGCCCGCAAAACTACTGTCGGAAAAAGTGGCGTAAGCTCGAGACATCGTCGCAGCGTCCTTCATTAACGGCAGGCCCAACAACCAGTCAGCAGGCTCGCGCTCTGTTAGTAACGTAGCAACTATGTTATATAGTTGTAAAGCGCAATGTGGAGGCGATACACCGTCTGGAAAACAGAGTTTCGCGTGGCAAATACTCAGGACGGCGGGAGACGGCGGGAGCAAACCGTTGATCGCGCTGCGGCGAAATTCGACTCCCTATTTTTTGCGTAGACGTCGGCAATACCTCAGAAGGTTCGCGGCCCGCCGAGGGTAATCAGTAGGCTAACTTCGGTTCTCCAAGCGGTTTGTTTTGCGCCACTCTTCGTACTCTCCGCGGGCATCGTCATGCAGCGGATAGTAGCGCTGCAACGACCCGCCCTCCATAAGCTTCACTCGCGAGAACTCCTCCCAATCGTGATGCCTTTGCGATTCTTCGATTACCTTCGAGGCCATTGCGACCGGAAGCACCACAACCCCGTCGTCGTCGGCGACGATGATGTCGCCGGGGATGACGGTGACACCGCCGCAGGCAATCGGAACGTTGACGGCATTGGGGTAGATGCTGGTCTGCACATGGTAGTTGGGCGTCCAGCCGCGCAGCCAAAGGGGGAGATCCAGCTTCTCGACATTGGGCCGATCGCGCATGCAGCCATCGATCACGATGCCAGCGCCGCCTCTGCCTTTGAAATAGGTCGACATCATATCGCCGAAGACGCCCGAACTCATATCGCCGCGCGCGTCGACCACCACCACATCGCCCTCCTGCGCGTGATAGAGCACGTGCCGGTGCAACTGCGTCTCCGGATCGGCATATTCTCCCTCGGTGAAGAGGTCCGGCCGTTGCGGCATGAACTGGAGCGTCAGCGCCGGCCCGACGATCGACTTCCCGCGGTTCTGCGGTACGGGACCGACCATGTGCGGATTGCGGAAGCCCATGTGGCCAAGCGTGCCGGCAACCGTTGCGGCGCCGATTTCCTTCAATGCGTCGATCATATCTTTGGGCGGTCGCGTAATGTCGGGAGTATGCGTCATTTTAGACTCCGGTGGATGAACTACCAGTTCGTAACAGAACCGTCGCGGCGCTTCAGGTGAGGTGCTTCCCAGAACCGAAAGCTCTCCGCCTTGACCGCCTCTTCGTTGACCTCGACGCCGAGCCCCGGCAGATCGCTAACCGGATAGTCGGGGCCGTCGAGCCGTGGTTGCACGGGGAAGAAGTCGGAATTGTCGAAGCCGAGCTTTGCTTCGGGCGCCCTGGTCTCGAGCCAGGCGAAATTCGGCACCGCGGCGGCGAGATGGATGGTCGCGGCCGTGCAGACTGGGCCGAGGGGATTGTGCGGCATCAGGTCCACATAGTGTGCCTCGCTCCAGCCAGCCACCTTCATCGCTTCAGTGAGCCCGCCAACATTGCAGACATCGAGCCGGTTGAACTGATGGATGCCACGCTCGATGTAGGGCAGGAACTGCCACTTGCTGGCAAATTCCTCGCCGATGGCGAACGGGATGTCGGTCATCGTGCGCAGGGATTCGTAGGCCTCCGGTGTCTCGTCGCGTATTGGCTCCTCGAGGAAATCAAGCACGCCGCGGCCGAGCTTGTTACAGAAGCTCGCTGCCTCTGCCACCGACAACCGATGATGATAGTCGATGCCGAGGACGACGTCGTCGCCCAGCGCCTCGCGCGCCTTGTTTAGCATGCTTGCTGTAGCGCCGATCGATTCGCGCGGCTCAAAGATATCCTTGCTGTTTTGCCCGATGGGGAAGAAGCGGATCGCCTGCCACCCCTGTGCGCGTAGTTCGCGGGCTCGTTCGATGGCAACATCGCCCTCGGCCTCGTCACCGGTGGAGGCGAAGGTAGGAATGCGGTCGCGCTGCTTGCCGCCCAACAGATCGTAGGCCGGCACCCCCAGCGCCTTGCCCTTGATGTCGTGAAGGGCAATGTCGATGGCGGAAATCGCCGCCTGCAGAACGCGCCCGCCTTCGAAGTATTGGCTACGATAGACTTCTTGCCAGATCCGACCAATCTGCATCGCGTCGCGGCCGATGAGAAACTCGCGATAGTGCTCGATCGCGCCGGCCACGGCCTTCTCGCGACCGCTCAAACCGCTCTCGCCCCAGCCGAAGATGCCGTTGTCAGTCTCGACCTTGACCAGCATCTGGTTGCGCGTTCCTACCCATACTGGATAGGGCTTGATCGCCGTGATTTTAAGCTTCGTAGTCATCCACGCCCTCGTTTCACACGCATCCGCTTGGTCTCAGTTGGCCTTGAGGGCCATTTCTGTTTCGCCGTCGAACAGATGCATCCGCTCCTGGTCGAACTCGAGCCAAATCTGCTCGTCGGGCGCAACGGAAATAGTCGGCGGCACGCTGACGTTGACGATGGCGCCAGACAGGAACGCCTGTACGAAGGTGACGTCTCCGGTCGGCTCCACCGTATAGGCCTTGGCAGGGATGCTTCCTGGCACCGCACTCTTGTGCAACTTGATCGCCGAGTGACGTGCGCCGAGCACGACTTTCTTGGTTGTTGCCCTCGCGACCTTCTGAGCGTTTTCTGGCGAGAGCTCGAAGTGCCAGCCCTCCGCGCTGGTCAACACAGTGTTGCCGCTTGCCGTTGATGCCTCCAGCGGAACAAGGCTCATCGCCGGGCTGCCGACGAAGCTGGCGACGAACATGTTCACCGGATGGGCGAAGACCTGCGCCGGTGAATCGTATTGCTGCAGGTAGCCGCCGTTCATCACCGCCATCCTGTCGGCCATAGTTACCGCTTCGAGCTGGTCGTGGGTCACGTAGATGATCGTCGCCTTGAGGTCCTGGTGGAAACGCTTGATCTCTGAGCGCATCTGCACGCGCAGCTTCGCGTCGAGGTTGGAGAGTGGTTCATCCATCAGGAATACCGCCGGATCGCGAACGAGGGCACGGCCGAGCGCCACGCGCTGCTGTTGCCCGCCGGAAAGTTCGCGTGGCTTGCGCTCGAGCAACTGCGTCATGTCGAGCACGCGCGCTGCTTCCTTGACCTTCCTGTCGATCTCGTCCCTTGGCAGTTTGCGCATCTGCAGCGGAAACGCCAGGTTTTTGTAGACCGATTTCTGCGGATAGAGCGCGTAGTTCTGGAACACCATTGCGATGTCCCGGTCCTTGGGGTCGAGGTCGTTGACCACCCGGTCGCCGATGACGATGTCGCCAGATGTGATGGGGATGAGCCCCGCCACAAGATTGAGCGTGGTTGTTTTGCCGCAGCCTGAAGGGCCGACGAGCGCAACGAATTCGCCGTCGTTGACCGTCAGCGAAACATTGTTGACAGCTTTGAAGCTGCCATAGGTCTTGACCAGATCGTTAAGGACCACGTGGGCCACCGGCAACTCCTCTAGTGCTTGACTGCGCCTTCCGTGAGGGCGCGTACGAAGTATCGTTGCAGGACGAGGAACAGGACCACGACGGGCACGCTCATCATAAAGCTGGCCGCCATCAGGCCCGGAAAGTCCGTCGTATTCTCCGAGAAGAAGCGCTGGATGCCGACCGGCAGTGTCAACTGCTCGTTCTTGGAGAGGAAGGTGTAAGCGTAGATGTATTCATTCCACGCGCCGATAAAGGAATAGATCGCCGTGGCGATGATTCCTGGCGTCGAGAGCGGCATCACGATCAGGACAAAGGCCTGGAACCGCGTCGCGCCGTCGATGCGCGCCGCCTGCTCGAGCTGCACCGGGATGTTGTCGTAGAAGCCCTTGAGAAGCCAGATTGCCAGCGGCAGGCCAAATGTGAGGTAGGTGAGGACGAGCGACGCATGCGTGTTCACCAGCCCGATCGCGCGCATCAGGATGAAGAGCGGCACGAGAAAGATCACCGCCGGGAACATGTTGCGAAGCAAGACGGCGAAGAACAGAAAGTTTCGGCCCGGGAAGGTGAAGCGCGAAAACGCGTAGGCCGCAGGTACTGCCACGATGACCGAAAGGATGGTCGTGGCGGTGGAGACGAAAAGGCTGTTCCAGAAGAAGCGCAGGAAGTCCTGGCCGACGCTGTTTTGCGGATCGAGCAGCTTCTCGTAGCTGGCAAGGGTGGGTTGGTCGGGCCACCATTGCGGCGGGAATTGCATGGCCGCGAAGCCGGACTTGATCGAGGTGATCAGCATCCAGATCATCGGCAACGCGGTGTAAAGCATCATGAACACGAGGAAGATGCGTCCGCCCCACCGCCATCCGTCGATGCGCATACGGCGACGGGCCTTACCGCGAAGAGCAGTCTCGGCAATCGTGCTCATGCGCTCCCATCCTTCCGCTCGTTGCCGCTCAGCGCACGGACGTAAAAGTAGCCGAACGACATCAGGATCAGGAACAGCAGCACCGAATAGGCCGATGCCACCCCCCAGCGCTGGCGGCCGAAGGCGAGCTCATAAATGTGAGTGATCCAGATATGCGATGCGTTCGACGGCCCGCCGCCGGTCATGATCCAGGGGATGATGAATGAATTGAAGTTGGCCACGGCCAGCAGAAGGATCGTCACGGTCGAGACGTTTCTCAAATGCGGGAAGGTGACGTGCCAGAACCGCTGCCATGCATTGGCTCCGTCGACTTTTGCAGCGCGCAGCAACTGATCGGGAACCGTCTGCAGGCCAGCCATCATCATGATCATGGCAAACGGAAACTCCCGCCAGATATTGACGACGATCAGGGAGGGCAGCACCGTGCTGACGCTGTCGATGAAATTCGGCGGCCTGTCGGCCAATCCGAGGCCGACCAGCACCGCGCCAATGATCCCGAAGTCCGAATGGTAGATCCACTTCCAGATATAGGACGCGGCGACCGCGCTGATGACCCAGGGAATGATCAGGATGGCCCGCAGGATACCGCGGCCGACAAAGTCGCGATGAAGCGCCAGGGCGCAGGCAAACCCCAGGACAAATGAGATCAAAGTGGATCCAAATGTCCAGATCAGAGTGTTCGAGGTGACTGTCCAGAACACCGGACTTGTGAGGATAGCGGTGTAGTTGTCGAGGCCGATAAAAATCTTGTCCCGGAGCTGCAGGCCAGGCGGTGTGTTGAAGAACGACAGCTCGATCGTGTAGTAGATCGGATAGGCTATGACGATGAGCATCACGGCGATCGCGGGAAGCACGTACGCGTAGTCAGCGCGATGCTCCCAAATCTTTCGCAGCACGCCAGACCCCTCGGGTTGCAGTTTTCGGCGCGCCTCGGCCTTGCCAGTCAAGATGGTCACTGTGCCCTGCCCTTATTCTTCGGAAGAAACCGGCTGCAATCGAGGCGCAGCCGGTCAGATCGGCAGGTGTGGACTAGAGTCCGCCGTCCGTCAGGTCTTTTACCTTCTTGGCTGCGTCGTCCGCTGCCTGGTCGACGGTCATGGCACCGGTGAGGGCATTCTGCAGCATGTCCGGGACGATGATGTTCATGATCTCGGGGGACTGTGGCAGTGCCGGGAACGGGATGCCGTACGGCAGCATCGAAGTCGTGACATCAAGGAACTTGATACTGTCCAGACGTTCCTTCATCCATTTGGTCTTGAAGCCGTTAAGGTTCCCCGGGTTCGAGCCTGCATAGGCCATTTTCAGCGACCATTCGGGGCTCGCCCACATGCAGCTGATAGCCTTTGCAGCCGGCTCGTCGACCTTGCCGCCCTCGACATATTCGGGCTTCAGGATGTGAATATTCGAGCCGCCAAACACGACGGCACGCTTGCCGTCGGGGCCAGTCGGAATCAGGCCGTAGCGCATATTGTCGATGACGGTCTGCGCTTTGACCTTGTCGCTGCCCGTCGTCTTTTTCTGGAGGTCGAGCATGACGTTGTAGTCGGACGGGTGCGAGACCATCATGCCGAGCTGGCCAGCGAGGAAGAGGGGCTGGTTATCCGCCTGCTGATTGGTGAGCGCTGAAACCGGAACCGATTTGTCGCGAACATACATATCGTAGGAGGCTTGCAATGCCGCTTTGCTCTGGGGGCTATCGAGCTGGACCTGCTTATAGGTCGGGTTGGCGGTAGCTTCGTCGAAGACGCCGCCGCCATAGGCCCACAGCTGCGGCATGAAGCGATATGGCGTATTGCCGGCATTCTTGCGCGCCACGAGGCCGTAACCGGCAATGCCGAGCTTGTCGTGGATCTGCTTGGAATATTTGACGACGTCGTCCCAGGTTGCCGGAGCCTTGTCAGGATCGAGGCCTGCACGCTTGAAGACGTCGGCGTTCCAGATGAACGCCATCGTCTCGTTATTGGTTGGGATGCCGTAGGTCACCCCCTCCCAGGTCACGGCCTTCATCGCACCGGGCCAGAAATCCTCGGTCGAATACCCTACATCCTCGGGTTTAAGCGGTTCCAGATAGCCCTTTGCGGCGAACTCGGTGCCCCCCAGGATTTGCAGGCGGACCGCCATGGGCGCTGCATTGCCAAGAAGCGCGGTCCGGAACTTGTCCAGCAGGTCGTTATAGGTGAGGGCTTGGTCCTCAAGCTGGATGTTTGGATAGGTTTTGCGGAAGGTCTCGAAGAAATCCTTGTAATACTGGCGCAGGAGGTCGGGGTCGCCCTCGAACACGCCCTGATACCAGAAAGTCAGTCGCCCCTTGTAGTCGAGCGGGGTGACCTTGGCGCAATCGGCCGCCGTGTCAAAGTCCTGTGTGCCGGCAATGGAGCGCACATATTCCGGCGACCACTTGCTCAAGTCGACCGGCGCACCCAGCGCAGACGCGGACATCAACGATACCATCAAAGCAGTGGAGACAGTGCCGCGCAGGACGGCACAGCCGAGTGAAATCCTCGTCATAGGGTATCCTCCAGGTTCTCCCATGCCGCTCTGCGTCGAGGCGAGCGGTCGTTCCTCCCGGTCGCGGGATTTTCCACCCAATGTATCCCTTCGACCTGATCATACGTTTTCAGATCGTAGATTGCCTGTCAACAAGAGAAATCGTACATTGTTTATCGAAACATCGCGTGATATCCGAACAATATATGTATTGATTGGGGGCAGTCTTGGCCGAAACAAGCGATTTTAAAGCACAGCCACCCGCAGGGATCGACGCTATCGGGGCCTCCAGCGAGGGCGCCTCGCTTTATCAACTGATCAGGGAAGACATCATCGAAGGGCGGCTCGCTGCCAACGAACGGCTTGTGGTCACCGATCTCGCCCGGCGCCACGGCACTTCGACCAACCCCGTGCGCGAGGCTCTGCAACTGTTGCGCGGGGAGGGCTTTGTCACCTTCGTTCCCAACCGCGGAGCGCGCGTACGGCCCATAGATCAGGATTTTGTTCGCGATATCTACGAGATCGGAGTCTTGATCGAGCCGGCACTGACGCGATGGTTCGTGAATATGGCCACCGTCGAGGACATTGCTGAACTCGAACGCATCCAAGGCCTGATTGAAGAGAACGACTTCGCCGACACGTTCAGGCACAGCGAACTGGACACCGCCTTTCACACCGTCATGTACCAAAAGCACTACAACCGCCATGCCGCCGAGCTTTGGTGGAAGCATCGCGAAGTGCTTCGAGCCGTGAGCCGGCGGTTCAACTTCACGCTCGCCCGGCGTGCCGCGATCCTTAGCGAGCATCGCGAGCTCATTGCGCATGTAAAAGCGGGAAATGCGAACGAGGCAGCCGAACTCATTGCACGCCACGTCGAGGGCTCCGGCCGGCACATCCTCGAACACATGCGTGCGCGTAATGCCGCTCGGGCAGGATAGAATACCGGGCCTGGAATACCGTTATCCCGACCACTTCAGATAAAGGCAGTTGAGATGAAAATCACCAGCGTTCGGCCGTGGCTCATCAGATCCGATGCTTCCTATTGGGGAGAGTTTCTGTTCGTCGAAGTGACGACCGACGATGGGGTGAGCGGCTGGGGAGAGATCACCACCACGACGAGGCTCGCCAATCGCGCCCTCTGCACGATCCTGCGGCAGATCGGTGCCGCTTTGAAAGGCGAGGACCCGGCGCGTATCGAGTATCTGTGGCACAAGATATTCCGCAGTTTCACCTATATGGGCAGTCGCGGCGCCGCAGTCGAATGTGTAAGCGCCATCGACATAGCCCTCTGGGACATCCGAGGCAAAGTTTTGGGCAAGCCAATTTACGAGCTGTTGGGTGGACCGGTACGCGATGAAATCACGCTCTACACCCATCCCAACCAGGCCAAGTTCACCAGCAAAGAGGCTGTGGTCCGGGAAATTCGAGACATCGTCGAGTCCGGTCACACTGCGCTCAAGTTCGATCCTTTCCCCCACCAAGGCCGCACCGGCGATGGACAGCCGCGCGAACAGCGGGACGGCTACCTCGACGGCAGCATGACCCGCAAGGATGAGCGCGAAGCCGCCGAACTCACGGCTCTGATCCGTGAAACGGCGGGCCCTGATGTCGACATTCTCATCGATGCGCATGGCCGGTTCGACGTTCCCACCGCCATTCGCCTTTGTCGGAGCCTCGAGGAAGCTGGTCAGATCGACTGGTTCGAGGAGCCCTGTCCACCGGAGAGCCTCAACGCTCTCAGACAGGTCCGTGAGAAGGTCAGCACACCTATCTCGTGGGGCGAGCGCGGCCACACGAAGTGGGATTTCGTGCCGGTGCTCGAGAACAAGCTCGCCGACTACATCATGCCTGATGTCACCTGGACCGGCGGCATCACCGAACTCAAAAAGATTTCTGCGCTATGCGAAGCCTACTACATCCCGGTCTCGCCGCATGATGCTGCAGGACCGATCAACGTGGTTGCGGGAGCGCAGGTGATGATGACCGTTCCTAACTTCTACAAACTCGAAACGTCGGAGTGGAATCTGGGCAAATACGATCACCTCATCGACAAACCACTCGATGTTTCGAACGGCAGCCTCAAGCTTACGCCCAAGCCTGGTCTCGGCATCGAAATGAACCGCGACTACCTTCAAAACCACGAGATAGAGCTGGATTAGCCAGCCTCTATGCCGCCGCAGCCGTGCGCGCACGAACCCCGCCGACAGAACGAGGATAGATCATGCCAGAGGCAGATGAAGCCGACGAGGCGCTGAATCGGGTGAACACGCATTCCAAGCCGTCCGACCTTCGCATTACCGACATGCGGGTAGCGGAAATTGTCGGCGCGCCGTTCACCTCAGTGCTGCTCAAGATTTACACGAACCAGGGCATCGTCGGGCTTGGCGAGGTGCGCGACGGTGCCAGCGCCACCTATGCGCTGATGCTGAAGAGCCGATTGCTCGGCGAGAACCCTTGCAACATCGACCGCCTATTTCGCCGTATCAAGCAGTTCGGCGGGCACGGCCGCCAAGGCGGCGGCGTATCGGCGGTCGAAATCGCGTTGTGGGATCTTGCCGGCAAAGCCTATGGCGTCCCCATCTACCAGATGCTCGGCGGCCGGTTTCGGGACAAAGTGCGCGTCTACTGCGACACCGATGCCACCGTGCCGAGCGGCACCGAGACCGGCAGGCGCCTCAAGCAGCGTATGGAACTCGGCTTCACCTTCCTCAAGATGGATCTGGGGCTGATGCAGATCGCGGATGTGCCAGGTGCGGTCGTGTCTCCTGCCGGCTCACTTGAAGGGTACCGCGACCACCCCGGCCGCGGCCCGCTGAAGACAATTGAAGAGCGGCGCTTCCGCAACGCTACGTACGATTTGCATAACGTACCGCACCCTTTTACCGGCCTCCACTTTTCCGACAAGGGCCTCGACTTCCTTGAGAAATACATCGCCGAGGTTCGTGAGGTCATCGGCATGGATATTCCGCTCGCCATCGACCACATCGGCCACATCTCAGTGCAGAACGGCATTCGTCTTGCCAGGCGAATTGAAAAATACGTGCCGGCCTGGCTCGAGGATGTGATCCCATGGCAGTATACCGAGCAGTACCGGCAACTGCAGGACTCAACCACTGTGCCGATCTGCACTGGCGAGGACATTTACCTCAAGGAGGGTTTCGAGCCTCTGCTCAAGAGCGGCGGCATCTCCGTTATCCATCCGGACCTGCTCACCAGCGGGGGCATCCTCGAGACCAAGAAGATCGGCGACATGGCGCAGGACCATGGTGTCGCCATGGCTATCCACATGGCAGAAAGTCCAATCGCCGCAATGGCCGCCGCACACGTGGCGACGGCGACCGAAAATTTCATGGCGCTCGAATACCATTCCGCCGATGTCGACTGGTGGGACGATATCGTCACTGGCCTTCCCAAGCCACTCGTGAAGGACGGCTTTATCACTGTTCCGGACAAGCCGGGCCTGGGGATTGACGACGTCGTCGACGAGGTGATCTCGCGGCATCTGCAGCCGGGTGTCACCGGCATCTGGCAGCCCACGGATCGCTGGGACGATGAATATTCCTGGGATCGCACCTGGAGCTGAGGCGAAAAGGAACGAAGATGAAGATCACCGATCTGCGCTGCGCCGTTATCGGCAAACACCCGATCGTCCGCATCGTTACGGACCAGGGCCTCTATGGCTTGGGCGAAGTCGAATTCACCAAGTCCTACCTCAAGCCCTTTGTGCTGCATTTCCGCGAGGCGCTGATCGGCGAGGACCCTACTGACGTCGAGAGAGTGATGCTGAAGATCCGCCAACGCGGCTCTTTCAAGCCGTACGGCGCGGCGGTAAGCGCTATCGAGCATGCATTATGGGATATTGCCGGCAAGGCCGCGGGCGTGCCCGTCTATAAACTGCTCGGCGGTAAGGTGCGCGACAAGGTGCGCGTCTACAACGGCTCGATCCGCCAAAAACGCACGGGCGACCGACCGGAGGATTACGCCGCTGACGTCAAATGGATGATGGAGCAGCCGCAAAACTTTTTCATGGTCAAGCAAGGAATCTCGTTCCACTCCAACATGAAGGACACCATCGAGGACTTCCACTACGGCGTGACGCAGAAGAAGGCCGGCTATCATGGTGCCATGGATCAGGGCATGATCAGCGAGCGCGGTTTCAATCACATGCTCGACTGCGTGATCGCGATGAAGGAAGTGCTGGGCGACAAAGTCAGCCTGGCGCTCGACTGCGGCCCGGGCTGGATGCTGCCCGATGCGATCAAGTTCGCTCGCGCGGTCGAGAAGTACAATTTGATGTGGCTCGAGGACATGCTGACTGGCGACTACGTGCCGTGGGTCAATCCGCAGGCCTATCGGGAGCTGACAACCTCCACCTCGACGCCAATCCACACTGGTGAGCAGATCTACCTGCGGCACAATTTCAAGGAACTGATCGAGACGCAGGCGGTACGCATCATCGGCCCCGATCCAGCCGACATTGGCGGCATTGCCGAGCTCAAATGGGTCGCCGAGCACGCCTACATGCACTCGATCCTGATGGCACCGCACGGCACCGCTAACGGCCTGCTGGGGCTCGGCGCGTTGATCAATGTCTGCGCCACCTTGCCGGCAAATTATATCGCCTTCGAATATCCGAGCGCCTCCGACACCTGGTGGGAGGATCTGGTAATCGGCTTGCCGCCGCAGATCGTCAAGGACAGCATGGTGGACCTACTGGAAGCGCCGGGGTTGGGCCTCGATATCGACGCCGAAGCGGCCAGGAGATATCTCAGGGAAGAGGACGTCGGCTTCTTCGACTGAACCTCTCCGCTCTATATCGCCGGCGATCACACCCTCTGGGAAACCTTGCCTTACTTCAGGGAGACAGCGAGTGCCCTGGATACAATACAGGCAGCAGAATTCCTGGCCCGGAATGAATTGAACTGGGTATCCGATTACTGAATCCTGGATGCCTGCCTCAAACTTCTGGAACGCAAAAAGCCCGCACGAGGCGGGCTTTTGCGTATGTGTATCTGGTAAGGTTTGGTTGCGGGGGCCTGAGTCCACAGAGACTTGTAAAATTGGAGCCCAAATTCCGATAACATAAGCGGAACGACTTCGAGAAGAAGCACTCGAGATATCTGAACCGCTGTTTGGGAACCCCAGATTGAGTGCAAGTAACGATATATTGGTGATGCCCTTGATATGTCTCTGTCGGGCAATCTTAGGGGCATTTGGGGAATGCAGGTTCTTACTCGTTTTACGTATCCGACGTTCATCGGTCTCTGTGGATTACTTGGCACGTTTTCTGACATTCTCCAAAATTCAAACATAGCGATAGGTGCAATTGCTGGCCTTCTGATGTTGGGGCTTGCTTGTCTTCTGCTGCCCAAAGAGCTGGTTGTTGACCGCTTCTGGAGTGGATTGCTTGGCAACGATGTGAGTGAACAGTTCTCAGCGCGTCCATTCGGACTCTCATGCGCTCTGCTCGCAATGCTATTGTATGACTTTTCAACTCTCTCAACAAAGGCCGGCGAAGAGGGCGGTGTGATTGCTGCTCAATTTCCAGAAGTCCGGCGGTTCCAAATTGCCTTAGGCGTCGCCCAGCAGGATATCGCTGCCATCAAGAATATCTCCGCCGAGATAAGGGGAGACACATCGAGATTGCTCGAGAGCTCAGAGCGATGGCTGAAGTTCGAGTTGTTCCTATTACACGAAGCAAATGGCCATAAACCCAACGGGGAGTGGAATTACGTTCCCTCTGGTGCGAGCATATTCCTGTTCAATGAAACACCTCTTCAATACGAAGACCTACTCATTGTACTGTCGGTGCCTGGACAAGGGGAGATATACAGAAAATCCTATCCCCGTGTTCTTGATCGCGAACAACGGCAGGAACGGAACGCGATCAATGTGGCCTATGAAAGTGTTGACGTCTGCATATCCGCGAAGCGCCGGGGACAGGAAGAGTGGTTGACGGACAAGCACTCGCTGGCGATACATCATGGACCCGATCAGGATACAACCGAGTACCAAAAATCTGATTCCTCGGGAGTTCAGATTTTTGCCTCTGCAACCAGGTGCGGGTAGATATGCGAATTGGCACCTAGCTCACCTCCGCTTTCAATCCTCGATATTGAAATTCTGATAACCGGGTAACTGTCCCGACCGGACGCGAGGCTTAACGATCCAGTTGTGAGCGATCTCTGAGGGAGGGCGCTTGCCCTCCGACGTCTAGGTGCCAGAAGCGACTATAATTTCCCGTTGCGACGGTCACAGGTGCTGACCTCGGGCCTGATCAGCTATCAGCGTGCCTTCACCTCCTCCTTGTGAGCGGTCGCAGCCGCCGTGTCCCTTAGCCCCCTGCAGCTAACTCGGATAAGTTGCTGTAAACGAAAAGGCTTGCCATGCGAACGACTAGGTTCGCGCTCCCGCTGCAATAACCAACCGGACAAGTTCCGCCTGTCGGTGCACACCCGTCTTCTCGAAGATACTGCTTAAGTGTGCCCTAATCGTATTAGCCGAGACCCCAAGCCTCGCAGCGCATGCCTCGCGCCCGTCTCCCTTCACAATTTCAAACGCGACGTTGGACTCTGCAAACGTGAGCCCGAACCGATGACGCAGGTTCTCCCTCCGCAAATCCTGTTCTTTAGCGGGATCAGTGACAATGATAGCTGCTACCGGTCGGGCTTTACTGGGTCGGAGGGTATTTGAATATGCAAACTCGGTTCGAAACGGAGCGACAATGACATGCAACACACCGCGCCCGTCCGAATCTACAATTTCAAGGCTGCCCCCAGGCGCATTGCGCGGCGCGGTCAAATCGGCGCAACTTGCGATCAGTCGGCGCAAGACGCGAGTTGCAGATGGATCGCGGGTTCGCAGACCCTTTCGATCGATTTCGAGAGCCTTTTTTCCGGAGAGGATCGCTTCGGCGGTTTCACTGGCTGATACGACAGTAGCTGCTGCATCTACCAGCAGAACACCTGCTCCCAACCTGTCCAGCGCAGCCGCGGCACCCATCGCAAACAAATCAGCAGCCGCCAGTTTATTGGCTACATTGAGCGCAGCGGCGAGGTGCGGCGTGAGCGTTCGAAGGGTCGTCTCGTCTCCACGATCGTATTTCGCGCGGCCTAAGCAGCGGCTAACGCTTAAATAGACATCGCGCTGTTGCATACGGAGAGGCGAAACGATGACCCCGGCAGACGAGAGTTCGTGCCGCATCACCTTATTGTGGCGGGTAGAACGAGAGAACTTGTCGGCAAATGATGCCGGAGCAGCGAAGTTTTGCATCCAGTGGGTCAACGAGCGGGCTCTAGCTGCAGCAGCGCATGCCGCCAAATGTTCAGACGCGACACCGAATCCGGCAACGAATTCTACGGCTCCGGTGAGCACGTCCTGAGCCAGAAAGATTGACTGTTGGCTGCCGGCTGCGATCGCGACAGACTCCAATGCACGCGCCCATCCGTTAGGCGCGAATGCCGCTTCGTGAATGCACTGCACTGCGAAAAGAACCGCGTCTTCCCGTGCCATCAGCCCCACCCTATCAGCCCCGCAGGCTAACGCCGGCAACCGACACGGGAAAGTACAGTGCAATCCTTCGGCGCACAACTTCATTTTGAGGCTCGTCTCATACGTCACCTGCCCAGCATGCTTTCTTTCGGGTTCAGGCCACCGTCACCAGGCGCTTGGACAAGAACGCCTCCTATCGTTGGCCACAGCAGCACAAGGGACAGAGCAGGGGGCGATTCCACAAGCGTAGAAAATGGCCGGTAACAGCTACGATCGCCAGCGATACCCGCCCCAGCGAGATGACCGGTCCTCTTGCAACCCTCTGCTCCACCTAAAACAGAAGTCAATCACATAGGACGAATGACCGATGCGTTCGCGAATGGCCTATGCAATCGTCCCCTTTCCGAATGCAATTATCGCGCCGAAGACGTGGTTCACTTAGCAGCATCGGCTATGCCCCTGGGCTGGCCGAGCACCTGCGCTGTCTTGCGAGGACTCCATGCTCCAACTCAAGTTTCCCGGTGTCTACACCCAAGAGCTGGCCTCGGGCGTCCGCTCCATTGCCGGGGCGCCCACGTCGGTCGCCCTGTTCGTCGGGCCTACCAAGGCAGGCATCGATGGAAGACCCATCCGGCTCCAGAATTTCGGCGATTTCGAACGGAATTTCGGCGGACTGTCGCAGACCTCCTCGCTCTCCTATTCGGTGCTGCATTTCTTCACCAATGGTGGCGGAGAGGCTTATGTCCTGCGTGTTCCCGCCAGTGGCGCCACGGCAGCGTCCTCGGGTTTTCGCCGGGACGCTGGCGGCGCGACACTATCCCTGACGCTTGCGGCCCTGTCTTCCGGAAAAGCGTCGGAGGAGATCTTTGTCGAGTTCGACTCTTTCGGCCTCGGCGCCAATCCTGACAAGAAGCTCTTCAATCTCACCATCAGCGATCGCTTGACCGGCCGGGTCGAGCGTTTTTCGAACCTCTCCACGTCGTCGGCATCTGCCCGCTTCGCGCCCACGGTGGTCAATGATGCCGCCACGGGCTCGAAGCTAGTGGCGATGGACCTGACCGGTACTGCCATCGACAAGCAGGCGCCCCAGCCGACTGGATCCATCTACGCCATCGGGACCGCGCCCGCGGCAGGGACCTTCGCCTCGGCGCAGAATGTGAAGGTGAACATCGAGTTTCGTGACGCCAACGGCGCGATCGATGCCAGCGCTGCCATCTCCATTGACGTCGTTGCCTTCGAGGAGAAAGCGGCCAAGCCGAAGACGCCTCTGGAGCTTTGCATCCGGCTGACAGCAGCGCTCAATGCAGCGATCCGCGCCAACGCCACCGCCGCCGGCAAGCTGGAAACATTGTCCATCGAAGGCGGGATATTCGAGGGCGGCACGCTCATGCGGTTGCGCATTGCTCCGGTGGGTACGACAGTGACGCCAAGCCGCCGTGTCGACGGCACGGTCACCCTTGCGGCACCGGCATCGGGCACGTCTTTGTTCACGACGTATTCGCTGGCCGAGAAGGTCGCAAACCCGTCGCGCTTCCAGCTCGGCCGGGCCTATGCGTCGAGCCAGATCAGCGGCGCTCTGATTCCCGGTGACGACGGCGACGCTTCCGGCCAACCCGTTTCGTCAAACTTCAAGGACGTGGTGACGGCCCTCATCGAGCCGGACCCATTCTTCAACATCCTGTGCCTGCCAGACGCAGTCCGCCCGTCGGCCAAGGATCCACTGGTGGCGCAACACGAGATTTACCCGTTGATCTATTCGGAGGCGGCGTTCGTCTGCTCCAAGAAGTTCGCCTTCCTCATCATGGATCCGCCACCGAACGTGCAGGACGTCGGTGGTGCCGAAGCCTGGAAGACAACGGGCATCTCATTCCAGTCCAAACACTCGGCCGCCTATTTCCCGAACATCCGGGTCGATGATCCGCTCGAGCCGGGAGCGATCCGCAGTCATCCGCCTTCAGGCGCCATCGCCGGCCTCTTTGCCCGAACCGACAGCGCCACGGGTGTCTGGCAGGCACCGGCCGGAACCGAGTGCGTGCTTTCGGGCGCCTACGGCCCCTCGGTCGTGCTTTCCGACGAGCAACAAGGCATCCTGAACCCGCTCGGCCTGAATGTCATCCGCAAGTTCCCGGTCTACGGAACGGTCAGCTTCGGATCCCGCACCATCGACGGAGCCGACGCGATGAACTCCGAATGGAAATACATCCCGGTCCGCCGGACCGCCTCCTACATCCTGCGCTCGCTGTCCGAGGGGCTGCGATGGGCCGTGCACAAGCCGAATGGCGAACAGCTCTGGTCCCAGCTCCGGGTCAATGTGACGGCCTTCATGCAGGGCCTCTTCCGCCAGGGCGCCTTCAAGGGTGTCTCCTCCCGGGAGGCCTACTTCGTCGCCTGCGATTCCTCCACCACCACCGCCGACGACATCAACGCCGGCGTCGTCAACATCGTCATCGGTTTCGCGCCGCTGAGACCCGCGGAGTTCGTGGTGATCAGTCTGCGCCAGATCATACAGTCCGGCCAATAGGAGGCGCTCATGGCTCAGTTCTCCGTCAATGCCCAACGCCTCGACCCCTACAAGAACTTCAAGTTCAAGGTGAAATGGGACGGCGCCTATGTTGCCGGCGTCTCCAAGGTCTCGTTGCTGAAGCGCACGACCGAAGTCGTAAAGCACCGCTCGGGCGGCGATCCCTCCACGTCGTTCAAGGCGCCCGGCCGGACTGAGTACGACGCCATTACCCTCGAGCGCGGCGTGACTCACGACCAGGCTTTCGAGGCCTGGGCGAACAAGGTCTGGAATTTCGGCTCGCTGCCGGGCGGCGAAGTCTCGCTCGCCGATTTCCGCAAGGACATCATCATCGAGCTTCTGAATGAGGCGGGCCAAGTCGTGCTCGCCTACAACGTCTACCGCTGCTGGGTGTCCGAGTTCCAGACATTGCCGGACCTTGACGCCAACGCCAACGCCGTGGCCATCGGCAAGTTGAAGCTAGAAAACGAAGGTTGGGAGCGCGACTACGCGGTGGCTGAACCCAAAGAGCCCGTGTTCGCCGAGCCCTGAGATGACCGACGCCGACCTCCTCAATGCGTGGCCGTTCGATGCCGGCCTGCCGCTCCCTCGCCTTTTGCGGTTCATGGACGCTCTGGCAGCCGGCGCCGGAAACGCTACGGCAAAATCGTCCGGGACGATGGAAAGCCTCGGGACCTTTAATCGCCGGCTCGCGCGCCTTCATCTGCAACTGGTCGGGCGGCCGCTGGAGGCCAAGGTGGTCTGCGCCTGTGGCGAGGAGCTGGAACTCGCCCTGCCGATCGAAGCCGTTGCCGCCACCGCGGATCCGCCGGCGACTGTGGGGATAGACACCCCCAACAGGCGCAGCTTCCGGCTCCCATGCCTTTCCGAGATCGCGCTTGCCCGCGAACCCCGGGCTTTGGCTGAGGCCTGCGCCCTGGATGAGGGTGACGCGCTCAGCGACGAACATCTCGCTACGCTCGACGCCGTGTGGTCGGCGGCTGACCCGGCAGCGGAAATTACGCTTGATTTTGCCTGTACCGCCTGCGGCGTTCCGATCCACGCGCAGGCGGACCTGGCTCTCTTTGTGGCCCGCGAGCTAGACATGAAGATGCGCGGATTTCTCGCCGAGATCCACAATCTCGCTGGCGCTTACGGCTGGAGTGAAGCGGAGGTGCTGATGGTGCCCGCCGCCCGCCGCCGCCTCTATGCGGCCCTTATCGGAGGGCGGTCATGAGCTACTTCAAAACCCTGCAGCGCGCGGCGACCGGGTTCTCCGAGGCCCAGCCGCGTCCTGTCTCCCTATACGAGCGGTCGGACGCCGAGTGGGAGATCAAGGCAGATCCGCTCACTTCCCCTACCGTCGCTTCAGACGCCCCGCTGAAACCCGCCATCACGGAGAAACGACAGACCACGAGCGAGAAGGCGGGTCCGTCCAAGCCGCACACGAACGCCGTGGCAAGTGAGGAAAAGGCCGGGGATCCAATCCCGCAGGTGCCGGCTCCATTGCCTCAACCCACCCGGCCTGCCGTGGTCGACCTTGACAGCATAACGAAGCCCGAGACGAAACCTCCGGTTTCGCCGGCCCTGCAAGCTGTCGCTCCACCACACTCAATTCCGACCCCGACGCGCTACGCGACGCCCGGCGAACAGGAAAGCCCTACTATCCAGCCTGTCCGCGAAGTCGAAATCTGCACGGAACGCCCGATCCGCATCGAGGCGCAACCTGTCGCGACCGAGCCGCCCGCTGACGAACGGCCCGCCGCACCGCCCCAGACGGTTTTCCTCGTTCCCGCCCCCGAAGCCAACGCGGACGCAGAACCCATATCAACCCCGCCCGCACGCGAAACACCGGCTGCCCCGACGCTGCTCATCGAGATCGGTCAAATTGACATTCGCCTGACGGCGCCGGCACGCGCAGCTCCGATCCAGCCGGCGCGGCGCGAAGCATCGCCTCCGGTCCTCTCGCTCGACGACTATCTAAAGGGGCGCTCATGACCGCCCATTTCGCCGTCCCGGCAACCACCTTCGTCCTCAAGGCTCTTTGCGAGGCCCGGCTCAAGGCCGCCTACGGCAATTTCCCGGCGCCTTCGGTCAAGCTCGAGCCGCCACCCAGACCCGCACCGACGTCCGGCGCAGGCGGCCAACCCGAAGCGGCTGCGCTCTATCTGTTCCTGCATCACGCCGCTCAGAATCCGGCCTGGCGCAACATGCACGAGCCCACCGTCAATTCGCTCGGGCAAAGGACCGATGCGCCGCCGCTGGTCCTCGACCTCTACTACCTCCTGTTTGCGACCGGCGCCGACCTGGAGCGCGAGGTGCTCTTCAGCCTCGGCCTCACGGCCTTTCGGCGCAACGGGATCATTCCCCGGCCGATGATCCAGGCGATCCTCGGCGCCATCGCCGTTCCGGCCAATCCGACGAAGCTTCTGGAGACGCTGACGGCGGAACCGCTGCACGACCCCGCCAGCCAACCCGAACAGATCACCATCTCACAGGAACCCTACGACCTCGACCGTTCGACCAAACTCTGGTCGGCACTACAGGCACCCTTGCGTCCCACCGCGCTGTTTCAGGTCACGTCTCTCTTCCTCGACATACCGCAGCAATTCCAACTGATGCCCGACGTCGAGGCCGTCGGCCTGCGCCTTCGTCCCAATGCGAATCCCGCCAGTCCTCCGGTCGACGATGATCTGCTGGAGGTGACATCATGAGGCTCGCCGCCGACGCCGAGTTTCTGCTACGTGAAGTCGAAATCCGGACGCTTGCGTCACTCGCGTCGGCGCGTGGAGAAACCGGCGCGCCTGAACTGGCAAGGTTTGGCGCCTGGCTTGATGCCGGCAGCCATCCGGGCCTTTCGCGCATTGCCGAGGCTTTCGCGCTTGGCGAAGCGGAAGCGGAGCTCGTTGCCCTCCTCTATGCCCAGTCATTGTCGGAGGAGGTGCGCCGCGCGCTCGCCGCGCTCGACCCTGGTCTCCTGCCCCTCTGGCTCGCCCGGCGCCTGATACCGGATTTGCGCCTCGATACCTTGGCGACGGCCGCACCGCTGCGGCGCTTCGGCCTCGTGGAGGTTCAGGGGCCCGGACGGGCCGAATTGCGGCTTTCGCTAGCGGAACCCATCGTCGACAGGCTTTGCGGCCTACCGCCGGAGATCGCCGAACTGGACGCCCGGCTGCGCCCGATGGCCGGTCCAATCGAGGAAACCGCGCTGACCCATCGCCTCAGAACTTTGTTGGCGGCCCGCCAGGGTGGCCTTCCACCGCTGATGCTCGCGGGCGACATCGCCCCGCGCGAAGTCGCAAACGCATTGACCGGTCTTGGCTTGCTTCCGCTTCTGCTGGGCGCCGCCGATATCCCCGAGGTCCCTGAGGCCCGCGCCCGGCTGGCCCGAACGTGGAGCCGCGAAGCCGCCCTTGATGGGAAAGCTCTTGTTGTTGCCACCGCTGCGGGTCGTGACGACGCGCTGGCATCGCTTGCCGAACAGGTCTGGGGGCCTGTCGTGATCGTCGGCACCATCTCGCCCGGTTGCTTCAGCCGGGCGACGGCGGTTCTGTCGCCCGGGATTGCGCGTCAGGATCCGGCCGCGCCGTGGCGGACGGCATTCGCCCCATGGGCTGCAGCCCTCGGGTCACCGTTCCTTCGCCGCCTCGCTTCGCAGTTTCGGCTTGAACGCATTGAGATCGATGCGCTCGCCGCTCTCGCCAACGTCGAATTGGACGGCCTGGACGCTGATGCCGCACGGGCGCATCTTTGGCATCTCGCAGGCCGGGCCCACCAGGCGGTTCCCCTGCCGGGCTGCCGCCTGCAGGAACCTGTTTTCGGCTGGGAGGATCTGGTTCTGCCACCGGCACTCACCCAGTCGCTCCGTCGGATCGAGGTCCATGTGCGCCACGCCGCAGAGGTCTTCGACGACTGGGGCTTCGGCCGCGGCCAGAAGGGGCGCGGTATTGCCGCACTGTTCGCAGGCCCGCCCGGCACGGGAAAAACCTTGGCGGCCGAGGTTCTCGCCTCGTCGCTCGGGTTGCGGCTCCTCACCATCGATCTGTCGCAGGTCATCTCGAAATATATCGGCGAAACCGCTAAGAATGTCGCCGCCGCCTTCGACCTCGCCGAGTGCACCGGTGCCGTCATGGTCTGGAACGAAGGGGACGCCATCTGGGGCATCCGCGGACAGGTGTCGTCGGCGACCGACCGGCACGTCAACGCCGAGACGGGCGACCTTCTCAGCCGGATCGAGGACTTCCGCGGCTTCACCGTCGTCACGACCAATCTCCGCCACGCGATCGACCCGGCCTTTCTGCGCCGCTTCCGCTTCATCGCGGATTTCCCGTTGCCTTCGGAAGGCGAGCGCCTGGCGCTCTGGCAACAGGCGTTCCCGGTCAGGGCGCCGCTTGGCTCCGTCAACTTCCGTGCGCTCGCCGCATTGCCGCTGTCGGGAGGATCGATCCGCAACGTCGCGCTCGGCGCTGCCTTCCAGGCTGCGGAGGCGGGCGGGGAGATTGCCGAACGGCACATCGAGGCGGAGATTGCCGAGGAACTGCGCAAGGAAGGCCAGCCGGCACCGGTGATTGACTGGAGGGCATCATGAAGGTGCACTTGGGGCGATTGACGGTGCACGGGACGGGCCTCGACGCCCGCCGCCTTGCCGACCGCCTGCCTCAGGACCTTCCCGCCGCTCTCGCGCGCGCGCTCAATGGCGCGCCGTTACGCGAGGGATATGTCGAACAGGTGGCGCAAGCGATCGCACAACGGTTGAGGGACAAAATCGCCCGGAAGGCGGCGAAGCCATGAGGTCGCTCGAACCGCACCCGCCGCTTCAAAGGCCTGCGCCGGCGCTGACCCACGGGCGGCCGTTCGATGCCGATACGCGCGCGCCCTTCGAGACCGCCTTCAACCACTCATTTGCCGATGTCCGTATTCACGACGGCGCCCAGGCGCATGATGCCGCACGCAGCCTCGATGCGCGTGCCTTCGTCCAGGGCTACGATCTCGCCTTTGGCGCCGGCCACTACCAGCCGGCAACGCCGGAGGGCCGGGGCCTGCTTGCGCATGAACTGGCGCACGTTGCCCAGCAGGGCCAGGGCCAGGGCCCGCGCACGGCGCCCTTGAACCTGCTTGGCGCCGACCAGGATGCCCGGCTGGAAGGTGAGGCGAACGTCGCAGCAACAGCCTTTGCGGAAGGACGGGCCATTCCCCGCCTCAGCGAGGCGGGACGCTCCAGCGCAACGCTGCCGGCGGCCCGCCGCCGGCAGCCGCGCCGGCCGCCTCGACCACCGCCGGTCCCTCACTGAAGCTCCCGGCGGGGATGACGGCCGTCGCCGACGATCCCGCAGGTCTTGGCATCAACGAACTGATCGTCGAAGTGGCGAGCTTCACGCTGCCCAAGGAAAAGGGCCTCGGCGACTGGGTGCAGAAGGCGCACGATGCCAAGGCAGCCGGATCGGGTCTGGTGTTCACGCCCCTTTTTGACGGCGGCCGGGTTGCCGCGTGGAAGGAGGGAAGCGAAGACTACAAATCCATCTGGCTCGGCAAATTCGGTTTCAACACCACCCAGGGGCTTTCCCTCGCCTTCATCAATGCGGCCAAGACCGACGAGGAACTCAAGACCGCCTATGCGGATCCGGCGGTGAAGAAGGTGGTGGACGGCCTGGCCGGTGGCCTGAAGACCGCCAAATGCGATGTCGACCACATCGTCGAAAAGCAGATGGGGGGAACGTCCATCCCATCCAACCTGCAACTGCTCGACAGCACCAAGAACCAGGCATCGGGGCGGGAAACCTATCAGGAACTGGTAAAGCTGGTCGATGCGATCCGCGATCCCTCCATGCGGGGTGCGGGTGTGAAGAAACTGCAATTGCGGCTCAAGCAGGCGACCGTTCCGACAGGCACCACGGACGGTTCCTATGTTGTCGAAAAACTCCTGCGCGAGGGCAAGGTCAAAGGTTCCGACGCGGTGAAGGCGGCGGCCCTCGGGAAGCCGGTGGCGCTCAGTGCCGGCGGCATGGCCGAAACGGTGCAAGCCAAGGACAAAGGAGATACGCCGGTCGGGGACATGGCCAAGCGGCTGGTGCCCGGCATCAGGCTCGCGACCTACAAGCGATCGCCGCTCGGCCCCAAGGGCAAGACGGACACCGTCGAAGGCGAACTCGACAGCCGCGCGCTAGCCAAGAGCGCCGCGGGATCATCGGCGGTGAAACTGACGGCCGAACTTGGCCCCGCAGGCGCACCCGCGCCAGCCGCCGCTCCGACGCCGGTAGATGCCCCGGACACCACGGCGGGCGCGGCCGGCGCCAGCCCGGCGGGCGAGGCCCGCAATCTCAAGCTCGACCCCAAGTCGAACAAGAAGATCGCCTTCTATTATCCCTATCTTTCGCCCGGCGAATTGACCTCGCTGACGATAGACGACGCCGGGACGTTGAAGGCCGAGGGCTCCATCAGCCCGAGCGTGCCAGTGCTCGACAAGTTCCTGATCAAGTACGAGACAACGCGCGAGGGTAAGGAAAGCCTCGCGCTTGTCGCACCCATTCCGGCCGCCAAGCTCAAGCCGAACAATGCCTATTTCCGGTTCACCGAAGGCGACCTGTCGCTGGCGCTCGCCCCGGCATTCGTCCCTTCAGGAACGTTGAAGTTCACGGCCGGTCCGGGGACAAAACCGGTCATCGCCGGCGACTTCACCGTCAAGTACGGGGCGGGCGCGTTTCAAGCGAATGGCACGCTTAGGCCGGGAGGCAAGCTGCCCGGCATCGACCAGGCGTCCGGAACGGTCACCTACCACTCGGAAAAGGGCTGGGCGGGTGAGCTCAAGGCCTCCACCTCCTCGATCCCCGGAGCAACGATCGATGTCGCCGCCGGCTTCGAATCCAAGGGTCAGGGCATGAGCTACTGGGCCAGAGGCGGGCTCACGACGAAGGTGCGCGACACCGTGATCACCCTCGACGCCAAGTGGAGTGGCGGCCCGCTCTCCTATCACGGCAAGGCCGTGGTGCCCGACCCGATTAAGGGCCTCGTCAAGCAGGTCACGCTCGAGGGTGACTACGCCGGCGACCAGATATTGCTGACCGGCTCCGCCGACATCGTCTGGCGCAGCATCAACTCCAAGATGACCGTCAAATATTCCAAGAAGGACGGGGAAGAAGGCAAGTTCTCGGGCGCCGCCGACATCGACGTGAACATGGGCAAGGCGACCGGCCAGTTGAACCTGAACTTCAACGAGAAGGGAAGCTTCTGGGGCGGGGGTGCGATCTCCTACCAGGTCACCAAGGACCTGCGGCCCAAGCTTGGCGTCGACGTGACGCCCGAAGCCCGGATCAAGGTGCTCGGCGAAGTCCAGGTCAACGACATCGAGTTGACGCCCAAGTGGCCGAAGGACGGCGGCAACATATCGATCATCAAGGGGCTTGGCTTCAAGTTTCCCATCCCCACCCCGGTACCCGGCGTCACCGCCTTCGGCCGGATCGAGGGATCGCTCGGTCTCGGCTACGGCGTCGGCCCGATCATCTTGAAGGCTGTCGTCTTCAACGGCTCGCTTTATCCCATGGAGGATGACCCCAAGGTCGAAGCCAAGCTGACCGGGCGCTTTGCCGTGCCGGCCTATGCCGAGCTCTATGGCGTATTCGGCGCCCGTCTCGGTGTGGAAGTCGCCGCTGGCGCCGCTGGCCTCGAGGGCGGCATCGACATCAAGCCCAGCCTTCGTATCGATGGCGAAGGCGGCGTGAAGTTCGACTCCGCCTACAAGGATGGCGGCTTCGACTTTTCCGCCTCCGCCTATGCCGAAGGCCGGCTGACGGCAAAGGCTAAGGTCGACCTCGTCGCGACCATCTACGCGCTTTGGCGGGCGGTCGATTACTCCTGGACCTACAACGTCGCCTCGGTCGAAGCGCAGATCGGCCCGACGGTGAAGCTCTCGCTCGGAACGATCGCCTATGGGCACGACGGAAAATTCACCTGGCCCTCGCTCGACCAGATCAAGGTCGATCCGGAGGTCGACCCGCTGCAGGTCGTGAAGGACATGGCCGGGCGCGGCAAGGCGGTGGAGAAATGAGCGCCGCGCGGGAGCCCGGCGTTCCAGGGCAGCGTTCGGGTCATGAAACGAAAGGACGGGTGCGATGACGTCATTTCCAGGCGCGCCGCAGGTGCTGAAGGGCGGCTTCGTCGTCATGGACGGCGAAGGCAAGAAGGTCGAGCGCGTTGTCTCCTTCCAGTACAATCCGGACGCGCTCACCCGTGCGCTTGCGCCTCGCGGCGCAAAGACCGAGATGGGCGACCGCTTGGAAGGGCTGCGCCTCACTGGGATGCCGGTCGAGACGCTGAAGCTCGACGTCGAGTTCGACGCAACCGACCGGCTGGAGAAGCCGCTCGGCAACAAGGACGCGGTGGAAAACGGCATCGCAAGCGAACTGGCGACGCTGGAAACCCTCATAGCTCCGCGGGTGGCCGACACGGCACAAGCCCAAGCGCTCGCCGATAGGGGTACGCTGGAAATCCTGCCTCTGCCCTCGCCCTTGATCCTGCTGGTGCTCGGACGCAACCGGCTCCTACCGGTGCGCATCACCGATTTCAGCATCATCGAGGAGGCGTTCGATCCGCGGCTGAACCCGATCCGCGCCCGTGTCAGCCTGGGGATGCGCGTGCTCTCCACCGAGGACCTCGCCTGGGGCACCAAGGGCGCGGAACTCTTTCGCGCCGCGCAGTCCCGCCGGGAAAAATTGGCCGATGCCCGCAAGACGCTCGTTCAGGCGCTGGGCCTTTCAGGAACGCCGTGATGACCGAAATTTCCGCCAACAGCCGTTATTTTGGCTTGCCCATGAAGGTCCGGCTTCGGCCGGATGGCGAGGCGGAATCCTATCTGCCGCGCCGCCTCATCCCGGCTCCAGAGCGCTACAAGGCCTTCGGCCTCAAGCGCCTGAGCGGCTCGGAGCGCATCGACGACATGGCGGCCGAGGCATTCGGCGATCCCGAACTCTTCTGGCGGATCGCCGATGCGCTGGGCCTCGAAGATCCGGCAAGTTTGCTCGGTGAGGAGGGACGTCCCGTTCCCCTGCCGCTGCCTCTGGAGGTCGCGAGCAATGGCGACGCTTAAGGGGGTCACGCTGACGCTGCTGATGGGGCCGGTCGCCGTGGCGCCGGCGCCCCGCGCGGTCGTCGACGCTCTTGAAAGCGCGACGGCTACCCAGGCCGTCGGCCAACGGTCGGGCTATCAACTGACGTTCGCCTATTCGAAGACCTCGCCCATTGCGCAGCAGCTCCTGCCGACCGGCTTCTTCGACCCGATGATCCGGGTGATCCTGGTCGCGACCTTAAACGGCCTGCCCAAGGTTCTCGCGGACGGTCCCATCAAACGCATCGACGTCACGGCATCCACCCATCCCGGCGAGTACAAGCTCATCGTGACCGGGGAGGACGTGTCCGGCTACATGGACATGGTCGATCTGACCGGGCTGCCCTATCCGGCCATGCCGCCCTTCGCCCGCGTGGCGCTGATGATGGCCAAGTATGCGGCCTTCGGCGTCGTTCCGCTTACCATCCCGTCACCCTTCTCCTTCGCCGCGTCGCCGACGGAAAAATATGCCCAGCAACAGGGGTCGGACTTCGAATATGCCGACAAGCTCGCCAAGGACGCAGGCTACGAGTTCTACGTGACACCCGGGCCTGCACCCGGCATGAACACGGCCTATTGGGGTCCGCAGGCGCGGGTCGGCGCTCCCCAGCCGACGCTGACGATCGACTTCGACCAGGCCGCACAGACGGAGAGCGCGACCTTCACCGTCGACGGCAACTTGGCGGTTCTGCCCTATGCCTTCGTCAAGGTCGCCAACTTCTCCATTCCCGTGCCAGTTCCGGACGTCGGCATTCTCAAGCCGCCCCTGGCGGCCCGGCTGGTCGTGCCGACGAAGGTGAAGCTGCTCGAAACGGAACGGTTGAACGCGGTGGAGGTGGCGGGCGCGCTGCTTGCGGGCCGCGGCGGGGCGGACCCGGTTACTGCCTCGGGCTCGGTCGACCTGGTGCGCTACGGTCGGCCGATCGACGCCCGCTCGCTGATCTTCGTGCGCGGTGCAAGCTTTGCCCATGACGGTCTCTGGTTCGTCCGCTCCGTCAGCCATGCCCTGGGCCGCGGATCCTGGCGACAGACCTTCCAATTGGCCAGAGACGGACTCGTCTCGCAAACATCGAGGGTTACCGCATGAGCAACGGCCCGCGTTACTACGGCAAATATCGCGCCATGGTCCTCAACAACCTCGACCCCCAAAACCAGGGCCGGATCCAGGTTCAGCTCGGCGACCATTATGGGCTGTTCCCGTCGACCTGGGCTTTTCCGTGCTTTCCGTTTGCCGCCAAGGGCATGGCCGGACTGGTGGCGCTGCCGCAGATCGGGGCGGCCGTCTGGGTCGAATTCGAGGCGGGAGACCCGGACTATCCGATCTGGTCGGGCGGCTTCTATCCGGATCCGATGGGATTTCCCGTGCTTGCCATGGCGGGAGCGACGCCGGCGACCCCAAACATCCACATGCAGACGACCACCGGCACCTCGATCACCCTTTCGGACAACCCGGCCCAGCAGGTCTTCATCAAGACCGTCACCGGAGCCATGGTCATGATCGGCGCCGCCGGCATCACGCTCATGAACGGGCAAGGCGCCTCCATCCAGATGTCGGGGCCTTCGGTCATCATCAACAACGGCGCGCTGGTGGTGACCTGATGCCCGGAACCATCCTTCACACAGGAACCACCGCGACCTGCCCGCACGGCGGCGCCCTCAACATCGTCGCCGCATCGCCGCGCGTCTCCGTCTCGGGCATGCCGGTGGCCGTCCTGACCGATCAGGGGCTGGTGGCCGGCTGCGTCTTCACGCTGCCGAACGGCAAGCCACAACCCTGCGTGACGACGCGGTGGATCGCCGCCGCGACACGGGTCCTCGCCAGCGGCCAGCCCGTCCTGGTCAATCCGGCCGCGGCACTCTGCCTTTCGGCCGAACAGATCCCCAGCGGTCCACCCATCATCGCCGCCAGCCAGACACGGGTGATCGCGACATGAGGCTCGCCTATCCCTGCAGTGCCACCCCTCTCGGCCAGGCCAGGGCCTGGCCCTACGGTTCGCCGGAACATGTGCGCGACTGCCTCGAACTCCTCATCATGACCGGTCCCGGCGAACGGGTCATGCGACCGGCATTCGGCTCGCCGGTGCGCGAGATGCTGTTTGCGGCCGGCAATGGCCCGGTCGCCGTGGCGCTGGAGGCGACCCTCGAAGCGGCAATCACCCAGGAGCTCGGCCATCTGCTCGTTCTTCGAAACCTGCTCGTCGATTTCGACGAGACGGTCGCCGCCCTGCAGATAGAATTGACCTACGAAGTGAAGGCGACCGGCAAGGCCGTCAACCTCAGCCTGTCGAAAGGGCTGCCATGAGCGCCATCTACCAATGCTGCGACCCGATGCGACGCCAGGCCGTTGCGGCTTCGGCGGCCGTCCTGTCCGGCATCGACTACATCGAAGTCCACCAGGGCGCGACGGTTGCCGATCCCACGACGATCGACATCGTCCTGGTGAAGCCCTTGCCGCTGCCGACTGCGACGCTCATACCGGCCGAAATCGAGATCACCGGCGGCGTGCGGTTCGCCGCTCCGAAGGCCGCGCTGGTCGAGGCGTTCCCTGGCCCCAACCAGGTCGCGCGCTACCGCGTGACGCTTGCTGGCAACCAGCCGACCGACTACTCGACCTATCGTCTGGCAATCGTCAACGGCCCGGGCGGCCAGCCTCCGCCATTCATCGACCCACGGCTCGCTGCGGTCGATTTCTCGTTCAAGATCGACTGCCCATCGGACTTCGACTGCCAGGACGATTGCGGCGAGCAGCCGGCCGCGAGCGGGACCGAACCGTTGCTCGACTACGCCGCCCGTGACTGGCGCGGCTTCCGGCGGCAGATGCTTGATCGCGTTGCCGCACAGATCGCGGGCTTCAGGGAAGACGATGCGGCAGACTTTACCGTCACGCTGATCGAGGCCCTCGCCTATCGCGCCGACCAGCAGAGCTACCGGCTCGATTCAATTGGCACGGAAGCGTTTCTCGACACGGCGCGCGCCCCTTCCTCGCTCGCGCGCCTCGCCCGCATGGTGGACTATCGGCCGGGTCAGGGCGCGAGCGCCCGAGTGCCCCTGGCCTTCACCTACAAGCCCGGCGGCATGGCTGACGGCCTTCCGTTGGCGGCCTCGACGCCCGTGCTTGCGCGCAACCCGGATCTGCCGCCCGTGCTTGCTCCACCCGCCTACGCGCGCGCTCTTTCGCGTAGCCTCTCAGGCGTTCCGGACATATTCGAAACGCTTTCGCCCCTCACCTGCTGGTCCTGGCGCAACCGGCTTGCCTTTCACACCTGGTCGGATTCCGAGTGCCGGCTTCCGAAAGGCGCGACATCCTGCACCTTCGTCGACGACAGTGGCGGCAACGGTCCGTTGACGGCGGGCGACCTCCTCATCCTCATGGAGACCCGCTCACCCGAGACGGGCAGCAAGGCCGATGCCGACCCCGAAAAGCGGTGGCTCGTTCGCCTGGTGGCGGTGGAGCACGGCCAGGACGCCCTGGACAATACGGATGTCGTCACGGCCACCTGGGGGCCTGAAGACGCCCTGCCCTTCGACCTCGTGCTCTCGGCCCGACAAACCGACCAGTCGCAAGCGACCCCGGCGCTCGTTTGCGCGGAAGCCTGCGGCAACGTGGTGATCGCCGATCATGGCGCGTCCACGCCGCCGCCGCCGCATCTCGGGCTCACCTCTGCGGAGACAGAAGCACTTCGCCCCCGCCTCGACCCGCCCGCGCCAAAACCGGGCTTCACCTGGCGCCCCAAGCTCACGCGTGCCGACGTCGCCCGCACCTCGACGCCAACCCTTGCCGGCCCGCCCTGGGTTTCGGCACAAGCCCTGCTCGATCCCGGCGAGGTGTTGCCGGCGCTGTCGCTGACGGACGCCTTCTCGACCTGGCACGCGCGAACCGACCTCCTCGCCTCCGGTCGCTTCGACCGTGATTTCGTCGTCGAAACCGGCCTGGGGGGGCAGACACAGCTTCGCTTCGGCGATCGCATCAATGGCCTGGCGCCTGCCGATGGCACGGTGTTTCTGCCGGCTGCCCGTTTCGGAGTTGGCCGCCCGGGCCTCGTCGGTCACGATGTCCTCACCCATGTCGCGGTGCCGGCCAGCCAGGCCGGAGCCGCGATCGAAGTGACCAACCCGCTGCCGGGCCGGGGTGGCGCGGATGCCGAGCCCGCCGCCTCCATACGCCTCAAGGCGCCGGAAGCCTGGCGCACGCAGGACCGGGCGGTGACGGCGGAGGACTATGCCCGCTGCGCGCTACGCCATCCGGCGGTGATTAACGCGCTCGCGATCCCGCGATGGACCGGCGCCTGGCAAACGATCCTGCTCTATGTCGATCGGCAAGGCGGCCTGCCGGTGGATGGCGGTTTCATCAAAGAGCTGATGACATTTCTCGAGCGTTTCCGTCTCATGGGCTTCGACATTGCGGTGCGTGGCGCGCGCCCCGCGCCGCTCGACATCAAGCTGCGCATCTGCGCCGAGCCCGAAGCCTTGCGCGCGGTCGTCGGCCAGCGGGTCCGCGAGGCCTTGCGCCCCTTCGGGCCGCGCGACGGCGCGCCCGGCTTCTTCCACCCCGACCGCTTCAGCTTCGGCACCCCTCTCTACCTTTCCAATCTGGTTGCGGCCGCAATGGCGGTCGCAGGGGTCGAGACGGTCACGCCGATCACGTTTCAGCGGTATGGCAAGACCGCGCAGGGCGAACTCGATGCCGGCATCATCCGGCCGGCCGAGGCCGAAATTATCGAGTGTGCCGACGATCCCAGCTTCCCTGAGCGCGGACGCCTGGCACTGGTTATGGGAGGCGGCCGATGAGTGATTGCGCCTGTGGCTGCGACGGTGATTGTGGTTGCGGCAGCCGCCAGATCTCGCTCGATATCGGCGATCGCCTCGTCTTCCGTCACTCCGCCATCCTGGGGAGGCTCAAAGGCGAGCTGTCGAGCACCCGCGTCGAGGGCGAGGCGCCGCTCGCCCGATGGACGACGCGGGAGCCGTCCGACCCGGTCGTCGCCCTGCTCGATGCACAGGCTGCCGCACTGCATGTGCTTGCCTGGAACATCAACCGGCTCTGGGCGGATGGCGCCCTGCACACGAGCGAGGATCCGAGCGCCGTCGGTGCCATCGCCCGGCTGCTTGGCTATGCGCCACGCCCTGCCCTTGCTGCCGCGACGGTCGTGAGTTTTGATCTCGACGACATCGCCACTGCACCCGACGGCGTGGATCTGCCGCGCGGCATTAAGATCGCTTCGGTTCCGCTGAAGGACGAACTGCCGCAGACCTTCGAGACCGATGCACCGCTTCATGCCCGAAAAGCCTGGAACCGTCTCAAGGTAACACGCAAACCGGCCAATCCCGAAATCTCAACCGCAACGCTTTCGCTTACCTTGGAGGGAGCCGTCGCCGGCATCCGTGTCGGCGATCTGATACTCGTCTATGCCGGCGGCAATCCGTGCCAGTGGCTTGCCGCCCGCGTCGTCTCCGTCGACCGGCCGGCCGCTGCCAGCCCCAGCTCACCGGCAACGACCGTTCTCTCCCTCGCTTCGCAGGCTCTGGTCGGCCGCCACCCGGATTTCGCCGCCTCAAGCTTCAGCAATCAGGTCATCCTCCTTGGCGACCGGGCATCGGCGTTCGGTTCCACCGCACCCGATCTGTCCTTGTTCACGAAAGCGCATCTCAAGGATATCGGACAGATGACCGGCACCGAAAGACCTGCCGAATGGAAAGATCTCGTGATGACCACGACGGGCACCAGCACCGAAGGGACCTTGGACCTCGAGGCCGTGCACGATGCCGCCATGGCGGGCAAGGCCGTGCTTTTCACTGCGATCGACGGAACGCCCGCGGCGCAAATGGGCAAGATTACCGCCGTGCAGGAAGGCGCGCGCAAAGGGTTCGGCCTCTCGGCAAAGGTCTCGAGAATTACGGTCACGGGCGTCGATCTCACCGGCAGCCAAACCGGCTTCGCAGCGAAGGTCCGTGAAACCACCATTCTGATCGAAACCGGACGCGCGCGTCTCTTCGTGCCGGAGACGGACGCCCGCATCCCCGCTGAAAAAGCGCCCAATCGGATCGTCGTTGCGGGTCGGCAGGCACTGGAGGCCGGCAGAAAGCTTATTCTCAAGGGCAGAGACCATCACTCGGGAGAGTCCTGCGGCGAGGTGCTGACGCTTGCGCGGGCGGACGTCGGCGCCGCGGAGACGACACTCCTGTTCACCGCATCGCTTGCGAATGCCTACCATGCCGAAGGTCTCGAAATTCACGGCAATTGCGTCGGCGTCAGCCAGGGCGAAACCCCCGTCTCGGGGGCGGAGACGTTGGGCAAGGGCGAGGCCGGCATGCCGCTGCCGCGCTTCCGCCTGAAATCAGGGCCGGTCGCGCACGTGCCCGCCAAGAGCGCAAAAGGGTATGCGCCAGCACTGGAGGTGCGCGTGGGGGCGCGCGCCTACGACCGGGTCGACAGTCTCTACGGCTTGCCCGCGGAAACGCGCGCCTATCGCTTCGCGGCTGAAACGCCGCTCGGCCCCCTCCTCGAGTTCGCCGGCCCCTTGCCTTCCGGCCAGCCCATCACGGCCGCCTATCGGAAGGGCGGAGGGGCCAAGGGCAATGTCGGTGCCGGCCGGCTGACGACCGTGATGACGCCGGTCCCCGGTCTTCGCGGGGCCACCAACCCGCTTGCCGCCGAGGGTGGAGCCGAGCCCGAAGGCCCGGACGACGTGCGAAATGCGCTGCCGGCGTCGACCAGGACGCTCGATCGGACCGTTGCGCTCGAGGATTTCCAGGCCTTCGCGCAGGCCTACCGGGGCGTCGGCAAGGCGTTCGCTTCGGAACTGCGCCAGGGCATGCGGCATGTCCTCTGCATGACGATTGCCGATACCGCCTTTCAAAACCCGGCCCCGGGATCGGACCTGCTCACGGGCCTGCGCAAGGCCATTCTCGACGCTTCGCCACCGGGACGGACCATCCGGATCGAAGGTTTCGAAAGCCTGACCGCAACCGTCGGGATCGCCTTCGCGCACGACCCGGCCCTCGAGCGCGCCAAGGTACAGGCAGATGTGCGCGCCGCGCTGCTGCGCGCATTCTCGCCCGAAATGCGCCCCTTCGGCCGGGCGCTTCATATCGCCGAGGTGATGACGGCCACCCAGAACTTGCCGGGCGTCCTGGCGGCGCGCGTCACCGCGTTTTCGCTTCCGGGTGGCCCGCCCGCCGATGCCGGCCGCCTCCTGTGCCCGCTGCCGCGCTTTGAGGAATCCCAGCCCGGTGGTCCGCTCGTCTTCCAGCGGGCCGGTCTGATCTCGCTGTCCGATGCAAGCCTCGCTCTGACGGAGATGCTGCCATGAGCGAGCGGGTTACCGACGAGCGCGCATTGGAAGCCGCAACCCGGCTTTTCGATCTCCTACCGGCCCATATCCGCGATCGCGATGCGCGCGAGGGCCGAACGCTAGAAGCCCTTTTTCGGGTTCTCGGCGGCGGTTCAGCCGAGATCGACGCGGAGCTGGACCGATTCTTCGACGCGCTTTTCGTCGAGACCGCGCCCGATGCGGCGCTCCCCGCCTTCGCGGCCCTGGTTGGCACCCCCTCCTTCGCCCCCCTTCCTTCCGGCGAGCTGCCGCGCGCGCTCATTGCCAACTTGCTGCGCTATCGCCGCGGCAAGGGCACAGCGCGGGTCCTGGCCGAACTCGCTCAGGACGTCACCCAGGAGGGTGCCGTCGTCGTCGAATATTATCAGCGCGTCGCCCGGCTTGCCCACCTCATCGATGTGCGTCCGGACCGCCCCGCATTTGCGGACCTCAGACCGGGCGACATGGCCAGCCGCGCCGGCCGGGCCCTCGACAAGGCGGCGCGGCTCGCAGATCTGCGGTCGATTGCGCGCGCCGCCGGACGCTGGCATGTGCCGATGGTCGGCGTGCACCTGCTGCGCCCGCTCACACCGCTTTTCCCGGCGCCCGACAGCGCCAATCCGACCCCTCAGGACGTGGCCGGCACACCCGTCCTGCGCCCATGGCCGATCGCCGGGACCGTTCACCCAGGCTATTGGCAGCTAGCGGCGCAGCCCGAGCGCAAGGTCCGCCTTTTCAATCCGGATCGGCGGGCCGAAGCCCAGGCGGAAGGAAAAGGGGGCAGGCAGGAGCCGCACCATCTGCCGGACCGGCTGCATCGCCTACCTCTCCACCTCGAAGCGGAAGAACTGCGCCATGCGGCTCTCGAAGGCCGTTCGGCCAAGCCGCTGTGGTTCGGCACGAAAGACCTTCCGTTCGCGTTCTTCGCCCGACGCAAGGACGAGAATGCATTCACGCGCCTACGGCCCGAGGATCTTCTCATCTGCAATCTCGAAGAGGCCCCGCTTGCCCCTGGCAGCCGGCCGGCCGGGTCGCGAACGCACGAGTGGTCGACCAGCGCCCTTCCGAAGGCCCAGGCCTATGCGGAGGAGTCGCCGATCCTGCTGGGATTCGATCCGGCCACGGGACGCGCCATCGCCCCTGCTCCCGCCGCAGGCCAAAAGGAGATCGTCGAACTTCGCATCGCCTATGCCTATGGCATGGGCCGGCCGATCGGAGCGGGACCGCAGGAGCGGAACGACGACGACGTCCCTTTCGAAGTCCGCGACACGGGCCGGCTGAAGAATTTTGTCAGGGTGGTCGATGCCACCGCGGCGGCGGGTGGTTCCGCCTCCGACCGCGTCCGTACGGTGCCAACCCTGGCGCAAGCGCTTGCCGACGTCCTTTCGGACGGCGCCGGCAAGCGCGCGCTGATCGTGCTCATCCGCTGCGACCGCGAGACCGCCGCGGCCACGGTGCGTGTCCATCCCGGCACCGCGCTGCATCTGGTCGCGGCGCAGTGGCGCGCAAAGACGACAGGCCCCGGCCTGCCCGATGATCCCGACCGGCTGGGCTACCTCGTGCGGCGGGAGCGGCGTTTCACGGTGGATGCGCCCGTCTCGGTCGCGGCGGCCGCTCCGCCGGGCGCAGACGAAGATCCGGGCGAATTGATCCTGGATGGTCTCGAACTCACCCGCGGCCTTTCCCTCGGCGCCAAGGCGGTTTCCCATCTCTGGCTGCGTCATACGACGCTGCGCAATCCGGGTGCGGCGGCACTGACGACCGCGGCCTTCAAGAACCTTTCCGTGCGTATCGACGACAGCCTCTGCGGACCGCTGGCATTCGAATCCGGCGCAGGACCGGGCCGCATCAGCGTTACCGGCTCGATCTTCAGCCCGGACGGTACGGCATTGCCGGTGCTGGCGGCCGAAAACCTCGATGCCAGACTTTGCGACGTCACGCTCTTCGGCACGGCACGAACGAAGTCCGTCGAGGCAACGGGCTGTCTCTTCACCGCCGCGCTGACCGTGCAGCGCAAGCAGGAAGGGTGCCTGCGCTATTCCTACCTCGCGCCCGGCAGCGACGGTCCGCGCCGGTTCCGTTGCCAGCCCGACCCCACTCTCTCCACCGCGGCCGCGCTGCGCGCAACGCCGGTATTCATGGACACGAGCCTCGACGAGCCAGCGTGCGCCCTGCTCCATCCCCTCTGCCCCGACGGAATTCGCAACGGCGGCGAGGGCGGAACCGAGATGGGCGCTTTCGGCCCGTGGGGGGCAAGCCTGAGGCGCGCCAACCTCACCTCGCTCTTCGACGACTTCACTCCGTTCGGCCTGGAGACGGCGATCCTCGACGACGCCCAATCCGCGCCTCAAGCCCTGCGAAGGAACAAGCCATGACGGTTCGCGCCGACGCCACACGCCAGATCATCAATAGCCGGGACCCGCGCCCGCTGCGGGCCGTGGCGCCCCGGCAAGGCCAGGTCTTGCTTGATGCGGATTTCGATCAGGACGCCCGGCTGACGCTCACGCGCATCGACGGCGACATGTCCGACGTGATCGGTGCGCCGGGCCGCCTCGCCTATCCGTCCGGCACCAGCGCCTTCGCGATCCAGGCCGGCGGCGGCCCGCTGAACCTGTCGATCCAGCCGGGCCACGGCTTTCTGGACGGCTGGCGCCTCGACAACATGGCAGCCTGCACGCTCGCCACACAGCCTCATCCCCGCAACGGCGATGCGGCGACCCTGCCGTCGGTCGTCGCCATCAAGGCGCTCATACGCCATGTCGATCCGGTCGAGGAACCGGCTTTCGCCGACAAGGCACTGGGCGACGCCCAGGCCTCGGGCCGGCTGATTGCCGACTGGCAGGTCCTGCCCCAGCCCGTTCACGGGTCGGTGTCCTGCGCGACCGTGCCGCAGAATGCCGACTGGCTGCGCCTGACCGCGCCTTCCTCCGGCTCCATCGCCGTGACCGTCCAGCCCTCCGTCCCAGGCACGGACCCGTGTTCGCTGATGCCGCAGGGAGGCTATACACGGCTCGAGAACCTTCTCTATCGGCTCGAGGTTCACGGCGGCGTGCCGATCGCGGAGGCCGGAAGTCCGCCGCCCCTCGCCGATGGCCCGCGCTTCGGGCTCCAGGGATTGAAACTCAAGCTCTCGCGCAGGAATGCGAGCCTGCTCGTCGCCATTACGGGCATCAACGGCAACGAGATCACGGTGAGCCCGCCGTCTCTCGATCCGCGCTCCTGGTTCGCCCCCGGAAGCTGGGCCGAAATCGTCAGCCTGCACGACGACGTCGACCCGCGCGCGGCGCTCACCAGCGAACGGCTGTTTCGCGTGGCGCTCGCCACGGACGAAAAAGTTACAGTCGAAGCGACGACAGCGGCGATCGCGGCGACCGGTGCGGCGGCGACGGGCGGCTGGTTCCTGCGGTTTTGGGACGTTCTGCCCGACAGCTCCGGCCTGATCGTGTTCGGCGCACTTGGCGCCGGAGGACTGACAGCAGTGCAAAGCCTTGGCGACGGCCTGTCGATCCAGGGGGGCGGCGGAGCGGCGGCGACCTTTCGGCGCGGCGACTACTGGACTTTCGCGGCAAGGGCCGACGGCACCATCGATTGGCCCTCCAGCACCCAGCAGACGCCCCACGGCCCAGAGACACGCTATGCGCCGCTTTCGGTGGCAACCGGTTCGCCCGCGGCTTCGACGTTCGACGATTGCCGCATCCCGTTCGCGCGCCTGACGGACCGGGTGCTTCACTATCGCGGCGGCGACGGCCAAGCGGCTTTTTCGAATGGCGGTGGGCCAGTAAAGCTCGCGGCCCAGCTTCGCCTCGCTGTTCTTCGAGGTTCGACCCCGGTTTCTGGGGCACTCGTCCAATGGAGCTTGCCCGCCGGAGCTCACCCCTCGATGATCGACGCTGCACCGGTCACATCGGCCCACCAGCAGCAGAGCACCACCAACTCCCAAGGGGAGGTCGCCGTTTCCTGGACGATCGACGGAAACTCTCCAGACGCCTTGCACCAAGTTCAGGCCTCCCTCGTTGGCGCAGGCGGCACCCAGCCTGTCGTCTTCACGGCTCGTTTCGACCATGCCAAAACCACGGGCTATGACCCGCTCGGATGCGCTCACCTGAAAGACTTCGACAATGTCCAGGATGCCATCGACGGGCTTTGCGGATTGATCAATACCGAGTTCCCGGTTCTGAAATTGGCAGGGATCGACCTGTTGAACAGCAACAAGGGCGAGACGCCGCTCATCAAAGACGACCTGATCCTGAACGCCATCGAAGTCGACCATGACGCGTTTCTAGATGGGATCGCCATGAGCGTGGAATTGAACGCGTTCCTCAAGCTTGGCGTTGCTCCCTTTGACCCCATCATCGAGTTGGAACTCGATCTTCCCTATCCGACGACCGACGCCGACAAGGCCTATTGGCTGTTGGCCACTCGGGCAAACGAAGAAGGGGGGCCCATAACTTCTACCTGGGGCTTTCAGCGTATTCGCCTCGACGGTCTGGTAAGAGTGGACAAGAGTCCAAAAGGTGACACGGCGCTGATCTGGACGCCGTCAGAAATGGCCAAAAGGTTCCTGGTATCCGCGCCACAGCATCGCTACGGCCAGAGGATCACCAACTTATTCGGGCAAATACTCGACGGACCGTGGAAACCTGACCAACTGGAGCGCGTCCTCTGCCGGTTGCGCATACGCTCGGCGCATGTCTGGGCAGAGGTCCGGACGAACGACGGGAAGGCACCGGAGCGTGCCTACCTGAATGCAGAGCACCTGGGGCTCAAGGGGCCTGTTACGGGCCGCGAGCTATCGCTGAAAGAACGCGACCCTCAGCAGGCCGCCGACCTCGATATGTTCTTCTACATCAAAGTGCCGCCTGAGCAGAAGAAGCGGCCCACGCGGCGCGGTGCTGTGCAACCGGGATAGCCTACAAATCGCATGGGGAAAACCCCGAAGAACTTTCTCGACGACGGACTGGAACGACTGACAGCCGGCCGGTTGGACACGGAGCACACTATGTCTACTCGTTGTATTGGTTGCCCGTGACGGCAGGCTGCTTCGCCTTTTCGCGGGCCGTACACCTTCAGCAGCTTTGAAACTGACGGCTCAGCATGAACTCATAGGAGCCGGAGGCGGTCGGTCGCGTCTTGCGCAGGGTTATGGGATCCGACCCGGAGGACGCGCCATTCGTGGATGATGCGGTTTAAGGGCTGAGTGGAAGATTGTGATGCCCTCGCCCACCCCGGGTGAGCCTCAAAGATTTCTACTGCTAGACGCGGCCCAGTCAATCGCTACGCCGATATGGGCGCAGTACGGCCATTAGCTGAGAGTGAAAACAATTTCCGATCCCGCACAACGGGCCCAGGTGCAGGTCTCGGGCCTGAACGCAGGGAGACTTGCAAAATTCGTCACCTTGAACGAGTTCGAACCTAAGACCCGTAGTTTCTTTTGTACACACCTGTCGTGCAGTTAACATTGTTCGGAGAGGTGTCGCTTGTTCGCGCCTGGGGTCGGATACGAACGCGCGGACAGCAGATCGGGCATTTGTTCGACAAGGAAAGCCAGGCCATCAACTTGTTGCTCAAGAACTTCGCTACGTCAGACGGAGCACCCAACCTGATGGCGTTACCGTCACGCTGGTCTACACGCTTAGCATTGAAATTGTCTTGATCTGAGCTTAGCGCCGCGCATGAATTTCTTTTTCCTCAATCGGAAGATCGCCAATGAGGCGATCACGCAGGATCGCCTCGGGAAACAGACCTTCGGCGGTTTGCCCAGGCAGCGTACGCCAAACCGCTTCGCTATGATCGGAGCGGAGCGTTGATTTGGCTCTGCATCGCCCAAGTCCCAGCAGATCCCAAGAGGTGCTTGGGTCGACCCTAGAGATGATTGCATGTGCGATCGAACGCCGCTTCAGGTGGGATGGCCGCGCCGAGGGAACAAACGGTGTAACCTTTAATTGAATGAGAAGACCTTTCAATGCTAGGTGTTTGCGTCAAACGGAGCACATCAAAATGACCCAAGTACCTGTCATCAAGTTCGATCAATACGGCGACGACAGTAACCGCGACGACTTGCTCCTATTCGCGGCGCCCGCCAAAGTTTTAGCGAACTGGGCAGGAATACCACGCAAAGCTTGGCACATCCGTATGCTATTCCAACGCCCGATTTCAAATAGTCGTGAGGCTGATCTAAAGCGCTTCTGGAACAATGCAAGTTCGGCGGAAAAAGACGGCATGGTCCTTGGGCCTACAGCCATAGTTTTGGCAATTCAGGGTGAGCCACAGATCGACAACGGCCAGTTGGTATTGGATTACCAGCCAATCGTTGACCTGGAAGACGACGCGGTCACCATCATTCCGAAGCTCACAAGTGCCTTGTATCCGCAAATAAAAAGCCGACTTTCCGAGGAACAGTTGTCTATTATCAAGGAATTCGAGGCAGCCCCCTTCAGCACTGCCTTTCCCGACATTGAGCACGACTACGTTTATGAGTTCGCACTTCAAATGGCGCAGATGCAATCTGACGTCAAACAATTCGTCTTTAGGAATGAGATCACACCCGACCAGTTGACAGATATTGTCTTGTCGATGGAATCTCTATGCCGGCCCGCACTTGTGGTCGATGGACAGCATCGGCTTTGGGGGGCGGCGAATGCAGATCGAGCCGTCAATCTCCCCGTCGTGGCAATGCCGCACTGCAGTTGGACCGACCAGATTTATCAGTTCGTCGTAATCAATGAGACTGCGCAGAAGGTGGAAACTTCGCTCTTAACGGATATTTTTGGCAGCAGCCTCACCCGCAGGGAACAAGACGTCGTTCGCCAGCAACTCTCCAGTGCGCGGGTAGACGTTGAGAGTAGAATCGCGGCTGTTATAGCGACACGTGATCCGGCAAGCCCGTTCCATAACTTGGTTCAACTCAAAATCGAGGGCGCATCACCTGACAACTTTAAACCATATCTTTCAGAACGAACAATACGGACCCTGATAGATGGTTCGACGCGGTTTTCGCGCGGCTTCCGCAACGATGACGACTTTTATGAATATTTCGTCAAGCCAACTATTCCTGTTCGCGATGAATGGGATAGCTGGTCTAGCGGTAAATGGCGCGATTATTGGCTCGCGTTCTGGAAGACGGTGAAAAGTTTCTACAATGCACAAGCAGCGAAGACCAATAATCAGGCCCTATGGAAAGTCGACCAACAAACAAATCTCACGAAAGCCGTTACTCTTCGAGAATTTCAAACCCTTTTCATCGTGAAATGCGTCGACCGCATCAAGGAAATCGACGCAACTGCCGAGATCTTGAAGAACGTCTTGGGTCCAGAGGAAGCGACAACTAAGATAAATGAACTCCGCGCGAGCCGCGCACTTCCGGCTGACGTTGAAGCTTTTGAGGGTTTCGTCCATGACTTCTTTCTCGAAAGAGGCGTGCCGATCAAGGTCTTTCAAGCCAACTGGAAGTCCAGCCTGGATGATAGCCAAGGTCAACTTGAGCTTTGGGAGACGTTGGAGTCTGCTTGGGACCGCAACAGCAAGGGTGACCGCGTCGTCGTTCGGGGTGGAATATTCGTAGCGCGTGACCCGCAGGACGGCCAAGCAAAAGATGGTTGAACTGATCGACCTCTCTACGCTTATCCCACAGGGGCCGACTGACAGTCTCTCTCCAGCCGGCCAGCATGTTGCTCTCTCGCACCTTGTTGATATCAATCGCGCGCTTCTCGCACAGGGGCCGAGCGCACTTCACGATTCTTTGCGTCAGGTTTTGCTCAGGTTGCTTGAGACCAGCATTCTTTCGCATCCGCGGATATCCAAGCTGATAGATGTTTGGGAGGGAATAGCAGGCAGTGCGAACGAGCGCATCGAGCGTCATCTCACCGATATCCTTCTCGGTAAGCCAGATGAAAGTTTGGTCCGCCATGTCTTCCGCTGCTTGAGTGGTAGTGCTGCGCAGCGTGGCCGCCACTCGGGAAGTCACGCCCACTATTTCGAAGACGTGATCGGACGCCTTAGCACGGAAAAGCTGTCTCAACGTCCGGCTCTACGATGCGAGTGCTGCGGGTACCACTTCCGAAAAAAGGACATGAAGGGCGATCGACAAGCGAAGATATTAGAGGCTGGCTTCGAGCTTGAGGGCTCGTTATTCCCTGGCCGATCCGACGATCCATATAAGCCAGTGGACCGGGGAAAAGGGGTCACATGGACTCAGTTGTCCATCGATCATGTCGTACCCGAGGAAACTTTAGGTTGGAGCGATCCAGACAACCTCGCCGTTCTTTGCATGTTTTGTAACATGGGGAAAGTCGCTTACAGGCGGCCGCTCGAAGGCTTATCAGCCTTCGCGGTTGGGGCGCTCGCAGAAACTCCGCGAGACCGGCCTTGGGGAGTTCTCAAGCATCAAGTGATAGTTGCAGCTCTCGCCTCCCAGGGGGGCACGTGTCGCAGTTGTGGTCAATCGAAACAACAAGTCGAACTCACCGTCCGTCCCGTGGTCCCTGAAGGCAATTACATCACGGGATTTCTGCCGTGGAATCTGCACTCAGTTTGCTATGTATGCCTTGCCAACAGCGACGATGACGTGGTGGGGTCTACCGACCAAAGCCAATCCTATCCTTTAGGCCTTTCACAAATGGAAATGCTTGAGGACACTGCGGGTCAGGAAGTGGAGCAAACGCCCACCTAGTTGCGCAGCGAGGTCTTAATTGAGGCCGAGGTAAAGCTGAGGCTGACGCCTGCCTTGCTGCGCTTGCGCCTTAAATCCAATCAAGAGTTCTCAGCTATGTGTCACTGAGAGCTTTCTCAGGTCGATTTCTAGCGAGACCATGGTCGCGCCACGATCGACGCAGTTTCCCGGGGAGATGAACGAGAGAGTGCAGTTTCTGTATTGACCTAAATGCTGCGACGCAGTTATCTAACCCGATAAAATAGGTTGCTCCAGTAAATGGGTGACGCCCACAGAGACGCCCATTATGCCGATAATCCTCACCGCCTGCACGCAAAGAAAGCGGATTCCCACCGATCCTTTGCTGTGCGCCCGAGATTTACCGATCGGCACTCTACGGCAAGTAGCCGACGCCTGGCTGGCGAAGGTGGCGACCATCAACGATGTAGCTCCGGCGAAGGATATTTACTGCGGTCGATCATTTGTCGAAGCAAAAAAAGCTGCGGCCTCCGCGCAGGCCGAACTCCATATCGTGTCGGCCGGACTTGGTCTCGTTCACGGCGAGCAAGACATACCTTCTTATAATCTCACTGTTTCCCAAGGCAGTCCGGACTGCATCCTGAACAAACTGCAGGATCATGGCGGCGCCGATTGGTGGGTGGCGCTCGGCGGACGCCAGGCGCTCCACGACGTGTTCGACAGATCAGGGGGCCTTATCCTAATCGCACTTCCGTCCCCATATTTTAGAATGGTGGCTCCGGCTCTTCACGGCGTTTCGGGAGCACTATGTGAAAGGATGAGGATTGTCGGCGGTTGCGATGTGCCCGATCTCAACCCTCGTCTGGAACATGTCCGACTTCCTTATGATGACCGCCTGGACGGCCCGCAAAGCACTTTGCCCGGCACTCGGTCTGATTTCGCATCCCGTGCCATTCGCCATTTTGTCGAGAACGTCCTTTCCGCTGCGCCACTTGCGACAGCCAAAGAACATGCCGAACTCGTTGAGGTCGCGCTTGCCGGATGGGATCGCCCTTCTCCCAAGTCGGGCACGCGGATGTCGGATTATGATCTCAAGTCCATCGTCCGAGATCACTGGTCGCGCGCCGATGGCCGGTCGACAAAGCTGCTTCGGATCTTGCGAGATGAATTGAATATCGCCTGCGAGCAGAAACGATTTTCCAGATTAACGGCCGAGATCCGCGAAGAGAGGGCGCTATGAAGAGCGTCAAAGACAATCTCATGGTTCGAGCGGTCAAAACGCAACAAGGCGATCGTATCGACGTCTATGCGTTTTTTCTACATGGTTCTGATCTGACGCGGATTGCCAACATCAGTCGTATCCATCGCGATGAAAAGGATCTGAAGGGCTTCCAGCGCAAAGAAATCAAAAGCCACGTTAAGGCCATCGTTGAGTTCCTAGACAGCGGCCCGGTCCTCTTCCCGAACGCTATTACACTTGCTCTTTCTTCCGACGTGACATTTGATGTCTCACGCGGCCCAAAGCCGAAAGGGCTTTCGGAAGTCGGCGTTTCAGGTACGTTGAATATTCCGCTTTTTGAAGATGGCAAACGTGCTGCGTGGATCGTCGACGGCCAACAGCGGTCCCTGGCGCTTGCAAAGGCCAAAGACAGTCGTTTTCCCGTACCGGTTGTCGGCTTCGTTTCACAGGATGTGCAGGTTCATCGCGAGCAATTTATCTTGGTTAACAAGGTCAAAGCCCTAGACGTCCGGCTGATCAACGAATTGCTCCCTGAAGTCGGGTCACTCCTGCCAAAGGACCTTGCCGCCAACCGTTTGCCAAGCGAACTTTGCAATCTCCTCAATCGGCAGCAGAAATCGCCGTTTTATCGCTTGATCCGACGCGCCTCCGATGCCGGTGATGAGCAAAGCGTCGTCAACGACACAGCTTTAATCGATGCGATCAAGCAAAACCTCAAGGGCCCTCATGGGGCTCTCAATCAGTACAAGCTTTCGGCGGAAGCTTATGATCCCGACGCGATGTACGAGGCACTTGCTCTTTACTGGACGGCGGTCCGCGAGGTGTTTCAGGAGGCATGGGGCAAGCAACCAACGGAAAGCCGACTGATGCACTCTGCTGGCATCAAGGCGATGGGCGCTTTGATGGATCAAGTGATGTTGCGAGCGGACAGTTCTGCAACGCCGGAGGCCGAGGTCCGGGAGGCATTGCACCGGATCGCGCCCCTCTGCGCCTGGACCGAAGGAACCTGGGAGGGGCTTGGCCTCCAATGGAATGAGATCCAAGGCACGCCGCAGCACAATCGGTTGCTTGCCGAGCACCTGATGCAGCTCGATCGGAAGTTATCGAGGCCGACACGATGAAGTTCATTTTTGCCGACAGTCTCGATCACGTCGATCCCGGTTACGACTTTCTTCGGGACCGTTATTCGGAGGGCCGCACGCCCTACTGGGATGACGCCTACCCGCACGAAATCATGGGATACGCCCCGTACAAAGGCATGCTTGTTTCCCGCGGCATCGTTGGCGGTGCAGCAGTTGGCGGGAAATACACGGAAGCACAGTCAATGCGCTTCCGGCGGGTCGGTGCGCGGGAGTTTCTCCGCCTCGACAAGCCAGCATTCGAACATCTTCCGATCTTTGGCGATTGCGGCGCGTTCACATATCATAAGGAAGAAAAGCCTCCGTACACGCCAGAGGACACCGCTGAATTTTACGACGATGCGCGGTTTACCCACGGCTGCTCGGTCGACCATATCATTTTCGATTTCGACGAGAGCCTGACCGGTTTTGAAGGTGGCACTGAAGAAGCACGCCGGCGATTTGAGATCACGCTTGAGAATGCGGCCGCGTTTCGGACGGCAACGCAGCATATGTCAAACCGCTTCACTCCGATGGGTGTCATCCAGGGCTGGTCCCCTGGCAGCATGGCCGAGAGCGCCCGCCGTCTGGTCACGATGGGCTACGACTATCTGGCACTCGGCGGCACCGTTCCGCTGAAGGCGGCACAGATCAAATCCTGCCTGATCGCCATCCGGGATGCCATTCCGCAAACTACCCGCCTGCATATTCTCGGTTTTGCAAAAGCTGATGAGATCCATACCTTTGGCTCTTTTAACATTACCAGCTTCGACACGACATCGCCGTTGATCCGCGCATTCAAGGATGCGAAGGCGAACTACTTCCTTCCGACAAAGAGCGGCAAACTCGAATATTACACCGCCATCCGCGTGCCTCAGGCGCTTGAGAACCCGAAGCTGCAGCGCCTTGCAAAGCGCGGGTCGCTTAATCAGGAGCGCCTCGTTTCCATGGAAAAGACCGCGCTGGCGGCGCTGCGTTCCTACGATAAGGGCGAAGCGCAGATGGAAGAGACGCTCGACAGCGTCCTGGCCTATGCCACGCCTGCGGTGCTGGGGACGACGATCGACGAATTACCCGGCGCCAAAGCAGTCAAGGACCTGCGCGATCGCTACGAGCGAACGCTTCGCGACAGACCTTGGAAGCGGTGCAACTGCCCCATCTGTTCTGCGCTTTCGATCGAAGTCGTGATCTTTCGAGCGAGCAATCGCAACAAGCGGCGCGGCATTCACAATCTGGGCGTCTACGATGCCCTGGTCGACCAACTCCCAAGTAATAGTGGCCGAAATGACAACATTGAAATTCCAAGCGATCAGAGCCAGACAGAGCGAAGCGCACACAGTCCTTTCATTTGCAGCGCTAGCATCTGATCTCCAGAAGTTTGCCGTTATCGAGCGGGTTGCGCGCGATGATGCCGGCGCGCTCAGCGGTTTTCAGCGCCCACAGATTGCCGGCCATATTCGTGAGATCCGTGATTATCTGGAAAAGCCGGAAGCAATTTTGCCGAACCCGATCGTCGTTGCATTTACCAACAGCGTCCAGGTGTTCGACCAAAGCGCCGACGGGCGCTGCACGGTCGAAATCGATATTGCCGCCGGTGCTCCCGGCATGGTCGTCGACGGGCAACAGCGCCTCACAGCGCTTGGGCAGGTTCACGAGAAAGATTTCCAGGTCTTCGTGTCCGCAATTATTTGCCGGGACGACGAAGAACTGCGCCGGCAGTTCGTGTTGATCAACAACACTCGGCCCTTGCCGAAATCGCTGATCTACGAACTGCTACCGACCGTCACCGGCCTGCCGCGCCGCCTCGGCGACCGCTCTGTTGCCGCAAATATCGCCGCGCGCTTGAACTATGACGAAAAGTCGTTGCTGAAGGGACAGGTGTATCAACACACCAATCCGACCGGCATCATCAGGGATACCGCAATCCAGCGTGTAATCATCAATTCGCTGAGCGACGGTGTCATGCGGGAACTCATTCGCGAGCCCGACGGCGCCGATCTTTGCTTCAAGCTGATCAGCGATTTCTATGGCGCTGTGCAATACGTTTTCCGCAAAGAATGGGTCGATCATACGCCCAAAACATCTCGGCTCGTGCATGGCGCGGGGATCATGTCGCTTGGCTATGTCATGGAACTGCTGGCGTTGCTCGACGGGGCAAGAACGTCAGATGAGTTTTCCAAGGGCCTCGCCTGCCTGATCGACAACACCGCCTGGACGTCCGGGGAATGGAACTTCGGCGAGAACGACAAGCGCAACTGGAAGTCTGTTCAAAACGTCAATCGCGACATCGTCACGCTTGCGCAGTACCTGGTTGGCATTGTTCGAGCTGACATCAAGCGCCGTCGTAGCCAAGCGACCGACATATCCGAGACTATTCCGCAAAAATTGGTGGGCCTACCATGACCTATTCTGTCAAGGAGTTGTTCAAGACGCTCCAGGGGGAAGGTGCTCAAGCTGGGCGCGCCTCGGTGTTTTGCCGCTTTGCTGGTTGCAATCTATGGACCGGCCGCGAGGAAGACCGGCATAAGGCGGTGTGCCAGTTCTGTGATACAGACTTCATCGGGACCGATGGCGAGGGCGGCGGTAAGTTTCGCGATGCCGGCGAGCTTGCGTCAGCGATCGCTCGGACATGGGGGAGCGTGGAGAGCCGGCGCTATGTTGTCTTCACCGGCGGCGAACCGCTGCTGCAGATCGATGATGCACTGATTGCGGCGGTCCACGAACACGGTTTCGAGATCGCAATCGAGACGAACGGGACGATCGAACCGCCAAAGGGCATCGATTGGATCTGCGTCAGTCCAAAGGCGGGCGCGCCGTTCAATCTCAAATCCGGCAGCGAACTGAAGCTGGTTTATCCGCAGGCGCAGTTGCTTCCTGACAATCTCCCCGAGGTTTCCTTCGAACACTACTTCCTGCAGCCGATGGACGGGCCGGAGCAGATCGAAAATATCGCGGCCGTGACGGCATTTTGTCTTAAAAACCCCCGCTGGCGGCTCAGCCTGCAGACACACAAAATGATCGGGATCCCATGAAAATCACACAAGCATTTACATTTGAGGCGGCCCACAGACTTCCGAATGTCCCCACAACGCACAAATGCCATCGCATGCACGGGCATTCTTATCGGGTCGAGTTGCAGCTCAAAGGCGTCGTCGATCCGCGAACTGGTTTTGTGATCGACTTCTTTGATGTGGAGAAAGTTTTCGGGCCGGTTCTCGAGAGCCTCGATCATCATACACTCAACGATATCGACGGTCTCGAAAACCCGACGGCGGAGAATATCGCTGTCTGGATTTGGCAGAAGGTCAAGCCGCTCATCGACGAGTTGAATTCCGTGAAGGTAGTCGAAACGCCATCCTGCTGGGCGGAATTTGAAGGCAATTAAAAGGAATCGGGCGATGTCGACGACTGCACTGGTGCTATTTTCGGGCGGCCAAGATTCAACGACCTGCTTGGCCTGGGCGCTCGACCGCTTCGAACGCGTGGAGACCGTCGGTTTCGATTATGGTCAGCGCCATCGGATCGAACTGGAATGCCGAGACACGTTGCGCGCTGAAATGACCGCGCTTAATCCTGTATGGGCAGATCGCCTTGGAGATGATCACACGATATCGCTTGCCGCACTCGGTGAGATCTCGGATACCGCGCTGACCAGCGGCATGCAGATCGAAATGTCCGAATCCGGACTTCCAAACACGTTCGTGCCGGGCCGAAACTTAATATTTCTGACCTTTGCGGCGGCCCTGGCCTATCGGCGCGGCCTAAAGCATATCGTCGGGGGAATGTGCGAGACGGATTATTCCGGCTATCCCGACTGCCGTGACGATACGATCAAAGCCTTGCAGGTGGCGCTCAACATCGGAATGGAAAAACGTTTCGTCCTCGACACGCCGTTGATGTGGATCGACAAAGCGCAAACCTGGCAACTGGCTAAGGATTTGGGTGGCGGGGCGCTGGTGGATATCATCGTGAAGGATAGCCACACCTGCTATCTCGGCGAGCGTGGCGAGTTTCATGATTGGGGTTATGGCTGTGGCACCTGCCCGGCCTGTGATCTGCGGGCAAAAGGCTACGAAATATTCGTCGCCGAAGAAGTGTGACGAGGAGAGGCGGGATGACGACACGCAACAGGCAGTGGATTGAGGGCGGGATCTTTCTGGCCGGCTTTGCCGCCTGCATCCCACTCGCCAATTATATGATCGGTCATGTCGGCACGATCTGCGTCCCTGACGGTCCCTGCCTCATCCCGGTCGGGTTTGGTCTGACGGCACCAAGCGGGGTACTGCTTGTCGGGCTTGCGCTCGTTCTGCGTGACCTGGTGCAGCGTCGCCTCGGCCTTTTGTGGTCACTCGGAGCGATCATTGTTGGCGCTTTCCTGTCGACGACCTTCACCGCGCCGTCTTTGGCGCTGGCCTCTGCAAGCGCCTTCCTTACCTCCGAGCTTGCTGACCTACTGGTGTTCACGCCTCTCCAGAAAAAGGGCCTGGTCAAAGCGGCTTTTGCAAGCAGCATTGTCGGCCTCATCGTCGACAGCGTGATGTTTCTTTGGCTGGCATTTGGTTCGCTTGATTTTCTGGCTGGACAGGTTCTAGGGAAATTGATCATGGTTGTATTGGCGCTTCCAATACTATTCTGGATCCGCAACCGAGACCGGCGATTGGGGCTGATGGCAGCATGAGGACAGAGGCAGAGGATAAATTGGGATGCGCCCAGGCCGTTTTTGAGGCAATTGCCGGCAAGTCCATCTCTTTCTTTCCTCGGGCCGACGACAATCGCGCTCTGGGTAGGCTTCGGACGCTCACCGACAAAGAAGCGATCGAAGCGATCAGTGCCGAGGTAAAACACTTGGCGCCTGACGAAGACGCGCTCGAGGACGCGCTGAAGGTCGCTCACGAGTCTCTCGACGAGGTCACTGCCCAAACCGACTATCAGGACGGAAAAGCCACGCGGCTTCTGACTATCCTAACCTTTATGTCGGCATTTTCCGGTCTCGCCTTCAATAGACTAGCGGATGGCTATCCGCTCTCGATCATCTCGTGGGCGGATAAATGGTCTTCATTCAACAGCGGCTTGGTTGGGGTCAGCTATTTGCTCTTCGCAGCGTTTGCCTTGCTCGCCACCTCTGGGGCGCTGGTGACGTTTCATGCGATCCGGGCTCGCTTCCGCTACCCAAGAGCAGCCGCGAAGGACAGGCCTCCGGCATCGATGCTTTTTTGGATGGGGATCTCGCGCACTCAGCCAAACAGGTGGGCAAAAGCCTTCATTGATCAGGCCGATCCTAAAAACGTTGCACCGGAACTGCGCATTGAATACCTTAGGAACTACATTGTCGAAACCTATCTGATCGCCGCCAAGGTCGCAGATAAAGTTAGGTTTCTGGAGCCGGCGCAGCGCATCCAGTCTTGGGCGATCAAGGCCCTATTCTTTTGGATTATTGTAACAGCTTCCGTATTTGCCTTTGTGCAGCCGGTAAAAAAGGAGTCTAATCCGGTGATTCGAATAGAAACGCCGATCTCCTCGGTGTGTATCACTGGTGGAAACAATGTCTCCACGGCAGCAAACGGCCAGCCTTGCAGCCCCTCGCCTTGACACGGGTCGCGCGGGACCGCTGGTCCTGATTGACGCGGACAATACCCTCTGGGACACGGATGGGGTTTTTGCGGAAGCGCAGTTGGGTCTTCTGGACGCTCTCGAGCATGCCGCCAATCTGGCTGGTCCTAAGGCCGACCGCTTAGAGTTCGTCCGGGATTTTGATCAGGAATTGGCCCAAAGGCATCATCTTGGACTTCGCTACCCTACCCGCCTGCTGATCGACGCGTTGACGCTCGGATTACGGGGCGTGGGCTCCCAACAGGCTGTGCGGCGTGCTTGGAGCAACGGTGCGGATTCGGGTCTCGACCGTGCTCTGGTGGCTAAGATGGAGAGCGACTTCTTCGCAAACATCGCAAAACAGCCAAAGCTCCTTGTCGGCGTCGTTAAGGGTTTGCGCGACCTTGCCTCCATCGGCGCGACGTCGGTCGTTTTCACGGAAGGGAGTCGCAAGCGTGTGATGCGCACGATCGAATCGCACCAACTCGGCGGGTTCGTAGATCGTGTCTTTGAAGCGCCAAAAACGGTCCGCATGTTTGAGCGAGTGAAGAAACTGGCGACGGTCAACCAGTCAATCTATGTGATTGGCGATCAGCTTACCCGCGACATCCGACCGGCAAACGAGGCTGGTGTCAAGACGATCTATATACCTGGCGGCTTTCAGCCGAAGTGGGAGTTCGAAGCCGGCACCCTGCCGACATTCCAAGCTCCCTCGTTCGACGCGGCGGTTACTTTCCTGCTTCACTCCGAAGATGGTGCCCGCCCGACCAATTAGGCGGGTGAAAACCCGAACTATTTGCGGGTCCAGAACAGGACGTAATCCTCGCCGACCTCCTCGTATTCACGCCGCTCCAGAAGAAGGGGCTCGTGAAGGCTGCTTTTGTCAGCAGTGTTGCCGGCCTCATCGTCGACAGCAGAATGTTTCTTTGGGTCGTCTTCGGCTCGCTCGATTTCCTAGCTGGCCAAGTTGTCAGTAAACTTATCACGGTGATCGCGACACTACCGGTTCTGATCTGGGTCCGGAGCCGAGATCGGCGTCTGGGGCTATCGCCAGCATAAATCAGATCTGCAGGATCACCGTGACATCTGGTCAGGGGCGGCCACATCGGTTACTCGATCATTTGCCCCGATCACCCGCTTCGGAGTTCGGAGATGTTATTTTCAGCTTCAGTTGAGCCGATCGAGGACTGCCCGTAGGATGCTCGCCGTTCCTTTACCCGGCGCCCAGATCGGCTCTTTACCGACCAGCGCATCCTTCACGCAGTAGAAGGCTTGATGGCTACTGCTCTTCCAGGCGAAGACGAACAGGTCTGCAGTCTTGGCGAGATTTGTCAGTTGAGTCGTCGCGACCAGGTCCGAATTCACGACCACTTTGCATCCGGGAAACAGCCTTTCAAGCGCGATTTTCGCCCGGCTGCCCGCCGCTTCGGCCAGCGTGTAGATGCCGATTGTCTTGCCCTCAAGGTTGGGCAGAGCAGCGGCGGCAACCTCGTCCACGTCCTGCTCGCGCTTGAGGACGTTGACCGCCTCGGACCCGACGCCATAGTCTTTCGCCAGCGTGTCGACCGAAACTAGATCTGCCGGCGCCAGTCGATGGGCAAAACTGGCGGCTTGGCCAAGCACCTGCAGAAAAAGCCTCAGCCGGGCGTCGCGGGCCTGATCCGACGGGCTGGGAAGGATCGCGAGCGACTCAGCGACGTCGAGGCTCCACGGCAGATAGGCGTAGGAGCCGATCCTCTTCTGCACATCTTCGAGATCATTCATCAGCGACACGTACTCGGATGATGACAATCCCTGCTCGATCAGCATTGTCGTCAACTGTGCGAGTAGGTCGAGATCCGATCGTGATAGCGTATCGCTTACCGCGATCAGCAGGAACAGCAACGACGCGATCGGCTTTGCTGCCGGCGACGCCTTCACGTCGTCGGGGAAGAAGCTCGCGAAGATCTGCGGAACGGCAGCGCGAGCGATCGCGCTGCCCTCGCCATCGAGACCGCCGATGATATTGGCGAACTGCTGGGCGAGTGCACTGCTTTCTCTTATCTCTGATGCATCCCAGTTGGTCGGAGCGGATTGCGCGTCGCGCTCGGCGGCTACGAGATTTCGCCCCGCCTGCAACTGCTCCGCCCACCGCAACCACGGGCTTAGCGTGGCTGCGGGCGTCGGTTGGGCTTGCGCGGGCGCTGAATCGGCTGTCTGCGACAGCCTCAGGCTCTCGATTTTCGCTGCGACTGCGGGCGCCAAAGACTCGAAGATCTTCGGATCGGAGCCTTCAAGCAGCGAAAAGAGACGATCCCGCGCCACGTCGGTTCCGATCGTACCCACGCAGGACACCAACCTGCTGATGGTCTTCTTGCTCGGCGGCAGCCGCATGTAAAATTCGAAAGCGCGATCGATCTGCCTGTCGTCATAAGCTTCTTCCGCCTCGTCCAACGTCGTGGCAGATGGGGACTTTGCCTCTGTGAAGGGAGCCAACTCGAACAAGCCGGTGCCCGATCCCGCAGGCAACAGTGCGAGAAGCGACGCGACGATCGCAGGGTCGGGACTCGGTTGCAACTGCTCAAACAGCGCGAAGGCCTTGACCACCCGTGGTGCACGAATGCCCCGACGCGATGCAAACAGTTTGGGATAGGGTGTTGCGACGTGATTGGCGAAGGCTTCACGTAGCGCGGCGGGATCGTCACCTGCCTCTGCCTCGTCGACATAGGTGCGGTAAAGCGCCTCGATTAGGTCTGCGAGAATCTGAGGCGGAAGGGCAAGCTCCGCGAGCGTCTTGATGAGCCAATGATCGCGCGCGATCTGCGGCCAGAGGCCGAGACCAGCGCTCAGCCGCACGTCGAGATATTTCAGGTTTTCTTCGTTGAGGCGTCCGGTCTGCTTCAACTCGGCGATCATTGCCTCGGCCTGCGTCTCGTCGCCCGCCAGCAGCGCGCGCTCGAAGTCGCCACGGATCGCTCCGACCGGACGGATCTGCACGCGTGTCACTGTCGGCTTTCGTCCGAGAAGCACTGCACAATCACCTAAGCGATCAGCGATCGCCCGCCTTGCTGCGCCATCGGGTCCGGTGAAGCGATAAACCGCCCCACCGAAGCGGCCGCGAAGCGCGGCCGCCATGGGATCGGAGGCATCGCTCGGGACTCGGTCGAAGCGGCTGAGCCATGATCCCAGCCACGCTTTGAGCTCGTCCCCGAGTTCATCTTCGCCGGCCATGCCTTGCGTGGTGGCGTACCAACCCGTCACCTCTCCGCCGCGCATGAATGGTAAAACCAGCGGCGCATTGGCACTATCAGGCCTCAGATGAGTAAGCCATCGACGAACCTGATCGGCCTGTTCTGCAGGCGCGGAACCGCCGAGAAGCGACCTCCAATTTAATTCGTTCGGAAGCGCGAAGAAGGTCTCGAGCCACGCTTGCTCACTCTCGGGCAGATGCTCGATCATGCGGCCGCACCTATATAGGATTCAAAATTGATCCGCGCTTCGGCGAGCGTCTTCGGCGTGGTGTCGTAAACCACCATCTCGTCGTTCAATTCGAGGCCGTTGTAGGTGAGATTCATCGACCCGGTGAGAAGGCCTCGTTTGAATAGCACGCCCTTGATATGGAGATGCTGTCGCCGGACGATGCGCAACTTGTCTGTGAGGCCGCCCTCGTCCGCCGCCATTGTGAGCGCATCGATGAGCGGTTGGTTGTGATCGTCCAGGCTGGTTGTAATGCCGAGGGCCGTGCCGCGCGCCATGACGTCGGTCAAAACCTCAACCAGTCTGATCTCGCGTGTGCCCCACTCCGGATTTATCGAACCGAAGCCACCTGCGCGGTTGTCGAATAGCACCACGTTGCTGATCCAGGGGCTGACCAACCAGGCGCGCTCTCCGCCCGGCGCGAGGAGTTCGCCGAGGAACATCATTTGAAGGAGTTCACGAATGAGATTCTGGCTCGTCACCGCGCTCTTGAAAATCCGTCGTGTTTCGAAGCTCATTGCAGGGCCTCCGCGACATCGACATCTACGTGGAAAGCGTTCTCCACCCGTCGCACAGCCCGTACGCGGGCGAACACCGACAAATAGGCGGACTGCACCGGATTGGTCGCCAGAAAGCTCAGAGCATCCGCCAGACGAGGTAAAGCTGCAATCGGGCAGACCAACGTCGCCACGCCGACAGTCGCGAGGCGATCAAGGCAAACATCCTGCCAGCCTTCAGCCTCGAGATCGACGATCTCGGCATCCTCCGCCAGATAGGTCCGCACCAGGAGGGGATCAGGCGACGGCAGATCGGCAAATGGCGAGTAGGGCCGAAGACCCGATTGCCGGATATGGGCGCCGCGGGGCCAGAGCAGTCCGTAAATCACGCCGTATCGCCACTGATCCGGATTAATCGTCGGCGTATCGATGCCCGCCAGGGCAAGGGCTGCGTCAATATCGTCGGAGCGCGCGAGACGGTAGGCGAGCACGCGAGCATCCAACTCAATGCCAAGCCGCGCTTCCTCGGCGTCCCACAACCGGACTGCGCCGAGGAAGAAGGCATCGCTGTCGCCGCTCGACCCGGGCCGCAGGATGCGGTTGGCGAGCGCGACGATGAATGCATGAAAGGTCACGAATCCATCATCCGCGAGCGCGTGACGCAAAGCGGTGAAGCTCGCATGGCTTTCAACCGCGCCCGAGGCCTGGCGGAACGCGCGCGTTGCGGTTGGCAGCGGATCCTCGCTATCGCCCTCCACGACCGACGCGAGGAAACGAACGAGTTGATAATCACTGAGCGAAAAATCATTGTCGCGTAGCGCCGCCGTCATCAGGCTGAAGAACCGTCGCGGGTCCTCGACATATTGGCGCTGCGCCTCTTCGATCTGTCCGTTGCCGCCCGGCGCCATCTCGGTGATCCAAATCTCACCATCGGGCGTGCCGGCGAGCACGTCATCCTCCTCGCGAACCCCTGCCGTCACGTCGAGGATCAGACTGTCGCTGTCGATCTGCGGGCATAGGCTGGTGATGGCGCTGAGCGCGGCCGCGCCAATGGTCGAAGCGTATCGCTCCCGTAGCCATGGCTCCCAGCTTGCGTTGATCGGCGTCCATAGGATCTCTGCCAAGTCAAACAGGCTGGCCACCACTTGCGGGTCTGCGAGGAGGCCGGCCAGATCTTGGCGCAGCCTATCCTGCTGGTTCCCTTGCGCATTCGCATCATCGACGATCGCAGACTGAAAGAGGATGTTGAGCGTCTGGTCGAGGTCGAGTTCGGCGTTCCCGGCCGCCAATCGTACGGCCGCTTCCCTCAACGCGATACCACGCGCGATCGCCTCGTTGCTGAGGGCTGCGAGCATAAGATACGCCAACCATTCGCGCGCGAACGTGTTTTCTACACGTTGGGCAAGCGCACCGTGCAATGCCTGATGGTGGAAGCGCGCTGTGCGCATTGCCCGATAACGCGGGTCCGACTCCGGTCCGAGGTTTGACCACAAGGCCTCGGGGAACCGCAAGCGTATGCACATCGCATCGACAGCGAGACTGAACCCTAGGGCGACCGCTTCACCATCCAATTCGAAGTGGAACTCCTTAGGCAGTGATACGCCATCGCGAAAGCGAATGCCCGCGTCGCTCCCAAGCGCCATCCGGCGGACTTCGATCGGGTTCAGTCCTTCATGCGAGTAGAACCGGACATCTTCGATCAACGATGTCCACGGACCACCGCGCGGCGGATCGAGCACCAAACCTTGATTGCGAGCGACAATCTGACTGCGCCAGCGAAGGCGGGCATTGGACGTATCGACAACCGTGGTGGGCGGTGGTTGGACCTGGAGGACACGCGGCCGATAGACCGGGACCAGCCGAACCGAACCGGCGACAGTAATCCGCCAATCGCCAAGGTGGTCGAGACGGGCGAGCGGCTCGAGAGGCACTGCCTGTGCGCGGTTCTGATCGAGAGCCGGGCATAACCAATGACGCTCGGATGCATGACTGATGCCGTATCGCCGCGAAACGCGGCCGGGCGCGAACTCGCGCAGGGCCTGCGCGATCGGCATCGCAGCTCGCTCGGGCGTTGCGCTGCCGGGTTGGGGTAAGACGATATCGACTTCAGGAAGGTTGAGGTCGCTGAACAGGTTCGCCGGCGCGAATTCAGGTAAAGGTGAGTTGGAGACCTGATAATCCTCGCCTGCCCGCCCCCCGGCGCGCCAGTTGGTCTCGAGACGGCGAAGGGCAGTTGGCAGGACCTGCATCATCAGCGGCCGGGGGTGATCCCAGAGCAATGGCGAGATCGCGCTTTCATCTACCTTCAGAGCCGAGGCGAGATAGGACGCATAACGGTCGAGTTCGGCTGGGATGGTCAGGATGCGACGGATGAGTGCGGCGAGCGCGGTCTGCCGCGCCCGATCGTAGGCGTCGCCGCTACTGCGCGACAGATCCCGCCACACGCTCCCAGAGCGCGCGGAACGCAGCATTTGGCTGAGATAGTCGAAGGTCGCGTAGACGGCCTGAATGCGCATCACGTAGCGGTTCGCGATCGGTAACGTACGCAGCGGCAACTCGGGATCGAACAGCAGGTCATAGCCCTGATAGGCGAGCCGGTCCCGGCCATAATCGGACAGCACGGCGACGGTCCAGGGTCGCATCTGGCGCGATCGGCCAGCGCGACCTTTGCGCTGTAGAAATTGCGCAACGTCGCGCGGTGCCTTGTGCTGGATGACCGCACCGACGCGCGGATCGTTGAATCCAACTTCGAGCGACGCGGTCGCGACAATGATGTCGAGATTGTTGCCGACGCCCGGATCCATCGACATTACGCGACCAATTGCCTTGCGATCTTGCGGCTGGAGAGTGTGGCCGATCTCAACTACCGCCTCCCAATCCTGGCCATGTAGCTTGCGGTGCTGGGCCGGCAGCGGACGGCGCAGCGAAGCGAGGCCCCCGTCCGGCTTGTTCACCATGTCGAATGCGCGGTTGCTGCGACGGCCCTCGGCATCGAGCATGGCGAAATACATGCGGTTGGTCACATCGATGTCATCGGTGAACAGAAATACACGTTCGCCGATGATGCCTTCACTCTTCTGTTCATCGGGCGCATCGAGAAGCCGGGAAAGAAGCATTGCGGTTTGGATCGTCGTCGACAACAAAGCCGTTCGCGACACTGGATCGCCTCGCAGCGCGAGCAGATACTCGGCGCCTTCCGCGATCATGTCTTTGTTGGAAGGGGCGATTTCAGCCGACACCTGTTCGTACAGGCCGGTCAACTGCGCGAAGAAGCGGGCACCGTCCTTGAGCGTGGCCGACAAGCCCACAAAGATGACATGCCGCCGTAAGAGCCGCCGCCATCGACGCAAGAGGAAGGCAACTTGAGCACCGGAACTGCCGGCATAAGTATGGACTTCGTCCAGCAGCATCATCTCCGCCGGGCGCTGCGCACGCTCGCCGATTCCGAACAGATGCCGGAAACTGTCGTCCCCCATGCGCTGGTTGAGCATCTCAGTCGTGGTGAACAGAATGTCGGGCGCCTCCGTCTGCAACCGATCGCGGGTGAGAATGATCTCGTCGCTCTCGATGGCGGCGGAACATTCTAGGCATTCGAGCCGCTCACGCCCCGCGCGCCGGTCCGCGTCCCGCCACGCCATGTCGCCGTCACAACCCGGCGAGTGACAACGGAGATATTCGCAGACGAGACCGGTGGAGGTTTGTCGCCAGCCGCTGCGTGCCTCGTGCGCTTTTTCTGCGGACCGAGGCGTCGGACCGAAGAACGTGCCGATCAGGATCTTCCTGCGTCCGTGCGCCGCGAGCAACGTATCGAGCCGGCGTGCCTGGCCATAGACCTCGGCGAACTGATCCTTGAGAAGTTCGTTGCGCGGATAAAGAGCGAGGACCTTGACCCATCGGTCGCCGACGGCATCACGCTGTATATGCGAGGCGATCCGCGACAGCGCGGGCAGATAGAAGGCCAAGGTCTTGCCGCTACCGGTGCCAGCGCTGACCAGCGTGGCTGTCGATTGCGAACCCTCAAAGCTCCCAAGGATCCGCGCAACTGCCGCGACCTGAAAGCCTGCAAGCGCAAATCTTGGCCCGTAGCTATCAACGAGCGCCGACAGAGCCGTGCGCGCGGCCTGATCGGGCGTTGCTGACGCGATCCGAGCGAGCGCAGTCGCCGCGTCGATTTCGCGCCGCGGGTATCGACGTCGGCGCCAAATGAAACGGAAATCGGCAACGAGGGTCGGCGCGGTCTGCCAGCCGATGGGCCCGCGATGTTGCGGAAAGAGTTGGCGCAACCGGAACATTAGACGCACGCCTTCCGCCATCCGCGACCGATATCGCGAGCCCGATACCTCACCGACGTCGAACAGGAGGGCACGATCGATCAGGGCGACGATGACGTGACCTCCATCCGCGAACGAAACCCCGGCGCCCAATCTCGGATCATCGAGCAGTGCATCGATAATGCCGTGCAATTCGCCCGCCGAGACGTAGCCATCAACCAGGCCCCATGTCAGGAGCCGGGCTTCACGCTGCTCGATCTCATCGAGGGCGGCGAGCAGCAGGGCTTCATCGGCTTCCATCTGCACTCCCCGGCACGATGCGGTAATTGTCGAAGGCATCATTCTCGTTGAGCCATTTGAGGACCGCTTCGGTCAGCAGGTCGAGCTTCGCCCCCCCGCTCTGGATGGCCTCGAGGAAGCGCTTAACGTCGGCCGGCACGTCGAAGTCGAACTCCTTCGCCGTCTCGGTAAGCCGTGCCGCCAGTGCCTTCACGCGTTCGATCGCTGCCTGGTCCGCTGGGAGCTTGTCGAACTCGGCTCGGAACGTCTGGTGGAGTTGCTCATAGGTCTTGAACGCGGTATTATTCGCCGGCGTGAAGGCAATGCGTCCTTTCACTAATGCTGGCGCCTCGCCGGTGAACAAGGTTTGCCGATATCCCTTCCAGGCACGCACGACGGAGTCGGATACGTCCGTTGAGGCCGTCTTTATCTCCTTGAGCAGATTGGCCCAACCAGTGCCCTTTTTGAGCGCGGCTGCCTTTCGCTCAGCGGTAAAGCGATCGAGCAGTGTCGCGGCCCGTTTGCGTGCCGTCTCGAGCGAGGGTGGTTCGGGCGTTTCGATTTCCGAACCGAGCAGCAGCGCACGCTGGTCGAGGGCACGGCTGAGTTCGGCCGCGGGCGACGCGAGGTCCGAGCGCAGATCCTCGAGCAGCCCTGTTTCCTCGACATTCGCACCAAGCAGGTCGAGCGCAACCAGCCGTTCGCGAAGCGCCTTGGTGCGCGCGGGAAGCGAGGTGCTCATTCGGCTGCCTCCGCTGCCACGCGCGACGTTCCACTCGCGCCTTCGAGCAGGCTAGTAATCTCCGACACAACAGAAGTGGGATCCGATTGGCCCCGAACCGCCTCCTGCTGAGTGACGCGCGACTCAGCTTGCGACACGATCTGGTTGGCGAGGGTCAGGAACGACATGGTCCGCTGGATCAATCCGAGATCGAGCGACCCGAGCGCGTTGAGCAACTTCGGGACTTGCTCACGGTCAGCTTCGTCGACGATCATCGCCGTCTTTTCAACCAAGTCGACGAAGCGGCTGGTCTGGAACTCCGTTAGGCGAATTTCGAACTCACTGAGCTTGATTGTGACATTGTCGGGCCAGCAGTTGGTCTTCTGCAGCAGCGGGATGATCTCGCGCAAATCGCCAACGAAAGCGCCTTTGTCGAAGTTTTCGTCGACATAATCAGCGACCTCGCTGCGAAAGGCACGAAGCTTGGCTATGACCGACTGCAGCTTTCCCCAGATACGCGCGTCGGTCATGGTCGGGATGAAGGTCCGCGCCTCGTCCGGCAACCCGTCCAGAAGCGGCCCCGTCGGCGAATCCCCGGCAAGCACATCGAGCAGCCGGGGGCTGTCGACCGCGAAGGGCTTGCTTCCGGTGCCCTGAAAGCTGGCGCTGCGATCGAGCAGTAGTTGCTGCAGGATCGTGCGCGTGCTCCGGCCGTTGACCAACGCCGTCGCCTGGGTGCGAAGCTGATCCCAGCCTTCTTCGAACGCTTGCGTCTCCACCTGCGGCGGCGGGGAGAAAAGGCCGCGCAGAAGCGGCTCGGCGCCAGCCGGCCGAACCGGAGGGGAAAGGCCAACAATGCGCGATTGATTGAGCAGGGCTCGGCCGATCACCGCGGTCTGCGCATTTGCTTCCGTAATGAGCATCGGGACCAACTGCGCGACCAAACGATCGATGATCGCGGCGCTCGCGACATAGTCAATATCTGCCTCGGGATAATCCCAGCGGTGACCGTTGAAGCCGAACCGCAGTGCACCGAGAAAGCCTTCGCGCAGCGTACCTTCCTGGTCGTCATGGCTATCGCAAACCACAAGGATGCGACCGCCGACAGGATTGTTGCGTGCCCCGGCGACAGCAAGCCAAGTGGCCTTGATCTCCTGATCCGGAATGCGAAATGCCGGCCAATTGATCGCGCCCTTTAGCATCGCCGCCAAGGCGCTTCGAAGCTCACGCGCGTCAGCCTGAACCAGCTCGTTACCAGACGCCCAAGCATCCAGCTTCTTCGACCAGGCCGTGACGCGCGGATCCTGCTCGGCTCGCGCTGGCGGAGGAAGAAGAGGCCCGGATGGCGGAGTTTCTCCGGAAGCCGGGCCTGCCGGCGAATTTGGCGGAGTGGGTGAACGTACAAACGCCACGTTGGCGAGTTCGGCCGGCGTCGGCAGCGAGAAGGTCGAGAAGATCGCCGGCCGCACATTGGCAAGCGCGGCCTGATCCGCCGCATTGCCAGCCCATACCGCCAGCGCCGATCCCAAGCGCCGCTTGACTTGCTCGGGTTGGCTTACCTGCCGGATCAGCCCGGCGAGATACGCGTTTGGACGCAGCCCGTGGAATTCGGGCGGCGGGAAATTCCCGCTGACGAACGTGGCTCGCATCAGCAACGGACGGCGGAGGATCTCGTTGATCACCCGGCGCGGGTTGAAGACGAGCCGATTTGCGTCCGTTAGATGCTGGCGGACGAGTTGCTCGATCGCCAGACGGCTGAACGGAAACAGCGCGTGTCCGCGCGCAGAGAAGCCGAAGGCGGTCAGCGCCTCGGCTTCCTCGTCGCTCTGCTCCTCGTCCTGCCAGGCCGGCAACCAGCCGGTGAGCCCGTCGTCGGCACCGCGACGGACAAAGCGTTTGCGCAGGCCGTCTTCGCCCCAGCGGGCCGCATTCATATAGGCGCCGACCATCTCGATCACGGCGCGGTTGATCTCATCGTCGCTCTGCTCGCGGTGGCCGATCACCCAGACGCGTTGCGCGCGCGTCAGGATCGTGTCGCGCGAGGCGAGATAACCGTCAGTGAGCGCGAGCGCCGTGCGCATAGTGGCGCGTACCTTCTTGCCGTCATGGGTGCCTTCCTGCACACACACCTTGAGCAGCACATCCTGAATGCCCGACAGCGCGGCGAAATCCTCGACGAGCAGCACCAAGTCCATGTCGTCCTTGAGGAGGATCTCACGGATACCGAGGATGATGTCCTGCAAGGTAATGCCACCGGTGCTCTGCTCGAGCTGGAAAACATTGCCGATAGACGTGTCGACGATGGTGTTGAGAAGGTCCGCCGCGGCCTGGCGGCGGCGCACATCCTGCACGGCGAGCTGAGTCTGATAATAGGTCTTTACCGGCAGCGCCGCTTCGTTGAGATTGACCGTGTCGGGAAGAAGCAGGTCCTCGTCGAAGAATTGCGACTGGGTTTCGTCTCCCTCCGTACCGTCTTCCCGGCCTCGCAGCGCGCGCGCGACGACTCGGGCGAGGACGGTCTCATCGAAATGGTCCTTAAGCGCGGCGTCCCCAAACAGCTTCGGCAACATTTGGGCATGACCGATCAGCGGTCTCAACTCGGCTGCGCGGTCCTTATGTTCGCGCGCCTCCAGCAGCAGCGCCTCCGCCCGGCTCGCCAGCGCATTCTCGATCTGCGCGCGGAATAGTACCACGGCCTTGCGCTTGTCGACCTCCGCGATCGCACGCGTAAGTTCCGATCGCGACCTCTCGAAGCGCGGATCGCCTTCCAACGGCTTGAGGATGAGTTCGACAACGCGTCGGAGACTTGCACTCTTGGGAATACGGATGATGTGGAGGCGCTCGCTCTTGGGCGAGCGCTGGAGCTGCGCGTCCAGCCAGCGGATGATGTGCGACTTGCCGACGCCCGAAGGCCCGGTGATCGGAAACAGCAGATATCCGCCCGGCACGTCGTCGGAAAGAAAAGCATCGAGCAGTTCCTGCTCGCTTGCCGCAGCCTCGATGTTCGTACCGGCGTTGCGCGTCGTGAGCGGAGTCGGCTGATGAACTGCTAATAGGACCGACACGTCCGCGGTCTCAGCTTCGTTCTTGATGCACGCGTTGACCTCGTCGGCCCCGGGCCAATATCTCTCGAGCATCAGCGTGCCTTTCCTGATTGCGCGAGGGCCACATGCGAAACGTCCCGCCAGGTGCGCGCATTGCTGCCGGTGAGCGATACAACGCCTTCGGTGTCGCTTCGGTTTGAGAGCGTGATGGACCCCTCATGATCGAGGCGCTGGATCGCCCGCGACAAGGACGAGGAGACGAGGCCGGTACGGAGCCTGGGCCAGGCGCTGTCCGTCAGCGCGGCCTCGACCTGGACCCGATAGGCGCCCCCGTCGAGGACCGGCAGCACCGCGGCAGCCCGCTCCACAAAAGCAGGAGCGGACAATTCTCCGTTCGAACCGAATATCTCGGGAAGCGCCTCGCGCAACGCCTGCGTTGGATCGACGACCCACTGCATGCCGTCGCGGGCGAACCCCAGATAGAGCATCCAGGTTTTGAGGCCGTTCCAGCGCGTATTGTTCTGGGCGATCTTCTGCGCGCTGCTGTCGAGCAGTTGCCGCCCCTCTAGTTCAGCCAAACGGTCTGAATTGACGTCGATCGTATAAACGTCTTGTGCGAGCATCCAAGCCACGCCGCGCGACAGGTCTGCGCTCTTGGCTCCCTCGCTCTCCCACAAACGCGCGTTGTTTGCCGACTGGAACGCTACCGTGCGGGCGACTTTCGGGAGGCGGGCTTCCGCTCCGTCGGCATTCTTGCCGAGCGCAGAACGGTACGGCTCGGCAATGATAACGAACCCGTTTTCCTCGCCGAATAGGCCAAGTTCGGTCCAGCGGTTCAACGTCTTAGTCAACTGGCTGCTATCGCACGCATCGGCGGCGCCACCACATGTAAGGATTAGATCTTCACGGCTCTTTGGCCCAAAGCGAACGAGCGCGCGAACAAGCACGATCAGCACATTGAAAAGGCCGTCGCTTGCTTGGTTGAGGAGACTCACAGACGCGCTCCGAGATTGAATTGATCGACCGCTAGCACATTGGAACCGGTGTCGGCAATGCGGCGCGCGAAGTTCCAGGAGTCCGGCGTCGAGGCCGATGCTATGATGACGTGCAGCGGCCGCTTCATGATAAATAGGTCTTTCGGCAGCGCCGTGCCCATCGCGTCCGTCCAGAGTGTCACCCGAGGAAGCTCGTAGGACGAGGGGCGAAGCCTTTCTTCTTCAAGCGTCTGCAACAACAGCACATGATCCTCGCTCTGCTTGTGCAAGACTGACAGCGCCGGATTGCGCTGGCGAAACGACGCGGAGGTCGCGATCTCGCGCACGCCGAACATCGCGACGAAATCGCGCAGCAGGCCGACGAGCGCAGCATCGTCGACCGAGTCCTCGACGGGCAGGATGATCGGCTCGTTCAAGTCGAGTTGCGGGAAACGACCGGAAAAGAGGCTGAGGTCGAACCGGCCAACCTGCTCGATGCCATAGGCGGGAGGCGCCGAATAATCGGTGTTAGCCGTCCCCTCGTGGCGATGCGTCGGGCATCCGCCGCACGCGCGTGACACGATCACCGAGCGCCCCGGGGCGTTGCTGCGGTAGAGACGATCCAGCAGCAGCGAAACCTCGGTCGAACCACTGAGCAGCTTGTCGAGCAGCGCGCGGTTCTCGGTCGCTGCATCGAACGAGCGCTGCCGCTCCTGACCGATTAGCGCTTCGAAGCGTTCGCGGCTGAGGTGGCCGAACTCCGACATGCCAACGACAGTGCGCTGAAAATATTCGGACCAATGCTCGTCGCTGCGGAGTTCAAAGGCGGATTCGCTCTCGTCCTCCCGCTGCGCGATGCGGGACGGCGCCTGCGATTCAAGTTTCAGCATGCCGGCGCGAGCCATCATGATCAACGTACGCATGTTCCAGGATTGGTTATAGTCCGACTGCCTCCGCAGCCGCGGGGGAACGACTGCCAGGTCAACCTCGAGCAATTGCCCGATGGTATCGAGTCGCGCGCTGTGACCATACATGGTCGACCACCGCTCGAACGCGAGATCGTCGCTGATCAAAGAAGGCGAGGCGATCTGGTTGGCCGTCTCCTGATCCTCGCGCGAGTAGATCAGGAACGACGCCGAGGGACAGCCATCGCGTCCGCCGCGTCCCACTTCCTGGTAGAAGCGATCAAGCGTCTCAGGCACGGCGGCATGAATGACCGTGCGCACGTCGCGCTTGTCGATGCCGACCCCAAAGGCCGAGGTGGCGACGATTCCATCGAGCCGACCCTCAGACCATTGATCGACGATGCGCACACGATCGGCATGCGGCGTCTCGCCATGAAAGCAGTCGGTGCGCGCATAGCCTTCACGCTGCAGCAGCCGGATCCATCGTTTCGCATCACTGCGCTTCGTCACATAGAGGATGAATGGGCGCGGCGCGTGCCGCAGAAGTTCGAGAACCTTACGATCCTTGTCTTCGGGATCGTCCTCGCGGTGCACCCAATATTGTGGCTCTGGCCGAAGATGGACCGAGGCGACCATATGGACCGTGCGCGCGGGCCCGAACAGCGCGTCGATAGTTTCCACCGTGTCAGGCGTCAGGGTCGCCGACATGAGGAGCGTCCTGAACCGCCGGCCTTCGGGGCATGCGTCCAGCAGGCCGCGGCGCACGCCCGCCAGCATTTGAAAGGCGGGGCGGAAGCCATCACCCCATTGGCTCACCAGATGGGCCTCATCGACGATAAGATACGAGATCAGCCCCGCGCGCGCCGTATCGTAAAGCGAGGGCAGCAGCGCGCCCGTCACTGCCTCGGGCGAACAATAGAGAATGCCTTGGCGGCCCTCGCGGATAGCGGACTTGATCGCGGCGCGCTCCTCCGTGTGGAGGCCGGCGTGCCAAGCAAGCGCAGGCACTTCCCGGCGAGGGTAGCGGCGTTTGAGCATCTGCCGCATCTGCCGCGCTTGGTCGAGCACCAGCGCAGTCGTCGGCACGACACAGAGCGATAGACCGCCTTCGAGGCCCCGCGCGAGCACGGGGGCCTGGGCGACGAAGCTCTTGCCCGACCCAGTCGGCAGAGCAACCACCAAGGTCTCTCCAGGCGGCAGCAGAAAGGCGCTACGCACGGCTTCGCGCTGTCCCGGGGACACATAGGTGTCGAAACCACTTGCCTCACCGAGGAACGGATCGATGGGCCGCTGCCAGTCAAGCCGGACATTTCGCTCGGCGAAGACATCCTCGAAGACCGGATTGTCGCTGTCCTCAAGCCAGGCCGCGCGCCACGGCCGCGCTTCGATCAGGAAGTGTCCGTTCGCTTCGCTGTGCGCCCGAATGCCGAATACCGCCCAATCATCTCGGCTAGGCCAACCGGCACCAGACGGAACGCGCAACTGCGCCTGCTGACCCGCCCGCAGCGATTGCCGGCGCAGCACGTGTCGGAAAAGCGCCATCGCGTCATGTGGACTGTGGAGCCGTCCCGTCGCCTGAGACGCGAGAAGAATCTGGGTCAGCCTGTCGAAAATGCCATCGACGGCTGGCGGCTCGGCCTCCAGCTTGGCGAGGTCGAGCAGAACCTCCTGTAGGGTGCCGAAATCATGCAACGCCATTACATGCCGCCCGAAATTCGGTCGGTTGCCGTTCGGCTCGCCGAGATGAAGACCGCGCCGATCGTATCTAGCTGCACGCGCGGAGCGTTGATACCGGCCCGCACCGCCGCGGCGAGTTGCTCCTCGAATGCGAACTCGGCGCTTTCCGCTTCCGTCGCACCGGCCCGGGCCCGGGCACGCAATTGCCCAAGGCGCCCGCGATCGACGCGGGCCGCGCGCTGCTCTGACTCGCCAAGGCTCGTGACCACCTCGGAATTGACACGAAGCACCTCCTCCGCCATCGCACGCGCTTTTCCGCAAAGCTCCCCCCAGTAGGCGAGTTCCGGGAGCTTCATTTGCAGCAGGCGCTGCCATCGCCGCGCAGTCAAATTGAGATCGACCGCACCGCTGCGGTCCGGCTCGACATTATATGGGTGACCCAAGCGAGCGAGCAGCGCCTCATCCTTCACGGGCGCTAGCTCGCGATCGAGCCAGATCGAGCGATAGAAGGGCGGAAGGGCCATGTCGCTGCGTCGGCGGATCGCCGCACGCGCAGCGCCTGTATCGCGGCCATGATCCGCGAGCACGCACGCCGCTGCGGTGCCGTCCGCTTCGAGGACGAAGTCGAACCGGAAGTAGATGTCAGCGACCGGGTCACCGGAATGATCCGGTGCGAAACGCCACATGGCGAAGCATCGGCCGCGATCATCCGACTCAGTGAACGCTGAGATGCCGCTGATCAAGTCGTCGCCGTATCGCAGCAAACCGACACCGTTCGCGCGCGCGCGCGGATGCAACGCAGTGCGTCGCCGAAACGTGTAGGGCATAGTCCTGATCGTCGTGTCTCCTTGACGTCTCGGACCGAGGTCAAGGGCAGAGCCACAATTCGCCACGAAGGTTTGCATCGGGACGAGTGTGTGGCGCCCGGGAATGGTGGAGTAGATGTATCGGAACGGCGTCGCTGCCTCGCTGCTCGGTGCGAGGCGCGGTTCGTCGAGGCGCCCAAATTGTAGAGTTTGTTCAAGCCATGTAGTGGTATCGCCCGCCATCGCGAGCCAGTTCTCCTCGACTGCGGCAAGATCGTCGAAGAGAGTGACCGGTGGCGCGCCCAGGGCGTCGAGCGCATACTGCTGATCTATCGCCGAAATTTCTCGCTCAATCTTCCCATGTTCGCCGTTGCTCTCCGCTGTGAGATCAATGATCCCTTCGGCGCCCTCAACAAACAGCGGAAGCGCGAAGCCTCCCATGGTTTTCTCCAGCAAATATTGCAGGCCCGCGACCGATCGGTCGAACACTTTGAGCGCCGAATCGAGATACTCGACCCACGCCATCTCAAAAGGATCGTCCTCGCAAGCGAGCACAACAGAGCGCACGGCATGGTCGGATCCGTAGCGGTCTGCACGACCCAAACGTTGCTCCATTCGATTGGGATTGAAAGGAAGGTCGTAGTGGACCACGACCTTCTTGCCTCCCTGGAGATTGAGACCCTCTTCCGCCCGCCGATCACAAACCAGAACCGAACGATCGGCGCTATTGTTGAAAGCGGTCCATGCCTCACTGGTAGGATCATGCCGATCGACCACGATGCCCAATCTCCTGGCGATTCGCTTTGCCAGAAGATCGGCAGACTTGGTATCGGAGCAAAAAACGATGCATTTCGAGCCCGAACTTACAAAAGGCTGCAGCGCCTCAATGAGCGCATCGGCGCGATCCTCGAACAATCCCGGACGCCCGAGGCACCGGCGAACCGCCGCGAACCGACTCGCATCACTAACTATCCCAGTCTGCTGCGCCAGAAGACTGACTAGCCCAGCCCCGGAACTCGGATATTGCGATCCGCGATCGAGCACGAGCCAAAAGGTTCGCGCACGTTTCTTCCAGAGTGCCTCGCGGTCGGCTTCATCGAGTTTGGTCGACTCGCCAAACCGCCAGTCTTCCAACGCGCTGGTCAAGGCTGCCCGATCGCTGCTGCGATAGCGGACGATCTCGGCCCCTGATCTATCTGGTGTCAGCCCGCTGATGTCTCGACGACGATGGCGCAAGATACGCCGGTGCAACCGGTAGACTTCGCTCAGGTGGTCATGCAATTGATTAATCGTTTCCATCAACGCCGGATCGCTCTCGTCCGGCATCGTCTCGACAATGGTACCGAGCTTCTCAAGGTGTTCCCGGAGCAATTCATCCTCGGGAAACAGCCGGCGCAATTGATCTATCGCGTGATCGAGAAACAGCACATTTTGCGGTGTCAGACCGGCGACGATTTCTGCCAGCGCCTGCCGGTTCTCGACCTTGCGGCGGAACGCGTCCTCGCCATCGAGCGGATATGTCGGCGGATCGAGGAGATGGAGCATTCTCATAAATCCACGCTCATTGTGAAGGGCTGGTGTCGCCGACAACAAAAGGACCCGCTCTAATATTGGAGCGACGCGGGCGATGTCCTGGTATACGCTAGTTTCATTCGCGATACCTAGGTCGATCAGTTGATGCGCCTCATCGATGACGAGCATCGTCGCCTTGGGCAGAAGGGTTCGAATCTGGTCATCCTCGTCATGTGAAATTACATGAATCCCGCGGTCGAGATGACGTTCGAGAAGGAATTTGCTAGATAGTTCCGCGCGCCATTGACTGATCAATGGGGCAGGAACCGCCACGAGAACGGTGCAATTCCCTTTCATATCGAGAACACATTGGCGGATGAGGACACCAGCTTCGATCGTCTTTCCGAGGCCCACTTCGTCGGCAAGCAGGTAGCGCTGCACTGGGTCTTGCAAGATGCGTCGCACGACTTCAATCTGATGCGGTTCGAGTTCCACAGCGCATGCAAGCAGCGCGGACATTCCCTTCGACGCGGCACGTTGATGCGTTTGTGAGCGAACAAACGCGCTTCGCCCTTCCGCAAAGCGCGGGCTCTCGCTTATCCGGTTAGCGAGAAATGATGTCGGGTCCTTGATTGGAAGATCCCATCTGACGAACACCGACTCGCACCGCAGTCGTCTGGACTTGTTCTCGGGGAACTGAATGAGTTGGCTATCGCCGCTGTCGTCTAGCAGATGACCAATTTCCCATGTGGCCGTCCGCGAATCGAAGCAATAGACCCGCGCTTGCTTGGCAATGGTTATGCGTTCTATCAGCCGGCTTTCAATATTGTGGACTATGGTTTCGGAAGTGGGCGAATCGAAATACTCGACCGCACAGAGAGACCCTTTTCGGTCGATCTGCTTGCCGATACCCAGCGATACGTACTGTCCCCCGTTCGACCGAACGAACATTGCTCACCCCCGCGCTATTAGACCGTCCTACGCCATTGTGTTTATTAATTCATTGTCTCAACTCTTAAATATCTGCGATCCGTGAGAAAGGTCTTCCAACCTTCGACCATGGCTAGAATCACAACAGCCGCGAGTTCATCTTCTCGTGCCGCAGCGACTTTCACCGTCACGCTGGGTGCTACCTACTACACCAAAGGGTTCTATATCCGGGTGCCGACGCCAGTCGATAACTTGGCAAAGACGGTGAGCCGATTCCGGTTCAATAGCGGTGCCGAGCCTGTGATCTCAAAGATCAACAGGACGGCCAACAATGCTGGTGCCGTTCGGATTGTTGGCGGCAACTCGCAGATTGCTCGTTGGTTTCAGGAACATTTCCGAGAAGGCGACATGTACGGGTAGGGTCATCGATATGCATACGATAGAACGGCTGGGCGAGTAATCCGGGGAGCGTTAAGCGCTCGATAGAATTATTGCGGCCGGAACGTTTCCACAGGCGACAGCGTAGATGGTCTGCGTACGGTCGTCCATGATCACTGGGCGACATGTTCTCCGCCTCCAGCGGGTTGATACCGGAAGGGGGGGCCGACAGCGGAAATGAATAGGTGGTGACTCGGCGCCGGAAATCGTTCGCGGCGCCGTCTATGTTTTACGCGGCCTCCCAAACTTGATTGAGAATGCGCGCAGCGAGCGCCGCCTTGTCCTGCGGCAGGAAGCGGCCGTAGTGCTTGGCGACCATGTCCGCCGTATCCTGGATGGCGTAGCTCGCCTGTTCGTATGAGCCGGTCTGCTTCAGGATATGGGTCGCCAGCACATCCCGGACGTTATGCGGGCCATGGGGCAGCAGTCCCTTGATCGCTCCTCGCCCGGTGTATGGATTGTAGATTCCGTAGCGTTGAATGGTGAGCCGCCATGCCTCGTAAAAGGTCGTGACGTCGTATGCTGCATCAGTGCTTGTCGTCTTGACGGTTTTCACAAAGAATGTTCCGGGATCGGCAACTCCCTTCAGAAGCGTGGAGCGATGGCGATCGACGTAGTCATCGATATGACGGTAGAGCTCGAGCAGATCCGGCAGAAGCAGCCGAAACGGCTTGTCTCCGAAAAACGACGAGTGGGCATTTTTGAAAGCCACTGCTGGAATCAGAACTCCCAGCCACCGTCACGATCACTCCAACGGAGCTCACCGCGCTTGAGTTTTTCGAGCACGCGTTCCGGGCGCGGCATCTGTCCGCGTGGGCATAGCATCAATTGCCGAAGGTTTTTCTGGCGAAGTCCGAGATGCAGTCCCAGGCGGAGCATCAGGAACGAGCGAACTGCTTCCGCGGCCGGACGCGGATAGCGCTCCTCATCAGGCATCAGCCTGATGATCTCCTCGGTGATCTTCCGATATTCGCCGACCGGACTGTCAGCTTCGAGGACCGGCATGATCGGCTCGAAGGGATCGCGATGGACCCGGGCGATCCGCTGGATCTCTTTGACCCGGTGAGCTGCGTGTTTGTGGAAATCCTCGCAGGCTCCGTGCCAGTCCTCACGGGCGTAGTCGATCTCGTTTTGCGAAACGAGACCGGGAATGGGATGAACGCGAGCGAGAAGTTCAGGATGCTGTCGAAGCCATCCGGTGCCTTCCTTCGTGATCGCCAGGGCGATCCGGAGCATGTCGACTTCCCAGGCCGTATAGAAGCCCCGCCGGCTTTCGCGCCATTGCAGATACCAGTCCCAGACACTCGGAAAGATAAGCAGCCCGAAGGTCAGTTGACGCAGCGGCACCCCATATCCCTTGATCTCTCCCGCCTTTGACGCCGCAAGTGCGCCAAACATCAGGCCGAGATGCTCGATCTTCTGGGAGGCGGTTTCCTCGCCCCAGACACCGTTGCGCTGAAAGCCGATCGATGTCAGTGCGGATGTTTTGAAGCGGACCAAATCGGCCATTTCCATTGCGAGCGTCGGCGGCGCATCGATGACGCCGGACAGCAGGTCGGGGTCGTCGATCCAGGTCTCTTCATAGTTCGCCGGTACTGTGATCTTTCCATCGCGCGGCGCACGTCCGCCATATGATACGCCCGGGAAGCGGATGGCGTAGCGCTGCTTCGCTGCTGCTGCCTGGAATTTGCGGTAGTCCGTCGACCCGCTGATGATGACGCAACGGACCCAATCCAGAATCTCCTCGCGCTTGGCGAACGGAAGCGAATTGAAGTCATCTGGTAGATGCCACGCGATCCTGCGTCGCTCCGCAGGCTCGATACCCGATAGATTGAACCCGGACGCCGATCGCGACTGATGCGGCAGCTTCGCTTTGAAATAGCCTTCCCGGAGACGGTAACGGCGCTCGATACGACCAAGCACATCGAAGCTGTCTGTGCTTCGCGGCACGCGCCGGCCTTCGATCCAACTCAACAGCGTATTCTTGTCCATGGGCTCGTCAGCCCGCACGACCGATCGATAGAGAACCCAGTAGGTCTCACCGTGGCGACGCATGTGGAACTGGAGTGCTTCGGCGAGATCCGCGGGGTCATCCCACTCGCGAAACAGAGGTTCCGGAAACTCGACCTTCACGCCGGACTTATGCACCACGGGGGCGGCTCGGGCCGGCAAGCAGGCCTGATTGACGGATAGCTCACCGCGCAATCAATGTGTTGCGTATGCGCAACAGCATTTTCGTAAATTCATACTTAACAATGACTTACTGTCATTGCCGCTCGGAGTTGCGCGTTCTGATCGCTCAGGGGTTCCCGCTGTCCCATTTCGAGATTCGGGGCAGTTCTCAGCAAATTAGCATCGATAGCCATGTAAATACAGACACTTGAGAATTGCTCGGCTTTATGAGCTATTGGCGCCGACAAGTGTTCAACAGGCCAGCCCGCAACGGAAAGGAGGCGCCAATGGTTCACCAAACCCATGTCGACGGCGCCACAATCCAGCCGTCCCGGGACATCGAGTGCAAGGATGATTCCGGTCTCGGAATCTGCACCGGCCGCAGGCGCGATCAGGCTCTTCGCGCAGATCTTCGTCGTAGACGACGACGAAGATCTGCTCGTGAAAGGAGCCAACATGTCGCATCCCCCACTCTCGCAGAAAGAGAACTGCGAGCTCGCCCGCTCTAAGGACGATCGCCAAAAGAGTCTGGCTTTCGCCCTTGGCAAGTCGGGCACCGCCGGCGGCATTCCGTCGGAATCCGCTCTGGGTCCGAAAGATCGCGCAAAACACCAGGTGACCAAGCGTGCTTCCGATACCGGAGCAGTCAAAACGCGCTACCTGCACGACGTCGACAACGATACCAAATCCCGCCTGTATTCCGGGCCGGGCGTTATCGCGTCGATCACCGGCGTAGGTTTGTCTAAAGCGAAAGACGCAATCCGTCAGGTGCGCTACGGCTCGCGGTGGCTCGACTTCCCGCGCACCCCTCCGATCAAAAGAACCCGTGACGGAGAGGTTCAGGAGGCACTGCGCCTGTTGGGATACGTCGGATACTGGCGCCATCTTCCTGACCGGCCGACACTCGCTGCCTATCTGAACGCGCGAACCGGGGTCGAGCGCGATCATCCCTGCGTCGTGTTGCTCAGCACGCACTCCGTTGCCGTGAGCGGCGGCCTTTTCTGCGATATCTTCAGCCGCGGCATTGTTATCGACATCGACGAGGCCGAGGGGCGCCGCAAGAAGGTCAGCCGCGTGTTGGTTCTGACAAAGCGCATCGCCCCCTCGACAATCGCCTCCAGGGAGCCGGCCTCCAAAGCGAAGAAGAACGACGCGAACAGTAAATGCGACCGGCTTTTTCGTGAGGTAATCAAGGCTGAGACGGGAGCAACCCGCATCAGGATCACGCCGAACGAGGTTTTCGTTATCCTCCCCGATCAGGGCGGTTGGTATTGGCTCGGCGCTCGCGACAGTCTTGAGCAGCAGATCCTCGAGCCGCAGCGCGATGGCCGGCTTCGTGGCAACTCCAACGAGGCCGCGACTTACCGCGCCTCTATGGGCTACTAGCCAGGCCGACGCCGGCGAACGTGATTGCGGCAATTATTGCCATCGGCAATCACCTCGCGCCACGGGCGGTTTCCACGACTGGTCGTAAATTTCCATCACGCACTGACGCCAGACCATGACGGCTTGGCAGCGCTGCGGGGGCTCTCAGGTCTCCCGCTGCCGGCTACCATGTCCCCCAAGGAAAGTTTTCATCTCAACTGAGAGGTCACCATGGCGAAGAACGTTTTGTTTTATGCACGCAGTTCGACCACACCCCATCTCGGCGCATGCTCCGATACACAGCTCTATTATGCCAAGCGTTTCATCAAGGAGAACGGCTGGTCACTGGAAGCTATCTGCCGCGATGAGGACATCGGCGAAGTCGTCTTCACGGCACAGCCAGGTGCCCGTAAACTCCTTGGATATATTGAAGGGGCGATGATCGATGTCATCCTCTGCCATACGCTGGACCGCTTGTGCTCAAGGCATGCCGTTGCGGAATGGCTGCTGCATGAACTCCGCGGAAATGGCATCGAACTCTGGGCGGCCGATCCGGGCGTTCAGATCAAGACTAATGACCTGATCGAATACTATCGCGATGATCATGGCAGCATGTTCGGACGCGGCAGTCATATCGCGCCGATGCCGGACGACCTCTACGAGGCCGAACGCCTTGTGCGTCTTTCATATGGCTACCGCTATACGGGCGATTTCAACGCCGATCGCCAATACATCTTCGGCTTCACGGCGGTAGATGCCGACGCAGCCCAAGTCGTTCAGCAGATTTTCCAGTTGTATGCCGAGGGCATGTCGCCGGCAAAGATAGCAGCAGGCCTCAATACGCTGGGTGTCATTGGTCCGCGCGGCAAGCCATGGCGTGACAGCATGATCCGTGGTGATCGCGCGCAAAGAACGGCATTCTCAACGACGAGATCTACCTCGGCCGCTTCTGGGTACCAGGCCGGGACTGTTTCGACTTCGTGCCGGCACTTCAGATCGTAACCCAGGACCTTTGGCACCGGGTGAAGCAGCGCCAGCGCCTGGCCGCACGGAGCGCGGCAGAATAGCTGCCCCCCGCGAGCAGGTCCGCATCAAGCTGGCCGGCAAAGCCTGCCAGTGTTCACCCAGTAGATTGTTTAAGATGGAACTCAGCACATGACCAAGACCGTCCTGTTTTATGCCCGCTACTCCACCGACCGCCAGAACGAGGTGTCGATCGAAACCCAGACCGAACTCGGCAAGACATTTGTCGCAGACAGGGGCTGGAAGCTGGTGGAGGTCTATTCCGATTCCGCAATCAGCGGAACCTCGTTTACATCCCGACCCGGAATCCAGCAACTGCTGGCGCATGTGAAGCGGGAACGCATCGATATCGTACTCTGCGTCACCGTCGATCGCCTCTCCCGTGACGTCGAGCACAGCTCCAAGATCCTCAAGGATCTCGCCTACCATGACACCGCAATCTGGACAGTCCAAGCCGGTCAGCCAGTGAGCAACATGGAGTTGCACCTGCGCTCCACACTGAGCCATGAACTCGTGGAGCAAATCCGCTACCGCACACGAGAAGGCATGAAGACGGCGGCGCGCAAGGGCATCGCAACGACCCGCCTCTCCTATGGCTACCGCCTTGGCCAGCAGCGCGACGCCAACGGCGACCGCATCAGGGGCCTGCGCGAGATCGAACCGCCCCAGGCCGAGATCGTGCGCTGGATCTTCGAGCAATATGCCAACGGGGTCAGTCCGGCCGCGATCGCCCAGAGCCTCAATGCCCGCCGCGTGCCCGCCCCGGAGCACAAGTACTGGCGCGACGACACCATCCGTGGAGATGGCAAGCGTCAGGCCGGCATCCTTCACAACGAACTCTATGTCGGCCGATTGATCTGGAACAAACAGAATTTTCGGAAGAACCCGGAGACCGAACGCCGAACCGCGCGCCTCAACGACAAAAGCGAATGGATCGTCACGGAAGTCCCGCATATGCGCATCATCAGTGACGATCTCTGGGCGCGGGTGAAGGAAAGGCAACTGACGACGTTGGAGAACTTTTCCCGAACGACGACCAATCGGCTGAACCGGACCCACCGGCCGAGCTATCTCCTGAGTGGCATGCTGGAATGCGCGGAGTGTGGCGGCTCCTACGCCATCATGGCCAAGGAACGCTACGGCTGCTCGAACCACAAGAGCAAGCTGCCGGTCGATGGCCTCGGCGGCGCCTGCTGCTCCAACCAGAAGACCATTCTGCGCAAGAACCTGGAGGATCGGGTTCTGTCCTGTCTTCCCGCCGCATTCTTCGCCATGGGCGTATTTGACGACGTCGCCGGACAGGCTCGCCAGAACCTCGCCGCGTCCGTCAAGAACGAGCCCGACGAGCGCAAGCGCATTTCCGGGGAGTTGAAGGCTGTCGAACAGGAGCAGCGCCAGATCATCCAACAGATCAGCGATCGCGCGGCCGAAGGCCGGCCGCACTTGGCAGCGTTCGACGACATGCTTGACCAGTTTGAGGAGCGCCGTGGAGGCCTTGAAGCGTGTCTGAAGCAGGCGCCAGAGGCGGAAGATTTCGGAGAGAAGATCAGGAAGCTGAAGACGGAGGTCAGCCCGCAGGCCGTCGAACTGGTCATCAACTCCGCGTTCTACTACATGCGCGAGCACGCAGATGCCGCAACGAAGCAGCCGTTCATCAACATCGTGCGGCAGTTCATTCAGAAAGTGGTGATCGGCAAGACCCCGGGCCACCAGCCGGCATCACTCGAAGTCCACGGCCGCATCGCCTCGATCCTCGCCGCGATGGAAGCCGCGACGATCATGGAGAAACAGTTCGAGGCGCTCAAGCAACACGACTATCTGGAGAAGCTGCGGGCCGGCAAGATTGACACGGAGCAGAAACAAAAAAAGCTCCTCGACGCTTACGCGGAGGAGCTTTCAGAGAAACGACTTGAATGGCAAAATATTCAAGTCTCAGTGGTTGCGGGGGCAGGATTTGAACCTGCGGCCTTCAGGTTATGAGCCTGACGAGCTACCGGGCTGCTCCACCCCGCGCCATGTGCAAATCTTTGAGATTTGCTGCATTATTCTAACACGAAAGGCCGCTTTGTGAGCGGCCCTTTGTCTCGGCTTTGGGCCGTTGGCTGTGAATGAGAAGATTGTTTTACATCAGTTGCGTTTTGCAGACCTGGCAGCGACCTACTCTCCCGCGTCTTAAGACGAAGTACCATGGGCGCAGGGGCGTTTCACGGCCGTGTTCGGAAAGGGAACGGGTGCAGCCACCCCGCCATAACCACCAGGTCGGC
>NZ_JACCEZ010000005.1:0-454599 GCF_013416305.1 Rhizobium sp. WYCCWR 11128
AGAGTCGTCTCGCCCGGTCTGCAACCACCAATGAAAAAGCCGCCATGTTTCCATGGCGGCTTTTCGGCCTTTCTGCTTGGGAGGCGATTTTAGGCCGGAAGCTGGAAGATGACGTTGGCGATCAGGACGATCGCCAGGCCGCCGGCGAGTGCGAGATAGGGCAGCATGCCGGCTTTCTTGACGCCCAGATCCTGGCCGACGAGGCCAAGATCCTCCATCGCGCCGGCCGGGAATTTGCCGCCGTCGCGCACATAGTGGCGATAGGCGAAGACCGGCAGGATCAGGGCGGCGAAGATGAAGCCGACCCAGAGCGCATTGGAATAACCCCAGACCTTGGCACCGGCGCCGAGAAACAGCGCGTTGACGAAGGCCAGCACGGTGTTGAGGCCGATCAGCCAGGTCGGCGCCTTCCAGGGGCGTTCGATATGGCCGGAATCCATCCGGTGGATCCAGCCGGAATTGAGGTTCAGGAAGTTGAAGATGATGTAGCCGACATTCGAGACGGCGAGCACGAAGAAGTAGCCGCCGACATCCGAGGCGATCGCCAGCAGGAAGAGATTGAAGGCGAAATCGGTCCACATCGCCCTGGTCGGCGCGCCGTGCTCGTTGACGTGGTCGAGATATTTCGGCAGCCAACCATCCTTCGAGCCCTGGTAGAGCGTGCGCGACGAGCCGGCCATCGCCGTCATGATGGCGAGGAAAAGCGCCATGATCATCAACACGACGAGCAGCTGGGTGACGATCCGGCCGGCGCCGATCAGGCCGCCGAGCGCTTCGGCGACACCGGTGCCATCGACGATGCCGGGGGCCAGCATGCCTGCATGGCCGAGAACGCCCTGGAAGGCGAAGGGCACGAGGAAGAAGAACAGGCAGCAGGCAAGGCCGGAATAGAAGATCGCCTTGAAGGTGTCGGTCTTCGGGTTCTTCAGCTCGCGGGTGTAGCAGACCGCCGTCTCGAAGCCGTAGGTCGACCAGGCGGCGATATAGAGGCCGCCGAGGAAGAGCGTCCAGCCGCCGTTGCTCCAGGTGCCGTCGGCAGCGGCATAGGCGGCTGTCGGCGGCACGAGGCCGGTGACGTTGGTGGCAAGGATCTGGCCGCTGACGATCGGATAGAGGCCGATGATGAGCAGCGGCACCAGCACGATGATGGCCAGCCACTTCTGCACGCTTGCCGTTTCCGAAATGCCACGATGCTGGATCGCGAAGATGATCAGCATCAGCATGCCGCCGATGAAGAAGGTGGCGTTGATATTGGCGGTGGCGAGGAAGGGAATGTTGAAGCTCAAGAGCGACCAGCTGCGGATCGCCGGCGTCAGAGCGGCGATCCCGTCGGTGCCGAGCAACGCCTTGACGGCGTCATCCGGCGTAGTGCCGGCATGGGCTGCGATATATTCGGCGACGCGGGGGCTGTCGGCCGTGACGGAAGCGGCATGCGCTGAGATCCAGTCGAGGACCATTTGCGAATCCGCCGCCGGAATTGGGTAGAAAGCGTTGAGGATATAACCGGCGGCGATGGCGCAGCCGAGCGACAGCACCGGCGACCAGGCAAACCAGTTGCACCAGACGGACAGCGGCGCGATGAATTTCGAGTAACGCAGCCAGGCAGTGGCGCCGTAGACTGAGGCGCCGCCGGATTTGTTGGCGAACATGCCGGCGATTTCGGCATAGGTGAAGGATTGCAGGAAACCCATCACCATCGAGATGATCCAGACGACGAAGGCGAGCTTGCCCGTCGTGCCTGCGATGCCGCCAATGGAGAAAAGAACGAGCGGCGGCACGCCCGCAGCCACCCAGAATGCGCCCTTCCAGTCGAGCGCGCGTACAAGCTTACCTTCGGTGCCGGATGCAATCCCGGCCTCCACAACGTCTGTCATCGGTGAAATTCCCCATTCTATTTGTTCCGGACGTATCTTCGTACGTCTCCCTGAACGTGTCTCCCTGACAGTCTCAAGCCCGCCCGGATGATTTTGGCGATCCGTGTTCCCGACGGATTCCCCGAGTCTCAACTCTTTATGCATAGTGAAGATATTTTCTTTTTAGTCAACATCACTTTACTTTCCCGGGGCATTTTGTAACCTGCATGGATGGGTGTCCGAGGACGCCCGATCCTCCCATGAGGGCAGTATGCGAGAACTTCATCCTGCTATGACAGGCCTGCGGCCGACCGCTCCGAGCCTCGTGTATTATCCCGGCATTCCCACCCTGCCGGCGGGAACCGAGCGCTATAGGACAAAGGGCGGCGGATCGGTCGTTATGCGCGTCGAGCCGGGCGATCGCGTCAGCGTCATCGACAGCGAGGGCGGTCAGCTCTGCGAGATCTCCTTTCTCGACGAGAAAGGGCGTTTCCTCGCGGCCGGTCTCGGAACGGATTTCAGCAATTCAGCCGAAGGTTTGAAAGCCATTCTTCAAGCGGAGGATGAGAGCGCTGCCCGTACGCGTGCAGCGCTTCAGCGTCGCGGCGCCGATCTGGCAGTCGCCGGCGCGCTCTGCATCTTCGGGGCGGGATCGATGCCTGGCAGCCGGGCGGATTTCACGATTTCCCTGAAGGGCCTGCTGATCGTCGCGGCACCCGCCAGCACCATGTCGCCGGAGGCGCAGGATACGGCGACGCCGATCGAGATCAGGATCATGCGCAGCCTGCTGATCCGCGATTACGCTTCCGCTTTGCCGGAACCGGCCGCCGATCCCGTCGAGGATATCCGCATCCGGGCGGCGACCGCCGCGGCCTATTTCGTGCGGGCCGGCGAATTCATCCAGATCATCGACGTCTATGGACGCCAGTGCACCGATTTCCAGGCCTTCGCCGCCCGCAAGGTCGACAAGGGTCTCGACCTCGCGCTCGATTCCACCGTCACCCGCACTCTGCTCGGCCGCAGCTATCCGATGCCGGGTCTCCCCTCCAAGGCCTTCGACCGCGACTTCGAGCCACTGGTCGAAATCGTCCAGGATACGGTCGGGCGCCACGATGCTTTCGCGACCGCCTGCAACTCGCGCTATTACGACGACATGGGTTATCCCGGCCACGTCAATTGCACGGATAATTTCAATGCGGTGCTGGCGCCTTACGGCATTGCCGGCCGCAAGGGCTGGGAAGCGCTGAACTATTTCTACAACACCAATATCGACCACAACAACCAGCTCTATCTCGACGAGCCCTGGTCGCGTCCCGGCGATTACGTGCTGATGCGGGCGCTGACCGATCTCGTCTGCGTCTCCTCGTCTTGCCCTGACGATATCGACGCTGCGAACGGCTGGGATCCGACGGATATCCACGTCCGCACCTTTTCCGGAAAAGAGAAATTCTCACGAGCGGTGGCCTATCGCATGACCCCAGATGCAGACGCCGAACTGACGCGCGAAACCGCCTTCCATCCCCGCCTCTCCGCCTTGACACGGGACTACACCGAATATCGCGGCTACTGGCTGCCGAACCGCTTTTCCAGCGAAGGGCCGGTCGAGGAATACTGGGCCTGCCGCGAGCGCGCTGCCGTCATCGACCTCTCGCCCTTGCGGAAATTCGAGGTGACGGGGCCGGATGCCGAAGAGCTGCTGCAATATTGCCTGACGCGCGACGTGCGCAAACTGTCGACCGGCCAGGTTGTCTATTCCGCCATGTGCTACGAAAACGGTGGCATGATCGACGATGGCACGCTGTTCCGGCTCGGTGACAAGAACTTCCGCTGGATCGGCGGCGATGATTTCAGCGGCATCTGGTTGCGTCAGCAGGCGGAGAAAAAGGGTTTCAAAGCCTGGGTCCGCTCTTCGACCGATCAGATGCACAACATCGCCCTGCAGGGGCCGAAAAGCCGCGAGATCCTCAAGGAGATCATTTGGACGGCGCCGCGCCAGCCTGATATCGGCGAGCTCGAATGGTTCCGCTTCACCGTCGGCCGTATCGGCGGCTTCGAGGGCGCTCCTGTCGTCGTCTCGCGCACCGGTTATACGGGTGAGCTCGGCTACGAGATCTTCTGTCATCCGAAGGATGCGCTGACGGTGTTCGACGCGGTCTGGGAGGCGGGCCAGCCGTACGGGTTGAAGCCGATGGGGCTGGAGGCGCTCGACATGGTTCGCATCGAGGCGGGCCTGATCTTTGCCCATCACGAATTCACCGACCAGACGGACCCGTTCGAGGCCGGGATCGGCTTCACGGTGCCGCTGAAATCCAAGCAGGACGAATTCATCGGCCGCGAGGCGCTGATCCGGCGCAAGGAGCATCCGCGCCATCTGCTCGTCGGCCTCGACATCAAGGCCAACGAGGCCGTCGGCCATGGCGATTGCATCCATATCGGCCGGGGCCAGGTGGGCGTTATCACCAGCGCCACGCGCTCGCCGATCCTCGGCAAGACGATCGCGCTCGCCCGCATCGACGTGATGCATGCAAGCCCCGGCACCGAGGTCGAGATCGGTAAGCTCGACGGCCACCAGAAGCGCCTGCCGGCGACGACCGTGCCGCTTTCGCACTACGACCCGCAGAAGACGCGGCCGCGCTCGTAATGCCTGCTTTCGAGGTCGGGAGACGGTGATCGGCAGTTGATATTGCCGCCGACGCGCACGACCAGCGAGATGCAATCTAATGGCGAATTGGCGTGTCAAAAAAACTAAAAGTTGACATATCCGGCTTTGATGATTATATCTCGGTGGTCGATATTGCTTGTTTGACTTTTGTTATCGCACGCTGGCAACGTGCCCTGGACGAACTTCCCTCTTCAAAATCGAGATCATCATCCGTCGTGCTTCCGCACGTGCGGTCGTTCAATTGCTATGAAAGGGTTTGTTATGACCACTGGCACAGTTAAATGGTTCAATTCCACCAAGGGCTTCGGCTTCATTCAGCCTGATGACGGCGGCGCTGACGCCTTCGTCCACATCTCTGCCGTCGAACGCGCCGGCATGCGCGAAATCGTCGAAGGCCAGAAGATCGGCTACGAGCTTGAGCGCGATAACAAGTCGGGCAAAATGTCCGCTTGCAATCTCCAAGCTGCTTAAACTGAAATCTGCTTTCCTTTGACCGCGGATGTACCGGCACTGTCGAAAGTATGATACTATCAAGGTCAGGCAAGTTGCCTGGCCTTTTTGCTGCTTTCGCCAAGCGGGCTCACAAATCCAGGATTAATATGACAGAGTCACACAGCAAATCACGCAAGCAGGCGGAGATTGCCTTTGGAAACGCGCAATCGCAATTCCTGGCGCGAAGCCGCGCGGTCGAAGAGATCGATTCGACCGTACGTGCCCGCGAGGAAAAAACCTTGCGGTTACGCGAAGCGCGTGAAGCCAAGGAATTGCAGGATCGCCTGACAGGGGTTACTGCTCCCAGCGCGAAGCGAAAAAAGAAAATCTGACCCTACGGCATAATTCCTTAAATCGGTCCGATTTCCGGATAAAGCGATGCAGCAGTTCAAGGTATTACAGCGCCCTTTGCGCGTCTTAAGACGTGCGGCGCCGTAGGGTCGAAGTCAAACAGTCAGGAAACAGATTTGAAAAACGCCAAAAACAACGAGCTTTCCGATCGCCGCAGCGCCGCTGCCGAAGCCAAGGCGGCTCTCCTCAATGCGTATCGTAGCGCCAAGGATTCAGCCGAACCGACAAGGCTGGCAAAGCAGGCGGAGCGTCAAGCCATTGCCGCGGCCAGGGAAGAACGTCGCGCTCAGCGGGAACGGGTCAAGCTCGAGGAGCTGGAGCGGGCTCAGGCCGCCGAGGCCGAACGTCAGGCTGCCGCCGAGGCCGCAGCACGCGCCGATGCCGACGCGCGCGAAGCGGCTGACAAAGACCGGATCGCCCGGGTGATTGCCGATGAAGCCGCCCGAAAGGCCGAACGCGACCTGCGTTACGCTAATCGCAAAGCCAGGAAGTCCTGATCGTCAGCGCCGCCTGTTGTCGTAACAGGCAGCGCTCTCTTTCAAGCGGCCTGCACGGCTGCATTCAGCGGGATTTCGACGTCGATCTCAAGGGTCGAGACGTATTCGTTGCGGTCGATCGTCACCTGCACCTTGTCGTGGTCGAGTTGTACATGCTTTGCGATCACCGCAAGGATTTCCTCGCGCAGCAGGGTGACCAGGTCCGACCCCGCCGAGGAACGTTCATGTGCGAGAAGGACCTGCAGCCGTTCACGGGCGGCCGGTGCGGTTCTCTGCTTGTTGAAAAGACGGAAAATATTCATGCCGCCCTCCGTCCGAAGATCTTACCGAAAATATTCCTCTTTTCCTCTGGGATGGCGATCGGCACCGTCTCGCCGGCGAGCCGGCGAGCGGCATCGAAATAGGCCATCGCAGCCGCGCTGCGGCTGTCTGCCAGCGTAACCGGCGCACCGATGTTGGATGCCCGCAGAACATCCATGCTTTCGGGTATGATGCCGAGCAGCGGGATGGACAGGATTTCCAGGACGTCGTCGACCTTGAGCATGTCGCCGCGTTCGGCGCGGTTGGCGTCGTAGCGGGTGAGCAGCAAGTGCTTTTCCATCCGCTCGCCGCGCTCGGCCTTGGCGGTCTTGGCATCCAGCAGGCCGATGATGCGATCGGAATCGCGCACCGACGAGACCTCGGGATTGGTGACGACCACGGCAACATCGGCGTGGCGCATGGCAAGCGTTGCGCCGCGCTCGATCCCGGCGGGGCTGTCGCAGATGATCCAGTCGAAATAGCGCTTCAGGTCGTTGATGACGCGCTCGACGCCCTCGGCTGTCAGATTGTCCTTGTCGCGCGTCTGCGAGGCCGGCAGCAGGAACAGCGTTTCCAGCCGCTTGTCGCGGATCAGCGCCTGGGTAAGCTTGGCGTCGCCCTGGATGACATTGATCAGGTCGTAGACCACCCTGCGCTCGGCGCCCATGACGAGGTCGAGATTGCGCAGGCCGACGTCGAAATCGACGACGACGACTTTTTCATTGCGTTGCGCCAGCGCCGCTCCCAATGCGGCGGTCGAGGTGGTCTTGCCAACCCCGCCCTTGCCTGACGTGACGACGATCACTTTCCCCATCATTGTCTCTCCTTTGCCGTGGCCCCAGTAATTCTAAGTGTTAAAGCGTCCTTTGCGGCTCTCGAAGAGACGCGCGGCGCTGTCGTCAGATCAGTTTTTCCGCCATGATCGCGTCGTCTTCAAGCCAGAGCTGAACAGCCTGTCCGCGAAGATTGGGGGCCATGTCTTCCGCCATTTTGTAGATGCCGTCGATTGCAACCAGCTCGGCCTCGAGCTTGCGGCAAAAGATCCGCGCCGATGCGTTTCCGATGGATCCCGCCATGGCTCGGCCACGCAAGGCGCCATAGATATGGACGGAGCCGCCGGCGATGACCTCGGCACCCGAGGCGACCGATCCGATGACGGTGACGTCGCCTTCCGGAAAGATCACCGATTGCCCCGAGCGCACCGGCTCCCTGATGACGATCGATTGCATGGCCGGGCGGGTCTCCGCCACTGCCTGTTTGCCGGGCGGATCGGCAGGCTCCTTTGCCTGAACCTCGATATCGGAAACCGAACGACCGCCTTTGAGTGCCGGCGGCATGCCGGGTCCGAGGATCGAAGGCCGCGCGCCTTCGATGCCCATGATGCTGACATTGCGCTTGGCAAGTTCGGCAATCAGGTCCTTCAGCTGCGGCCGGTCGATTTGCAGGTCCGTCAGGTCGAGCACGACGGGCCGTCCAAGGAAGAAGCCGGCCGAACGCGCGGCCAGATCGTCCAGCCTGATCAACCAATCATCGATCGGAAGATCCGGGGACAGCATGACCGCGAGGAATGAGCGGCCCTTGATGCGGATAGAGCGAGCGTCTGTTAGCACTTTGGTCATCTATGTGAAGAAATCGTTGACCATGTCTACCGCTGCTATGGTTAACAAAAAGTTAACGCAGCCTTAACATTAGCCATAATCACAGCAGATTCTGCAAGCGCAGGACTACCGCAAGTCATTGGAAAAGCGTTGCAATCTGCGGAGGCGCCGAACGGTTAATAATGCGGCTTTGAACGTGAGCCGCAAATCTGCCGCTGCTTGGGTAAAGCTCAGCCTTCTGCCTTGCGTTGTGCGTTGGAAATGGCCCGTGCGGCCTCTTCCGAGGAGTTGGCGAGCGTGCGCATTTCGGCGGCAAGCACCGCAAAGCCTGATCCGGCCGTGCCGGCGCGGACGGCCTCGATGCCGGCATTGACGGCGAGCAGCTTGAGGTAACGCAGCGATTGCAGAATCTCATTGGTCTTCGAAGCGGTGACGCGCATGTCGGCGGTCTGGTCATCGATTCGCTGGTAGAGTGATTCGATGTTGATGATGCTGCCTTCGAGATAGAGAAGCTCGCCCTTTTCGTCCCAGATGCCGCCGCCGGTCTCGGTGACCCAGATGAGATGGCCCATGGCGTGACGGATGCGGTATTCCATCGTCCAGTCTGTGCGCTTCTCCAGCGCCCGTCCGACGATCTCGTCCATCAGAGGCACATCTTCCTCGTACATGATCGAGGTGAAGGTCCGCGTGCGGTTGCCGATGATTTCGTCGGCCGGATAACCGAAGATGCGCTCGATGCCGTTGGTCATCTCAAGCATCGTATAGTTTTCATCGGCGCGGCAGCGATAGAGAAAACCGCTCATGCGCCCGAGAATGCTCGTTTGAAAATCCATGAAGGCCACATCCGAAGAGAAGAGTTGCAGATGGATTTATGTATGTCGTCTCGTTTCCGGAGGAGAGTGCCCGAACACCCTCCTCCGGCAATGCAGGCCCGCCTCATCAGTTGCGCAGATATTCCTCCATGGAATCGTCGAGCGCCTCGACCCAGGGCGTGTGGTGCGTCGGCGACATGTTGCCGGTCATCAGCGATCGGTAGGCATGGTCGCGGAAGCCCATGATGTTGTGGGCCTTGTGGTGTTCCCACTCCATGAAGGTCTGGTTGGTCGCCTCGATGTCGAAGCTGGGATAATCGGTTTCGGCAAGCAGTTCCTTCACATAGTCACCCTGATACCAGATCATCTGCTCGGCATCCTCAAGTGTTTCCTCGCGGGCGCGCCACATGTCGAAATTGGCTTTCAGCTCCTCTTCCGGCGGCAGGGTGATGCGGCCCATCATCACGTCGCGTGCCCACCAGGCCTGCACGTCGAACATGTTGAAGGTGTAGAACTGGTCCTGCATGCCGATATAGAAAAGCTGCGGGTTCCTGTCGAAGATCACCCCCTTGTAGAGGCTGTCGGCCCAAAGGCGGTTGGCGGTCTTCAGCCGGAGATCGTCGGGCAGGAAGGGGAAGTGGTGCTGGTATCCGGTGCAGAGGATCACCGCATCGACCTCCTTGGTCGAGCCGTCGAGGAAATGCGCCGTGCGGTTTTCGAGCTTGGTCAGAAGCGGCCGCTCCTCGAAATTCTCCGGCCATTTGAAGCCCATCGGTTTTGAGCGATAGCTCGTCGTCACCGATTTCGCGCCGTATTTCCAGCATTGCGAGCCGATGTCTTCGGCCGAATAGCTGCGGCCGACGAGCAGGATATCCTTGCCCTTGAACTCCAGCGCGTCGCGGAAGTCGTGGGCGTGCAGCACGCGGCCGTTGAAGGTCTTCACACCCTCGAAATAGGGCACGTTCGGCGTCGAGAAGTGACCGCTGGCGACGACGACATAGTCGAATTCCTCGTCATACATCCGGTCCTCGATGCGGTTATGCGCCGTCACCGTGAACTTCTTCGTCTGATCGTCGAAGCGGACCATGCGCACCGGCGTGCTGAAGCGCACCCAATGGCGGACGTTCGCCTTCTCGACGCGGCCCTTGATATAATCCCAGAGCACGGCGCGCGGCGGATAGGAGGCGATCGGCTTGCCGAAATGCTCCTCGAAGGAATAATCGGCAAATTCGAGGCATTCCTTCGGGCCGTTCGACCAGAGGTAACGATACATGCTGCCATGGACCGGCTCGCCATATTCGTCGAGCCCGGTGCGCCAGGTATAGTTCCAGAGCCCGCCCCAATCCGACTGCTTTTCGAAGCAGACGATCTCCGGGATCTCGGCGCCCTTCTGGGCCGCCGATTGAAAGGCGCGCAGCTGCGCCAGCCCGGAAGGACCGGCACCGATGACGGCTACTCTTGTCATGAAGCATTCCCCTCTTGATTATATCGTTTTATCTGGTGCATCGCTGCACCTCAGTCCGGATAGATGCCGGGGCTGGTCGGCGCCCCATCGTCATATTTCGAAAGCCAGTCGATCGTCGTCTCGCGGAAGCGGGTGAGGCCCTTGTAGTCGATAAGCTCCGGCGGCAGCGTCCTCAGCACGCGCGGAAAGCGGCGCGCCCATTTCGGCACGGTGACGAGCTCTTCCATGTTTATCAGGTAGCAGCGGATGACGAAGAGGATGGCGTTCGAGCGCGGCAGGCGCCAGAGGCTTTGCAATTCGACACGCAGATGCACCTTCTCGCCGACATTGTCTGGCGTCACCGTCGTGCGGTCAGGACCCCATTTGTGATAATTCTCCGGGCTGGTGTCGAGCCGCGGATTGATCGTCATCGTCCAGTTGAAGCGTCGTGTCGGCTTGCCCTGCTGCAGGTTCAGCAGGAATTTCAGCGCCCGGTCGAAGACGCCGATCTGGTGGGCGAGCGGCACCGGTCCGTGCCATTCCATGAAGTTCATGCCGATATCGAAATCGAGCGACCAGTCGGCCTGCGTCGTCACCATGCCGGCATCCATCCAGAGATTGCTGTCGCGCTGGTCGACGATGCAGAAGTCGCCCTGGGCCTGGCGGGTGATATATTCGAAGGGCTCATAGGGCAGCGTCGAGGCATCGCCGAAGGTGAAGCTGTCGTCGATGCCGAGTGGGCGGTTGATCCAGCGCCACTGGTCGCCGTTGCGGATCAGCGTGAAATGGTCGGGGTAACCCGCCGCCTGCTCTTCCATCAACAGTTCAAGCGTATCCCATTGCGCGCTCATCATGTGCGGCAGCGCCTGGTAGCGCAGCGGATCTTCTTTTAGGACGAGGGCCCGGTCGTGCATCTCGGCAACGTAATGCTCGTCGACGTCGATCAGGCTTTCGTAGACGGTTCCCGCCCGGCCATGCACATGCGGCTCCATATTGACCGAATACATGTATTCGTCGCGGTCGAAGGGAAACGGGAAACGCCGAATGTTCTCGGGGCTGTTCCGATAGCTGAAATCGTTCCGGAAGGTTTCCTGCTTGAAGACGATTGCCATGTCCGGTCTCCTTGTTCCGCTTTTCCCGATGCCGCTAGAGATCAAGATGAAGCGTGTTTCCCTCGAAGCGGGAAACGCAGATCATCACCTTGCGGCCGGATGCTTTTTCTTCGCTCGTCAAATAGACGTCATGGTGCAGCAGCTTGCCGTCGCAGGTGACGACCCCGGTCTCGCATTGACCGCAGGCGCCGCCGCGACAGAGGAAGGGCGCGTCGACGCCCGCCGCCTCGATCGCCTCCAGCATGCTTTCGTGGTGGCCGACCTTCACGGTCTTGCCGGACCGCAGGAGCTCGATCGCGAAGGGCTTGCCTGGTAGAGACGACAGGAACCGTTCCGAATGCAGGTTCTGTTCCGGCCAGCCGGCGTTGAGGCCGGTTTTCAGCACGCCGTCGATCATCCCGGATGGGCCGCAGACATAAAGATGCGTGCCGAGCGGCTGGCTGTCGAGCAAGCGGGTCAACGGAATGGTGCCGCCTTCGGCATCGCAATAGATCTTGATCCGATGTCCGCCATAGCGCTCGGCGAGTTCCTGCCAATAGGCGCCGCGGTCGCGCGTGCGGATGGCATAATGCAGCTCGAAATTGGCGCCGTCGCGGGAAAACTGCTCCATCATCGCGATGAAGGGGGTAATGCCGATGCCGCCGGCGATCAGAAGATGCTTGCGTCCGCGCCAGTCCGGCTGGAACAGGTTGACGGGATAGCTGACCTTCAGCTCGTCGCCTTCGCGGACTTTCTCATGCATGAAGGTGGAGCCGCCGCGTGAATCCTCGACGTGCAGCACGCTGATCTCATAAGCTGCGCAATCATGCGGCGGCGACATCAGCGAATAGGCATTGCGGCGCATATGGCCGCCATCGTTCATCAAAACGATGACGTGGGCGCCGCCGGAGAAATAAGGCATCGGCTTGCCGTCAAGGCGCTCGAAACGAAAGCGCTTGACGCGCTCGGCGATCGGGGTGATCCGCGCCACGCGGACAGGAATTTCAGTGCCACCGCTCAAAGGAACAACTCCTCCGGATCAGGCGCGCTGCCCGGTTCTTCCGCATCGATATTGACGCCCTGGAAGGCGGCGAGCCGGCGCGAATAATGGTCGCGCACCAGAAGCGGCAGCCCGCAATGGCTGCAGGCAAACGGGCTGGTGGTGACGTCGTCGGTGATGCCCTTGCAGTGGACGCATTGCACGCGCCGGGCCAGCGAGCCGCGATGCTCGGTGATGACGGAGGCATGGTCCATGCCGTAATCGAGCGCCACGAGCATTGCCTGGCCGATGAAGCCTTCCGTGCCCGAAAGATAAAGCCGCGTGCCCATATGGGCGGTGGCAAGCGAACCCTTCAATCGGAAGAGCAGCGTTGCGATCGTCGGTGCCGTGAAGAACATGTCGGCGCCGAGGCGGCGCAGCGTCTCGTCCAGGCCGGATCCTTGCGAGCCGCGGGCGACATAGAGGATTTCGCTGCGGGAAAGAACCGTTTCGTCAAGCGCCGGCTGCTGATCGAGCAGAGCCCTGGCACCCTCCCCTTCGAGCGCGAAAATGTGCCGCCGGGCGTTGGGCTGGATGGTCAGGCCCGTGTAGACTGGTCGGCTCTTGATGCCTGCAACGAGCATTGGCGTGCTCCTTAACCTACGGCAGTCCTCTTCTTCTTCTCCGGATCGTCGAAGGGAAGCGTATGGGCGGTGGCGCTTGCCTTCACGGTCTTGCCGCGGACTTCGAGTTTCGTCCCATGCACCGCCTTGTCAACGTCCAGACGGGCAATCGCCATGGATTTCTTCGTCAGCGCGGAATAGCTCGGGCAGGTGATGACGCCGACTTTTTTGCCGTCGGCAAAGACGTCGTCGCCGAGATCGGCCGGTCCGTCGGCATCAATCAGCATGCCGAAGATCTTGAAGCGTTCCTTGCCCTTGAGGCGAGCATGTTCCTCCGCGCCACGGAAACCCGTCTTGCCGGGGCTGACGGTGAAGTCGAGGCCGAGTTCCCAGAGGCTGTCGCCGGGCGGCTGATCGGCGAAGGGATACATCTGCGAATTGTCGTAGGGGTAGAAGAGCAGGTAGCTCTCGACCCGCAGCATGTCGAGAACGGAGAAGCAGCAGGGGATGATGCCCATCTCCTTGCCTTCCTCGACGATCCGGTCCCAGACCATGACGGCGTCCTGGCCGCGGACGAAGATTTCGTAGCCGCGTTCGCCGGTATAGCCGGTGCGCGAGATCATCACCGGCGCGCCGAACAGCGTCGTCTGCATGTGGTGGAAATATTTGAGGTCGCGGATGCCGGGCACATATTTGGCGAGGTAATCGACCGCGAGCGGGCCCTGCAGCGACAGGTCGTGCAGGTCGTCGTCGAAGAGCACGGCGCAATTGCGGCCCGCAGCCTGCTTGACGAGTTCCTCGTGGCCGGAGCCGGAGCCATGCACCAGCATCCAGGAATTCGGGCCGGTGCGATAGACGATGCAGTCGTCGGTAAAATGGCCGCGCTCGTTCAGCATGGTCGCGTAGACCGAGCGACCGGGATAGATCTTCGTCAGGTCGCGGCTGGTAATGGAGTCGAGCACGGCGATGGCGTGCGGGCCGACCAAATGCACCTTCTTCAGGCCCGAGACATCCATGATCCCGGCCTTGGTGCGGACGGCGACATGTTCTTCCGACATGTCCTTGTCGTAGGTCCAGGCGGTTCCCATGCCGCTCCAGTCCTCGAGCTTCGATCCCAGAGCGCGATGCCGATCCGCCAAGACGGAGAAACGCCATGATAAAGCCATTGTCCGTTCCCTTTTGTTTCCTCTACGGAATATTTATTTCCTGACTATATAAGTCTTTCGCGCCGTGGCAACCCCGCCCGACATGCATTTCCCAAACTTTTGACGGCACCTGCCGCAACCTTCGTCATCTGCACAACGGATGCGACTACGGTCTTGCCGTCGATGGACTATAACCCGTTTTCTCAACCCATGCGTTCGGAGGCGTAGCTGCCGGGGCTTGCCGGGAAGACTACGGTGCGGTTGCCGTTGATGAAGGTGCGGTGGTGGATATGGGCGTGGATGGCACGCGCCAGCACCTGGCTTTCGACGTCGCGGCCGATCGAGACATAGTCGTCGGGCGACTGCGCATGGGTGATGCGCGCCGTGTCCTGCTCGATGATCGGGCCTTCGTCGAGATCGGCGGTGACGTAATGCGCCGTCGCCCCGATCAGCTTCACGCCTCGGCCGTAGGCCTGCTTGTAAGGGTTGGCGCCCTTGAAGCTCGGCAGGAAGGAATGGTGGATGTTGATAATCCGGCCAGACATTTTCTGGCACATCTCGTCCGACAGGATCTGCATGTAGCGGGCGAGCACGATCAGCTCCGTGCCGGTCTGCTCGGCCACTTCCATGATATGGGCCTCGGCCTGCGCCTTGTTGGCCTTGGTGACCGGAATATGGTGGAAGGGAATGTCGTGGTTGACCACGACCTTCTGGTAGTCGAAATGGTTGGAGACGACGCCGACGATATCGATCGGCAGGGCGCCGATCTTCCAGCGGTAGAGCAGGTCGTTCAGACAATGGCCGAAACGCGACACCATCAGCAGCACCTTCATGCGCTTCTCGCTGTCGTGAAAATCGTAATCCATCGCGAAGGGCGCGGCGACGGCCGCGAAACCGGCGTCGATATCGGCGCCCGAAAGCCCCTCTTCCGAAATGAAGCTGACGCGCATGAAGAACTTGCCGGTATCGAGATCGTCGAACTGCGAGCTGTCGATGATGTTGCAGCCCCTGTCCGCCAGATAGCTCGAAATCGCCGCGACGATGCCGCGCGTCGACTTGCAGGATACGGTGAGTACGAAGTTCTTCATGCCGTCACTTTCTTCGCCATATCAAGTGCAGGGGTCTCGATCACGCCGGAGCTTGTTCGCCCCGGCGCGTTTGCCTGTCATTGGACGCGTCCAGGCCACTCAGATATCGAGCGTGCTGTCGCGTTCCCACTGGGTGAAATGCGAGCAGAAAGCATTCCATTCCTGATGCTTGAGCTTGAGATAGGCGGCGGAAAACTCGGCCCCGATCGCCTGCTTCAAGCCCTCGTCGGCATCATAGGCGCGCAGCGCGTCGAGCAGATTGAGCGGCAGGCGCGGCGCGTCCTTCACCAGATACCCCTCGGCATACATGTCGATATCGTAGTGCCGGCCGGGATCGGCTTGGCTGCGGATGCCGTCGAGGCCGGCGGCGATGATGATCGCCTGCAGCAGGTACGGATTGACCGCACCATCAGGCAGGCGCAGCTCGAAGCGGCCCGGTCCCGGCACGCGCACCATGTGGGTGCGGTTGTTGCCCGTCCAGGTCACGGTGTTCGGCGCCCAGGTCGCGCCCGATGTGGTGCGCGGCGCGTTGATGCGCTTGTAGGAATTGACCGTCGGATTGGTGATCGCGGCAAGTGCGGAGGCGTGCTTCATGATGCCGCCGAGGAAGGTTTTCCCCTGAGCGGAGAGCCCAAATGGCATTTCCTTGTCCGCGAAGGCGTTGACCTTGCCATCGATGTCCCAGACCGAGATGTGGGCATGGCACCCGTTGCCGGTCAGGCCTTTGAAGGGCTTCGGCATGAACGTGGCGCGAAGGCCGTGCTTTTCGGCGACAGACTTGACCATGAACTTGAAGAAGGAGTGCTTGTCGGCCGTCTGAAGAGCGTCGTCATACTCCCAGTTCATCTCGAACTGGCCGTTCGCGTCCTCGTGGTCGTTCTGGTAGGGCTTCCAGCCGAGCTCGAGCATGTAGTCGCAGATCTCGGCGATGACATCATACCGACGCATCACCGCCTGCTGATCGTAGCAAGGCTTCTCGGCTGTATCGAACTGGTCCGAAATCACCGAGCCGTCTGCAGAGATCAGAAAGAACTCGGGCTCCACGCCGGTTTTCACCCGGAGCCCTTCTTTCGCAGCTTCAGCGACCAGTCTTTTCAGCACCACACGCGGTGCCTGTTCGACAGGCTGATCGTCCATGACGCAGTCGGCAGCAACCCATGCGACGTCTTTCTTCCAGGGTAGCTGGATGACGGAGGAAGCATCGGGAAGCGCGAACAGGTCGGGATGGGCTGGCGTCAAATCGAGCCAGGTTGCGAAACCCGCGAAGCCGGCACCATCCTTCTGCATATCGGCGATGGCTTCTGCCGGGACCAGCTTGGCGCGTTGGCCGCCGAACAGGTCGGTATAGCTGATCATGAAATATTTGATGCCTTTGTCTTTGGCAAAAGCAGCAAGGTCCAGTGTCATTCTCGTTCCCCTTTGGATTTCTTGGAGACACTTTGCTTATGGATGCAAGACGGCCGGGACGTTTGCCCGGCCGGTAGAAATCAGTAGCCTCCCTTGCCGGGATACCAGTTTGTGCCGGCGAGCGGGATCTGGGCCATGGCGGCCGCTTCCATCGTCAGCGCGCAAAGATCTTCCGGTTCCAGGTTGTGCAGGTGGTTCTTGCCGCAGGCGCGCGCGATGGTCTGGGCTTCCAGCGTCATGACCTTCAGATAGTTGGCGAGACGGCGGCCAGCGGCGATTGGATCAAGGCGCTTCATCAGTTCCGGGTCCTGCGTCGTGATGCCGGCCGGGTCCTTGCCTTCGTGCCAGTCGTCATAGGCGCCGGCCGTCGTGCCGAGCTTCTGGTATTCTTCTTCCCAATGCGGATCGTTGTCGCCGATCGCAACGAGTGCTGCCGTGCCGATGGCAACGGCATCGGCACCCAGCGCCAGTGCCTTGGCCACGTCGGCGCCCGAACGGATGCCGCCCGAGATGATCAGTTGCACCTTGCGATGCATGCCGAGGTCCTGCAGCGCCTGGACGGCGGGGCGGATGCAGGCGAGCGTCGGCATGCCGACATTCTCGATGAAGACATCCTGTGTCGCGGCGGTTCCGCCCTGCATGCCATCGAGCACCACCACGTCGGCACCAGCCTTCACTGCAAGCGCTGTATCGTAATAGGGACGCGCGCCGCCGACCTTCACATAGATCGGCTTTTCCCAGTCGGTAATCTCGCGCAGTTCCAGGATCTTGATTTCGAGGTCGTCCGGGCCGGTCCAATCCGGATGGCGGCAGGCCGAGCGCTGGTCGATGCCCTTCGGCAGGTTGCGCATGTTGGCGACGCGGTCGGAGATCTTTTGGCCGAGCAGCATGCCGCCGCCACCGGGCTTCGCGCCTTGGCCGACAACCACTTCGATCGCGTCGGCGCGACGCAGGTCCTTGGGATTCATGCCGTATCGCGACGGCAGATACTGGTAGACCAGCGTCTGCGAATGGCCGCGCTCTTCATCGGTCATCCCGCCGTCGCCTGTCGTGGTGGAGGTTCCGGCAATCGTCGCGCCGCGTCCGAGCGCTTCCTTGGCATTGCCGGAGAGCGCGCCGAAGCTCATGCCGGCAATGGTGATCGGCGTCTTCAGGTGAATGGGCTTCTTGGCGAAACGCGCGCCGAGGACGACCGACGTGTCGCACTTCTCGCGGTAACCTTCCAGCGGATAGCGCGAGATCGATGCGCCGAGAAACAGCAGGTCGTCGAAATGCGGAACCTTCCGTTTGGTGCCGGCGCCACGGATGTCGTAAATGCCGGTCGCCGCAGCACGGCGGATTTCCGCCAGCGTGTAATCGTCGAAGGTCGCGGACTTGCGCGGCGGGGTATAGGGGTTGTGATAGCTCATGATGGTCCCTCGCCTTAATATGCGTCAGCGTTGTCGATATTGAAATTGTAAAGCTTGCGGGCGGAGCCGTAACGCTTGAATTCCTCGGGCCTCACTTCGGTCACGCCCGCTTTTTCGAGAAGTTCGGCCAGCTTCGTCAGATGCTCGGAACGCAGCTCCTTTTCGATGCAATCGGCACCCAGGCTCTTGACCGAACCGCGTACGAAGAGCTTTGCCTCGTAGAGCGAATCCCCAAGCGCATCGCCGGCATCGCCGAGCACCACGAGGTGGCCGGACTGGCCCATGAAGGCGGACATGTGGCCGATATTGCCATGAACGACGATGTCGATGCCCTTCATCGAGATGCCGCAGCGTGACGCCGCATTGCCCTTGATGACAAGCAGGCCGCCGCGGCCGGTTGCGCCTGCATACTGGCTGGCATCGCCCTCGATGACGACTGTTCCAGACATCATGTTTTCCGCAACACCCGGACCTGCCGAACCGTGAACGGTGACGGTTCCGCCGTCGTTCATCCCGGCGCAATAATAGCCGACGGATCCCTTCACATCGACGGTGACCGGCGCATCGATGCCGACGGCAACCGAATGGCTGCCGCGCGGATTGACGACTTCGAAGGAAAGATCGTTCGAACCGTTCTGGATGTTGTGCAGGGCGCTATTGAGTTCACGCAACGGCGTAGTGGCAAGATCAATGACAGGCATGTTTCGATAACCCTTGGAGAATACGCATGAGGTGCCGGTCAAGCGACCTTCTGGTGATCCCAGAAATAGACGGTTGCAGGCTCCGGCTCCCAGACCCGGGCATTCTCGATGCCGGGCAGATTGACGAGCGCCCGGTATTCCGAACCGAAGGCGACATACTGGTCCGTTTCGGCCATGACAGCGGGCTTGCAGGCGATCGCATCGCGCACGACGCCGAAGCCGGACTTCGTGCCGACGACGAAGGTGAAGAAGCCGTCGAGGTCATCCACCGCGCCTTCCAGCGCCTGGCCGAGATTCTTGCCCTTGGCCATCTCTGCCGTCAGATAGGCGGCGGCGACCTCGGTGTCGTTTTCGGTTTCGAAGGTCATGCCTTCGCGCTTCAGCTCGCGGCGGAGATTGTTGTGGTTGGACAGCGAGCCATTATGCACCAGGCATTGGTCGGAGCCGGTGGAAAAAGGATGGGCGCCGAGCGTCGTGACGGCCGATTCCGTCGCCATGCGGGTATGGCCGATGCCGTGGGTGCCGGCCATTGAATTGACCGCGAAGCGGGAGACGACATCCTTCGGCAGGCCGGTTTCCTTGTAGATCTCGATCGCGTCGCCGCTGCTCATGATGCGGATGTTCGGACGCAATTCCGCAACGACTGCCTTGCCCGTATCGAGCAGATCCTTCGCAAGCGTGATGACGGCATGCGTGCTCTTCACCTGGATGGCGACCGATGCGCCAACCGCCTGGCCGAGCTCGGCCTCGAGGCCGGCGAAATCCTTCTTCGGATTCGGCGACTGGATGGTGATCTTGGCATTGTTGCCGCTGGCGTCGCCATAGATCGCGATACCGGCGCTGTCCGGCCCCCGATCCGTCATCGTCACCAGCATCGAGGACAGCAGTGCCCCGAGCTCCGGTTCGAGACTTTTATCCTTGAGGAAGAGCCCCACAATTCCGCACATGACCAGACCTCCGTTCGTGTTGAGAAAGGACTAGCAGGTCTGTTTTGGGTTTTCAACTCGGAAGAAAGAATTTTTCTTTTAAGGCAAGTCAGCTTTTCGAGCTCTGCTGTGGATAGCTGATGATCGAGAGGTACTTGCTCGGCAGTTTCACCAGCTGCTCCGGCCCATGCGGCGCATCGGCGTCGAAGAACAGGCTGTCGCCCGGCTGCATCTGGAAAAGCTGGTCGCCGTGGCGGTAAACGACTTCGCCCTCGAGCATATAGAGAAACTCCATCCCCTCGTGCTGGAAGGTCGGGAAGATGTCGGAGTCAGTCGTCAGGGTGATGAGGTAGGGCTCGACGATGACGCCGCTGGTATTGTTGTCGATATGACCGAGCACATTATATTGGTGGCCGGCGCGGGTGCCGCGCCGTTCGAGCTCGATGCCCTGGCCTGCCTTGACGAAGACGGCGTTGCGCGGTTCCTCGAAACGGCGGAAGAAGGCCGTCAGCGGCACGCCAAGCGCCCGCGACAGCGATTGCAGCGTCGTCAGCGACGGCGAGATGTTGCCGTTCTCGATTTTCGACAGCATACCGAGCGAAATGCCGGTCGCGGCCGCCAGATCGGTGACCGTGATGCCGAGTTTCTTGCGATAGGCGCGCACCTCATGGCCGATCGCCATTTCGAGGTTGTTTTCCTTCGGCTCGCGGACGGCGTGCGGGTCCTGGGAAAAGGGAGCGCGTCCACTATTCGCCTGTTCCGGTTGCTCTGCCGCTGCTCGCTTGGATTTCATGGATTTTCCCCTGCCGCCTTCTCTTTTGTCCAAAGGCAACCCTATCGTCATAGTGAAAATTTCTCAACCGTGAAGAAAACCTATTCCCGTCGCGCCGCGCGCGGAGCGACGCCGTAGACGGCACGGAACATCCGGGAAAAATGGCTCAGACTGGAAAAGCCGGTGGCCACCGCGATTTCCGAGACGGAAAGCGGGCTCTGCTTCAGCAGGCGGTGGGCATGCTGCAGCCTGATCCTGCGGTACTGATCAAGGTAGGTGGTGCCGAGATGGGCCGAAAAGAGCCGGTCGAGATGGCGGGTGGTGACGCCGGCGATGCGCGCCATGGCGGCACGCTCGAGCGGCATCTCGATCGTCTCTTCCATCCGTTCGAGAACGCTGAGCAGGCCGGAATGATGGACGCCATAACGCTGCGCCAGCGAAGCGCGCTGGGGTGCAGCGGGTTCGTTGACCTCTGTATGAAGATACCAGTCGCTGACCCGGCGGGCGAAATCCGGCCCCATGCGCTCGGCGATCAGCACATGCATCATGTCGAGCGGTGCGATGCCGCCGCCGCAGGTAATCCTGTTGCCGTCGATCATGAAGCGTGCCTGGCGCGGCGTGAGGTCAGGGAAGGCTTCGAGAAGGGCTGCGGCATGTTCCCAGTGGATGGTGAAGTCGCGGCCGCCGAGCAGTCCGGCGGCGGCCATCAGATAGGGACCGCCCGAGATGCCGCCGATCCTCACCCCTTCGCGCGACAGCTGCCGCAAGCAGGAAAGCACACCTGGATATCGCCAGTCGCGGGGCAACCCGCCGGCGCAGACGAAGGCCGTTCCGAGCCCCGCGCCCCTGACGGGCAGAGGTTCGGCGGGGACGCTGACACCCGAGGAGGAGAGCGCCGGTGCGCCATCCGGCGAGAAGATCTGCAGCCGATAGATCTCGCGTCCGGCCAGAAGATTTGCCGCCCGCAGCGGTTCGGTCGCCGAGGCATAGGACATCAGCGCAAATCCCGGGATAAGGATGAAGCCGATCGTCTGCACATTTCTGCTATCAAGCGAGGACATGTCTCTTTCTTAGCGATTCATGTCCCTTCTGTGCAAGTCCATCCTCCCCTTTCTGGCATCATGCACCTGTTCTTTCCGGGGTGACCCATGCGCTATTCCGCTCTTTCGATTTTCCTGAACGGCCTTCGCGGCAACAAAGGCTGGGCGCCGGCCTGGCGCGATCCGGCGCCGAAGCCGCATTACGACGTCATCATCGTCGGTGGCGGCGGCCATGGTCTTGCCACCGCCTATTATCTTGCCAAGGAATTCGGCGTCACCAATGTCGCCGTCCTCGAAAAGGGCTATCTCGGCTCAGGCAATATCGGCAGGAACACGACGATCATCCGCTCGAACTACCTGCTGCCGGGCAACAATCCCTTCTACGAGTTGTCGATGAAGCTGTGGGAAGGGCTGGAGCAGGATTTCAACTTCAACGCCATGGTCTCGCAGCGCGGCGTGCTCAACCTCTTCCATTCCGACGCGCAGCGCGACGCCTATACGCGGCGCGGCAACGCCATGCGGCTGCACGGCGTCGACGCCGAGCTTCTCGACCGACAGGCGGTGCGCCAGAAATTGCCCTTCCTCGATTTCGATAATGCCCGGTTCCCGATCCTGGGCGGGTTGTTCCAGCCGCGCGGCGGCACGGTGCGCCATGATGCGGTCGCCTGGGGTTATGCGCGCGGCGCAGACAGCCGCGGCGTCGACATCATCACCCAGTGCGAGGTGACCGGCATCCGCCGCAAAAACGGTGAGGTGACCGGCGTCGAGACCAGCAAGGGCTTCATCGGCTGCGGTAAGCTGGCGCTTGCCGCGGCGGGCAATTCCACCGTCGTCGCCGATATGGCCGGCCTTCGCCTGCCGATTGAAAGCCATGTGCTGCAGGCCTTCGTTTCCGAAGGGCTGAAACCGTTCATCGACACAGTCGTCACCTTCGGCGCCGGGCATTTCTACGCGTCCCAGTCGGATAAGGGCGGCCTGGTCTTCGGCGGTGACATCGACGGCTACAATTCCTATGCCCAGCGCGGCAATCTCGCTTCGGTCGAGCATGTCGCCGAAGCCGGGCTGGCGATGATCCCTTCCTTGTCGCGGGTGCGGTATCTGCGCTCCTGGGGTGGCGTCATGGACATGAGCATGGACGGCTCGCCGATCATCGACCGCACCCATATCGACAATCTCTATCTCAACACCGCCTGGTGTTACGGCGGCTTCAAGGCGACGCCCGCCTCCGGCTTCTGTTACGCCCATCTGATCGCCCGCAATGCGCCGCATCAGACCGCCCGCGCCTTCCGGCTCGACCGTTTCGCGCGCGGTTATCCGATCGACGAAAAGGGCGTCGGCGCCCAGCCCAATCTGCACTGAGGACATTTTAGATGGCAAGCCTGATTTCCTGTCCCCATTGCGGCGCCCGACCGAAGGAGGAATTCTCGATCCGCGGCGATGCCGGTCTTGTCAGGCCGGCGCCGGATGCCGGTGCGGATGCCTGGTTCGACTATGTCTATCTGCGCGACAATCCGCGGGGCCGGCACAGCGAATACTGGCACCATTCGTCAGGATGCCGCCGCTGGCTGATCGTCGAACGCGATACCGTCACCCATGCGGTCCATGGCGTCAGGGATGCTGCCCTCTCGAAGCTCGGCGGAGAACCGGCATGACGAGCTTCCGTCTTTCCTCCGGCGGCCGGATCGACCGCGCCACCTCGCTCGGCTTCACCTTCGACGGCAGGGCGCTCGAAGGCCATCCGGGCGACACACTCGCCTCGGCGCTGCTTGCGAACGGCCTCCAGCTCGTCGGCCGCAGCTTCAAATATCACCGCCCGCGCGGCATCCTGACGGCGGGGGCTGCCGAACCGAACGCACTGGTGACGACTGGCAGCGGCGGGCGCACCGAACCGAATACGCGCGCCACGATGATCGAGCTTTATCAGGGGCTGACGGCAAAGAGCCAGAACCGCTGGCCCTCGCTCGGATTCGATGTCGGCGCGGTCAACGGGCTGCTGTCGCCCTTTCTCAGCGCCGGCTTTTACTACAAGACCTTCATGTGGCCGGCTGGCCTCTGGGAAAAGCTCTACGAGCCGGTGATCCGCAAGGCGGCCGGCCTCGGCAGGGCCTCCTACGAAGCCGATCCCGATTCCTACGAGAAATGCTGGGCGCATTGCGACCTGCTGGTGATCGGCGCCGGCCCTGCCGGTCTTGCCGCAGCACTCACCGCCGGCCGCGCCGGCGCGCGCGTCATCCTTGCAGATGAGGGACCCGAACTCGGCGGCAGCCTGCTTTCCGAGACCGGCGCCGTCGACGGAAAACCGGCAAACACCCTTCTCGGCGAGCTGCTTGCCGAGCTGGAGGGCCTGGAGAACGTGCGCCGCCTGGCGCGCATGACGGTGTTCGGCTGGTATGACGACAATGTCTTCGGCGCGGTCGAACGGGTGCAGAAGCATGTGGCGATGCCCGATCCGGATCGTCCGGTCGAACGATTGTGGCGCATCGTCGCCGGCCAAGCGATCCTTGCGACGGGCGCCGAAGAGCGGCCGCTCGTCTTCGGCGGCAACGATATTCCCGGTGTGATGATGGCAGGCGCCATGCGCAGCTATCTCAACCGGCAGGCGGTCGCACCCGGCAGAAGCACTGTCATCTTCACCACCAACGATGCCGGATATCGCACCGCAGCCGATCTTGAAGCCGCCGGCCTCGCGGTCGCGGCGATCGTCGACAGCCGCGGGTATGCGGCCGAGAGCTGGCAGGGCCGCGCAGAAGTGCTGAAGGGCGCCCGGGTCATCGATGCGTTTGGCGGCAAGCGCCTGCGCGGCGTCAGCGTCGAGGCAGCAGGCGGCACCCGTCGGATCGAAGCGGATGCACTTGCCATGTCGGGCGGCTGGAGCCCGATCATCCATCTTGCCTGCCATCGCGGTGCGAAACCGCAATGGTCGGACGAGGCCTCGGCGTTTCTGGCGCCTGCCCGGCAGGAAGGCCTTGCCGTTGCCGGATCGGCCGCTGGCCTTGCGCAAACGACGACCTGCCTCGGGGATGGCGCCGCAAAGGCAGTTGCCGCGCTGAAGACGATCGGCTTCGCGGCGGCGGAACCGGCCTTTGCCCCGGCTTCCGAGACGGCTGCACGGGCCAAGCCGCTCTGGTCGGTCAAGGGCTCGAAGGGCAAGGCTTTCGTCGATTACCAGAACGACGTGCATCTCAAGGATCTGGGCCTCGCCGTCCGCGAGGGCTACGGCCATGTCGAACTCGCCAAGCGTTACACGACATCAGGCATGGCGACCGACCAGGGCAAGCTTTCCAACATCAACGCCATCGGCATTCTCGCCGAGGCGCGCGGTGTGTCGCCCGCCGAGGTGGGAACGACGACCTTCCGGCCCTTCTATACGCCGGTTTCCTTCGGCGCCTTGACCGGGGCGTCGCGCGGCAAACATTTCCAGCCGGCGCGCAAATCGCCGCTGCATGGCTGGGCCGAGAAGAATGGGGCGGTCTTCGTCGAAACCGGCCTGTGGTACCGTTCCTCCTGGTTCCCGCGCGCCGGCGAGACGACATGGCGCGAAAGCGTTGACCGCGAGGTGCTGAACATCCGGAAGAATGCCGGCCTCTGCGACGTCTCGACCCTCGGCAAGATCGAAATATCAGGCAAGGATGCCGCGACCTTCCTCGATCGCATCTACTGCAACGGCTTCGCCAAGCTTGCCGTCGGCAAGGCGCGTTACGGCATCATGCTGCGCGAGGATGGTTTCATCTATGATGACGGCACCACCAGCCGGTTCAGCGACGATCATTTCTTCATGACGACGACGACGGCGCTCGCCGCCGGCGTGCTCACCCATCTCGAATTCTGCGCCCAGACGCTGTGGCCGGAACTCGACGTCTGCTTTGCCTCCTCGACCGATCAATGGGCGCAGATGACTGTCGCCGGGCCGAAGTCACGCGCCATTCTCCAGGAGATCGTCGACGAGGATCTGTCGGATGCGGCCTTCCCCTTCATGAGCGCCCGCAAGGTCTCTCTCTTCGGCGGCCGCCTCGAAGGCCGGCTCTTCCGGATTTCCTTCTCCGGTGAACTTGCCTACGAGCTCGCGGTGCCGGCCGGCTACGGCGAAGGTGTCGCCGATGCGGTCATGGCGGCGGGGGAGAAACATGGCATCTGCGCCTATGGCGCCGAAGCGCTCGGCGTCATGCGCATCGAAAAGGGTCATGTCACCCATGCCGAGATCAACGGCACGGTGACGCCTGGCGACCTTGGTTTCGGCCGCATGGTTTCATCAACCAAGCCGGATTTCATTGGCAAGGCAATGCTGGCGCGCGAAGGCCTGCAGGATGCCGAGCGGCCACGCCTCGTTGGCGTCAAGCCGCTTAATCCGGCGAGCGGCTTCCGCACCGGCTCGCATATTCTCGCCGACGGCGTTGCGGCGACCCTCGAAAACGACCAGGGCTACGTCACCTCAAGCGCCTTTTCGCCGGGGCTCGGCCATACGATCGGCCTGGCCCTCGTCAGGCGTGGACCGGAGCGCATCGGTGAAAAGGTGACGGTCTGGAACGGCCTGCGCAACGAATTCACCGATGCGGTGCTCTGCCATCCCGTCTTCATCGATCCCGAAAACGAGAAGCTCCATGCGTGATCTTCCGCAACACAAATCGGTTCTCGCCGGGGCAACATATACCGGTATCTCAGGGGCCGGCGTCCGGCTGGAAGCCTTGCCGGAGGGCCATCTCCTGCATGTGCTCGGCGCAATCGAGCCAACCGCGCTCGCCGCGGAATTGGTGAAAACAGGCTTTGCGAAAAGTTCGATCCGCCAGGCAGGCTTCCGGCAATGGTTCGTCGCCGGCGACGAGCCGCTTGCCCCGACCAGCCTCGATGCTCTCGTTGCGGCGCTTGCGGGAAAGGCTTTCGTCATGGACCAGAGCCACGGGCGGGTGCGTATCGGCGTTTCCGGCCGTTCTTCGCGGGCGCTTCTCTCAAGGGGGACTGCCGTCGATCTCGATCCTTCCGTTTTTCCGGAAGGCCATTCGGCCATGACGATGGTCGGTCATCTCTCCGTGCAGATCGTCCGCACCGGCGATGACAGCTTCGAACTCACGGTCCTGCGCAGCTTTGCCGAAAGCCTCTGGGACGATCTCGTGCACATGGCGGCGAGCGCCGAAAAGGACGGCGTCTGAGAGAGACGGTTTCGATCGTTCTTAAGCTGTATGCAGCGCGGCGGCACCGACCCATTCGGGGCGCTCGGCGCCTTGCAGCTCTTCCACCGCATCGGCGGCAAAGCTCGGCACGACACCGGTCCACAGCAGTGCGCCATCGGGATTGGAATGGCCGTCGCCCTCGAGCTTGTAGATGCTTTCGACGATATACTGGCCGTCATTGTTCAGCCCCTTGATCTCGGAAATCTCGATCACCCGGCGCCGGCCGGTGCGCTTGAAGCGGGCGATCTGCACGACGACGTCGACCGCCGAGGCGATCTGGGCGCGCAGCGGCCGAAGCGGCATGTCGATATCAGACATCAGCGCCAGCGTTTCCAGCCGGTGCAGCGAGTCGTAGGGCGTATTCGCGTGCACCGTCGAAAGGCTGCCGCTGTGGCCTGATGTCATCGCCTGGATCATATCGAGCGCCTCGCCGCCGCGGCATTCGCCGACGATGATCCGGTCGGGCCGCATACGCAGCGACGAGCGGAACAGGTCGCGGATGCTGGCGCCGCCGCGACCGAAACGGTCGGGCTTGGTCACTTCGAGATAGACCACGTGTTCCTTGCGGATCTGCAGTTCCGACGTGTCCTCGATGACGATGACGCGCTCGTGGTCGGCAAAGGCTTCCGACAGCGCGTTCAGCATCGTCGTCTTGCCGGTGCCGGTGCCGCCGGAGATGATCACGTTCTTCTGCAGCCCGACGGCGGCCTGCAGCAGCGATAGCGACTCCTCGGTCAGGCTGCCCTGGGTAACGAGGTCGCGGATGCTGCGATGTTCTTTCAGGAAGCGGCGGATGGAGATGCAGAGCCCGGTGCGGGCGGCCGGTGGCTGGATCATCTGCACGCGCGAACCATCCGGCAGACGCGCCTCGATGCTCGGCTCCTCCGGCGTCAGCCGCTTGCCTGAGAACTGTGCGATGCTGCGCGCGGCCGATTCCAAATCCTCACGACTGGCGAAACGCGTATCGGCGCGTTCGAGCTTGCCTCGCCTTTCGACGAAGATGTCGGATGTGCCGTTGATCAGGATTTCGGACACGCTCGGATCATCGAGGAGAAAACGGATCGGCCCGAGCAGCTTGTCCAGCGCCCGGGTCAGGACCTGGAAGGTCGCCTGTTCGGCAGCGTCGTCGGAAACGGCCTTCATTAGAGCGGCATCCCGACCAGGACCGTGCTCATGCCGAACAGCGTCGCCATCATCTGAACCGCGGTCGGAAAGAACATCATCAATGGAATGAGGACCAATCCAAGTATTAAGATGCTGCTCATCGTTTCCATCGTTCTCTCTCCGGATCGACTGGCGGGCGATACCCACCATTTGACGAAAGCTTAATCCAGATCGCCAAATAACGCCATGGCCGGCCCCCGCGGAGGCAGTCATTATGATCGCCACGCGCCGTTTCTTCTATCGCTTTGAAAGAATTGACCAATTATGGAGCAGTAGACGAGGCCTCGCTGGGTCGTCAAAAACTTCCTATCCGCAGGTAAAAATGCAGCCGCTTCAAAAGCTTAGTTAAAATAATTGGGCGTCAACTGCGATTTTGCAGCCGATGCCTCCAAGACAATTGGAACCCTTCGTTTCGTTTGCTTGACGGAGGGCTGGCCTTAGGCGCACTCTTGGGTCTTAATGGTGTTGCTCAACAAACGTTGGCCGCCGGGGAAGAAAAGCTGAAGCAGAAAATATCATTGGATCGAGCAACATGCTCGTTCGGATCGATAGCGTATGCTTGGTTCATCTTCACCACGGCTTCGAACCGAAACAAACCTGGGAATGAGGAGTAATCACATGTTTGGTAAACTCAAGACTCTCGCAATTGCACTTCACAAGGACGAACGCGGCGACATGGCCCAGATCGTCCTGGCCGTCGCCCTGATCGTCATTCCGCTGATGCTGATCCTGCTCGCATTCGGCAAACAGATCGGCGAATGGTTCAACGAAAAGAACACGGCGCTCTCGGATGCCGAGAGAATTCCTGAGCCGGGTCAATAAGCGGGTCGGGATCATGGATACGACCTATGATCTGACCCTGATGCCTGCGGCGGCGGCTCTTGCCGTCGCCTGCACCATGACCGCGGCGGTGCTCGACCATCGCCACGGTCATATCCCGAACGCCGTCACCTATCCCTGCCTGCTTGGCGGGTTCATGTTGGCGGCAGTCAGCGGCGGTCTCGCAGGGATAGGGCTTGCCTTCGCAGGCCTCCTTGCAGCCGGCCTGATCTTCATCATCGCCTTCGCAGCCGGAAGCTGCGGCGGCGGCGACGTCAAGCTGATGGCGGCGCTCGGCGCCATTCTTGGCCTCTGGCCCGCCATCGACGTCACACTTGCATCGCTGATGGCCGGCGGCGTGATCGCCGTTTTCTCCATGGCGCGGCGTGTTCAGTGGGGCGTGCTGGCCCGAACGGTCGGACTGTTTGCGCTTCTCCTGCCTGCCGGTTTCCGCGATGCCGCTTCGGTGCTGAAGCCGCATGAAACCCATCATACCGTCCGCTTCGGCGTTGCGGCTGCTCTCGGACTTCTCTGGTGCCTTTTCATGCCCGATTTCACCCCTCTTTCATTCGTGAGGTAACGGCAATGCGCGCGGAACTCGAACGCCCCATCTTCGACGGTGCCTTCTGGAGTTCGATCCTGCACTCGCGGACCTTCTGGGTCCCTCAGGATCACGGCGCGCTCCTCGGTACCTTTACGATCGCCATGATGCTGCTTGCCTCGATGCTGCTACTGCCGCGGCTTTCCGCCCGCCGGCGCCGGATATCGGAGCTGCACGGCGATATCTCCGGCAGCACGACGATGATGGATTTCGTGCTTGTGACACCGGTCTTCGTCTTCTTCATGTTCGTGGTCTTCCAGTTCACGATCCTGGCCAAGAACCACCTCTTCACCCATTATGCCGCCTATGCGGCGGCCCGCAGCGCCCGCGTCTATTTCTGCCCGGCTTTTCCGATCACGCTTAGAAGCATCATCGACGTCAAGACCTGCGATGACGACGCTGCCGCCGGCAAGGCCGATCTTGCCGCCCGCCTGGCGCTGATCCCGGCTGCCCCTTACGACCAGCTGAGATGCGTCGGCGCCTGCCAGCCGCCCGAAGACGCGCTGAAGAGCCTTGCCGATGCCTCGGGCCTTTCGAAGAACTGGCGGGCGATGCGCAACCAGGCCCGCTACATGTTCGATCCGCAGAACGTCACGGTGACCGTCGACCGCGCGCCGATGGCGCTCTATGCCGCCATCAACCGCTCGCCGCATGTGCCGGTCACCGCCAAGGTGGAAGCGCGCTTCCTGCTGCTTGAATATGCCGGCTGGGTCTTTGCCCGCGGCCAGAGGAAGGACGGCCGCTACTACACGATCTCGACGGCGGAGGTGAACCTGCTATGACACCGACCCTTATCAAGCGCCTGCACCGCGACGAACGCGGCTTCCTGTCACCGATCATTCTCTACATGACGATCGCGCTCGCCCTGATGATCGTCTGGATCCTGAATACGGGACAGATGATCTACGACAAGCAGCGCACGCAAGACACGGCTGACGCTGCTGCTCTCGTCCATGCCGACTGGGAAGCCCGCTATCTCAACATCATGGCGATGAACAACGTCGCCTCGTCGCAGGCAACGGTCGTCATGGCGACGTCAGTCGCCTTCCAGCTGACGACGGCGGAGCTGGCCCTGCGCTCTACCGCCATTCTGGCAAAACTCGCCCAATATTCTTTCACCGAAGGCTTGGGCCCGGCGTCGCTGCTGCCGCCGATGCCGCCGATGCCCCATTGCCCGGGCTGGCAGAAGGTCCCGATCGTCGGCGGCATCATCTACGGTGCTTGCCTGGCGTTCCAGGGGGTCCGGGCGATAGGAGCCACCAAAGCGCTTGCGTATACGGTAAAAGCACAGCTCGATTATGATCCATGGGGCCTTATCGAAAAGTCCAGCGACATCATCGACGCGATGAACGACCTCAACGACTACCTTGTCGAGAGCTTTCCGCAGCGGGTCGGCAACGAAGCCCTGCATCTGGTGCGCCTGAACAAGTCGGATCATGTCGTCTTCCATCCGCCGTGCGAGTCCTGCAACAACGCCGGAGAGGGCGCCGGGGGCAACCTGCCGGTCGATCGCGACGGCATCAATCCCGCCTCGGCCTATGCTGAAATGTGCCTCGCCATGACCTATGGCACCCAGGGGCAGGACCCGTTCCTCATGCGCGGCGAGTTTGCCAATCGCGGCTTCCCCAACGGCAAAGGTCCGTTGACCGCAGGTGGGGTCGACGGCAGCCATATCCGCGACTGGGTCAATCACGAGAGCGGCATCGACGATGCTTTAGTGGACTTCTACATCTTTTATGAAGCCTTCGGCCCGGCCTATCTGAGCAAGATCCCGTTCAAGGCGATCATCGAGCAATTTGGCGATCTCAGCTGGTGGCAGGAACTGCTGCTCGATGGCAGCTTCTTTATCGCCGAGGAATTCTTCGGCATCGAATTCGGCATCGTGAACCCCTTTCAGCTGCCGATCGACAAGCCACCGCGCTATTCCGACAAGCAGACAAAGGACGAGAACGATTTCACCCGCAAGTTCGACACGATCTGGAATGGGGTCTGCAGCCCGGCGGGCGCTGCGATTTCGATGGCAGGCGCACTGCCCGCCGTGTCCTTCCCGAAGCCTTACTGGCTGAAGGGACGCACACCTTTCAACTTCACGCCCTTTGGTGGCGAGCAGCTCGACGATTACCAGACGCTGGCGATCGTTTCCCGCGCCCCGCGCGCCCGGCTGCAGATCCGCATCTTCAAGGATAAGACGCCGTCCGCCTATGCGCTCGCGCAGAGCTGGGTCCACAATTACACGGCCTTCGACCTCTACACCCAGGACTGGCTCGCATCGCTTGCGCCTGCCACGCTTGCCGACGATATCGGCGAGGTTTCGAACACCATCAAGCAGAGCCCGGCGGCCGATAGTTTCACCGGCCTGACCCGCGTCTTCGACCGAGGAGGAGCCAATGCCTGGGCTGCCGTCAACACACACTGAGCCAATGAGCGGTCCTCCCGGCCGCGGGCTGCTGATGCGGCTGCACCGCGACAGGCGCGGGCTCGCCTCGATTGAATTCGTGCTCGCCGCGCCGGTCATCCTGCTGATCGTGATTTTCGTCATCCACGCGAACAAGATTTCCACCAAGAAGGTCGGAACAATGGTGGCGATGCGCAACGCCGCCTTCGCCGAGGCGAATGGGCTGGACTGCACGTCGGATTTCTCGAACGCCTTCCCGATCCCGGCTTTGCCGGCACTGCCCGGACGCGACGCCATGAGCTGCTCGCGCACGCCATCGCATGAAGGCGGCGGCGACCCTCAGCGCAGCTTTGTCTGGGACGACGTGCAGAATACCCTCGAGAGCGATGGCCGCCAGTTCGGCGATATGGTCGGCGACCTCGCCAATGAAAAGCCGCAGCTCGTCACAGCGACGGCCGACCGGGTCTACAAGTTCAGGGATTCCGACGATCTCGATACGATCAGGAGCATCCGCTGGAAGGACGCGTTCACGGTCGACGATTCCACGCTGTTTGCCTCGCACAACAACGATACCACGCGCCGCGGCTACGATCCGACGCTGCGCCGGGAGATTCGCGGCGTGGCTAGCGATTCCGGCGATCTCTTCGATGGCGTCTTTCCGGGAGCGAAATAAGATGAGACAGGGTTCACGCATCTCCTTTCGTCTCGTCGGCCATCTCGCTGGTTTGGTGCTCGTCTTCGGGCTCGCCGCCGCCATGGCCACACCTGTTCGCGCCGAGATCTACAAGGATTTGAGGGTGACGCTAAATTCGATGCTGGCCAGTATCGTCGGCGCGCCGGAGCGGGCGCCGCGCGATCTCGTCATCAACGGCCAACCGCTGGAGTTCACGCCCTACCAGAGCGATCGCAGCATTTCCGATATCACCGACGAATGGCAGCGGGTGCTGGCCGCCAATACAAGGCCTGCCCTGCCGAGGAGCAACGACAAGGAAGAACTGACTGCCGTGATTGCCGCCAACATGCTGATCGCCCCGAAGACGAGCCGCATTCGCGACGATCTCGCCGTGGTGGTGCGGTTCTTCGACGGCGACGGCGAGGCAGCCCTCGATTATCTCCGCCGGCAGGATCCGGCCAATCCTTCGGCGAGAGCGCCGATCCCGGGCGTCACGATCATGATCCGCAGGCCCGCCGATGCGCCGACCACCGAGGTGCTGATGAGCCGCTTCGAGGATGTTGCCTCGACGCTGCCGGCCTTCGCGGCTCCGGCCGATGTCAGCAAGCTGCCGATGTCGCTGCGTCCGCCGGCCGGTGTCGAGGTGCTGAGCGATATCGGCGATCGCGACAAGGGCCACACGTCGCGCACGGTCGTGTCGAAAGGCACGCTGTCGGCCACGCGCTGGTCCGATCAGCGCGCCGATCTGCTTGCCCGCGACGGCTTCACCATCGAGACGCCGCCGGCGCAGCGCGGCGGGGTCACTGCCCTTTATGGTCGGCGCGGCAGCGTCGAGGCCAATGTTCTCTACACGCGCAGCAAGACCGACGGCCGGACCGTCGAAGTCATTCAAATCAGGCAACCCTTCGTAGGGGGAATAACACCATGAACTGGAAGCTCATCGCGGCTGTCATCGTCGGGCTCATCACCGGCGTTCTGCTCTATTTCTGGACCGAGAGCGTCAAGAACGAGCAGACGGCCTATGCCTTCATGCGGCTCCAGCCCGACAGGAAGGTCACACGAGGACAGGCGATTACGCCCGACATGCTCGCCGAACCGGTGATGCTGCCGGAAAGCTTCGGGGCGCTCGCCAAGCTCGCGGTTCCCGCTGCCAGCGCCTATCAGGAATGGCTGAAGGACAGGACGGCTGCGAGCGACATTCCGGCCGGTTCGGTGCTGCTCTTCCAGTATTTCGACGATACCGACGGTGGACGCCTGACGACGATGATCGCGCCGGGTAAACGGGCGCTGACCCTCCCCGTCAACGCAGCCGCGGCCGTCGGCCATTTCGTCGAGCCGGGCAGCTATGTCGATATCCTCGGCACGGTCGACGAACCGGTCGAGCCCGTGGCGCCGGCCGCCGCGACCCAGCCGGGAGCGCCCGGCCAGCCCGCTGCCGTGCCAGGTCAGCCCGCCGTCCCGGGTCAGGCGCCGGCCACAGCCGGACAGCCGCAGGCTCCAGCCCAGCCGCAGTCGCCGGTCGAGCAGATGCTGAAGAACTATCTCACCCAATATCCAGGCGCCGACGAGAACGACGTCAACGCCTACCGCAAGCAGGCGCAGGACTACAAACTCGGCATAAGCTCGCGCACCCGTGTCGTCACCCGCACCTTCCTGCAGAATGTCAAGGTTCTGGCCGTCGGCGCGGCGACGACGGCGGAGGGCGCGGTCACCAAGGCCAACAGCACCTACAACAATGTGACCGTCGAAGTGACGCCGTCGGAAGCCGAAATGCTGATTTTTGCCATGGGCCAGTCGAACGGCAGCCTGAACCTCGTGCTGCGCAATCCGGCCGACAATACCGTCGAGGACCTGCCGAGCATCAACTGGACGCGCATGTGACCGCCGCGGGGGAATGAGCCATGCTGTTGAAGATTTCCTATGAGGACGGCAGCGGTCGGGAGGTCATCCCGCTCTCGGCGAACGAGACCTATTTCGTTGGCGAAAGCAGCACGCTGACGCTGCCCGCCGGAGCGGGTGTCGTGCGCCTGCGCGGCAGCCACGTCTCCTCGCCGCAATTCGTGCTGCGGAAGTCGGGCCAGGGTTGGTCGGTGCAGCATCACGGCCGCAACCCGACGCGCGTCGACGATCAGCCGCTTCGGGCCGGCATGCCGGTTGCGGTCTCGGCCGGCATGTCGATCTGGGTGCCGAACGTCACCATTGAGCTTGTTGAACCAGCCGCGGCCGCCGAAGTGGTCACGCAATTTCCCGATCAGGAACGTGTGCTCGCCCTGCAGATGGAAATTCACGAACGCCTGCTGAAGGACACGCAATATGACCGGCTGGTGAAATCCGCCGATTTCGGCCGCGAGGAGACGCGCGGCCGCATCCGCGAACGCCTCGACATGTTCATTAAGGAGGCGCTCGACGCTGCACCGCAGGATCTCGTCATCCTTGTCATCAAGAACGCCGTCTATCGATGGCTGGCCAAACGCATTGCCCGCACGGGGCGGCGCGACGCCTCGTCGAATGCCGCAAGCCTGTCGCGCGAGGAGCAGGACAATCGCCGCCTCTTCGACGTCGGCAAGGCGCTGATTTCGGCGCTGCAGCTCAAGCTGAACTTCGAGTCCACCCGCTCGGACTTCGCCCAGCTCGACACCCGTTTCAGCGCCGCCTTCCAGTCCCGGCAGGCTCTTTTCAACGCCGGCGACCGCTATGAGATCGCCCATATGCACCTGCGCTCCAGCATCGAGGAGCTGATGTATCGCTGGGGGACGATCTCCGAGCTGATGGATCTCGACGTCATCTCGGAAATCATGGTGACGCGCTATGACGAGATCTACGTCGAAAAATTCGGCCTGCTGGAGCGTTATCCCTTTGCCTTCGCCAATGAACGGCAGCTGATGAAGGTGATCGAGCGCATCGCCGTCGATTCCAACCGCTCGATCAACGAGAGCGAGGCGATGGCCGACTTCCGCATGCCGGATGGTTCGCGCGTCAACGCCGTCATTCCGCCGCTGGCAGTCAAGGGCGCCTGCCTGACCATCCGCAAGTTCGGCGGCAAGTCGCGGCTCGACATCAGCAAGCTGGTGACCGCCGGCGCGCTCAGCGAGCCGATGCGCGCCTTCCTCGAGGCGGCCGTCCGCTCCCGCAAGAACATCGTCGTCTCCGGCGGCACCGGCTCCGGCAAGACGACGCTCTTGAACAGCCTGTCGCAATTCATCCCGATCGGCGAGCGCGTCGTTGCCGTCGAGGACACGTCGGAACTGCAGCTCGATGGCATCCATGTCGTCTATCTTCAATCGCGGCCGAAGACGGCGGAATCCGAAACCAGCGTCACCATCCGCGACCTCGTGCGCAACGCGCTGCGCATGCGGCCCGACCGCATCATCGTCGGCGAGTGCCGCGGCGCCGAGGCGATCGACATGCTGCAGGCGATGAACACCGGCCATGCCGGCTCGATGACGACGGCGCATGCCAACACGCCGCAGGACATGATGACCCGCCTGGAAGTGATGGTGCTGCAGGGCCAGAGTTCGCTGCCTGTCATGGCGATCCGCCAGCAGATCGTTGCCGCCGTCGAGCTCGTCGTGCAGCTCAACCGCCTGGCGAACGGGCGGCGCGCGGTCACCGAGATTTCGGAGGTGATCGGCATCGATCCGGATACCGGCCTCATCATCGTCGAGCCGATCTTCAATCTCGTCGGCCGCGCCGGCGGCCAGGCCGTGCATGCCTTCACCGGCTACCTGCCGAGCTTCGTCGCCGAGCTCGTCGAGTTCAACGACGACGGCGAGATCGAAAAACTGGACATGTTCGTCTAGAGCGGTTCAGGTTTTCGCAGAAGCGCAAAACCGCTCTAAGTTTTTGTTTTTACGCAATTCCCCGGCAAAAGCGCTTCGCACTTTTCCTGGAATTGCTCTGAGGGGGAAGCCATGGATATCAGCATTCTGCAGATTTTTACGGTCGCCCTCGGCGCTGTGACGGCGGGATTGCTCGTCTGGGGCGCGCCGGTACGCTGGCCGGCGCCGCTGCTGCGCGCCACGGAGCGTGACATTGCGCTCGCCAGCGAGGCGGCGCAGGTCTTCGGGCGCGATGCGGTTCCGCCCTATACGATGATCCTCGCCTACGGCATCACGGCGATCGTCGTCTTCATCGTGATCTCGCTGATCTTCGGGCCGATCTTCGGCTTCGTCGTCGCCATCCCGGTCGCCTTCTTCCTGCCCAAGGGCTTGATCCGTTACTTTCTGCAGCGCCGCTGGCTGCAGATCGAATCGCAGCTTCCCTATGCCGTCGACCAGATCGTCTCGGCGGTGCGCACCGGCAAGCCGCTTGCCGTCGCCGTCAATGCGGTGGCCGATACCGGTCAGATGCCGGCCTCGCGCGAATTCGAGCGCATTGCCCGCGAACAGAAGCTTGGCATCGGCCTAGTCGAGGCGCTCGACCGCCACGGCCGCACTGTGCCGAGCCTGCACTTCAAGATGGTCGATGCGGCCCTCGGTCTCTTTGCCCGGCAGGGCGGCGACATTTCCGAGCCGCTGACGGAAATGTCGAAATCCTTCAAGGAAATTTGGAAGCTCGATCAGAAGATCACCACCTCATCGTCGCAGGCGCGCATGAACTTCCGCGTCGTCAATGGCGGCGCGCTGTTCATGATCCTGCTGATCTTCTTCGGCCAGCCCGAGTTGATCGACAAGGTGTTCGGCAACGCCATAGGCATCGTCATCGCGATCGTCGGCGCCATTCTCTATGCCACCGGTTTCTTCTGGATGCGCTCGATGATGAAGGTGTCGGTATGATGTCTCAGATACCTCTCGCCCCGATCGCCGTCGTCTTTGCCGGGATCACCGCTGCGCTGTTCGTCTGGTGGATCGGCGATATGCTCGGCAGCATTCAGGTGGTGCGCCGGTCAGCAGGCGGCGATGGTCCGCCCCCGAACATTGTCGACAGCATCGGCATGCGCACGCCGGTCGAATTCGTGCTGACGCATTTCGAGCCGCTTCTGGCCGATTACGGCGCGCAGCTCGAGCAGAAGCTGATCTATGCTGGCCGGCCCTTCGGCGGCGTAACGGGACGGGAATATATCGCCCTTCTCGTCGTTTTGAGCCTGTTCGGTTTCGTCGTGCTCGGCCTGCTGTTCGGCATTGCCAGCGGCAGCGTGATCGGCGGGCTCGTGGCCGGCCTGATCCTCGGCCTGATCCCCGCCATCTATTTCTGGGTCGTCGCCGACGACAAGGCGCAGGATCGCAAGGAACGCATTTCGCGCGAATTTCCCTACTTTCTCGATCTCGTCGTCATGACGCAGCAGGCGCAGGCGACGCTGCCGGAAAGCCTGAGGCTTTATGCCGAAGCCGCACCCGGCACTGTCATGAGCGAGGAGATCGAACAGACGCTGAAGGACGTGGCGCTCGGCACCGGCATGATCGAGGCGTTGCAGCGTCTGGAGCGCCGCATGACCGCCGAGGAGGTTATCCGCGTCATCCGCGCGGTAATCCAGGGCGAAGTCGAGGGCAGCAACCGCGTCGAGTTGCTGCGCGAACATGCGCGCGACCTGCGCTTCCGCCGCTGGGAAAAGGCCGACAGGGCCAGTGAAAAGCTGAAGGCCAAGATCGTCATGCCGGCGATGATGATCGTCGTATCGATCCTGCTTCTGGTGCTGGCGCCTGCAATTGTCGAGATGATGTCGAGTGGGATGTTCTGATCATGGTCTTTTCCTTCTTTCGCGGAAACAAGCCTAGCCTTCTGCAGACCGGTCCCGGCGGCCAGAGCCGCAGCCATGTGCTCGACCGGCCGGAAATGTCGATCGGCCGGGCTGCCAATGCCGATATCGTCGTCGACGATCCGTTCCTGGCGCCGATCCATGCGCGCATCGAGCGACAGAGCGACGGCGGCTTCATCATTCGCCGCATGGGGCTGAACCCGATCATGCTGCGCGGCGAAGCGCTGTTGCAGACGGCGTCGCTGAAGGCCGGCGACAGCTTCCGTCTCGGCAAGGACGTCGAGTTCCAATTCGTCGTCAAGGCCGCCGCCAAGGAAGCACCGAAGAAGGAGACCTCTAAAGCAAGTGACGACAAGCCGAAGAAGTCGATCCTCAAGCAGCCGGCCTTCCTCGCCGGCATGGGTGTCGCCTATCTCGCCATCGTCGGCATTATCGGCTACGTGATCCTCTCCGACAGCGGCAGCACGGAGGGCGGCCCGACGGCCGAACGCATCAATGCGGAAGCCGCCCGCATTCCGACATGCATCAAGAACGCCCGGCGCATGCGCCAGGTTTCGGAGGCCAGCTTCAACGGCGCCGTCGGCGGTCGTGTCGGCCGCGATGGCGACGCAACCTATGCCGCCCTTTCGCTGGCAGCCGAACCATCGGACGACGCCGCGCTGGCCAAGGCCGCCGAACCGATCGTCGAGGCCTACAAACGCACGGCGCTCGCAGCCCTTGCCTCTGAAAACCGCGGCAACAATACGCTGGCGCAGACCCTCTACCAACAGACCTACGATCTTGTTCCCGACGTCAACTGCTCGGCCGCGCGCTTCGCGCTGCAGCGGCGGGCCGCGGTGAAGCCGCCGGCGCGGCGCTGATCATGGTCCTGCCGCTGCTCGATGACATACAAATGTGGCTTGTTCATCATCGTGGCCGCGCGAGCCGGGTAGCGAGGTCAGGGACTTGCCGGAATACTGGCGATGACCTTTATCTCAAGGTCGGAGCCGACCGTGTGTTTAGACTGTCAAAGAAAATTGGAGCCGCCGATGAATGAACCACTGTTCAAACGTTTGGACATGCGTCAGTTCGGATGACGGCTGGTCACTCTGACATAATAGCCGTCAGGATCGACAAGACGAAAATCACGCAGCCCCCAAGGCTGTAGAGCAAGATCGGAGACCGGCCAGCCACTCTCTTTTGCCGTGCGGTAGGCACCCTCGACGTCAGCGACCTTCAAGACGATCTCGACGCCGAGGCCAGCTCTCTGGCCGGTATCGATCCGTAGCGGATGATCGTCCGAAAGGACGCTGCGCGAATTGATCGCGATCACCGCATCACCGTTTTTCAACATCGTGTATTCGGTGCTCGACGAGACCTGGCTCTCAAAGCCGAGAACCCTCCGATAGAAATCAATCGATGTCTCAGGCGCGTCGACAAATAGCTCCAAACTCAGTTGCAATTGGTGCCTCCTTTTCTGCTCGGAATGTCTGCTGTTTGCCTAAGGGGCAGAGGAGCCTGACGCTGGCGGGCTTCATTTAGAGAGGTACTTGTCCAGAAATGCTCGAACACTGTCAAAGGACTGTGCGGCCGCTGTCGCATTGTATTCTTCCCGATGACCGAATGCCGTCTTTGCCACCGCGACGTACGGAGAATCGAAATCATGGTATGCACCCGGATAGACGTTGAGTTCGATTGGCGGACCTTTGCCACTAAGGTGAGAGACCCTCTGCCGACACCTTTCGGCGGGGCTCCAATCGTCCAATTCGCCATTTAGGATCAAAGTTGGCACCGTCGCATCGCCCTCATGGGGAGCGCAAACTGGATAATACCCGACGGCAGCCTTGAACTTTCGATCCATGAACTGCTCGTTGCCTTCGTGGCTTCCAGCGTTGCGATTCCACCAGCCGAGAAGCCCATCAACCCTACACGTCGGGCATCAACGAAGGTGTATGTCGATAGGAAATCGAGAGCCCCGTAGGCATCGAATACCCGGTCGGGAAGATAGCGTTCACAGGTGTTGTCAATGTTGCGGGTCGTGAAGCTGTCGACCACCAGCACGACATATCCCCATGAGGTCAATCGCTGCGGCCAGTAAGTCTTGGTGTTCGGCCGAATACCTCCGCAACCGTGCATGACAACGACGGCCGGAAAGGGACCATCTCCCTCTGGTCGGCTCAGATATCCGAGCAAGTGCGTAGGTTGTGCCTGCGGGAGACTGACACCTTGTTCCCTCGCCTTGCGTTCCAGGAATGGACTTGGCTTTGTGACTGCGCTGTCGAATCGCACCAACTCGTCAGCGTGAGCCGCAAGGTTAGGCTGCACGATAGCGATGAGCAAAAGTCCGAAAGCAAGCTTTGTGATTTGCATTGCGTTGTTCCGCTGGGCGACAGGCAGTTGATCAAACGCTATCCACAACCGATCATCATCTAGATGCGGAAACTTCGACGTCCATAGGCTAAAAGGGGGCGTGGCAAATAGCCGCCCCTAATAGGTATCTGACGGCTTTTTATGCCGATGCCGGATTTAGCGGCTGGTGTGCATGATGAGCTGTTTCTGCCAAGAACCGCAGAGCGATGTCGGCCCTCGACCGAGCGTTGTCAGCCAAACCGGTCCACCAGGAAATCTATCACCGTCCGCAACATCGCCGTCGGCCGCCGGTTCGGCGCATAGATGAGGGACATCGGTACAGGCTTGTAGGACCATTCCGGCAGCACCTGCTCGAGTCGTCCTTCAGCGATATCGGTGGCGAGCAGCAGTTCCGGCTGAAGTGCAATTCCCGCGCCGCTGAGTGCTGCCATGCGCAGCGCCGCCCCCTGGTTGGTCGAGAATTTTCCGGAAATCAACACATCGCGCATTTCGCCCCCCGGTCCGACCAGGTGCCAGCGATCCTGCATGCGCCAATAGGAGTGGCCGAGGCAGAGATGGTTCGTCAGAGCCTCGGGCGAGGCCGGCCGGCCATGGCGGGCAAGATAGTCCGGCGAGGCAGCGAGGATCCGCCGGTAGGGCGTGAGCGGGCGGGCGACCAGGCTGCTGTCCGAGAGCGGACCGATGTGGATGCCGAGCTCGAACCCCTCGCCGACGAGATCATGGACGTTGTTGTCGAGCGATAGCTCGATGCTGACGTCGGGATAGGCGTTCTGGTAATCGATCAGCGCCGGCACCAGGACCTGCGTCCCGAAGCTGACGGGTGCCACCAACCGAAGCCGGCCGCGCGGCGCCGATTGCAGCTCGCTCGCCGAAGCCTCGGCCAACGCCACTTCGGAAAGCGCGCGCTTGCAACGCTCGTAATAGAGCTGGCCAACCTCTGTCAGCTGATGGCGTCGTGTGGTGCGATGGATCAGCTTCGCCCCGAGGCGGGTCTCAATGGTCTTGATGTGCTTGGCAACCATGGCAGGCGACACTTGCGCGATCTCCGCGGCCGCCGCGAAACTGCCATTGTCGATGACCCTGACGAACATCGCCATGCCGGCCAGCTTGTCCACGATTGCCTACCTGTTGGTTTCGAATGACGATACCAACAGCTTATTTATCAACCGGAGAATTTACAACATGGTCATCATGTCCGCGTCAAGACGACGAACATCACCAACCTGACCAAGGAGACACCATGCCCATTCTTCACCTGCAGATGCATCCCGGCCGCACCGACGATCAGAAGCGCGCCTTCGCGCGCGAAGCAACCAAGGCCGCCGTCGAAACCCTGGCCTGCCCGCCGGAATCTCTGGAAATCCTGATAACGGAGATCGCCAAGGATTCCTGGGCGGTCGGCGGCAAGCTGAAATCCGAAGCCTGAGAGACGACCCGCGGTGTCGAAGGCTCGAGCTACGGGCCGCCGCCGCCATGGTATTGGACAGGGAGCCGGCCCCTCGGCTCCCGTGCTGAATGTGAAGGGCGGCCGGTTGACTTTATTGGCTGCCGCAACTCCACCGCCCGCAAGCCTGCGACAGCCGACTTCGCCGGGGCCGCGTTAAGCCATTGGCGGAGTTCGGCCTGACAGCTTCTGGATGGAAAAGCCGGGAAGCGGCCATTCGCCTGATCAGCGCACTTCGACCGCAATCAGGGCCGTGTGGAGATCAGCACAATTGGTCTGAATATCGTGAAAAGCATTTTTTTGCGCCCGCGTCGTAGATGATAACCGACCCGCGCTGGTCACCCGGAAATTAGCGCGAGGTTATTTGGGTTCTCCGCTAGGTAGCCGCGTTGCACGGTAGTGTTGGAGGCTCACGCAGGCGCACAGCCGCATAGGCCGCAAACGGCGCGGAGTAGCAGCGTATGGGCGTTCGGTCCAGTTGAGCGAGATAGAGCCCGGCCGGCAATGCCGGGACAACCCGGGAACACCTTTCCTTGGTAGGCAGAAGCACGCCGAAGGTAATAATCAGGTGGGAATTTTCTTCCAGCGATAGTAGTATTAAGCCGTATGAGCGACGAAGAAAAAGAATGGATACTTCCCGCTTCAATTCCATTCACGGAATTGAAGGGCCGAGATTTGGAGGAATGCCTGTATTGGCTCCTAGACGCGATGGGCGCCAAGGACCTCGAATGGCGCGCCGGCGGAAGCGGCGGCGGCGCATCGGACGGTGGCCGCGACCTTGAAGCACATTTCTATACACCAACGGCGGACCAGGAAATGGAGCCGCAGGTCTGGTGGGTGGAATGCAAAGGGCGGAGCGGAACCGTTGAACCGGGCGAGGTAAAAAGCGCGGTTGTCAACGCGCAAGCCAGGGGCGACCTCGACTATGTGGTCATCGCGACCAACACCCAGTTCTCGAATCCCACGCGTGATTGGGTTAAGGAGTGGCAGAAAAAGAACCCCAGGCCAAAGGTTAAGCTGTGGGACAGCAGCCATCTGGAACGGCTGTTATCGCGCCATCCCGATGTTGTCTTGCGGCTTTTTTCCGAAGCGCTCAGCCTTGATGGACAGTTTCAGGCGCTGGAATCCCGGTTCTGGAACAAGCTCGAATTTGTATCGTCACCCACGCTAAAGAAGCTTTGGAAGGCCCGCGCGGAGGCCGAATTCACATCGCTTGGCCTATTTGCGCTTATCGCGAACGAGTTCGCCAACGGAAGCATCACGCATCGACCTTGGGGCGCTGTGCTTGACGCGGCCTCGCTTGTCCAAGTGCTGCATATGGGTCTGGTGAATGTACCCTACCTGATGATGCGCGCCTCCAAGGCAGGCGTGGAACAGACGCCGCTCAATCGCGCTTTCGCCTATTTGATCTTGTGCGCAATCGATCAGCTACCTGCTGAGAACGTCGCAGAGTTGGTGATCGACTCGATCACTCGCGGCAAGCCGGACGAGTTCCCGGAGGACGTGCAAGCGTATCTGCTGATGCCGATCGCCGATCAGCTTTTATCGGAGATTCAGGATGTCTGCAGCGCGGACTGCACGAGGGTGAGCGCGTTCAGCCGCATGACGCTGACGGAAGGTAAGGACGAAATAGACGAGTATTGGAAGCGTCTTGAACCTGCCGGCAGTGAAGAGGTTGAGGAGCCTGGGAGACATCTGCGCCTCGAACGACAAGATGCGCCGTGCCAGGTCGGATTCGCCGTCAATAAGGATCACGACTGTCCGTTATTCCATATCGAGCCGAGCGTACAGAATTTTGGCGAGCTGCTAGCCATCCTCAAGCGGGTGGCAGCGCACCGCAAGGCTCAGGCAGCGGAAAAAAGGGAAGCTGACGCTGCCAGGCGCCAGGCGCGGGCCGGATAATATGGGGTCGTCTACGCTACCGGATAATTTTGAGATCGCGCCAGATTACAGAGTGACTGACTGGACCTGTCTCACCCTGGATGAAACAAATTCCTCGCCGGCGGACTGGGCTACAGCCATTTCAATTCTCGGCGCGCGCATTCGGTGCCGCTTTATCGAACCGGCCCAGCTCCTGATCGAGTCAGAGAATGGCAAGGAGCGCGGCACAAACGGCTTTGCGGTGCTCGCAATCGATTTTCTGTTGATCGAGACCATCCAGGGCTTTCGGAGAGGACTCCTCAATCACAATGGTCAAAGCAAAGCACTCTTCAAGGCGTTTCTAACAAACTGGCCGGCCTTCACCGCTTGTGTGCCCGACGGCAAGGATGCTGAAGATCTGGCAGTCAGTGTGTTTGAGCAAGGGCGCTGCGCCCTCCATCACACAGGTTCAACTGACCGTATTGTCGTACGGAAGAGCGGCAAGATGTTCATCTTCCACGACGATGGGCGTATTGAGATCAATCGTAGCCGCTTGCACCGGGAGCTGACCAAAGCGTTTGACGACTACCTCGCCTCGCTGAAGGACCCGGCCAACACCGACCTGCGCAAGAAATTTAGACAGAAGATGGCGCACATCTGCTCGTGATGGATCGGAGCGGAAACTTAATCAGAGAACTTCAGGTGTTGCGGGACAAAGACCCCGCAGAAGCTCTCCGCCGGGTGGATGAGCTGGACGAGACCCCCGATGGAAGGGCTGCCGCTGCGATCATCCTAATTGATTGCGGAGATGCTCTTGGCGATCCCGTGTCGATCAGTCGCGGCGGTGACATCCTTGAAGCCCTATCGGCTGAGGTCGCTTTCAGTCCCGATATCGCATACAATTTAGCCAACGGATTGCAGCTTCGTGCACGGTATTCTGTCGAGGCCGAAACGTCCTTTCGGGGGCAAGCCGCAGATGATCGTTTTCGGGCTCGCGTGCTCTTTGGCGCGGTCATGAATGACTCTTCGGCGTCGCCAGCGACCCAATCTCAAATGCTGACAAATATCGGGATATTGTTCCTAGAAACGCATCGGTGGGTTGAGGCACTGGATTGCTTTCAACATGCACAGCGTATCCTGCCCACAAACGCGGTCGCGGCATTTCAGGAGATGCGGCGCCTAATGTCACTGGCAAATCTCTTCGTCCAAAAGGAAAAAACCTACCAGTCTTATTGCCACATTGATGCCTTGTGCCAACGCGTTCGATATCTGGCGACGGTCATTTCAAAGAACTACGACGTCTTCGGGCAGTTTGCCGGGGCGTCCGCGCTCCCTGTGGTTCAAGAGGCGGTGGAGCAGGCACTGAAACTCGATGAAATACGGCAAGAGCCCATAGATAATCCGTACTTCTCGTTTGTCCGCCGGAACAATATTGCACTGTCCTTGCATTGCAGCGCACAGGAATTTTCTTCCGGACGTTTTGATCTTTTGACTATTCCCCATCTCCACACGACGCTGGAAGATGGCCCGGGCGTGCCTGAAATATTTGCGATGATGAACGTCCTGAAGGCAGATTTCGCCTTTGCCAGACAGGTCTTCTTCGAGGTTTGCGAGGACGGTGCAGATACGTCGTACTTCGAAACCACGTCTCACGCGGACACTCTGGATTATGCCGTTTACGGGGTAAGGTACTCGGCACTGACAACGGCACAGCGCATTGCTTTTGATATTCTCGACAAGATTTCTGTCGCCATAGCTTGCTATTTAAGGCTTCCGCAGGCGCAGAAGGCATCCTTCATCACGATTTGGGGCAAGCAGGAAAGGGGAAGAGGGTTCGTCTTTTCCAAGCAGATCGAGGCCGAGTTAATTGGCGGAAATCAACCGCTCGTAGCGCTTTTCAATGTCTTCCAGGATATCTCAAAGCATGAAAGCCTCGGCGACGGCTTCATGGGCGCTCAGAAGCAATTCAGGAATTCTTCGACCCATCGATTTACTGTGCTTCATGACATGGAACGCAACGATTCATCGAAGTCATCCGCCATCGATCACAAAAATCTTGAGGAGTTTGAAAAGCTAACGCTAGCTTCGCTGAGGCTTGCGAGAGCTGCGCTTTTTTACTTTGTCGATTTTATTGTCTTCGCTGAACGCCGCAATGAGGATGATGGTGGCGGCTTGGTGTTATCATCCGAGGTGCCTGACCATGATTATATACGGGGCGGTGATAGAAGCTGACCAGCTGAACAACATCGTCGGATGTTGCTGTAGTTAAATTGTAGCTTCCCGCCATTGCTAACGGAAAGCTGCCGCCCCCTTGGCCTCCCTCTCAGACGTACGGCAGGTACTGAATGAACGGCAGGTTTTGGTTAGTGACGAAAGCGGTCTGAGGGGCAGTGATGAGGTCGGAAGCGGTCGTGCTAATCGCCGCGCGACGAATGGCAGCTATCCGACTATCGGTACCCCAAAGCGGCCAGTCCGGAACCGGTCACAAATCGGTCGCTCCTTCACGCCGAGCCCAACGTCTGCTCCAGGCGCAAACGTGACGTCGAAAGGCGAGTAGCCTCCCGAAATTCGGCCTATCTTTGCGCGCTTGAGGGAAGGTCCGGTCGACGCTCTCCCATTCCCTGCCGGACGAGCGATAGAGTGGCGATACCCGCCTCATCGGCCGCACGCAGAAGCGCTTCCCGAAATTGTTCCGGGGCAATCTTCCCGCTCAATGCGTCGACGCAGGCTTTGACGGCAGCCACATATTCCTCGCCGTCATCGCAAGGCCAATCGTTGATCAGGAGACGCGCCGCGTCGCCCAGCGTCCATACGATCTTGCGAGATGCCGGGCCTCGCAAAGCAAACCCAACCGGCGTGAATGCTGATGATGTGTTCCAGCACATTGTCCTCGACCCCTCAAGGCACGGATACCGCAGTCCCCAGTTCAATATACGCGCGTATTTTGTAATTTGGAATTGAAATTTGTCGAAGCATACGGCTTGAACGCGAGCTCTCGAGTGAAGCAGAAAAGTACCCTAGAACCTTATGTCGGAGCGCCCTGCGCTCCGTCGAAGCTTGCACCGATGGACGCATTCCGGGTTCGCAACAGATTACCTCGCCCCCGTATCAGCGGCGCACGCTTTCCTATTCGGTCCCATTTCGCCGCGCTCACCGCAATTCGGCAGTAACCCGGAAGATGCCGCCGGCCGACGCGTCGGAGCAGACCACGAAGGTCGAGCCTTCCTGCGCCATGAAGGCGACATTGCCGCCGGCTTCGCAGGGGGTGGCGCTCCATTGCAGGATGATATCGCCATTGTCGGGCAGCTTTTCCGTGGGAATCTTCGTGGCACTTGCCATCCATTCCGTCGCCGACGGCAGGTGGACGGGCGCGTTCAGCTGCTTCGACAGCCAAGCGGTATAGTTCTGGGCGACGGCAAGCGGCACGTCGTCGGCCGGTTGCTGCGGATTGTCGGCATAGGCCTGGGCTGCGGCGGGATCGGAATTGGCGGTGTAATATTCCGCCATCTCCGCACGCGTGACGGCCTTGGTCTGCATGCAGAAGGACTTGTCGATCTTCACGGCGCCATTGGCAACGCCGAGCATGCCGCCGAGCTCCTTCATCGACGAGGTCATCAGCCGGACATTATCAAGCGAATAACTGCCCGCCGGCACGGTCTCGAAGGCAAGCGTCTGCGAAACCGGGCAGAAGCCGCGCGCCGACAGCGCCTCGAGATCGGCAAGGATCGGCTGGTAAGCGACGACCGCCAGCTTATAGGCTTCCGCGGTGTAGCGGCCGTCGGCCTCGCCGATCTTCGGGACGAGTGCGGCAAGCGTCGGTTCGGCGGCACCGGCGCGGGTTGCAATGGAAGCGCTGAGATCGGTGACTTTCTGCTTCAGCGCCGTCGCCTCGTCTTTCGCCGCCATGACATCGGCGATGACGGCGTCGAAAAGCTTGGCGGCGTCGCCATAGCCAGATGTCGCGGCCGGCATCTGCCATTGTTCGGCCTTGGCCTTGGCCTCGGTCATCAACCCGCTCGCTTTGGCGACGTCGGGGCTATCGCCGGCGCCGATGCGATTGACGGTTTCGCGCTTTGCCGCTGCGTCCTTTTCGGCGGCCGTCAGCGCGGTCAGCGCCTTGGCGAGATCGTCAAACGTCGTTTTCGACTCATCGTAGGCGCCGACCGCAGCATGCATCTGCTTTGCGGTGGCGGCATCGGCAGCAGTCTTCATCTTGGCGTCGGCCTCAGCAAAACCTGGCGCCTTGTCGCCGCCGGCGGCCGAAGCGGCAGCCTTCGCCTTCTCGGCATTCTCCTTCGAGATGCCGATCAGCGCATTACCGAGGTTGATGGCGGCCGTCTGGAATCCCGGAAGGGCCTTTTCGTAATCTTCGTCCTTGAGCAGGGCATCGGCCGATGTCAGCGCCGCAGCACCCGTGTCATAGGCGAGTTTCGCCTGGTCACTGGCCGGGCGCTCCGGCGCCTTGGCGGCGATCGCCTTCTGCTTGCGGCTTTCGGCTTCCTTCTTCCAGGTTCCGACGTCGGCGACGAGCTTCGGATCCGGGCGGAGCAGCTTCGGGATGGTGATGGCACCGACGCCGATGCAGATCAGCAGCAGTGCTGCGATCATGGAGATTTTGACGGGCGTCCATTTTTTCGGTTTCGGGGTGTCCTGCTGCTGCGGCATGCCGCCGCGCGGATCCCACGACATCGGCTGGATGCCTGTCGTCACGCGCGCGAATTCGCCCAGCGCGTCGGCGCCCGTGCGCGGTCGCGCGCTCGGATCGCGGCTCAGCATCCTTTCCACCAGGCTTGCAAGACCTTCGGGAAAGCCGGGGATCAGCACGTCCAAGCGGGGAAAGATATTGGAAGGGTCGAGATGGATGTTCTTCCAGCTCTGCTCGCGCTGGTGCTCGTCTTCCCAGACCATGACGCTGTCAAAGACACTGGCATAGGTCTGTCGCGGCAGGAACAGCTTGTAGGCGATCATGCCCATGGCGTAGATGTCGAGCGCGGCGGAGGCGGAAAAAGTGCCGCTGGCATAGATCTCCGGCGCGCCGAATTCCGGCACATAGGGCGGGATGATGTGCTCGCCGATCTTCGAGATCAGATGCAGGTTGCCGATCCGGACCGACAGGCCGGAATAATCCTCCGAGACGTAGATGCACTGGTCAGTCAACGCATTGTGGGCATAGCCGGCGCCGTGCAGCGTCGCCAGGCCCTCGAGGATGTGGCGGCCGATCTCGGCGGCGCGCTCGTAAGCCACCATTTCCGTTTCGTCGAGATATTGGTGCAGCGTTTTCGACGGCCGCTTCTCGACGATATAGAAATTGTCATCGTCAGGCGATGGCGGGATGAGGTCCTCGATTTCGACGAAGCGTCGCGCGGTCAGCGATTTGGCCTCGTTGATGGAGGTCCAGACCCGCTCGAAACGAGCCTTGTCCAGTTTCAGCGCCATATCGGGCGCAACGATGAAGACCGCATGGTCCATCCGCTTGTCCTGGGCCGGATAGACGATGAACTCGTTCTCATAGACCGGCTCGCCGATCGTGTAGCGGGCGATCAGATCACTTCTCATGCACTTGTCCCCCTGCATTCATTGTATTCATGAAACCGAATTCTATTCGCCTGCCAGTAATGGATCGCCGATCAGGCCTGCGGCGAGCAGCAGGCCGGTTCTTGTATCGCGAAGCGCGAAGGCAAAACGGGCATCGGCCACGACGCGAATAAGCTTCGGATCGATGCTGCGTTCCGTGATGACAGCCGTGGCTGCCGCCGCCTCCGTTCCGTTTTCGTCAACCTTGATCATCGTCTTCTGCAGGACGCGCGACAAGCGGATGTTTTCCTTGGTGAAACCCGGGAAACCCGCATCCTTGGCCTTCTCGGGCGCTACTCCCATCGCATTGAGTACCGGCATCAAATCACGCCCGTCGTTCAGGGAAAAGCGGGGCAGGAAGATTTCGCCCTTGGCGGCTTCGAATTTTTCCCCTTGCAGCCAGGAAGCGAGCGCCTTCAGGTCCGCGCCGCTCACCCCCTTGCCGGAGCGCGCCGCCACCACGACCATGCTGTAGCTCTCGCTGGCATAGGCAAGGTCGACGGCGGTGAATTTCTCGTCGAAGCGGAATTTCTGGCCATCGCCGGCAAGATGCATCATCGGTACCGAAACCGTCGAGCCATCCGGGCGCTGAAACGGGCTTGCCGGGCTCTCCTTGTCGAAGGAGGTCTTCCAGCGCGCCTTGAAGGAGAGTGCGCCGAGGCTGACGAAGCCGCCGCCGGGCGGTGCGTCCAGGATGACAGGAATGGCGCCTCGCGTTGCCTGTTTGACCCAGCCGTTGATGTGCTCGACCGATTTCGGCCCGTCGAGATCCTCGATCGAGGGCTTGATCCGGTGGCCGGCGAGCATGGGGAGCGCATCTGGGACGAGCACCAGCTTATCGTCGAAGACGATCGCGACCGCCGTCGTCAAAGGCGCATCCGCCGCTGCGGGCTTTTCCTGATACATTGCGTCAAGCGCCATCTCCGGTCCCTTCACCTCGCCGCCGAAGCCGAGGCCCTTGGCGATCGAGGCCTTGCCTTCATCGGAGGCGCCGAGGCTTGCAAGACCGAGTGCTGCAGCAAGGCTTGCCGGCGACACCATGATATTGGCAGCACCCTCCTTTGCCAGCGTCCGGTCGATGAGTTCGGCCGCAAGCCCTGCCTGTGCGGCAAGTATCGCCTTGCTGTCGCCGGCGTTGCCGGCATGAGCGGCCGGGGCAAGCGCCATCAGGGAAGCGGCAAGACCCGCCATCAGAGTGGATTTCGGCATGGTTCGCTCCTGTTCAGCGGATGCGATAGAATTTGGAATCGAACGACCATTTGCCTTGGGCGCCGGTCTCGTCGTCGCCGACGATCCTGAGGCTTCGGGCGAGATCGTAGACATAGTTGAAGGCGGCGCGCTGGCCGACGAGCGGCGTCGGCACATCGGGCAGGTCGAGCACTTCGATCGGCTTGTCGCTGAGGATGGCAACGACCATGCCGACACCGGCCGGACCCTCCACCACATATTCGAAGCCGGTATAGGGATTACGCGCATCGGGCACGACGACCGGCCGGGCCGGATCGAGCCGGTTGTCGCCGCTTTTGGCGGTCGGCTTCAAGCCCATCGAGCGCTTGTTAGGGTAAAGCTGCGTCAGTTTGCCGGAGGCGTCGATATCGACCAGGATCAGGTAACCGGACTTTTTGGTGGAGACACGCATCGCCACCTTGTCGCCGATGCTGACCGCGGTGCCGGGCAGCACGTCGACGGCGACGCCGGCCTCATTGTCGCTCTTCAACGTGTTTTCGACGGCGGCGACCGGCGTCTTCGCCTCCTCGCCGGTGATGACATCCCGGCCGAGCGCATCCGGCTGGCCATAAAATTGCGGCACCGGGGTGAAGCGGCAGTCTCCCGCATGTGTCCGGCAGTATTCGTCGGATTTGCGCCGGACGTAGTCGAGAAGCGCGGCATTGCTGACATTCGGCTTGTCGGCTGCGCGCGCCACGCCATCCTGCACGCCTTCGATGAAGTGGCGCGTAAAGACGCCGAGCGCCGGCTTGGCCTCTCGGTCGACGAGGGCCCACTGCCCTGCGTTGACGGCCGACCAGACCATGGCGTTTTCGCCGCCGAAGGAGAATTTTGCTTCCTTGCCTGATTTGTTCGGCGGTTCGAGCGCTGCCAGCGCCGGGCCGAGGCAACGCACGGTGCCGGAGGGTGCGGCCACCGCGCTGCGGCTGCCGGGGCCGACATGGCAGGCATCGATCAGCAGCGTGACGCGGCGGTCCTTGAGGCTGTTCAGCCGTGCGGCGATCTCGGTTTCGCGGATCTGGTTAGTGACGGTCACCTTGCCGCCCTCGCGCACCAGCTTGGCATCGGCTGCCACCAGCGTCGGGCTGGTCGTCGCCTCGGCGCCCATTTCTTCCGAACCCTGGCCGCTGAAATAGAGGAAGACGCGGCTTCCGGGCGTAGACTGGCGCACCAGCCAGTCATCGATCTCGGCAAGGATCGCCTCGCGGGTCGCCTTGCGGTTGGTCAGCGTGTGGATCTGCTCCGGGCGGTAGGCGAGCGTCTTGGCGAGGAAGACCTGCATCGCTTTCACATCGGTGGCGGAACCGGTCAGCTTCGCCTCGCGCATCTCGTAATCGTCGATGCCGATCAGCAGCGCGCGGTCGCCGGGCGAGCTTTCGATCACCGGCGTCTGGACGACGGGCGGTTGAACGGCTGGTTCGTCAGCGACGGGCTTGTCAGCCGGCGAGGTATCGCCGGCGGGCGTGTCGGCAGCAGGCGTTTCGGTCGTGCCAGCCGGCGCCGTATCGCTGGCGGGCGGGGTGGTGATGGCGAGATTGGCCTCTTCCTGTCCGGACTTCCTTTGCTTCGTCCCGCCACCGGTGGTGGTGGACGCGACCTGATCGCCGGCGGCAGGTCCTTCAACATTCGGCACGTCGCCGTCGGTTTTTGCGGCGATCCAGTCGCGGAAGGCGGCAACACGGGTATAGACGCCGTAATGTTCGGCCTCGGCGCAGCCGGCGCCCCAGCTGACGACGCCGAGCTGGATCCAGCGCTTGTCGGGACGCTGGGCGACCAGCGGCCCGCCGCTGTCGCCCTGGCAGGCATCCTTGCCGCCTTCGGCATAACCGGCGCAGACATTGCGCTCGTCGATCGGGTTCATGCGCATCGAACTGTCGCGGTAGGCAGCGCGGCAGTCCTCGCGCGGGACGATCGGCAGTTCCACTTCCTGCAGCTCGGTCGGCAGGTATTTGTCGTCCCAGCCGTGATCGGCCTTGGTGTAACCCCAGCCGGTGACGACGGCCGGGTGGCCGGCGGCCTCCACCTCGTCATCGGCGGCCGAGGCAAGGATCGCCGGCTTCGATTTAGCGGGCTCGGCGAGCTTGATGAGGGCGATGTCGTTGGCAAAGACCTTGCGGTCGAAATCCTCATGAATGATCACCTCTTCCACGGCAAGCCCCGGCTTGTCGGGCCCGTCGACGGCGATCACCTTGTCGATCTTCGACTTGCCCTCGACGATCAACAGGTCGCGGGCGAAGAGATCCTGCTTGCCGGAGCGGCCGCTGGTGACGCAATGGGCGGCCGTCAATATCCAGCGCGGTGCGATCAGCGAGCCGCCGCAATGGCCGCCGAAGCGGCCGCGCTGTTCGGGATCTGGCGCCAGGATCTTCACCTGCCAGGGCCATTCGCCCTTCTTGGCCGCCTGGCCGCCGATGACACGCCCGCCATCCTCACCGGCGAAATCGGTGTCCTGCTGCGCCAGCGCCGGAGTAGCCAGAAGCAGCATGACGGACGCAATATTGAGGACCCTGCTGATCGACGTGCTCATAGCTTGGCTCCGGCGGAGGTATAGAGGACCGTAAATCCGACGCGTGCACCTTCGGGCAGGAATTCGCCGAGCCGCTTGGCGATATTGCCGGCGGTGCGGCGCCTGTCGTTCTGCTTCAGGAATTCAATAAATTCGGGCATCGGGGTTTCAGAGGTGACGGCGACGAGCAGGTCCGTGCCGAAAGGTGCGACGACGGAAAGATCGAGATCGAAGGTGTGCGACATCTCAGCATCGACCTCCTTCTCGCCGGGATAGAGGAACTGCACGGTTCCATCGCCGGTGACGTCGAAGAGCACGAGCTTGCGGCCTGATAGATCCGAAACCGTGACGCCGACGCGTTCGCCTTCGCGATGGACGGTGTCGGAAGGCGTCACGCGCACGGTCTGCGGGTTTGTTTCGGAGAGCCGCTTCAGCGCATCGAGCGCGGCCATCCGGTCGACGACGAAAGGCATGTCGCCGGCACCGACGCCGGAGGCGACGACATCGCCGCCGGCAATCGCTTCGTGTTTTTCGGGATCGAAGACGAGTTCGGCATCAGCACCCTCTGTTAGCTTGAACGGCGTGACGGCGGGGTCGATCCCCTGTAGCACCGGCTCGGAGCCGAGGGCGGCAACGCTGATCGGCGCGGGCTCGGCGGGCAGCGGAGCGTTTGATTTCTCCGCCGCCGCCTGCGCCCCCGCCCGTTCGTAGTTGTAGACGACGGCGCGATCGAGATCGGTTCCGGGCGGGCTTTCGGTAAAGATGTTCTGCCGCTGGTTGGTGAACTGGTAGACCGCCTGGCGCACATATTCGAACAGCTCGCGGCGGCTGACGGCGCCGTCGCCGTTGCGGTCCGCAGCCCCTTCGAAGGCGCGGGCGGTGGCATAGCTCAGCGCGCCGCGTTTCTGCGGAATGCCGGGAATGGTGATTTCAGGCGACTTGGTATTGTCGTCGACGGCGGCGAGAAAGGTCAGCCGCTTGAAATCGAAGCCGGTGGACAGCGCATCCGCCGTGGTCGAAATCGGGGCGAGATCGTCTTCCTCGATCGTATAGGACGGCGCCTGACGCCAGGTGATCTCGGCGCCGCGCGGATCGACGTCGCGGGTCATGCCGCCGGCATGGCAGGTATCGGCGATGAAGACGACATCGGCGCCCTTGGTCTCTAGCTTGCGGATCAGCGTCTTGAATTCGTCGCCGAAGATGCGCTCGCGCGAGCCCGGCAGCCGGGTGTCGAAGCCTGCGAGGATATAGACCTCGTCGCGGCCGCTCGGTTTCGAGCCCTTGACGCGTTCCGGCTCGCTCGACCCATGACCGGCGATGCCGAGCACGACGAGGTCGCCAGGCCCTGCCCGTTCCGTCACGGCCTCGATCGCATGGAAGATCCCCTCGCGGTCGGCAGCGCCATTCTTCAAGAGCGTCATGTCCTCGACGCCGACCGAGCGCAGCGAAAGCGAAAGGTCGTCGGCGTCGGCGACGGCGCCGTGCAGCGGCGGAACGTTGCGGTAGAGGTCGATGCCGATCAGCACGGCCCTGACTGCACCACGCTCGGGCGCCTCGATCACCTTTGCCAGGCTGTCGGTGGCCGCCATGGTGAGGAGGGCAAGTGCTGCGGCCATGGAAACGAATGCGGTCATGGCCAGATCCTCCTCGCCCGGCCTATTCGCGGCGCCATTCGACGCGGCGGTTCAGCGCATCGACATCGTCTTCGGTGAGGTTTGCGGTTGCCGTCACGTCCACCGGCTCGGAAGCTCCGCGGCCTTCGGCGTCGATTGTCGCATCGAGGCCGTGGCTCTTCAAGAAGTCGGCGACGGCCTGGGCGCGGCGTTCGGACAGCTTCTGATTATAGTCGTCACCGCCGCGCCGGTCCGTATGGCCGACGAGGATGATGCGGCCGGGCTTCTGCTCCTTCAGCGCCTCCAGCAGTTCCTCCGCGGCTTCGGTACCGATCGAGGTGAAGCTCGACTTGTTGAAATCGAAGGTGATCGGAACCGGAATGGAGACCGGCACGATGCCACGCACATTCTCGGAATAGATGCCGCCAAGCACGCCGCTGCGGTGGTCCTTCTCGGCCGGCACGAAGCTGCCTTCAGGATTGTCGCTCGTCGGGTTGGCGGCAAGGATGCGGGCCTGGGCGGCGCGCTGGATGAGATCGGAGATCGTCTCGGCGGGCGGTGCCTTCGGCGTGCGGGTCTCGTTCTTGATGATCTCGATCGCCTGCTGGTAATCGGCGGCGGCATCGGCGAAGCGGCGTGCGGAGAAATAGATCTCGCCGAGCGTGGCGGATGCCTGCCAGAGCACCTGCGGGCTGTCGGCGGCGACAAGCAGCGGCTCGTAATCGGCGACCGGCTGGTTGGCGGCCATCATCTCCTGGGCAGCGGAAAGCCTGAGGGCCGCGACGCGGCGCTGGGCATTCACCTGGAACTGGCCGCAATCGGCGCTGACGGCGATCGCATCGGCCTCGGCCGCGGCAGCACCGATATCCTTGGCGGCGACGGCGGTGTTCAGCTTGTCGAGAAGGGCGGTGCAAACAGGCGTATCGGCGTTCGCTACCTCGATCTCCTCGCCGGCCTGGGCAGGTTCGGCCGAACGGCCGAGATTTAGCTGCGGCATCTTGATGCTGAAACCGCCGGGAAGCTTGAACTGCGGCATCTTGATCTGCGGCATCGGCAGTTTCGGCATCTTCGTCTGCGAAGACTGGCTCGGCTGCTTGTATTGCGTCGGCTGCTTATATTGGGTCGGCCGGGTGGATGAGGTGGTGTCGGCCGGACCGATCAGCTCCAGTTCGTCGGCGGCAAGCTCCTGGCCGGGCGCCAGGTTGGTGACGATCTTGTATTTCTTCGGCGGCTGCTGTGTGGCCTGTTCGACAGGCTTCGGCGCGACCTTTTTCGGGGCAGCCGGCTTTGGTTTTTCCACCACCGTTTCCGGCTTCTTGGCGACTTCCTGTTTCGTTACCGGCTTCGGCTTCGGCGCGGCCGCAGGTTTCGGCGCAACCGGCGGCTTTGCAGCCTGCTCGACCGGTTTTGCTGCGGGGGCGGCTGCGACGGGCGGGATGGCAGCAGCCGGACTATCGACCGTCGTCAGCATCAGCGTCTTGCTGCTGATCTTGGTGCCGAGGCTGCGGGCTTCTTCAAGGCTGCGGGAAACGGCATCCATGCCGCCGTCGATCGAGCGGAACATGCCACCGCCGCTGCCGCCGAGATCGGCGAAGATGTTGAGTGGTTTGGAGGAATAGAAGACCTTGATCTGCTCCTGGCCGACCGGGCCTGAAACCTGCAGCTTGGCGCCGCTTGCCGGATCCGGCACCTGCACGCGCTTGCCCGCACCGACAAGGGCGTCGGTCTGGTATTTGTTCGGGAAAAGCTTCACGACCGCGCCGTTCGGCGAGACGTTCAGCACCGTGACATAGGCGTTCTCGGTCGACTGGATGAAGAGGCCGACAACTTCGCCGATGGCGTATTTGGCTTCAGCGCGATCGAAGGTGATGGTGACAGGCCCGGTCTGCGCCGGCGCTTCGGTCAATGTGCGTTCGTTCTGCGCCTCGACGGCGGGAACCACCGAAAAGAACGAAAGAAAGGTGGCTGCAGCCAGGATGGCTTTGCGGTTCGGCATTGAAAAACCTCCTCTTCGAACATCTCACACTGTGTTGAAGATGAGAATAGCACTGACTGGCGAAATTGGGATGGTTTCGCCTGTCTTGCTTGAGGGAGGGTTACAAATTATTTGGAGCCTGGAAGAATCCGCCAAGGCAAAGACGTGAGCAAGACTCACGCTTCGGAATAACCGGGGCCTGTTATAGTCCGTTCAACTGCGAGGAGGCGGTTAGTTCTTGGGTTTTTGCCCGGCTGATTTCAAAATCGAGATCAGGTCGCTCATTCCCTCGGGCGAGGAATTGTAGAGCCAGAGAATATCCGGATTGTCGACCGTGAATTCCTTGCCGGGACCCGAGCCCATGTCGCGGCCGGGCGAGGTCACATCGGGCAGCTTGTCCTCGCCGGGTGCAAGCCCCTTGGCGCGTTCGTGTTCGGCGATGATCGCGGTCGCCGCGGCAAAGGCCTTTTCGTCATGCTGGCGCAGTGCCGCAAGCGAGGGGTTTCGCGCCGCGAGCGCGTCCTCAGCCGGGCCGGAATGCGCGAGCTCAGGTACCTGCAGCGCCAGCAGCAGGCCGATCGACAAGGTTATCAGCCAGGATTTCGTCATCGTCGTCACATCCGTCTTATTGGCGCCACTGCGCGACAAAAGCACGTCGCATTAAAATTGATTCATGCGACGTGCTTTCGCTCTTTGTTTTTATGCATGTCGTTGCCCCGGAACTGCTGCACCCTTCCGGGCGACATGCATAAGCGCCCCGAGAATAGGGAGAGGCCGGAAGGAAGGCAACGGCCCTCGGTGCCAATCGATTGGGAGGGTTGAAATCGGCTGGCAGCGGCGCTTTCGCTCTTTGTTTCATGCATGTCGTTGCCCCCCGCTGCACAGTTCCGGGCGACGTGCATTAGAGGATCTTCAATTGCTGCAGGCCGAGGCGCAGATCGCGCAGCATCTCGCCGAAGATCTCCTCGATCATTCCGGTCGACCAGACGACCATGGTGCCGTAGGGCGAGCGCTTGCGCTGCATGAAGCCCGCCGTCTCGAAATCGATCAACGTCTTGCGGCAGGTCTCGCTCGACATCACCGCGACAAGGAAACGGGCGAGATTGGACTGGTCGATCGCGCCTGATTTATCAGCCCAGTTCTGGATCAGCCGCGGCTTGGTGTCGGCGGTGAACATCGAGGCGAGCGCACGATCCTGCGAGAGCCCCAGACGCTGCAGCTTGGCCGGATCGCGGGTGAGCGAAACCACGTAATCATTGTGCAGATCGGCGAAGCGTTCGATATCTTCGGCGGTGTTGATGCCGAAGACCTTCATCGAATAGAGGAACTCGGCCATCAGATAGGTCGGCTCCGAGCGCAGTTGCGCCAGATGCTTGTCGTCCTTGCTGGCCGAGGCGGCGCAGACGCGGTCTGAGAAACCTATTCTCGCCGCGCGAACCTGCTCCAGCAAGCTTATATCGAGCGCCAGTTCGTCACCGTTCCATTCCAGCATAAGCATTTCCTGCCGACAAATCTTCGAGACGATGATCTTGTACTATCGCCGGCGCAGATCTCCAAATCGTTTGGAAAGCAACGGCTTGCTGAGAAGTCATATCTAGCCTACCATTTTAAAGACTTGACGGTCACAGAGCATGATGCCGGGGGTCGAGGCAATGCGTAGTTTTGGGTCGCATATTTTGTTTGCCGCGGCACTTGCGGTCGCCTCGCCGGTTTTCGCCAAAGATACGACGATCATCGAGCTTCGCCGCGGCGACGGCGCGCGTTCGGTCGGAATCATCTCTTCCAACGAGGAAGCGGAGGCATCCGGGCCGGCGGCGATCACCGTTGGCGACGACGGCACCATCTACATCCTCGACCAGAACAACGGCCGCGTGCTTGCCGTCGACGCCGAACGCTCGCAGGCCGAACCTGAGATCCTGCCGCTGCCGGAAAATGCCACGCCGGAGGATCTCGCCGTCGTTCACAACGAACTCTACCTCTGGTCCGACGGCGTCGTGCCGCTCGAGCGCTCCACCGATGCCGACGGCCGGTCGCAGACGCTGCGCGCCGTCGACGGCGGCGCTGACGCCGACGACTACACCCGCTCGGTCTTCGCCTCCATGGGCTCGGTATCGCCGGGACCGCTGAACAGCATCATCGACGAGATCGGCCGCAGCACCAGCCGGCCCGAGGCCCGCCCGCCGGTCATTCAATACGTGCCGAGCCGCGGGCTTGGCGATATCGTTGCCGAGGTCTCGGCTGCCGCAAACGACAAGGCGGAGATCCTGCTGCGGCGCAGCAGCTCGGAGGAGAATTTCCTTTCGCTGCAGCTCGCCTCGGAAGGGCGGATCGGCACCGTCGAACTTCTCGACATCGACACGACAGGCAGGCCCTATGCGCTGGTCGAGCTCGTGCCCGCCGACCGGCCCGAGCGCACCGGCATGCTGGTGGTGCGCTTCACGCCGAACGGGGCGATGGACCGGGTCTACGACCTGCCGATCGAACCGGGCACGGTATTTTCCAGGCGCTTCGTGGCGATCGGTCCGCGCGGCGACGTGCTCTATCTCCGCTCGCAGGAAAGCCGGGCGCAGGTGTTGCGGCTCGACGGCCGGGAGCCCGGCCGCAAGCTTGCCGTCGCCCGCCCGGCCAAACAGCCTGCTGCCGGCAAGCCCGGCAAGACGCCGAAGGTGGCGATCGTGCCGAAGTCGCGCAGCGACGTCATCGAGCGGGCAATCGGTTTCGAGACGCTGAACTGGCTGGTGACATCAACCGCCTATGGCAGGGATCCCGGCCCGGGCTGCGTCAACATGAACCGGCTGCGCCGCCCGATCTACCTGATCGGCAAGCGCGGCCAGACGGTCAAGGGTGTTCCCTACTGCTGGGGCTGCAAGACGCCGCTCGAGAATTTCGTCGGCGGCGTGGAAAAGGGCCAGACCGCCGGCAATGTCTGCACCAAGAGCGCGCCGCAATCCAACATTCTCGGCGTCGACTGCTCCGGTTTCGTCAGCGACGCCTGGGGCCTGAAGATGCACGTTTCGACGCGCGCCATCCCCGGGATCACCAAGCGCCTCTCAGACCCCTGGTCGATGCGGCCGGGCGACGCGCTGAACAAGCCGGGCTCGCATGTGCTGTTGTTCATGCGTTTCACGGCCGACAAGAAGGTGGAGGTGATGGAGGCCTCGCCGAATGCCTGCAAGGGCCGCGTCTGCCGCAATACCTATTCGCTCGGCAGCCTGTTGATGCGCGGCTACCAGCCGGTGCGCTTCAAGGGGCTCGATGGCTGAACGGTGGGAGTCACGCCGCCGGTCTTGATGTCAGCCGCCGCTTCGCCATCGCCAGAAGTCCATGCGCTGCCACGCTGTCGACATAGTCCCGATAGGCGGGATCCCGGCTCAGCATGCGCTCTTCGGCGCGAGCGCGCATGACGTAGATAAGACTGACGATCGCCAGCATGCCGGCCCGGGCAAGCCCTTCCGCAAGGCCGCTGGCGAGGAAGCCTGGGATCGCAACCACCAGGCGATGTTCTTCGAGACATAGGCCGGATGCTTCATGAAGCGATAGGGGCCTGATGTGATGATGCCGCGATGCGTGAGATTTGAAAATCGCGGCCCGAAAGCGACGGTCGCCCAGACATAGATGACGGTGCAGAACAGCGTCGCGACGCTCCAGAGGATGAAGACGGCCGAGCCTTCCTGGATCACGGTCTCCCAGCCCGGTCCCTCGCCATAGGGCACGAAGGCACGTGAGATGGCAGGGAAGAACGGCTCATAACAGATGAGGCAGACGAGCCAGCCGAGTGCCGTCGTCTCCGTTGCCCTGACATGCCATCCGAAAAGTTTGAAAGTCGCGACATAGCCGCCGGCGGCAAGCACGACGTCGAGCAGAAAGGCAAGCTGCAACAGGCCTTCGAACCAGGCCGCCGAGAGCGGCGGAAACGCCCAGGCCGGCTTCTCGGCCAGATTGGAAAGAGCTGCCATGCCGCCCGAGAACATCAGGACGAGAAAGAAGCACTTGATCGCGAGCAGGCGCAATGCGAACAGCACGTCCTCCTCGCGAAAATCCTGCATCAACACCGCGCGCCCGACCTGATTGAGATAATCGTCGGGCTCCTCCGCGACCAGATCGGTGACCGCGACGTAGAGCATGGTTGCGCCGGCAAGTGCGATGGAAAGGGGAATAGTGGTGTGCCCAGCCTCGATGATCCATCGGACCGCCGACGACTGCGTGAAAAACGGAAAGACCGAACAGGCGATGACGACCACGCCAAGCAGCGCGGCGAGGCCGACAAGCTTCGTTCCGATGCGGCGCCAGAAGATGGCGGCAGCCTCGTTTCGTCTCTTTCGCGATACCCAGGTCGAACGAGCAGCGAATGTGCCGTCGACGGCGATCCACGCCAGGAGAAGGCAGAACACGGCAAGTGCCATTGCCTTGCCGGGCTCAAGCTGCAGATAGGTCGAGAGCGCGATGCCGATCAGAACTCCGGCAAAGGTCGCAGCCTGGCTGACGAGAGGGCTCCCGAGCACGGTATCCCTGTCCTGCGATATCGGCACGCGCTCGGCCTTTTCGATTACATTGCCGGCTGGACGGAGCCCCGAGAGCGTATCCGTGCCGCCCGAGTCGCAAGCGCCATCGCTGCTTCAGCCGCCAGGCCAGACGCGGGCTCCGGCAGCGAGATCATCGCAATATCGAGCTTGTCGTAATCGACCATGTAGTAACCCGATGCGGTTTCGATGACTGCCTCAGGCCTGATCGCCAATAGATCCTGCGCCATCGTGCCGACGAACAGCGGGCCGCCCCAGATGTAGCGGAAGGCATAGACCGGTATGCCCTCGGCCGAGGTGCCGAGCCGACGAATATCGGTCTTCAGGCGGCGATCGGACCCCCAGCCGCCGCTGGAGCTCGATGAACTACTCGAACCAGAAGAACCGCTGGAGCCAGAGCCGCCCCCCATACCTCCGCCGCCGGAATTCCCACTGGAACTGTTCTCGGAGCGGGCGAAAGCCGGCTGATTGCTCGTTGTGGGCACTCTTCTGACGGTGGATGTGGTTTTCCTGGTAGGAGTGACGCTCCTGGCCACGGGCTCTTCGCTGGCAAACAGCGTCTTGGCGCCCGGATCGAAGATGCAACTCTGTAGGATTGCGCCTGAGCCTGCAAGGAAGGTCGAGCAAAGCAGAACACGGATGATGAGTTTTCTGTTCATGTAGGGCGCCCCCGGACCGCCGTTTCAGAAGAGATCGTACCTCGGATTTCGCTTTACCCAGGTCGCTTTGGCGAGCTTGACGAGCCTGTCATCGAGCGACTTGGTCTTCGGAATTGCCTTTTTTTCCTGAGCGGTCAGCTCGGCGGCAAAGGCGGCCTCCGCTTTCTTCTTCGCAGCGCCAGGCATCCTTTTAAGTTCCGCCAGCGCCTGGTTCTTCGGATCGCCGCTGCCCGGCATGTTGATGGCGGTCGCCAGCGCGAAGTAACGGGACGCGATCGCAAGGCTGTCGGCGTCCGCACCCTCTTCCTTCGCCAGAATGGCGCGGTCGAGTGCACCCCAATAGTCGCCGCGTTCCGCGCCCATCTCCAGCCACTTCACTGCTTCCGTCTTGTCCGCGGCAACGCCGACGCCGTCGCGGTACATGCGCCCGAGGTTTGTCGGGGCATAGGGCTGACCGCCCTCGGCCGCCCGCGTGAAAAGGTCGAGCGCTTTCGGGAGGTCCTCCGGAGCGCCTTTTCCGAAACGGTAGACGAGTGCCAGATTGTTCAGCGAATAGATGTCGTTGCGCTGGACGCCGGCTTCGTAGAAGCGGATAGCGCGCTCGGGATCGGCCGGAACGTTGACGCCGTTCAGGAATATATAGCCGAGTTCGTTCATCGCATAGGTATGGCCGAGATCGGCGGCCTGCAGCATCAGGCGCAACCCCAGCTGCTGATCGGCCTTGGTGCCGCGGCCGTAGTAGAGGGCCTTGCCGTAGCTATACAGGGCAAAGGGATCGCCCTTGGCCGCACCACCCTTGGCGATCTCACTTGCCTTGGCTGCGTCGCGCGGGACGGAGGCACCGAACTCGTAAAGGCTCGATAGTTCATAGATCGCCCGGACATGCCCGGCATCCATCGCCTTCTTGATCGTTGCAAAAGCCGTCTTGGCGTCGCGGTTGGCAAGCTGGGCACGGCCAAGTTGGTAGACGAAGCGCGCCACCTCGGGATAGGCCTTTATCGCCTCCGTGCAGGCCGGCAGTGCTTCATCGGCGTCGATCTCGTTCGGCAACTTGCCTGCCGTCACGCCCTGCAGGTCGAGTGGAGCCGCGGCTGATGTATCGCAGGCGTCGAGCGCCGGCTTGAAAGTGACGGTCGCCGGCGGCAAGTCGTCGTTAGCGGCCTGCAGCGTTAGGGCGAAAGGCTGGTTTTCGGTGCCGATCTGCGGCTCATAGGAAAGTGCGGGAATATCGGCTGCTTCAAGCACGTGGCCGAGAGCGATCACCCGGTCTCCGGCGCGCAGCGTGCCCTTGTCGGGCAGGGCCGCGACCTTGAAGGTCATTTCCGCGACCGTTGCCGGCACGACCGGCAGGCTGGCTTCTACAGGGCCGACGCCGATCGTCGTGTCCACGTCGCGCGGCAGGGTCTTCAAATAGGCGTCGGCATCGCCCAGCCGCACCTGCTTTTCCTGTTCGAGCTGGGCGATCTTGGCGCCGGCATCGGCCGAGACGGTGATCGCGACGACGCCTTGCGTCGCCTGGCCGTAAGGGTCGCTCACGGTATAGCCGATCAGGCCGACGGTTCCGGCGGCAACACCTGATGAATCATAGGTCAGCGCCGTCAGTGCCGCGGCTGGCATCTTCGCGCCCTGCTCGACCGGCTTGCCGTCGAAGCTGAGCTTGCCGGTCTTGGGAAGCTGGTTGAGGGTGACGAGCAGCGCCGAGCCGGTCTCGTCATGCGGCGGGGCGATCGGCAATTTGGTCGTGGCCGCACCCTCCGGCACGCTCACCTGCTGCATCGGTTCGACGCTCGGCGGCGGCGGCGCCGGAATGAAATAGAAGCTGTCCATCAGCGAGGAGTTTTCCCAGGGAACCTGCTTGCCGTTGGTCATGGCGATCACATCACGGCGCACATCGGTCAGGACCTGGCGGATTTCCTTGTTGGGTTCGCTCGCCCGCTTGATGAAGGATTCGGAATAGGGGCTGAGCGCCCCGGTGCCATCGAGCGCCACCTGGCCGGGTTCGGTCGAAAAGGCGATCAGGCTGCCGAGATCGCTGTCGATGCGCGCAAGTCCGCGTGTGGCGCCGACCGGTTCCAGTTTTTCCGCCATCCAGAATTTCTGGGCATTGAAGGGATTGTTGCGGCAGGCATCGAGGAAGATCAGCTGCACCCGCGAATTCTGCTTGAGATGGTTCAAGATGAGGTCGAGCGGCATGGTCTGCGTCTCGACGTCATAGGGCGTCTCCAGCGTCGCATCGACCGGCACGATGAAATTCTGGCCGCCCACCTGGATACCGTGGCCCGAATAGTAGATCAGGCCGGCCTCGGCATTGTTGGTCGAACGCAGGAAGCGGCGCACCGTATCTTCGAGCCCGATGCGGTCGACATTGACGCCGATCGTCACATCGAAACCGGCGGCGCGCAACGTGGTCGCGACCTCTTCGACATCATTGGCAGGATTGGGAAGCGAGGGCAGCGTCTTGTAAACCGAGTTGCCGATGACGAGGGCGACGCGGCGCCCGCTCTCCTCGGTGACGGCTGCATGTACCGTGCCGATCGATAGCAGCATTGCTGCGATGATCAGCAGATAAGCGCACAGTCTCTTGACGCAGTGAAACTTGGGCATGGCTCGATCGCAAACATTCTATTGTCTAAGTTCAATAAAATTTGCTGGCCTGCTGGTGCTGGGCCCCCTCCGCATTCACAGTTCAAAACTATTCCTCGGCGCTCTAAAAAGCAAGCTTCGCCGCCTCCAAGTGAATTGGAGCAGTCCCGTCAGATTGGAAGCCCGTCGTCGACAAGAAAGACTGTAAAAATCAGGAATTTAACATGCGGCCGGTGAAGGTTCCTTAGCCTCGAAACGTATAGTTGCTGATCGAGGCCGGTTTCATCTCGATGGAGAAGCCCGGCAGGGTGGGCGGCATGTAGGCGGCGTTCTCGATCAGGCAGGGGTCGAGGAAGTGTTCGTGCAGGTGATCGACATATTCGATGACGCGACCTTCCTTGGTCCCCGACACTGCGACGAAATCGATCATCGACAGATGCTGCACATATTCGCAAAGGCCGACGCCGCCGGCATGCGGCCAGACCGGCAGATCGAACTTGGCGGCAATCAGCAGCACGGAGAGGACCTCGTTCAGCCCGCCCATGCGGCAGGAATCGATCTGCACGATGTCGATCGCGCCCTCGGCGATGAACTGCTTGAACATGATGCGGTTCTGGCACATCTCGCCGGTCGCGACCTTCACCGGGCCGATCGCCTGGCGGATCTTGCGGTGGCCGGCGACATCGTCGGGGCTTGTGGGTTCCTCGATGAAGAAGGGCTTGGCGAAGGAAAGCGCCTTCACCCAGTCGATCGCCTGCCCGACGTCCCAGACCTGGTTGGCGTCGATCATCAGGTAGCGGTCGGGGCCGATCACCTCGCGGGCGATCCTGAGGCGGCGGATATCGTCTTCCAGGTCGCGGCCGACCTTCATCTTGATATGGCTGAAGCCGGCATCGATGGCCTCCTGGCAGAGGCGGCGCAGCTTTTCGTCGCCGTAGCCAAGCCAGCCGGCCGAGGTCGTGTAGCAGGCATAGCCCTCCTTTTCGAGGATGGCTATGCGTTCCGCCTTGCCCGCCTCGGCGCGCTTCAGGATCTCGATCGCCTCGGCGCGCGTCAGCACGTCGGTGAGATAGCGGTAGTCGACGATATCGGCGATCTCTTCCGGCGACATCTCGGCGACGAGCCGCCAGACGGGCTTGCCGGCCTGCTTGGCGAGCAGATCCCAGAGGGCATTGACGACCGCGCCGGTCGCCAGATGAATGGCGCCCTTTTCCGGGCCGATCCAGCGCAGCTGGCTATCGCTGGTCAGATGCCGCCAGAAGGCGCCGGGATGGGCGAGAACTTCAGTGAGGTCGGCGCCAACGACGAGGTGTCGCATCGCTTCGATCGCCATGCAGCAAATGTCGTTGCCGCGGCCGATGGTGAAGGTCAGGCCGTGGCCGGCAAGATCAGGCGCATCCGTATCGAGGATGACGTAGGCCGCCGAATAATCCGGATCGGGATTCATCGCATCGGATCCATCCAGGCTTTGCGACGTGGGAAAGCGGAGATCGAAGACACGAAGGTCGGTGATGCGGGTCATGGTGTTTCTCCCGATTATAATGGGCCAATTATAGAGAGCCGATTGCAGTGGCCGGGCCGGCCGGCAAGACTGCCGGGCCGGCCGCCTCGCTGAAATCAGATCGTCCAGCCGCCGTCGATGGCGATCGCCTGGCCCGACGTGTAGGTCGCGCCGGCCAGATAGACGGCGAGATCGGCGATCTCTTCCGGTGAGCCCAGCCGGCCCATCGGCTGGCGGGCGATGAAGGCGGCGCGCGCCGCGTCGTAGTCGCCCTGCGCCCGCATACGGTCCTGCAGCGACGGGCTTTCCACCGTGCCGGGGCAGATAGCGTTGCAGCGGATGCCCTGACCGACATAATCGGCGGCGACGGCTTTGGTGAGCCCGATCACCGCCGCCTTGGTGACGCCATAGGCGAAGCGGTTCGGCACGCCCTTGATGCTGGAGGCGACGGAGGCCATGTTGATGATCGCCCCGTCCTTGCGCTCGATCATGCCGGGCAGCACGGCGCGGATGGTGCGGATCATCGCCTTGACGTTGAGGTCGAAGGCGAATTCGAGATCGGAATCCGTCATCTCGAGGATTGAGCCGGCATGGACGAAACCGGCGCAGTTGAACAGCACGTCGACGGCTCCGATCTCGGCGACCAGAGCCTTGACCGCATCCTCTTCGAGCACGTTCAGTCTATGGGTGGAGACGCCGGTTTCCGCGGCAAGCGTCGCCAGCGCCTCGGTGTTGATGTCGGTCGCGTGGACCTTGGCGCCGATCGCGGCAAAGGCTGCCGCCGTCGCCCGGCCGATGCCCTGGCCGGCGGCGGTGATGAGAACGGTCTTGCCGGAAAGTCTGTTTGTCATATCACGGGCCTTTTCTGGGATGTCTACGCTGGACGATGGAGTGCGGTTGATGTCTTGGCGAAGCTCGGTCGTGATGGAACGCATCATCGTCCGCCATTCGCTCTCTTTGCGCGTTTCGACCGGGTTCTGGCAAGATGCGCGCGGCTCTCTGTCTTAAATGGAGGAGTTGCCACGGTTGCAAAGGCGGGCCGGCGCCGGATCCCATCGATCGGCTGCATTTTAGTCGACCTTCGCCGGCTCCAGGGCCGATGACCATTCCCATGGCGCTGCATGGTCTTCCTCCCCGTGGCCGCGCTGTTCTTCAGTGATGATTTGTCTGTTTATAGACAAACAGACGATTGGCCAAGGGTCAAGTGTGAAGTTTTCCTTTTCCGGCTGCAGTTCTGCGTATATGCAGAATGATATTCACAGGAGGAAGGAATGGAGACCGACGAGTCCGACCGCTACCGCGCTCCTGCCCTCGACAAGGGCCTCGATATCCTGGAATTGCTCGCCGGTGTCGATAGTGGCCTCACCCAGGCCGAAATCGCCAAGCGGCTCGACCGCAGCCCCAACGAATTCTACCGCATGCTCGATCGCTTGGTACGCCGCGGTTACGTCACCCGGCTGGATGGCGACCGCTACTCGCTGACGCTGAAGCTCTTCGGCCTTGCGCAGCTGCACGCGCCGGTGCGCCGGCTCGCCTCTTACGCCACGCCGCTGATGCGCGATCTTGCCCAGCGCACGCGCCAAGCCAATCATCTTGCCGTCTTCGACCGCGGCGCGGCTGTCGTCATCGCCCAGCAGGAGGCGCCGGACTATTGGGGATTTTCGATCCGGATCGGCGCCCATATCAGCCTCTTCGACACCGGGTCGGGGCATGTGCTGCTTGCTTTCCGCAGCGAAGAGGAGCGGGAGATGATGATCTCCGAACATGTGCGCAGCCGCGCGGACGTCGAACTCGGGCCAGAATTCTACGATCGTCTCGACCAGATTCGTGAGCGCGGCTACGAGATGATGGCGAGCGCCCAGACATCAGGCGTCTACAATCTAACCGCTCCCGTTCTCGGACCGGACCGCCGCTGCATCGCCGCCCTCACCTGCCCGTTTATCGCGCTCGTCAATGCGCCGTCGGCCCCCGATATCACCCAGGCGATCACGCTGGTACAGAAGACCGCCGCCCAGCTTTCGCTGCTTGCCGGCGCCGATGTCGTCACCCCTGCCTGACGGCTGGGAATTTCTATTTGAACAATCCATTCACCAGGGATAGTTTCACGACACCATTCTGGGAGGAAGAGCGTGTTCATCGACACCCATCTGCATATCATCGATCGCTCGGCGCTGCCCTATCCCTGGCTCTCCGGCGCGCCTGATCTCGATCATGATTTCCTCTACGAGACCTATGCGACCGAGGCCCGGCGCTGCGGCATCACCACGGTGCTGCATATGGAGGTCGACGTCGATCCCACCGCGATGCAGGCCGAGACCGATCACGTCGCCAGGATCGCCAAGAAGGAAGGCGGTCTGATCGCCGGCGCCATTGTCTCCTGCCGGCCGGAAGAGGAAGGCTTTGCCGCCTATCTCGAGCGGCAAAAGGCCGATCCCTTCGTCAAGGGGTTCCGCCGCGTGCTGCATGTCGTGCCCGATGATGTCTCCGAAGGCGCCCTGTTCCGCGAAAACATCAGGCGCATCAGCGGCAGCGGCCTGACCTTCGACCTTTGCACCTTGCCGCATCAGGCGAGCCGTGTGACCGCCCTCGTCGATCTTGCGCCCGACGTGCAGTTCGTGCTCGACCATTGCGGCGTGCCGGATATCCGCTCGGATGCCTTTGAGCCCTGGAAGGCCGGCATATCGGAGATCGCCCGGCGGCCGAACGTCGTCTGCAAGATTTCCGGCGTTGTCGCCTATACCGATGCGAAGACATGGACGGCGCAAACGCTGCAGCCCTATATCGCACATGTGACCGCAAGTTTCGGCTGGGACCGCGTCGTCTGGGGCAGCGACTGGCCGGTCTGCACGCTCGGTGGCGGCCTCTCTACCTGGGTCGCGGCGACCCATGCGATGCTTTCCGGCGTGAGCGAGGCGGAGCGTTCCAAGTTGCTTTTCGTTAACGCACAGCGCCTCTGGTCGCTCTGACGTCACAAAATAAAGCGACCGGTCTCGTGGACGTGCCATTTCGGCATGTTTTTTGTACCATTCCGGGACAAAAAGGGCCCGATTTTCGGGTTTAACTCTATCTACATGCAAGCAATTGCTAGCCTTATTTATCTCGGCTAAAAGTTGTTGACACGGATATGGCGAATAACCCCTTGTCCGCTGCCTTCAGAAGGGAAATGAGATGAAAGAAGAACCGCATTCCGTCGATGTTCACGTCGGAAAGACGATCCGCATCCAGCGTCTATTGAGGAAAGTTTCTCAGACGGAACTGGGCGATCGTGTGGGCGTAACGTTCCAGCAGATCCAGAAATACGAAAAGGGTTCCAACCGCGTTTCCGCCAGCATGCTGGTCGAAATCGCCGGCGCGCTCAAGGTCGATGTCAGGACGTTTTTCGACGATCTGTCGACCCCTGATACGGCCAACGACAACGCCGCTCCCAGCGAGGAATTCGTTATTTCGCGCGAAGGCGTGCTTCTCAATGCGGCGTTCTTTTCGATCAAGAACGAAGCGCTTCGCAAGAAGATCCTGAAGCTCGTCCAGGCGATTGCCAACACCGGACAGTTGGATACTGAAGCGGCCGAATAGACCGGTTGTCCTTCACACGCTCCGAACGGACCGCATGAGGATCAATGGCGGTTGATCGAGATCAATAGCAATCGATCGGGCTCAATGGCGATCGATCAGGATCAGATTCTCGCTGGCATCCTTCATTGCGATCTTGGCTTTGCTGCCGAGCAGCTTCTCGAGATTGACGTCAAGCTCCCTGTCGGGGTCTATGCCGTCCCAATCGATGACGACCTGCAGCAGCGCCATGTTCGTCAGATGCGTCAGATTGCGCAGCTGAAGCTTTTCAGCCTCATCCTTGGCCGCCGACAGCAGCCGGAAGATCCTTGCATATTCGCTGCCGGTACCTTCGTTGTGTTGTTCAAACATCGTTCCCGCCCTCTTTGGTCGTGGAACCCTACGATTCCATCATTACTGCATCTTCCGCCGCGACCGTTATTCAAGCGTTACAGGAACCGCATTGCGCGTGACTTCGGCGTGCAGGAGCTCCCAGTGCGAGGTCGCAGCAAAGCGCCAGTCACGGTTGACAGGGCGGAATTTGTCCCGGCGCAGCCATTCCAGCACCAGTAACGCGTCGTTGCGCTTGCGCTCGACACGGCTGCCGCGGATGGCGGCGAGGATATGGTCGCGGCGCGGCTTGCGGAAATGGCACTCGTCGGCCACCTTCGCATAGGTGCGCTCGGAGAAATGCAGGAAGCGGCCGGCCAGCAACAGCTTCTTGCGCTCGCCGGGCGAAATCTCGCCTTTGGCGTGAAGCGCATCGATGGTCGGCTCGAAATCGACCCAGGGAACGGAAAGCGGCAGCCAGCCGAGCTCCTGCGGCGCATGCACTAGCGCGACGGCCTCGTCGTCGAGCAGCCGTCCGGACTCGTAATCTTCGAAGATCGAGCCCAGCCCGACCATGCCGAAGGGCTCGCATTCGGCTGCCCGCAACGCCCCCATGCTGGCGCCGCCGGCAACGGCGACATCGTGTTCGAGTGCGTAAAGTATTTCCTTGTGCCAGACCGAAGGCAGATCGCCGAAATAGCCGTCGACGAGACCGATCGCGGTGGCGCCGTCCTGAACGGCCTTCAGGATGTCGCCGGCGGCGGCCGGCGGCCGGAAATTGATGCGAGGAGACATGGCCCTTGCCGCGGCAAGATCGCTGCCAAGGCTCGGGCCGACGAACAACACCTTCATGATTCGGCTCCTCTCATAGTGTTGACCGCGCGCAGGCCGAGCTGGATATATTGGCCTGAGATATCGACCTCCAGCCCCGGCACGACCACCCTGACGACGGAAACCGGCAGGGCCGGGTGCGGAAACGGCACGACGACGATCTGCTCGATGCCGGTCGCCGCCAGCCGGTCGGCAATATGGCCGATGGTGTCCTGGATCGTCGCCGGGCGGCGATCGCGGGCCTGGAACGAGCGCATCCGGCCGTCGCCCTCGCAGAGTTCGACCACCTGCTGCATCGCCGCACTCCTGTCGAGCCGCTGATAGATGCGCGGCGAGAAATCGTCGCGGCTGCCGGCAATTGCGGTCAGCCGGCTCTGCGCCGCTTCGGTGATGGCGCGCAGCGCGGCGCGCACGGGATCGGGGTGGCAGCCGCAGCCACCGCAGACGTGCGACCAGCGCGCGTCGACACGGTCGGAAAGGTTGCCTGGCATGATGACGGCCAGAAAAGCAGGCACGCCGATATCCGTTGTCATGTCGAGCAGCAGCAGTTTCATGCCGGCGCGGGTGATCCGGTCGGTCATGACGTCGATGACCGCATCGCCGAAGGAGGCGGGGTCGATGCGGCTCTCCTTCAGGCGCTCGGGCGATTTCAGCTGGGTCAAGGCCCAGGCGTCACGCTCCACCAGCTCGCAAAGCCCATGCAGGACCGCTTCAGACGGCGTGTTGCCGGAGGCAAGCCCATCGCTCGACTGCTCGAAGCCCGGCGGCCTCTCGCCGCGATGGTCGAGACCGACGAGCCACCAGGGCACGAAGACGCTGCTCCCGGAAAGAATGTCGAGCCCGGAGCACCAGGGAATGGGACCTCTGCCGATTTCGTCGGGCGCGCAGCGTGCGACATTGTCGAGATCGATCATCGCGGCACGCTCAGCCCGCATGCTCTCGACCGTCGCCTGCGTCAGGTCGGTGGGGGCAATTTCGGCGATCCGCGTCTCGACTGCTTCCATCGCCGCCGAGGCCATGGCGGCATCGTTGTCGATACCCTTGCCCTGAAAGACCGACAGCGTATGACTGTTCGGCCTCGTTGCGAAGGCGACGGGGATGTTCAGAACGTCGAGTGCGGTCAGCAGACCGACGCGCGTAATGCCGAATTCGCGCAGATGCGGCCTGATGGCCGCCAAGGTCTGAGCCGGCGTGACGGCGCGGTCATGATAGTCGCTGACGCCGGCCGATGATCGTTTGAGGTCACCGGCAAGCGTTTCAAGGTCGGTGAAAGCAGACATACCGATTTGTTCCTTAGCGGAACCTCAGCGCATGTGTCAGGCTCTCGAGCGCATTGGCGGAAACGTTGAGCTCGTCCTGCTTCATGGCTGCCTTGGCGGCTGCAGAGAAGCGCAGTGACTGTGTCTGAGCTGCGGTGGTGTCAGCATTCGTCTTCATGTTTCATCTCCGATTGGTCAGGCAGCGCCTTGCTGCCGTTAACCATCGGAAGGAAACATTGCCTGCGTCATTTAAGCGTTACAGGCTTCGTTAAAAGGCGGTGCATCAGGGAAGGCCAGCAAGTTGCAGGCCCTGTATCAGCGGTTCCGTATAGGCGGGATCGCGATCGGGGACGAAATGACGGATGTCCTCACTGCGGAAATCGGGGAAGTTTTCCAAAACTATCCTGGCGTAATTCCCAGCCTTTCCCGTGTCGCCTGCCATGGCATGCGAGGCGGCGAGCAGGCGAGCCGTCGCCTGCTTCGTCTTCACCGGTTCCAGCGCCTCGATCGCCATTTCATACTCTTCTCGCATGAAGTGGATGCCGCCGAGGTTCCAGTAGTAGTAGTCTGGTGGCAGCGGATTGAGTTTGAAGGCAGCGCGGCTGAGCTCTAGCGCTCGATCGAAATCGCCATCATGGGAAAGCGCATCGGCATAGTCGGCCAGGATGTCGGCATCGTTGGGATTGAGATCCTGGGCTTGCTGAAAATATTCCAGGCTTTCGTCGAAGCGGCGCCGATAAAGCGCCACGAAGCCGAGCTCGCGATAGGCCCGGCCGCTGTTCGGGTCGGACTGCTGTGCCTGCCGGGCAGCACCATTCGCCTCGTCGAGCAGTTCCTTGTCCCGCATGCCGCGGATCAGCCATTCCATGCCGAGCGCGCGTGACATGCCGGCATGGGCGGCGGAGAAATGTTCATAACGATTGAGCGAGGATTTGAACCATTTGCGCGCCTGGCGCAGATGCTGCAAGTCGGTCTGGGCGATCAGCCGCTTGCCTTCCAGGTAGAGACGGTAGGCGGACGGCGGCACGTCGCCGATCGGCATCGCCAGTTCGTGACGCTCGATCGTGTCGGCAAGCGAGGATACGATCCGTCGCGTCAGATGCGCGAAGGATTCGCTGATCTTCTGCATGACCAGCGGCAGTTCGATGGCCCAGATCACCTCCGATGTCGTCGTCCGCGTCAGCCGGCAGGTCGCATAGACATCCTCGTCGCGGCCCTGGATGGTGACGTAGACCGCATAGTCGAAGCTGAGGTCGAGCGGACCGGGCACGGCACGGGACGGATCGATCGAACGGCTGAGGATTTCCAGGCTCGTATGCGCCGCGATCACCTTGAAGCCGCGCTGCTGGCTGAGGCCGATGGTGACGTCTTCGAGAAGCGCCCTGCCGACGCGCTCCATCAGCGGATCGGTGAAGATGCTTTCCGGCGGCAGGATGATGATCCGCGGCTGACCAAGCGGACCGACGGAAAGGTTAGGCGCCGACTGAGGATGTCCCGACGTTGCCTGTGCTGCCGGCACCAGGTTAAGTTCGCGGGCAAGAGCGGTGGTGCTTTCTTCCGGCTCGGTGTCGAAGTCGTCCTTCAGCTGGCTCTTGCACTTCAGATAGGCCTGACGCGCCGCTGCCGGATCGTTCATCCTGACATAGGTGCGCATCAAGGCGCGATAGGCCGTCTCGCTGGCAGGGTCGAGTTCCAGCAGGCGCCTGGCAAGCGTGACCTGCTCTTCATCCGATCTGTCTTCTGATGTCTCGACCAGCCGGGCGAGATGGGCGGAGCGCAACTCGTCGACCCGCTGGCGCTCAAAGGTCAGCCAGTCCTCGGCGCCCTGCGTCGGCGATTTGACGCCTTCGAGCAAGTCGCCGTTCAGCAGGTCGCCGTCTTCGGGTGCGAGCGGCCTTTTCTGTTTCAGGATATGAACGTCGACCTCCCAGCCATCGGCAAGGCCGATATGTGTTCGGGTCGCGGCAAGCAGCGGTGGAAGGCCGGCGGGAATGCTTTGCTCGATGCGCGCCAGCAGTTGGCGAAGGCTGCCCGCCCGCTTTTCCGGCAGCTCCGATTGCCAGAGTTGTCGCCTGACGGTTTCGCGGTCGAGTTCGAAATTGGGTTCGGCGGCGAGCATGGCGAGGAGAAAATAAGACTTCTCCGGCAAGGGGAGTTCCTTCCCCGCCGCCATCAATCGCGGTCTTCCGAGCAGGCACAGCCTGTTCGTCAGCATCTGCCGGATGTCCATCGCATCTCGGTTCTCACCCCTGAAAGCCAAGGCGCACAAGCGCACCGGCGGTCAAGAAATCATGTTAAAGCTATAAAGCCGCCGCGCATAGCGGCTTTGCTATAAAAAGAAGAAATTTCAGCGACTATTTGCATTTTCGCGTGTCGCTCGCCGAGAAGATGCTTTGCCGATATTTTAGATGGCAGACGTTTTGCGTTCCCTGGCGGCAGGTTATTAAGCTGTCGACGGTCCTTGTCACCCGCTATTCCCAACCAAGTCGCGGCCGCGCTACAGGCCGAGCGCCTTGATGTGCTCGATCGAACGCCGGGCGAAGCGGCGCCAGTCGGCCGGATTGTCATGCTCGGTGACGATATGCTCAGCTTTTGTCTCGCGGAAGAGTGGTACGAATTTTTCCCAGTCGATGATACCGTCGCCGGTCGCAGCCCAACCGTCTTCCGTCGTGGTGCCCTTCGGCGCCATGTCCTTCATCTGGATAGCGATAATGCGGTCGGCGAACCTCTTCAGTTCGGCGGCCGGATCGGCGCCGGCGCGGGTGATCCAGCCGCAATCGATCTCGAACCCGACAGTGTCGCCACCACCAGCGAAGATATGGTCGATCGGCCGCGAACCGTCGGCCAGCGCAAGGAATTCGAAATCGTGATTGTGCCAGGCAACCTTGAGCCCGTGTTCCTCCGCCTGCTCAGCGCCTTCAGCCAATTGCGCGCCGAGGTTCTTCCAATAATTCGCCGTCGTGCCGCGCTTTTCCGGCGCGACATAGGGCGGGATCATGATGGTGGCGCCCATCGTCAGCGCGATGTCGATGAAGCGCTGCGGCTCCTCGACCAGCCCTTTCAGCGGCATGTGAAAGCAGTGGCATTTCAGCCCGGCGTCGTCGAGCGCCGTGCGGAAAGCCTTGGCATCGGCCTCGTAGGCCGGAAGCCAGGGTTCGATCGCGTCGTAGCCGAAAGCCTTCAGCTCGGGAAACTGGGCAAAAAGCGGCGGAAAATTGCGCGAAGAGTAAAGCTGGTAGGAGATCGGATAGGTCAAGTCTTTGCTCCCATTCGTGCCGGCCTCAGCTTCGGCCGGTGGTGCTTTCCCGGATGACGAGATCCGGCTCGATCATGGTGACACGCGGATCGGGCAGCGCGTCCTTGGCGGCGACGAGCCGCATCAGTCGCTCGACGGCAAGTTCGGTGACGATATCGACGGCGTAGTTGACGCTCGAAATCGGCGTCGCCGCATGTTCGGCGAATTCGATATTGTCGAAGCCGATGATGGCGACATCTTTCGGCACGTTCACGCCGTTCTTCTGGCACCAGCGCAAGGCGCCGATCGCAAGGGAATCATTGGCGGCGAAGACGCCGGTCGGCCGGTTGGCGGTGCTCATCAGCTGGTCCATCGCCCAATAGCCCTTCATCACCGAATGGCCCTGCGGGTCGGCCGTCAGCACCGGCTCAAAGGTGATGTCGGCTTCCGAAAGCGCCTGTAGGTAACCTTCGCTCTTTTCCAGATTGCCGAGCGGATTGGCGCTGTCGATGATGCCGATCCTGCGATGGCCGGTATCGATCAGATGCCGCGTCGCCTTATAGGCGCCGCACCTCTCATCGACGCAGACCGCGTCAATGCCGGAATCCGGGTCGCCGACGAGCAGCACGATCGGATAGTTCGACTGGCGGATCTTGCGGATATGATCGAGCTTGCGATGGCTGCGGGGATAGATGAGCATGCCGTCGACCTGGCGCGAGCGGAACATTTCCAGCGCCCTGATCTCCTCCTCCGGATCGTTGTTGGAGGTGGCAAACAGCGTACCGTAGCCCCTGTCGGCCAGCTCCAGTTCGATCGCCTGCGCGGTGCGCATCAGCGTCGGATTGGTGATGTCGGTGAGGATAAGGCCGATCGTCTTCGTCTCGCGGCTGACCAGCGACTGGGCGATATGGTTCGGCAGGTAATTCAGCGCCTCGGCGATGGTGCGGATCAGCTGGCGCGTTTCCTCCGGGATGCGCGGACTGCCGCGAAGCGCCAGCGAGACCGTGTTCACGGAAAATCCGGTCTTGTCGGCAATGTCTTTGAGGCGGACGCTCGATCTGGTCATCGTGAGGGCGGCTATATGTCCTGATGCTTAATCTTCCTTCCATAACCTTCCCCAGTGGAAAGTAAAAGTTTCCACTGGGGAAAGCGGAAGCTTCCACGGGGACAGCCACGGGATACCACCCCATGGCTTTCCTCGATCCCCATTATTTTCCTTCGGCATGCAGCCGTTTGATGCCCTGATACTGCAGGCAGTCAGGATGCATCTCCATCAGCTCGATGCGGTTGCCGTCGGGATCCTCGATCCAGGCCTGGCGATTGCCGTCGAGCCCCGGCTTGATCTCGGCGGTGAGCTTGATGCCGCCCGCCTGGATCCTCTCGGCCGTCGCATCCAGATCATCGATGGTGAAGCACATATGGTTGACGCCGTTGGCGTTCCAGCCGGGCGCCCGGTCGTTTTCAGCACCAGGGAAAATTTCGAGATAGTGGTCGTCGGTGATGCGGAGATAGACGAGCCAGGTCGAGCCGTCCTCGTTCTTCAGGCGCAGCATCTCGGGAAAACCAAGGCGTTCGCGGTAGAAGTCGAGCGAGGCGTCGAGGTCCTTGACCTTGATGGCGACATGGCCGTAGCCGGTTATTCCAAGCATGTTTCCTCCTCACGGGCGGCGTCGGTCGCCGCCGTCAACGGTGTTTCGATCAACAGAAGCCAATTTTGAATTAACGATAATACAAGATCACAATTGTACGCACCGCGCGCAATTGTCAACCGCCGGCGGATTCAATCCCAATCAGGCCCCCAGTCGGGATCGATGGTGCGCTGGTTGCGGTCGAGCGTCTCTATGAGGGTGATCTCCTCCTGTTTCAGCTGCAGTTCGCCGGCTGCGAAATTCGAACGGATGCGTTCGGCCCGGCTCGACGTCGGAATGGCGCAATAGCCCTTGGCGAGTTCGAAGGCGATGATTACCTGCTCGACCGTGGCAGCGTGATTGTCGGCGATCGAGCCGAGCACCGGATCACCCGAAAGCGTGCCGCGGGCTATCGGCAGATAGCAGGTGACGAGGATGTCGTTCCGCTGGCAGTATTCCGCAAGTTTCTTGTTCTGGATCAGTGGGTTGAGTTCGAACTGATTGTTGACGATCCGCCCCTTTCCGCCGATCGCTTCTGCCTGTTGCAGCAGTGCGATGGTGAAGTTGGAGACGCCGATCAGCCGTGTCAGGCCCCTCTCCTGCGCCTCGACGATCTGTGAGAGATAGACCTCCAGGGGAATGGCGCCGTTGGGCGCTGGCCAATGAATGAGCGTCAGGTCGACCTGGTCGATACGCATCGCTTCCAGGCTCTTTTCGAGCGAAGGGATGAGCTTGCCTTCGCCGAAATGGTCGGTCGAGATCTTCGTCGTCATGAAGACCTCGCGTCGCGCAATGCCGGACCGGCGCAGCGCTTCGCCGGTCTCGAATTCGGTGTCATAGGTCTGCGCGGTATCGAGATGCCGGTAGCCCGTTTCCAGCGCGCAGAGGATGGCACCTATGCCATCCTTGCCGTTGCGGCCACAAGTGCCGAAACCCAGCTTCGGTATAAGTTGCTGATTTTGCATATGATATCCCTTTCTTTTAGGTCGTGTCCGGTCCGCTTTGTAGAGCTTATCGCCAGTTTCGAGCGATAGCAGGCAAAAATCGCCTGTTGACGCATGGGTATTTTTGATCTTAGTTTAACGATAATACAAGCGTGCTTCAGGTTTGGTCCGATGTGGGAGCGTTGGGTCTGGGAGGAAGAGATGCAACTACGCTGGAGCCGGATGATGCCCCAGCTGGCTCTCGCGCCGGCTGTCGCCGTCACCTTCGTCGCATTCATCGGCGCAATCGGCTGGACGGCATGGCTATCGCTGACGCGCAGCCGCCGCGTCCCGGAATATGAGATCAATTGGAGTGAGTGGACGCGCCAGTATGAGCGGCTCTTCAACGATGCCGGCTGGGCGATCTCGCTGCACAACCTGGTCATTCTTGGCATCGGCAGCGCCCTTGCCATAGTCTTCGGTTTCATCCTCGCTGCGATGATCGATCGCGAATGGCGCGGCGAGAGTTTCTTCCGCACGGTCTTCCTCTATCCGCTCGCCGTCTCGCTGATCGTCACGGGTGCTGCCTGGCGCTGGATCTTCAATCCGCAGCTCGGGCTTCAGAATTTCCTGCACGGCCTCGGCTTCACCTCGGTCAGCTTCAACTGGCTGGCGAGCCCCGAGACCGCCATGTACGCGATCATTCTCGCCTCGATCTGGCAGAGCTCCGGCTTCTACATGGCGCTGATGCTATCAGGCCTGAAATCGATCAACACCGAAATCTGGAGTGCCGCGCGCCTCGACGGCGTCAGCTTCTGGCGGCTCTATCTGGAGATCATCATCCCGATGATGAAGTTCACCTTCATCACCTGCGCCATCCTGCTGTCGCTCGGCGTCATCAAGGCCTATGACGTGATCGTGGCGATGACCAATGGCGGGCCTGGCAATTCCACCTGGGTTCCGGCCTATTTCACCATCAACGCGCTCTCGGCCAAGAGCAATATCGGCTATGCCTCGGCCGCCGCGATCACCATGCTTGTAATCACCGCGCTGATCTTCCTGCCGCTGGTGCTGATCACCACCTGGCAACAGCGCCGGGCGAACGGGGGTTCGCGATGACCATGGTGACGCAAGCAGCAGCGCTGGAAGATGCGACGAACGCTTCACCCGGCCCGCGCCAGCCTTTCTTCCCCCGCAAGAAGAAACGCATTCCCGGGCGCTCGATCGCCATATTGCTGTTCCTGACGATGTGCGCGCTGTTCTTCTGCATCCCTCTCTATGTCGTGGTCGTCACCTCGTTCAAGACGATGGACCAGATCCGCGAGGGCGCGATCTTCTCGCTGCCGCATGTCTGGACGCTCGAGGCCTGGGACCACGCCTGGAACAAGGCCTGCTCCGGCATCAACTGCAACGGGTTGAAGGTTGGCTTCTGGAATTCGGTGCTGATCCTCTGCCCGTCGCTGATCCTGTCGATCGCCTTGTCGATCGTCACAGGTTATGCGCTGGCGCTCTGGAATGTGCGCTGGGCGAATGCCTTTCTCTTCCTGCTTTTCATCTGCGCCTTCGTACCCTTCCAGGTCATTATGTATCCGCTGATCCGCATCACCGCGGCGATCGGCATCTATGGCACGCTCTGGGGCATTGCCGTGGTGCACGCCGTGCTCGCCATGCCGGTGCTGACGCTGATCTTCCGCAATTATTACAAGGATATTCCGCAGGAGATCATGCGTGCGGCGATCATCGATTCCGGTTCCTTCTGGCGCATCTTCATTGAGATCATCCTGCCGATGTCGGGCAATATCCTGATCGTCGTGCTGATCCTGCAGATTACCTCGATCTGGAACGACTATCTGATCGGCGTCACCTTCGGCGGGCTCGGCACGCAGCCGATGACCGTCATCCTTGCCAATCTCATCACCGTGTCCACCGGCGTCGTCGCCTATAACGACAATATGGCCGCCGCCCTGCTGACCGCCATTCCGCCCCTCGTCATCTATTTCCTCGTCGGCAAGTTCTTCGTTCAGGGGATCACTGCCGGCGCGATCAAGGGTTGACCCATGCCGCGTGTTTCCTTCGAACATATCGTCAAGTCGTTCGGCACGGTGACGATCCTCGACGATCTCAATCTCGCGGTCGAGGATGGCGACTTTCTGGTTTTGCTCGGCCCCTCCGGCTGCGGCAAGACCACGTTGCTCAATCTGCTTGCCGGGCTGCTCGAAGTCTCCGACGGTCGCATCATGATCGGCGAGCGCGATGTCACCGATCTCGACCCCAGGGACCGCGGCCTCGCCATGGTCTTTCAGTCCTATGCGCTCTATCCGACCAAGACCGTCTACGGAAACCTGAAATTCGGCCTTGCTGCGAGCCGCCTCGACCGGGCGGAGGTCGAGCAGCGCATTGCCGCTACCGCCAGGCTGCTGCAGATCGAGCCGCTGCTTGCCCGCAAGCCCGGGCAGCTCTCCGGCGGTCAGCGCCAGCGCGTTGCGATCGGCCGCGCCCTCGTCAAGCAGGCCGGCGTCATCCTCTTCGACGAGCCGCTGTCGAACCTCGACGCGAAGCTTCGCACCGAGATGCGTCTGGAGATCAAGAAACTGCACGACACGCTGAAACCGACCGTCGTCTATGTCACCCATGACCAGATCGAGGCGATGACCATGGCGACGAAGATCGCGGTGATGGATGGCGGCGTCATCCAGCAATTCGGTACGCCCGACGAGATTTACGGCAAACCCGCCAATCTTTTCGTCGCCGGCTTCATCGGCGCGCCGGCGATGAATCTCCGCCCGGCGCGGTTGAAGGTGGATGGCCATTGCGTCAAGGCGGGCTTCGATACCGGCGATGTCATCGATCTCGGCGACTATGGTTTTTCGCAGCGGCCGGAAAGCGGCGCCGAGGTCGTCATCGGCCTCAGGCCCGAGCATTTCGTCGCCGCCGATCAGCCGGTCGCCAATGCAGCGGCAAGCTTCGAGCTGCCGCTCAGACATGCCGAACGCACAGGCTCCGATGCCACCGCCTATCTCGGCTTCGGCGACCAATTGCTGGCGCTGCGCGTCGATCCGGACCGCGCCGCCGGTTTCAGCGCCGGCCAGAGGCTGCGTGCCGATTTTCCGCGCGGCAAGGTCAACGTCTTCGACGCTCGCACCGGGCGACGCATGTGAATGAGCAACCAAAGGGAGGAATGGAAATGATGAACAGGATACTTGCCGGCATCACCGCAGCCGTACTCGCGGGCGCCGCCCCCTTAAGCGCGCACGCGACCGATCTCGTGATCTACCACACCTGGTCGGCGCCGCCTGAAGTGGCGGCGCTGAACGTGCTCAAAAAGAACCTGGAGGCCAAAGGCGACAGCTGGACCGACATCGCCATCCCGCATGACACCGGCTCCAACGTCAATCTGATGAACCTCGTTGCCGGCGGCAACCCGCCGAACCTGTTCATGGAGTCAAATCCCGGCGTCTATCGCGATCTGACGAAAGCCGGACTCGGTCGGCCGCTGACCGATTTCTTCAAGGAGCATGGCTATCCGGACAAGTATCCGGATGCCGTGGCCCATTCGATGGTCGTCGATGACCAGGTCATGAAGGTGCCGACCGCGCTGCACATCGACGGCATGGTCTATTACAATATGGATGTCGCCAAGAAAGTCGGCATCGATCCGACGGCCTGGAAATCGCTCGACGAAATGTTTGCCGACTTCGACAAGATCAAGGCGGCCGGCGTCATTCCGCTGGCCGTCGGCGGCCAGCAATGGCAGGTGGGCTACCTCACCCATGCGCTGGCGGCGACGATCGGCGGACCGGACTTCTTCAACAAGATCTATGGCGAAAAGCCCGATCCCGCCGTCTTCGATACGCTGGAATTCCGCCAGGTGTTCGACTATCTGCGCAAATTCCAGCAGGCGGCCGACGAAGGCTCGGCCAACCGCGAATGGAACCTCACCACCAATCTCGTCATCACCGGCAAGGCGCTGATGCAGATCCATGGCGACTGGATGAAGGGCGAATGGCTGGCGGCCGGCAAGACCGCCGGCAAGGATTTCGGCTGCATCCAGATCCCCGGCGCTAAAGCCGTGGCTGCCAGCGTCGACAGCTGGGGCCTGCTTGGCGGCCAGCCTGCTGACAAGGACAAGGCCGAACTCGACTTTGCCTCGATCGTCGTCGATCCGAATGTCCAGGCGGAATTCGCCAAGGCCAAGGGTTCGACCCCGGTGCGCCTCGATGCGCCGCAGGACAGTCTCGACGCCTGCTCCAAGGAAGTGCTCCGCATCGTTGCCGATCCGAAGCATCAGGTACAGAACCCGCACGCCATCAGCGACGCCGACTGGGAGAACTCGATCTGGGACGTGGCCTTCAACTTCTGGAGCGATCCCGACATGAGCGTCGACGACGCGATCGCCAAGATCAAGGAAAACTACAAGACCATTCTCGGCTAGAGCAGCGGTTCGACGCTTCTCCCGAAGGGGCGGTCCGTTTCCGAAACGGCGGGCCGTCCCGCCCCATCGCAGAAAGGAATACCGATGGACAAGCGTTTGCTTGATGAAGATGCCGTCATGCAGATCTGCTTCGTGACCGACGATGTGCAGAAATCCGCTGCCTGGTTCTCGGAACTGACCGGCAAGCCGGTTCCGCCGGAAGGCAAGGCCGCCGAGCCGGATGAGGCGCAGGCGATCTACAACGGCAAGCCCGCCGAGGTCGGCTGCCGCATCATCATGTTCAAGTTCGGCAACATCGACGTCGAGTTCCTGCAGCCCGGTCCGGAGAAGAGCGCCTGGCGCGATCTGCTGGAGGAGAAAGGCCCCGGTTGCCACCACATCGCCTTCAAGACGAAGAATCTCACCGAGCGAAACCGCTATCTGGAAGACAAGGGCCACCGCCTGCTCCAGCGTGGCGAATTCGACGGCGGCCACGGACGCTATGCCTATTACGACACAGTACCCGATCTGGGCGTCATGATCGAACTGCTGGAATTCGACAGCGACAAGGAAGTCCAGCCGAAGCAGGCCTGAGGGATTACAGCACCTGTGCAATCCGTCTCGGGCTTGTTTCCGTTGCGGTCGCGGCCTCGACGAAATCGAGCCCGATATCCAGCACCGGGGCGCTGTGCGTCAACCAGCCGACGGAAATGAGGTCGACACCGGAAGCCGCGATTGCGGCAGCCGTTATAGGCGTGACGCGGCCGGACGCTTCGGTGATGGCTCGGCCGGCGACGATGGCGACGGCCTCGCGCAGCTGATCCGACGTCATATTGTCGAGCAGAACGGCGTCGACGCCGGTCTCCATCGCGTCACGCAGCTGATTGAGGGTGTCCACTTCGACCTCGATCTTCACCATATGGCCGACGCCAGCCCGCGCCCGGCGGATCGCTTCAGCGACCCCACCGGCGATGGCGACGTGATTATCCTTGATCAGCACCGCGTCATAAAGCGCGAAGCGGTGATTCATACCGCCACCGGCCCGCACCGCATATTTCTCCAGCGCCCGCAGCCCCGGCGTCGTCTTGCGCGTGCAGGAGACGGAGGCCTTGGTGCCGCGGATGGCGGCGGCGATCCCTGCCGTTACCGTGGCGATGCCAGAGAGGTGACCGAGGAAATTCAGGGCGGTACGCTCGGCACTCAGCAAGCCACGCGACGGGCCTTCGATGGTGGCGATCACGTCGCCGGGCTTGACCGCGTCGCCGTCCTGGAGATGGCGGCGCATGACGATCTCTGGATCGACGAGAGCGAAAGCGAGTTCGGCGGCATCGAGACCGGCGATCACACCCGGCTGACGGGCCGCCATCACCACCGTCGAACGGTGATCGCGAGGGATGACGGAGGCCGAGGTGATGTCACCGGCAAGACCCAGATCTTCGAGCAGGGCAGCCCGCACCAAGGGTTCGACGATCAGGCGCGGAAGGGGAACGAGGCTCATCTCAGGCACTCCTTGCAAGGGCATAGGGCGGTGTCGCGCGGGCGATCTCCAGAACGTCGGAAAGGCGCATCTGGCGACGGTTGGTGTTGGCGAGCTTCAGCGGAAAATCGGTGCGGGCATGGGCGCCGCGCGACTCCATCCGCAGGCTGGCAAAGACGGCGATCGAGAGCGCGACGATGGCCGGATCGGCGGCAGGGCCGTTGCCTTCGGCAAGCGGCAGCAGAGCGGCGATCGCGCCATGAATGGCGCCGGCATTGCGCAACACGCCGAGATGGCGCGAGACGATCGGCCGCACGAATGACGCATCAGCTGGCGCCGGCAGTCTCTCGGGGAAGATCGTGCCGGCGGCACTTGCGGGCGTGCCTGATATGTCGAGCGCCGCCCGCATGCCCATGACAGCCGCCTCCAGCAGCGAATTGCTGGCAAGCCGGTTTGCGCCGTGCAGGCCGGTCGAGGCCGCCTCGCCGGCGACCCAGAGACCGGGAACCGAGCTGCGGCCCTTTGCATCCGTGGCCACGCCGCCCATGTGATAGTGAACGGCCGGGCGCACCGGAATGAGGTCTTTCGCCGGATCGATGCCGGCCTCGCCGCAAAGGGTCGAGATGACAGGAAAGCGCTTGGCAAAGCGGCTGCCGATAGCAGCGCGGGCATCGAGAAAGACTCGTCCGCCACGGGCAATTTCGGCGCTGATCGCCCGCGCCACCACGTCGCGCGGTGCAAGCTCGGCGCCTGGTATGCGGGCCATGAACCGTTCGCCGCGCTCGTTGACGAGCAAAGCCCCTTCCCCGCGCACCGCCTCGCTGATGAGCGCCAGCGGCCTGCGGCGTGAATCGAGTGCGGTCGGATGGAACTGGACGAATTCCATATCGGCGAGCGCAGCACCGGCTCTTGCCGCGAGCGCGATCCCCTGGCCGAAATTCCCCATCGGATTGGTGGTCGCGTCGTAAAGCCCGCCAATGCCGCCGGTGGCGAGCACCACCTTCGATGTCGGCAGAATGACGGCGCCATTCGCGGTCGCGCAGAGCAGGCCGGCGACCTGCTCGCCATCCATCACAATCCGCCGCGCCTCGAAGCCTTCGAGCACTGATATAGTTGGCGTTTTCATTGCCGCCTTGATCAGCGCGGCGATGATCGCCGTACCCGAGCCGTCGCCTTCAGCATGGACGATGCGGCGGCGATTATGGGCCGCCTCCAGCCCGAGCGAGAGTTCGCCGGCGGTATTCCGGTCGAAGCGAACGCCGGCCTGCTCCAGCGCGACGATCGCCGCCGGCGCCTCGGCGATGATGCTGGCGGCAATGGCCGGATCGCAGAGCCCGTCGCCGGCGGCAAGCGTATCGGCAAGATGCAGTGCCGCGCTATCGTCGGCGCCCATGCTGGCGGCGATGCCGCCCTGCGCCCAGGCGCTCGACGTCTCTGCGCCAAGGGCAGCGCGGGTAATAATGACGGAGGGTTCAGGCGCCAATGTGAGCGCGGTCATCAGCCCGGCAAGCCCGCTGCCGACGATCACCGTGCGTCCGGCAAGATGGTCGAGAAGCTCGGTCATATCGCCAGCATCCTTTCGACGGCGCGGCGCGCGGCCACGGCGATCGCAGGATCGACGGTGACCTCGTGGCGGTTTTCCTCAAGGGCGGCGCGGATATTGGCCAGCGTGATGCGCTTCATATGCGGGCAGAGATTGCAGGGGCGAATGAACTCGACATCGGGATGGTGCACGGCGACATTGTCGCTCATCGAGCATTCGGTGAGCAGCACGACGCGCGCCGGCTTCTGCCTGCCGACATAATCCGACATCACCGCGGTGGAGCCGGCGAAATCGGCTTCGGCCACCACCTCTGGTGGGCATTCCGGATGGGCGAGCACGGTGACGCCCGGATGGTTTTCGCGCAACTGGCGCACGTCCTCGGCGGTGAAGAGTTCATGCACCTCGCAATGGCCATGCCAGGCGATGATCTCGACATCAGTCTCGCGGGCGACATTGCGCGCCAGATATTCGTCCGGGATCATCAGCACCTTCGGCACGCCGAGGGATTCCACCACTTGCTTGGCATTACCCGAGGTGCAGCAGATATCGGAAGCAGCCTTCACCGCGGCCGAGGTGTTGACATAGGTGACGATGGGCACGCCGGGATGGGCCTGGCGCAGCAGGGCGATATCCTCGGGCGTGATCGAATCCGCCAGCGAACAGCCCGCGCCGAGATCCGGGATCAGCACGGTTTTCTCAGGGTTCAGCAGCTTGGCGGTTTCGGCCATGAAATGCACACCGGCAAGCACGATGACATCGGCATCGACCTCGATCGCCTTGCGGGCGAGCGCCAGGCTGTCGCCGACGATATCGGCCACGCCGTGGAAGATCTCCGGTGTCTGATAGTTGTGCGCGAGAATGACGGCGTTGCGGCGGCGCTTGAGCTCGAGGATCGCGTCGACGTCATTTTCGAACGTCATCCACTCGGCTTTGGGAATGACACGGCTGACGCGCTCGTAGAGCGAGGATGCGGAAACAGGATAATTCATGACCGGCTCCTAATTATGCTCTCTTTGAGCATATCATAGGCAAAGAGATATTCTCACGGTGAGCATATGTCAATTGCGGGAGAGCGGTAATTTCGTTCCGGCCAGTGCGCGTTCTTCGAGCACGGTGTGGCGAAAGCGGAAAAGCTTGGCCGGCCGGCCGCCGGTTTCGCTTTCTGTTCCGCCGGTTTCCTCGACCAGTTCCTGCTGTTCGATGAGGCGGCGGAAGTTCTGCTTGTGCAGCGTCAGTCCCGCCAAAGCTTCGATGGTGCGTTGGAGCCTCAGCAGCGTAAAACTCTCCGGCATCAGCTCGAAGACAACGGGGCGGTATTTGATCTTGGCGCGCAGCCGGGCGATTCCGGTCGCGAGAATCCGCCGGTGATCGGCAAACATTGCCCGGCCGAGATTGGCCTCCGCCCCGCATCCGGCTTCCGAGACAAGCCCCGCCTCGTAAAGCAGTTCGTAGCGCTGCAGGGCCAGATCCTCGTTCCAGCCGCCGCCATCGAGGCCGAAGGTGAAATCCGCCCGGCGATGGCGATGGTCACGCCTTGCCGGATCGGCATCGGCCCAGCTCCTCAGACGCGCCATGACCTCGTCAAGCACGGCCGGCCGTCCCTGCCGGTGGTCTTCCCAGGGAAAGTATTCGTACCAGCCATGCCATCCCGGCCGGCCGGCGCCCGACTGCTCGTTGACGAGGCCGAGATAGCTGATCGAGATCGTCCGCCCGCCTGGGATGTCGTTGTTCCGGTCGCGGTCGGCGAAGGTATAGAGCTGTTCGAGATAACCGACGGGATGTTCCGTCTGCTCCTGCACCCATTCGCGCAAGCCAGATTGCAGGGTGCGATGCCCCATTTCGAAAGGGCCTGACGGCAGCGCGTTGCCGGAACGGATGGTCATCACGCGCGGCTCGTCCCCCGTCACCGCGACGAGCACCGCAATCAATTCCGCATGCGCAAAGCCGATCGTCACAGGGGACCGAATACTCCGTTCCGAATGAATCGAACGGATAATTCCTGACACAGGCCGGGACGGAAGCCAATGGAGGTGAAGCGCCTTTGCGGCGCTTCCCACATCATCGAGGCAATAGAACGCGTTTGCCCTCAGTTATTGCCTGTGTCGCTTTTCAGCCGCTGCAGGAAGATTTCAAGTTCCGCGTCGTCGATACCGACGAGATGGCGCTTTTCCGGATAGGCGCCGGTCCTGACATCCTTCGCAAATTCCGTGAAGGCGGCGATGCGCTCGCGCTGCAGCCGGTCGTGTTCGGCGGCAAAGTCGCGATAGACCTTGGCGTGGCGCGGAGTGTGGTCGCGATTGGCGCCGAGCACGTCGTCGGCGAAGAGATATTGGGCGTCGCAGCCGCTGCCCGCGCCCATGGAGATCATCAGCATCGAGGTGTTGCTGCTGATGGCGGCAGCGACATCCCCTGGGACGACCTCGATTTCGGCGGCGAAGGCGCCTGCCTCTTCCAGCGCCTTGGTCTGCCGCCAGATTTCGGCCGCACTCGCCGCCGTCTTGCCGACGGCGCGAAAGCCGCCGGTCCAGGTCGCCTTCGAAGGGATCAGTCCGAGATGGCCACAGACCGGAATACCCTCGTCCCGCATGCGCCGGATCGTCTGCAGGCTTGCGGCGCAATAGACCGCGTCGCCGCCCGCCTTCAGCGCCGCGAAGGCCGCACGAAGATAGTCCTCGGCCGAGACATGATCGCCATATTCGAGCCCCGGAATGGCAAAGGGCGTGGGGGCTGCCTCGCGAAAGACCGGCCCGAGCAGCGAGGGCGGCACGGAGACGATGTCGATCCCTGCCTTTTCGGCGGCGTCCGCTTCCTCCAGTGAGGTAACGCGCAGCATGGTGAGCTGGCGTTTGCCTTTTTCCGAAAGCAGATCGGCGACGGTTGCGCGTCTATGTTTCTTCATCATCAATTCCTTTGAAAATATCGGGCGGCTCAGGCGGCCAGCAGGGATTTCAGCTTGATGTCGCTGGCTGCGAGTGCTGCCGGGTTGGGATGGGCGCGCGCTGCGATCAGCATTTCGGCGAGCCTGATGTCGCGGGCCACCGCATTGCCCGGCCCGATGCCGCTTGCGGCGATCAATCGTCCGTCGGCATCGAGATGGAAGAGAATGAAGGCGCCTGCGCCGAGTTCGCGGCGCTGATGCGTGGCAGCCCCCTCGGCGAGGCCCGATATCTGCAGCGTCATGTCGTATTGATCCGACCAGAACCACGGCACCGCCGAAACGGCTTCGTTGACGCCGAGCATGTTGGCCGCGGCCAATGTGCCCTGCTCCTGGGCATTGCGCCAGGATTCGAGCCGCACCCGCCGGCCGCCATAGATCGACAACGGAAAGGAGCAGCAGTCGCCGGCGGCAAAGACATCGGGTGCGGAGGTCTGGAGATTGATATCGACGGCAATGCCATTGTCGATTGCCAGCCCGGCCCTTTCGGCGATCTCGACATTCGGCCGTGCACCGATGCCGACGAGGACGAGATCGGCTTCGATCACCTCGCCGGTCGACAATCTGATCAGGGCTTTGCCGTTTTCCTCGCTCAGCGCCTCGATGGAGACGCCGCAGCGGATATCGACGCCTTCGGCGCGGTGGCGCTCGGTGAGCAGATGGGCGATCTCCGCCGGCACGCCACGCTTCAGCACGCGTTCCAGCCCCTCGATGACAGTGACGTCGGCACCGAGCAGCCGCGCCGTTGCCGCAAGTTCCAGTCCAATGAAGCCGCCGCCGATGATGGCGATATGCCGTCCTGGCTTCATCGCATCGCGCAATGCCGCCGCATCGTGATGCGTCCGCAGCGAACGAATATGTCGGCTGCCTTCCGATGCGCCGGGGAATGACCGCGCGGCCGCACCCGTCGCAAGCAGAAGCTTGTCGTAGGAAAGCACCGTCCCGTCCGAAAGCGTGACGATCCTGGATGCGGGATCGAAATCCCTGGCCTCCAGACCGGTGAGCAGCCGGATGCCGTTTTCGGCGTATTTCTCCGCCGCGGCGATGAATTTCGGATCGCTTGCATCGGTGGAGCCGGCCTTCGAAAGCGGCGGCCGTTCATAAGGCGGAAGAGGCTCGGCGCCAACCAGCGTTATCTCGCCGGCAAAGCCCTTTTCCCGCAAGGCGAAGGCAGCGCGCGCACCGCATTCGCCTGCGCCTAAGATAACGAAGTGAACCACGCCAACCTCCCTCAGAGCGAGATGAAGACGGCACCGTCTTCGATCTTGACAGGATAGGTCTTGAGATTGACGCAGACCGGCGCACCCTTGGCTTCGCCCGTCTTGTAGTTGAAGCGGCCATTATGCTTTGGACATTCGATGATCTCATCCATGACAAGCCCGTCGGCGAGATGGATTTGTTCATGCGTGCAGAGCCCATCGGTTGCGAAGAATTCGTCGTCCGGGCTGCGATAGACCGCGAAGGTGCGCCCGTCGTGGTCGAAGCGGATGACATCCTCCTCGTCGATCTCGTCCTTGTCGCAGACCTGGATCCAATTTCCGCTCATCTTGTCCTCGCTCGATTGTCTTTATTGCGCGGCCGGGGCCAGCTCGTTGTGGAATTCCTCGCGATAGGGCCGCGCGGTGGCCGGCAGTTCACGCTTCAGGAAATAGTCCTCGTTGCGCAACTGGCGCAGGAAGGCCGGGATCATTTCGCGATAGCCGGAGAAGATCGACGCGTTCGGTGCCGGCAGGTCGTGCTTGATCATCGCGTGCAGCTTCGGCAGCGCGTGGTAGGGCACCATCGGGAACATGTGGTGTTCGACGTGGTAGTTCATGTTCCAGTAGATGAAGCGGCTGATCGGGTTCATATAGACCGTGCGGCTGTTCAGCCGGTGGTCGATCACATTGTCGGCCAGGCCGCCATGCTGCAGCAGACCGGTCAGCACATGGTGCCAGGCGCCATAGAGGCGCGGCAGGCCGATCAGCATCAGTGGCAGGATCGAACCCATGGCGATCGCGGCGGCGATCGTCGCGATATAGATCGCCAGCCAGATGCGGGCGATGCGGATGGCCTTCGGCTGCTCCATCTCCGGGATGAACGTCTTTTCCGCCGCGCTGACGCCGCCGAAGGCATTGCGCAGCATGTCGATGATCGCATGCCAGGCGTCGAGGATGCCGAAGAAATTGAGCACCAGGCGGAAGAGATCGGGCGGCCGCATGACGGCGATCTCGGGATCGCGGCCGACGATCACCGTATCGGTATGATGGCGCGCATGGCTCCATCGCCAGGTCACCGGATTGCGCATGATCATGAAGCAGGCAATCTGGTAGACGGCATCGTTCATCCAGCGCGTCTTAAAGGCGGTGCCATGGCCGCATTCGTGCCAACGACTGTCGGAGGCCGAGCCGTAGAGCACGCCATAGGCGAGGAAGAAGGGCAGCGCGATCCACGAGCCCCAGAAATAAATGCCGAGCCCGGCAAGGACGACCATGCTACCGACCCAGAGGGCCGTGTCACGGATCGCCGGTGCATCGGAGCGCTGCATCAGCGCCTTCATCTCCTTGCGGGGAATGTCGGTGTGATACCATTCGGCTGCCGCCAGCCCCGTCTCGACGGCGGAGCGGCCGCTTTCGCCGAGAAGGTCGTAGTCACGCTTCTTTGTCTGGGTCGCCATTATCCGCCTCCCGTTGCCCTTGCCTGGGAGAATAGGTTGACTTTGAAAAGCGCTCAATGCAGGCTTGATATAATCTATCAAAATCCGTCATGAATGACTTGCATTCATGATTGAATCCATCAGGAACGCCGATGCGCCGTCCCACCATATCCGATCTCGCCCGCGCCTCCGGCGTCAGCGTCGCCACCGTCGATCGCGTTCTCAACGCTCGCCACCGCGTGCGCGAGGAAACGGCGCGACGGGTCTATGATGCGGCGCAGTCGATCGGCTATCACGCTGTCGGGCTGATCAAGCAGCGCGTCTTCGAGGATCTGCCGCAATACAAGCTCGCCTTCCTGCTGCAGAAGCCGATGCAGCCCTTCTATCAGAGCTTCGTGCGTGAGATCGAAACTGCAGCGCGGGCGCTGACGAGCGCGCGCATCCAGACGCAGATCGAGTTTCCGTCCGCCGCGACACCGGCTGCGATCGTCGAAAAGATCAAGACGCTCGGCGCCCGCAACCAGGCCGTCGCTCTCGTCGGCCCGGATTATCCGGCGGTGACGACGGCGGTCGAGGAGTTGAAGGAGCGCGGTATTCCGGTCTTCTCGCTGCTTTCCGACCTCGCCACGGGCGTGCGCGACGCCTATGTCGGCGTCAACAACCGCAAGGTCGGGCGCACTGCCGCCTGGACGATTGCGCGCACGGCGAAGAGGCCCGGCAAGGTCGCCTGTTTCGTCGGCAGCCACCGCTTTCACGGCCATGAGCTCAGAGAAATCGGCTTCCGCTCCTATTTTCGCGAGAATGCGCCTGAGTTCGATGTCGTCGACACGCTGATCAATCTCGAGACAGCCGAAATCACTCATGAGGCGACGTTGACGCTGCTGCAGAAATATCCCGATCTCGTCGGCCTCTATGTCTGCGGCGGCGGCATGGAGGGGGCGATCTCGGCGTTCCGCGAAGAAGGCGTCGGCGGCAAGATCGTCCTGGTGGTCAACGAGCTGACCCCCGACAGCAAGGCCGGTCTTGCCGACGATATCGTCGCCATGGCGATAGGCACTCCCCTGCCCGCTCTCTGTAAGGAGCTGATGGTGCTGATGACGGGCGCCATCGAAAACGGTGAAACGGCTGTTCCCGGGCAGCTCTTCCTGCCTTTCGATATCCATATTTCGGAGAACATCTGAGGAATGATGGAATTCCATCAATCCTTTCGAAATTCTCTCAGCAATGAAAGCCGGCGCCGGCGATGGCGGATGGATTGCGACGCGAATTCCGATAGAGATTCGCTGACCCATTCACGAAGACTGCTCCGCCCCGACGCGGAGATCAGGAGGAGATACCGATCATGACGTCGATCCGTTTTGCGCTCAACCATATGGCCGCGCCGTCGCTTGCCATCGACGATTTTTTCGCGCTGGCCCGATCGCTCGGCATCGAAGCCGTCGAGATCCGCAACGACCTTTCCGGCAATGCCATCCTCGACGGCACCAAACCTGAAACGATCAAGGAGGTTGCCGCCAGCCATGGCGTGACGATCATTTCGATCAACGCCCTGCAGCGCTTCAACGAGTGGAACGCGACCCGGGCCGCCGAAGCGCAGGAACTGATCGATTATGCCGGCGCGTCCGGCGCCAAGGCGCTCGTCCTCGTGCCGAAGAATGACGGCACCGGCTGCGCCGATGGCGAACGGCAGGCCAATCTGCGCCAGTCTCTGGCCGCGCTGAAGACGATGCTCGAGGAGGCCGGCATTATCGGTCTCGTCGAGCCGCTCGGTTTCGAGATCTGCTCGCTGCGCTCGAAGACCGAGGCGGCCGAGGCAATCAGGGAACTCGGCGCGGAATCGACCTTCAGGCTTGTCCACGACACCTTCCACCATCACCTTGCCGGTGAAGCGGCGACCTTCCCTGAGCTGGCCGGCCTCGTGCACATCTCCGGCGTCAGCGATCCTTCCGTGTCCGTTGCCGATATGCGCGATTCCCATCGAGTGCTCGTTGACGGCGACGACCGGCTCGATAATGCCGGGCAGATCAGGGCGCTGCTGCGGGCCGGTTATAAGGGTCCGTTCTCCTTTGAACCCTTTGCAGCGGAGGTTCATGCGGTCAAGGACCCGGCCGGTGCGCTTCGCGCCAGCATGGATTATCTCAGCGCGCGGGTTTGACACCTCGCGAACGTCGCATGATGCCGCCATTGGCGTCGGAACTGCGCGGGGGACGATTGTCACGATTGGCCGCACTGGCGCGGCCAATCGCCTGACTTATTCCCTGCCTCTGAACCGGCGTTGGTAGGCCGGATCATAGAGTGAGCTCTCGCGAAAATCCTCGGCCGCCAGCGAAGGTCCGACGAAGATGATCGCCGTGCGTTCGATCGGTTCGGCGGCAACCTTTGCTTCGATATCGGCAAGCGTGCCGCACAAGATGCGCTCGTCCGGCCAGGAGGCCTTGACGACGATTGCGACCGGGCAGTCGACGCCGTAAAGCGGCGTCAATTCCTCAACGACTTGCTTCAGCGCATGGATGGCCAGATGGATCGCCAGCGTGGCGCCCGTCGCGCCGAATTTCGCCAGTGTCTCATCGTTCGGCATCGGTGATGCGCGGCCGGAAACGCGGGTCAGCACCAGGCTCTGCGCCACGGCCGGGATCGTCAGCTCTCGGCCGAGGGCCGAAGCCGCGGCGGCAAAGGCTGGAACACCTGGCGTCATCGTATAGTCGATGCCGTGTTTTTGAAGCCGGCGCACCTGTTCGGCCACCGCACTCCAGACCGAGAGATCGCCGGAATGCAGCCGGGCGACATCCTGGCCGGCCGCAGCAGCGCCAAGATATTCTGCCTCGATCTCGTCGAGCGACATCGGCGCTGTATCGACGATGCGTGCGTCCGGCGGACAATATTGCAGCAGTTCGGCCGACACGATCGAGCCGGCATAAAGGCAGACCGGGCATCGGGCGATGAGATCGCGGCCACGAACCGTGATCAGATCCGCGGCACCTGGTCCCGCGCCGATAAAATGCACCGTCATCTCGTCATCCTTTTGACCAGCGCCACTGCGTCATCGGCATGGCCGGCCGCCAACCGCTCATGCCGCCGACAGGCTGGGCGCGCGATATTTCGATCCGTGTGAGGAAGCCGCCGCGTTTTGCATGTTCGGCGAGCAGCACCGCCTCCATCTCCAGCGTCACGGCATTGACAACGAGCCGCCCTCCCCGCTTCAGCGCGGCAATCGCAGTATCGACAACATCCGGTTCGCTGCCGCCACCGCCGAGGAAGATCACATCCGGTTCCGGAAGGCCCTTCAGCGCATCGGGCGCCGTACCTTCGACGACAGCAAGATGCGGCACGCCCAAGGCGCCTGCGTTGCGGGCGATACGTGCAGCCCGTTCCGGCGACTGTTCGACGGCGATCGCCTTCAGGCTGGGATCGGCGAGCATCCATTCGATGCCGATCGATCCCGAGCCGGCGCCGATATCCCAGAGCAGTTCGCCGTGACGGGGGCCAAGCGCCGAAAGCGTCATCGCCCGGATTTCGCGTTTGGTGATCTGTCCGTCATGCTCGAACAGCTCGTCTTCGAGCCCTGCGGCAAAAGGCAGGATGCGAGCCCCCTCCCCTGCCGCAACATTAACGGCGCAGACATTCAGGGGATCGATGTCAAGGAGGTCGAAATCCGCCGCCGCCGCACTTCTCTGCCGTTCCCGAACACCGCCAAGCGCCTCGAGCACTGTAAGTCGCGACTGACCGAAGCCAGCAGCAGTCAGCAGCGCAGCCAGATCGCCAGGCCCCTTCTCGTCCGAGGTGAGCGCAAGGATGCGTCGTCCGGGGTGCAGATGCGGCCGGATCAGATCGATCGGCCGTCCATGCAGCGAGATCGTCGCGACGTCCTGTAGCGGCCAGCCAAGGCGGGAGGCGGCAAGGCTGAAGGCCGAGGGTGCGGGGATGGTGCGCATCTCTTCGGCCGCCACATGGCGGGAGAGCGTTGCGCCGACGCCGTAGAGGAACGGATCGCCGGAGGCGAGCACGACAACAGGCGTGCCGCGCCTTTCGAGGATAGCCTCGACCGAGCGCTCGAACGGGCTCTGCCAGGAAAGCTTTTCGCCTGTGATCAGCGACGCAGTGAGTGCATGATGTCGCGCACCGCTGAAGACGGCGGGTGCGGTCGCAATCAGCCTCTTCGCCTCCTCGCCCAGCCCTTCTGGACCATCTTCGCCGATGCCGATAATAGTCAGCCAGCGCTGGCCGGACGCAGGAGAGACATCAGACATGGGAAGACCCCGCATCTTGATCCTCGGCGGCACCAGCGAGGCGCGGCTGCTGGCCGAGGCGCTGGCGGCGCGTGATGATTGCGATGTTCTGCTGTCGCTTGCCGGTCGCACCGAGAAACCGGCCGCGCAGCCTGTTCCAGTTCGCATCGGTGGTTTCGGCGGCGCTGCCGCACTTGCCGATTTCCTCAAGGCCGGCGGATATCGTCTGTTGATCGACGCCACGCATCCCTTCGCCGAGCGCATTTCGGCCAATGCCGCTTTCGCGGCCGAGACCACCGGCATCGCCGCGATCGCTCTGCGCCGTCCCGAATGGCATCGCATGGCCGGCGATCGCTGGCGGGACGTGCGGAGCATTCCGGCTGCCATCGAAGCGCTCGGCCCCTCCCCCCGCCATGTCTTCCTGGCGACGGGCCGGCAGGGTGCCCATCATGCGCAAGCCGCACCGCAGCATCACTACCTCGTTCGCAGCGTCGATCCCGTCGAACCGCCGCTTGTGCTTGATAATGTCGAGTACATCCTCGAGCGTGGTCCGTTCACGCTGGACGGTGAATGCGATCTGCTGAGGCAGCACCACATTGACGTCATCGTCGCCAAGAATAGCGGCGGTGCGGCCACCTATGCGAAGATCGAGGCAGCCCGCCTGCTCGGTATCGAGGTGATGATGGTGGCGCGCGCGCCGGCCTCGATCGTCAAGGCGGTCGACACTGTCGAGGCGGCGCTGGCGGCGATCGATCACCTGTTCCCCCCCGCCGTGAAACGAGGCGTATAGACGAGGTCCAGTCTGCCTGGCCGCGTGACGATGCGTGTCTCGGCCGAGCCGATGATGATGCAGGTCGCCATATCGGCAATCGACGCATCTGCCTGCGACAGCTGCTGGACGGCGATACGTTCGTCGGGACGCCCGGCCGCGCGCCCGAAAATAACCGGCGTTGCTGCAGGCAGATGGTCGCGCATCAGCTTGAAGGCTTCGCCGAGCTGCCAGGGCCGCGCCCGGCTGATCGGATTGTAGAGCGCGATGACAAAACCTGCCTTTGCCGCCAATACAAGACGGTTTTCTATTATATTCCAAGGCTTTAGATTATCAGACAGCGATATGGCGCAGAAGTCGTGGCCAAGCGGAGCGCCTGCTCTTGCCGCCACTGCCAGCATCGCCGTGATGCCGGGCAGGATGATGAGATCGACCACGCGCCATGCGGCCGGCCCGTTCTCGATCGCTTCGCAGACCGCGGCGGCCATGGCGAAGACGCCGGGGTCGCCGCCGGAGACGACGCAGACCGTGGCGCCATCGGCTGCCATGGCGAGGGCTGCCCCTGCCCTATCGAGCTCCTCGCGATTGTCCGAGGCATGCCGCAACTGATCGTGGCGGAGCTGCAGCCTGTCGAGATAAGGTCCGTAGCCGAAGAAATCCGTCGCCGCATCGACAGCGGCCAAAGCTTCCGGCGTCATCTGCTCGGGGTTGCCGGGACCGGTGCCGATCACGAAAAGCCTGCCGCTCATCGGCTGCCCTCCCAGCCCGGCACCAGCACGAGCGAAAAATATGGCGCATCGCCGTCGGTCCTGTCGGCAAGCTTTTCCATCGCCGCATTCGCCATGGTGCCGCGCTCGACATAGACGGCTTCCGCAAGCCGGCCGGCGGCCGCCAGTGCCCGGCGGATCTTCGGCAGGTTGCGGCCGACCTTCATGATGACCGCGGCTTGCGTATCGGCAAGACGCCGCGTCAGCTCGGTCTCGGCCATCGTACCGGGCAGTACGGTAAGCACGTCGTCGCCTTGGACGATCGGCATGCCCGCCAGCGACCAGCAGCCCGACATGGCGCTGATGCCCGGGATCACTTCCGTCGGGTAGCGTTGGGAAAGCCTGACATGCAGGTGCATATAGGAGCCGTAGAAGAGCGGATCACCTTCGCTGAGAACGGCGACAGTCAGCCCGGCATCGAGATGCCCGGCAACAGCTTTGGCAGACAGATCGTAGAATTGGGTGATCAGCCTCTGATAGCGTTCGTCGTTCTTGTCGATTTCGGTCGTCACAGGATAATAGAGCGGCAGCAGCGTCACCCCGGATTTCAGCAGCGGCTCGACGATCGCCTTGCCGTTGCCGCCCCTGCCCTGCTTGGCGAAATAGGCGATGACATCAGCGCCTTCGATGGCGCGGACGGCTTTGAGGGTCAGGAGGTCCGGGTCGCCGGGACCCGTGCCGACGCCGATGAGACGGCCGCTTCTGGTCATAGGCCTGGCCTCGCCAATGCATTGATGGCGGCTGCCGTCATGGCGCTGCCGCCGAGCCGACCGCGGACGATGGCAAAGGGTACGCCGTAGGAATTATCTGCCAGCGCATCCTTGGATTCGGCGGCGCCGACGAAGCCCACGGGCATGCCGAGGATCGCCGCGGGTTTCGGGGCGCCGTCGCGCAGGAGTTCGAGCAGATGGAAGAGGGCGGTCGGTGCATTGCCGATCGCAACAACGCTGCCGCCGAGCCGATCGAGCCAGAGATGCATGGCGGCGGCCGAGCGCGTATTGCCGGTCTCGCGCGCAAGCTCCGGTGTCGCGGGATCGCGCAGCGTGCAGATCACCTCGTTCAGCGCCGGCAGCCGCGCCCGGGTGACGCCCTGGGACACCATTTCCGCGTCGCAGAAAATCGGCGCCCCACCCTTCAGCGCATCGCGCGCCGCGCTGACGAAATCGGCCGAGAACAGGAAATGCTCCGCCGCCTCGACCAGCCCGCAGGCATGGATCATGCGCACGGCGATTTCGGCTTGATCGTCGGTGAAGCGCGAAAGATCGGCCTCGGCACGGATAATGGCAAAGGAACGCTCGTAGATCGCATCGCCGCTGCGGATATAATCGTAGTCTGGCATTCCTATTCCTGTCGCAGCGCCTTCGAAACGCCGGTTGCGCCAAGCCGTGTAAGGCAGGCGGCGGTCGATTCGCCAGCGCCTTTGTTATCTTCGATGGCCCGGGCGAGCCTCTCTATAGCGAAATCGATCCGACCGCCAGCGATCCGTTCGTCCGGCAGATCCGCAGCAAGCCCATTGAGGATGAGGCCATAACCTTCCGCCGAGCCCGTCAGGGTCAGCGCCGGCCGGGCATGAGCGCAGCCCTTGGCGCAGCCGGATAGATGCAGCGTCAGCGAACCGTCGAAAAGGGCAGGTGTCGCGGCAATGAGGCGGCGGGCCAGGGTTCGCGTCTCGTAAAAAGCCGAACCGCAGGCGCCGGCGCCGGCACAGGCGGCGATATGCTCGGTATTCTCGCCGGGCTGGGTGCTGAAGCCATGCCTGGCGGCGGCGATCTGGATAGCCGGCACTGTATCGGCGGAAAGCCCGATGAGGAAGAAACCGCGACCGGGCGCAAGCCGGATGGCTGTTGCGCCGCGGGCCTCTGCCAAGTCAAGCAAAGCGATCAGATCGGAGGCTCTCATCTGCCCCAATTCCGGCCTGACGCCAAGTATGGTTTTGCCGTCGGCGAGCTTGTGCGAGCCGGCAAGCGGCATCCCTGCCGCGCGGGACGCAATGGGTCGAATGCCATCCATCGCGGGAAAACGCGCCCGCAGAAGCGCCGGATCGATATCCCGTGCTCGCCTGCCCTGCCCGAGGGCCAACAAGCTCAGAATTTCGCCGACGGCCGATATCGCCGCCTCCGCATTACCGATCGCGACCGGCATTGCGGTTTCAGCGTCGCGATTGATCGCGACCAGCCATTCTGCGCCGGATTGCGCGACAATACGGATATCGGCGGACAATGCCGACAAGCCGAAGGCCCCACCGCCGTCGGCGACGAGCGAGAGTTTTGGCGCGAGGCGCGGCGACGCAAGCTGATCACGGAGCATGCTGCGCAAGGCCATTTCCATTGCCGCCGGATCGCTGATCTCTTCCGGGTCGATGCCGTGCAGTGGCGATGTCTCGATCGCCGGCCCGTCCGGCACGGTGATCCCGGCTGCATCGATATCGGCAGCGAGCTGTCCGACGGTCTCAGTCCGAAGGCCTCGGATCTGCAGATTGCCGCGGGCGGTGATTTCGAGAATGCCGTTTCCATGTGCTGCGGCGGAGCGGGCAAGGCTTGCGAACTGCGACAGCGTCAACGCGCCGCCGGCCGGCCGCAGCCGTACCAGCAAACCATCGCCGGTCTGCATGGGCGCGGCAAGGGCGGGGCAGGCGCCGCGCCTACGCATCGTCACCGCCGGGCGCTCGTGCAGATCCGCCTCGCCTGTCCTGTCGCTCGCCTTTGCGGCCTCAATGCTCATTCTCGATCCTCTGGCCATTTCTTACATGATCGCAACCGGGCCGGCAAAGCATGATGGAAAGGCTTCGGAGTGGCTATTCGTCGAAATCCCGTCCCTTGCGCAGGAGATAGATGTCCATGATCCAGCCATGCCGCAGTCTGGCCTCGGCCCTCAGCGTCAGAATGTCGGTGGCGATGTCGCCAAGCCGTCCTGATCTGACGATCTCGTCCTTGGTACCGAGATAGGCGCCCCAGAAGATCTCGGCATCGGGATCGTCGATCTTCGCAAAAGCCTGTTCGCCGTCAAGCATGACGACGGTGCTGTCGGTCAAAAGTCCGTCTTGCGCCAGCCTGCGCCCTGTGGTGATCTCGATTGGTTTGCCGACGAGGTTGACCGGGATTTTGTGGCTGGCCGCCAGCGCCTGGATGCTGGTGATGCCGGGAATGACGCTGTAATCGAAATCCAGGCTGCTTTCCCGGCGCACGCGTTCGATGATGCGGATCGTGCTGTCGTAGAGACTGGGATCACCCCAGACGAGAAAGGCGCCGCTGCCATCATCCGGGAGACCGGAGATCAGCTCTCCATAGATACTGGCGATCTCGCCGTGCCAGGTATCGACGCTTTGCGCATAGGTCTTGTCTGCCGTCTGCCTTTGCGGCACCTCGAATTCTGAAATCCTGCCGGCCGGCCGGGTGATATAACATTCGCAGATATCCCGCCGGATTTCGGCGAGCTCTTCCTTGCCGGCGCCCTTGACTGGCAGGAAGACCACGTCGGCTGCGTTCATCGCGTTGATTGCCTGTATGGTGAGGTGCTCCGGGTTGCCGGTGCCGATGCCGATGATATGGATATGCTTCAAGCGGATACTCCCCGTTGAGTCCTGGCGGTCTTGCCGAAAAAGCCGGCTCGCCGCAAGGGTGGGAAAGGGAGTTGGCCGCGGCCAACCGAGCCTGTAGGCGGCATCTGAGCCCTGTTGTTGCTGCAAATCCCGAATCGTGTCACCTTCGATACGCTTTTTGACGCTATGTTGACAGAAAAGCGCATCGAAAAGGATTGAGTGTTTTGGACAACATTAGCGTATCGACGACAGATGTACGGATCGAGCGGCATGCCAACCAGCTTTCTCGGCAACTGAAGCTCCTCCGCGACAAGCTGTTTCCGCCGCTCTCGCAAAAGACGCTACGAACATTCTCCTCCGGCGAGGCGGCTCAGATGATCGGCGTCTCGGACGGCTATCTTCGCCAGCTTTCACTGGATGGCAAGGGACCGCAGCCGGATCTTGCCCAGAATGGCCGGCGTTCCTACACACTTGGCCAGATCAACGAATTGCGCCAGTATATGGCCAAGCTCAAGCCGAAGGACGCACTTTCCTATCAGCCGTGGCGCCGCCCTGGCGAAAAGTTGCAGACGGTTGCCGTCACCAATTTCAAGGGCGGCTCGGCCAAAACCACGACGACGCTCTATCTGGCGCAGTATCTGGCCCTGGCTGGTTACCGGGTGCTTGCGATCGATCTCGATCCGCAGGCTTCGCTCTCTTCCATGCTCGGCGTCCAGCCCGAATTTGATCTTTCCGAAGGCGACACGCTCTATGGCGCAATTTGCTATGATGCGGACCGCAAGCCGCTGAAGGAGATCGTCCGCAAGACCTATTTCGACGGTTTGGATCTGGTGCCGGGCAATCTCGAACTGATGGAGTTCGAGCATGAGACGCCACGGGCATTGAACGACCGGCAGCGACCTGGCGAGCTGTTCTTCCGTCGCGTCGGCATCGCCATTGCCGAGGTCGAGGCCGATTACGACATCGTGGTGATCGACTGCCCGCCGCAGCTCGGTTACCTAACGCTTGGCGCTGTTTGTGCCGCGACATCGCTGCTCATCACCATCCATCCGCAGATGGTCGACGTCGCTTCCATGTCGCAGTTCCTGCTGATGACCTCGGATCTGCTTTCCGTCGTACGCAAGGCAGGCGGCGACCTACAGCATGATTTCATCAAGTATGTCGTCACGCGTCACGAACCCTTCGACGCGCCGCAGTCGCAGATCGTCGCGCTGCTGCGCGGCCTTTTCAGTGACGACGTGTTGACGGCGACCATTCTCAAATCGACGGCGATCGCCGATGTCGGCCTGACCAAGCAGACGCTCTACGAGATCGAGAAGGGGCAGGTGCGCCGCTCGACCTATGACCGGGCGCTGGAATCGGTCAATGCCGCCAACGGCGAGGTTCTCGCCGGTATTCACAAAGCGTGGGGCCGCACATGAGCAGACGCGATCGCCTGAAGGGTCTTTTCGACGATACGGCGCAGGAGTTGGCCGCGGCCAACTACGAGGAACCATCTTCGCGCGGATCGGCCGGGCCGGTTCGGACGATGGCGTTGACCCTTGGCCGCATGGAAGAAGAGAGTAGGGCGATGCAGGAGGCCTTGCTCTCCGGTGAACGCATCGTCGAACTCGATCCTGATCTGATCGATTCCTCCTTCGTCCGCGACCGCCTCGCCGACCAGCCCCTCGATATGGAAGACGAGTTGGTGCGGTCGATCGCCGAGAACGGCCAGGAAGTGCCGATCCTCGTTCGCCGCCATCCCAATGATGAGGACCGCTACCAGATCGCCTACGGCCATCGCCGCCTGCAGGCGGTCAAGCTGCTCGGCCTCAAGGTGCAGGCGATCGTCCGTAAGCTCGACGATACCGATGTCGTCATCGCGCAGGGCATCGAGAATTCGGCGCGCCGCAACCTTTCTTATATCGAGCGCGCGGTCTTTGCCCTTAATCTCGAGCTCAAGGGTTTTGAGCGCCCGGTCATCATGAAAGCGCTGTCGACGGACAAGACGGAGCTATCGAAGCTGATATCCGTCGCAAAAGCCATCCCCGCCGAAATCGTCAGGTCGGTCGGAGCTGCGCCCGGTATCGGGCGGCGCCGTTGGATGGCGCTTGCCCAGGACTGGAATGGGATGACGGCCGCCCGACTTGCCAAGCTCGTTGCCTCGGGAAGTTTCATGGCGGAGGAGAGCGACCGCCGTTTCGAGCTTTTGGTCGCCGAGCTCGCCAGGAAAGAGGCAAAGCCCGCAACCACGGAATTTGACTGGAAGCCGAAGAGCGGCGGCAAGATCGCCGGCCGAATCAAGAGCGCCGGTAATTCCTTCACGATCGCGTTGAAGACCGGCGATGCGCCGGATTTCGGCGCTTACATCTCACGCCGTCTCGATGAGCTTTACGAAGCCTATCGGGCCGGCAAGTTGCAAGCAGGAGAGTAAACCGCAAAAGAAAAAAGCCTCCGAACGTTGCCGCCGCGGAAGCCTTTCTCATATCTGGACAATCTGAGAATCGCACTTCCTCGAATCACTGTCAAGCGTCTTCGGCATCCTTTTGGGTGGTAGGTTTCTTTTGCCTTGAGAAAAGGTGAGGGACATGGAGCCTCAATATGTATCGACGCCCTTTGGGCGGCGGTCGATGACGCTTGGCATGCTGGCAAGTCAGCAAAGCGTCAGCAAGGTCGATCCGGACGCATCGGTCGACAAGTGGAAGATTTTTCGCGCGCTCTGCGAAGCAAAGGACATGGTCGGCGTATCTGACCGCGCCCTGGCTGTTCTCAACGCGCTGTTGACCTTCTACCCGAAGAACGAGATTGCCGAGGCCAACGGCTTCGTCGTCTTTCCGTCGAACGAGCAACTGTCGTTGCGCGCGCACGGCATGGCCGGCACGACGTTGCGGCGGAACCTGGCGATGCTGGTGGAAGCCGGCCTGATCATCCGCCGGGATAGCCCGAACGGGAAACGTTTTGCCCGGCGCAACGGCGAGGGCGGGCTTGGAGAGGCCTTTGGCTTCAGCCTGGCGCCGCTCCTGGTACGCGCTCGCGAGATCGAGGCGCAGGCGGCTCAGGTGATGGCCGCCAAGCTCGAATGGAAGCGCCTGAGGGAGCGCCTGACACTTTGCCGGCGTGACATCACCAAGCTCATCGAGATCGCGCTGGAAGAGGAAATTGCCGGCGAATGGATCGAGATGCAGAAGTATTTCAATCTGCTTTCCGCAAGCCTGCCGCGCCGCCCGTCGGCCGCCGAGATGGAAAGCCTGCTGGCCGATCTCGAAGCTTTCCGGGAATTGATCGTCAAGACGCTGGAATCGAAGTCGAAAACAGAAAAATCAGACGCCAATGATAACCAAAACGGTCGGCACATACATAATTCAAACCCACACCTTAACTCTGAACTTGAACCAAGCTTCGAACCGAAGCAGGGTGCAAAGCCGGAGGAAGAACCGCGGCATTGGCGCGAGCCGCCGAAATCCTTCCCCCTTGCCATGGTGCTGCAGGCCTGCCCGGAGATCATCGCTTACGGACCGGGCGGCGGCATCGGCAGCTGGCGCGATCTGATGGCCGCGGCCGTCATCGTCCGTTCCACGCTTGGCGTCAGCCCCAGCGCCTATCAACTGGCCTGCGATGTCCTGGGGCCGGAAAACGCCGCCACGGTGATCGCCTGCATTCTGGAAAGGGGCGGACATATCAACTCGGCCGGCGGCTACCTGCGTGACCTGACGCGGCGGGCGGAGCGCGGCGAGTTCTCGCTCGGACCGATGCTGATGGCGCTTATGCGGGCAAATGGTCCAACGGCGAGGAAAACCGGATGAGCGGCTATGAAAAAGCTTCGCGCCAGCTCAGACGGTTAGAAGGAGATGCGGCCGGTCGATCAGCCAGGTTAACGGCTTCCATTTCCCAAGGTTTGTTGAAATACGCTGTTAACCATGTCATACATGGCGGAAGGAAACACGTATTTTGCTTCCATTTGTGAAAAACCGTAAAGCTTAACAATGCGCTACGATATCGACGGTACGATGCTTCAAACCCTGCTTCCAGCCCTTACCGCGGCGGAGGATGCGGTGGCGCGGCTGGACGAGCGGGTGTCGCGCTCGCCGGTCGGCGAGGGATTTGCCGAACGCAGCCATTTCTTCGATGCCGCCGGCGCGCTCTGGGTGGCCGGCGAACTCGTGCATGTCGAGGATCTCGTTTTGCATGATGCGCATATGGATAGCCGCGCTCCCACCCACGAACTGACGATCGCCCATTCCGTGCTGCGGGCACGTCGGCGCATCTGGACCGGCGAACCCGCCTGGGCACTCGGCGTCGCGGGTCTTGCGACGCTGACCGCGACCGGCGGGGAAGGGGAGGGGAAAGCGCCGGAGGCAAAGAGCGTCGCCGCTCCACTCGAGACCGACGAAGAGGGCGAGGATGAGGAGGGGCCGCTCGCTGCCGAGATGGCGGAGATCGATGCGCTTCTTGCCCGCTCGCAAAAGCTGCTCGACATCCATACCGGGAAAACGCCGGAAAGCGAGACGGTCGCCGTTACCCCGGCAAGGCGCAACGAGGATCCCCTCGGCTTGCTCGGTGACGACGAGTGGGACGAGGAACAGCGGCTTGCGGAGTGGCGAAGCGTGCAGCCATTGGGCGATAGCTTGCCGCCGGTTCTCGGTGCTATCATCCTCTTCGAAGCTTGGGAAAGGATCGAGCCGTTGCGGCGTCAGCACTGGCTCGGCGGTCTTCTGGTCGCAAGCCATCTACGCGCCCGCGGCAAGGTCGCCTCGCATCTCTTTTCTTTCTACGGCGGGCTGAAGCTGGTGCGCCATGAGCGTCGTCGGGCACGCGATCGCGTCACGCGGCTACAAGCCTTTCTGGAGGCGATGCATCTGGGTGCTGTGGCCGGCCTCAAGGAAATCGACCGCTTGACCTTGGCGCGCACGCAGATGGAGCTGCGGTTCCGCGGCCGCCGTTCGAACAGCAGCCTGCCGGAACTTGCCGATTTCATCCTGTCGCGGCCAATGGTCTCGGCGGCGATGATCGCCCGTCAACTGCGCATCACGCCGCGCGGCGCGCTCAACCTCGTCAACGACATCGGCATTCGTGAAATCACCGGGCGCGGCCGCTATCGCGCCTGGGGTATCATCTAGCGCATAACCCCGAAAATCGGAACCGATTTTCGGAAAGGATTATGCGGAGATTCAAAGTGATAGAGCGTCCTTAGCGCGTCTGCAAAGACGCGCGGCGCTCTAATGTATGTCGCCCAAAAGTGGGCAGCGGTTTTGGGACGACGACATGCATCAATCAAAGACTCAAAGCGAGTCGCATGATTCCGATTTGACGCGATGCGCTTTAAAAACGGAAACGGCCGGGCGTTGGCCCGGCCGTCTCGTTTAGGTGAGCACCCAGTCCGCCATCCTGTCACAGACTGCAGACCAGGCGCTCTTGCGCTTCCTTTGCCCCCAGAAGCGCAGTCCTATTCCCGCTCGCCGGTGAAGTTGAGCAGAAGCTGGAAGATGTTGACGAAGTTCAGGTAGAGCGAGAGCGCACCGAAGACTGCGAGCTTCTGGTTCGATTCCTGATCAAAGTTTTCCGAATACTGTTCCTTGATGTTCTGCGTGTCGTAGGCGGTGAGGCCGACGAAGACGACGATACCGATCACGGAGATCGCGAACTGCAGGGCGCTCGAACCCAGGAAGATGTTGACGACAGAGGCGATGATGACGCCGAAGAGGCCCATCATCAGGAACGAGCCCATGCGCGAGAGGTCACGCTTCGTCGCATAGCCGTAGAGGCTGGTGGCGCCGAACATCGTCGCGGTGATGAAGAAGGTCCGCGCGATGCTCGCCCCGGTGAAGACCAGGAAGACGGAAGCGAGCGACAGGCCCATCACGGCGCAGAAGGCCCAGAAGGTGATCTGGGCAGTGCTGGCCGACATCGTCTGGATCTTGAACGAGAAGAAGAAGACGAAGGCGAGCGGGGCGAGCATCACCACCCACTTCAGCGGCGAGCCGAAGATCGGCACGTAGAGTGCCGGCGTCGAACCGACGACAAAGGCGACGAGGCCTGTGATGACGAGGCCGAGAGCCATATAGTTGTAGACGCGCAGCATATGCTGGCGCAGGCCTTCGTCGAACAGGGCCTGGGAGCCGGCGACGGCGCCGTAGCGGGAATTGATCGGGTTCATGCTGATCTCCTCGGTTTGAATTAATAGAGCGAGCGGGCGAGCCGTTCGGCCGCCTGGTCGAGATTGAGACCGCTATCGTCGGCGATCAGCGCATAGGCGACCTCGCCGATCTGCCAATAGGCGGCTTCTGCTTTTTCCAGCGTGAGATGACTGACCGGCTTGACCTCGAAGGCGCCCGGACGGACGGCGAAAAGCGACAGTTGCTTTCCGTCTGATTGTTCGATCGCCATCTCGACGCTGGGGCCGAATTCGGACGGGAAGATCTGCACGTCGGCGACCTTCCAACCCTTAGGCAGCTCGGGCATCACGATCGCGGTGGCGGCGCGAATGTCGTCGGCGCTATAGGTGGCCGGCGTCTGCGGAGGCATCGATTGGCGCAGGGCCGCGGTCTGATAGGCGCGGACGGCATCCTCGACATAGGCGGGTGCCGGAACGGATGCCACCACCTCGGTCGCCGAGAAGGCGCCGAAGGAATTGTGCGCCACCCAGCCGGCGGCGATCAGAATACCGACAGCGGCGACGCGCTGCATCGAATGGAAGATGCGACCATAAGAAAGGCCGCGTTCCAGCCGCCGGGCGGCATCGCGGGTCTCGGGGCGGCCAAAGGCACTTTCGCCGGCCAGCGCCAGACGCAGTTCGCCCTTGACGCTGAGGTCGGCCATGACCTTGGCGGCGATCGCCGGATGCTCGGAAAGATAGGATTCCACCTGGATGCGGCGGGCGACATCGAGCTCGCCATCCACATAGGCGTCGAGATCGGCATCGAGGATCGGATCAATTGCTTTCATTGCCGTTCCCTCCGATGATTCTCAGATGCGAAACCCGCGGCGTCTTCTCCTCGAATTCGCGCAGTTGAGCGCGGGCGCGGGAGATGCGCGACATCAGCGTCCCCACAGGAATGCCGAGCGCCTGGGCGGCCTCCTGGTAGGAAAGGTCTTCGATCGCAACGAGATGCAGCGCCTCGCGCTGTTCCTCCGGGAGGTCGAAGAAGGCGTCGCGCACCTGCTGCAGGCGCACGGCATGTTCCTGGCCGGCCGGCAGCGACTGCTCGGCTTCGACAGCCGCCTCGTCGTGACGGCGCGTCAGCGACCGGTTCCGGCGAAGACGATCGATATGGGCATTGTGCAGGATGGAGAGCAGCCAGGTGCGCAGGTTGCCGCCACTGCGGAAGCTCTTTCGCTTCTCGAAGGCGCGCACCAGCGCATCATGCACCAGATCCTCCGCCTCGTCCGAATTGCGCACCAGCGAGCGAGCGTAGCGCCTCAGCGCTGCAAGCTGTCCGATGACGTCGAAGGGGCGTTCTCTGCGTTCCATGATTGAGTATACGGAATTGCGGCGGGTTTTATTCCCGGCGGACGTAAAAAAATCATGCGGACCAAAGACCGTCGCCGGATCATCATCAAAATAGTCTTCTCAAGCGGACAGGTGCCTCAAGTCCGCGATTGTTTATGACAATTACATGACAGATCATGACGCCGCTGATTTGCAGGGGAAAATCAAGAATGAAGGAAAAGAAGCGGGTCTACGAAGCTCTCGTGGACGGCGCCATGGAAGGGCTGACGGATGAGGCGCTCTACGCTTTCGTCAAGGCGCGTTGTCCGAAGGCCACCAGCAAGAGGATCGTCCGGGCTTCGCTTCTCGCCCTGTTGGATCCTCATCTCAGGGATCGCAATATTCTCGACGTGATCTATGCGCTGGCGATCAAGCATCGGCTGGATGACGGCGTACTGGATGACGGCGAATACGAAGGACCCGACGAGCGGCCTCAATCCTCGCAGGCGGCCAACCAGAACATGCCGCAGCCTTCCTGAGGCAGGTCTCGCCTGAAGCGAGGCGCTCGCTTCCTGAAATGATCAGCCGCCGTCCGAAAGCTCTTCGAGGATCGGACAGTCCGGCCTGTCGTTGCCGTGACAGGCATGTACGAGATGCTCGAGGGTGCGGCGCAGTTCCGTCAGTTCGCGGATCTTGCGGTCGATCTCGGCGAGCTTGGTCTCAGCAATATCCTTGACGTCGGCGCTCGCCCGATCCTTGTCCTCGTAGAGCGCCAGCAATTGCCGGCATTCCTCGACGGAAAAGCCGAGGCCGCGCGAGCGTTGCAGGAAGCGCAGCTTGTGGATGTCGGTTGCGGCATAGTCGCGATAGCCGTTTCCGCCCCTTTCGGGACGGATGAGGCCGATATCCTCGTAGTAGCGGATGGTCTTGGAAGGCAGGCCGGAGCGTTCCGATGCTTCGCCGATATTCATCGCCATCTCCTATAATTTTGCAAAGCGCAGTCTGAGCGCATTGGCAATGACCGAAACGGACGAGAGGCTCATCGCTGCCGCGGCGATCATCGGCGAAAGCAGCAGGCCGAAGATCGGATAGAGCAGGCCGGCCGCGATCGGCACGCCGAGCGCATTATAGCCGAAGGCGAAGCCGAGATTCTGGCGGATGTTTTTCATCGTCGCCTCCGCCAGTCGCCGCGCCCTGACGATGCCGTTCAGATCGCCCTTTACCAATGTGATGCCGGCGCTTTCCATCGCGACGTCGGCGCCGGTACCCATGGCAATGCCGACATCGGCGGCGGCAAGCGCCGGCGCGTCGTTGACGCCGTCACCGGCCATGGCGATGATGGCGCCCTTGGCGCGCAACTCGTCGATCAGCTCCTTCTTGCCTTCCGGGAGCAGATCGGCGCGCACCTCGTCGATGCCGAGACTTTTCGCCACCGCACGCGCCGTGCGCTCGTTGTCACCGGTCGCCATGATGATCTTCAATCCGCTCTCATGCAGTGCCTTGATGGCGGCTGCTGTCGTCGGCTTGATGCGGTCGGCAACGGCGACGAGACCGGCAAGCGCGCCGTCGAACACCACGAACATCACCGTCTTGCCGTCGCCGCGCAGGGCTTCGGTCTTCTCGGCAAGTGCTGCCGGATCGATGCCAAGATCGGCGAGCATTGCCGCATTGCCGAGCGCTACCGTCGTGCCGCCGGCACGGCCCTGAACGCCCTTGCCGGTCTTTGCCTCGAAACCGGTGACTTCCAGGAAAGGGACGCCGCGCTCCTTTGCGCCGGACACGATCGCTTCGGCCAGCGGATGTTCCGAGCCGCGCTCCAGGCTTGCCGCCAGCAACAGCAGTCTGTTTTCCTCGACTCCGCCGAAGGCGACGATATCGGTAAGCTTCGGCTTGCCTTCAGTCAGCGTGCCGGTCTTGTCGACCATCAGCGTGTCGACCTTGGAAAAACGCTCCAGCGCTTCGGCGTCCTTGATCAGCACGCCTTCCTGCGCGCCGCGCCCGGTCGCGATCATGATCGACATCGGCGTTGCAAGGCCGAGCGCACAGGGGCAGGCGATGATGAGAACGGCGACGGCGGCAAGCAGGCCATTCGCCATGCGCGGCTCCGGCCCGATCGCGGCCCAGACGAGGAAGGCAAGGACGGCGGCGGCGATCACCGCCGGCACGAAGACGGCCGACACCCGGTCGACCGCACTCTGGATCGGCGCCCGCGAGCGTTGCGCCTTGGCGACCATGTCGACGATGCGCGACAGCACCATGTCGGCGCCGACTTTCTCGGCGGCCATGACGAAGGTGCCGTTCTTGTTGATCGTGCCGCCGGTCAGCGGGTCGCCCTTCGACTTCTCCAGGGGCAGGGGCTCACCAGTGATCATCGATTCGTCGACGGTCGACTGGCCTTCGAGGATGGAGCCGTCCACCGGCACCCGCTCGCCGGGGCGCACGCGCAGCCGGTCACCAGTCTGGATATCGTCCACCGGCACGTCGCTCTCGCTACCCTCGGCATCGATGCGCCGCGCCGTCTTCGGCGCAAGGTCGAGCAATGCGCGGATTGCCGAGCCGGTGCGTTCGCGGGCTTTCAATTCCAGCACCTGGCCGACGAAGACGAGCGCGACGATGACGGCGGCCGCCTCGAAATAGACGGGCACGGCCGCACCATGGCCATGGAAGCTCATCGGGAAGATGCCGGGCGCAAGCGTGGCGACGACGCTGTAGACATAGGCGGTGCCGACGCCGAGACCGATCAGCGTCCACATATTCGGGCTGCGGTTGACGACAGACGCCCATGCGCGGCGGAAGAAGGGCAGGGCCGCCCAGAGCACCACCGGTGTTGCCAGCAGCAGTTCGATGAATGTCGCCTGCGGCTCGCCGATCGCGTCCCGCAGCGGCAGGCCGAACATCGGTCCCATGCTCAGCGCCAACAGCGGCACGGCGAGAATGGCGCTGACCCAGAGCCGCCTGACGAAATCGACGAGTTCCAGGTTCGGGCCTTCATCAGCAGGCGGAATGCCCATCGGCTCCAGCGCCATGCCGCATTTCGGGCAGTCGCCCGGACGATCGCTGACGACCTCAGGGTGCATCGGGCAGGTATAAAGCGTACCCTGGGGTGCCGGCTTTGCCGCTGGGCGGCTGCCGTTGCGATAGGCTGCGGGCTCGGCTTCGAACTTTGCTTGGCAGGCGGCCGAGCAGAAATAGAATTTTTCGCCTTCGTGCTTCAGGAAATATTTCGCGGTCGACCGATCGACGATCATGCCGCAGACGGGGTCCGTCGCAGTGAGGTAATCCTCAGGTGCCGCCGCAAATTTCGTCCGGCAGCCCTCAGAGCAGAAATGATAGATGCGCCCGTCATGGTCGAGCGAGGGTTTGCCGGCCTGCGGATCGACGGTCATGCCGCAGACAGGATCACGGATCATGGCGCTTACAGCCTTCTCCTGTTCATGGCCGCAATGGCAATGATTATCGCCATCGGCGTGACTGTGATGGTGATCGTGTTCGTGCTTGATATCCATGACTATTCTCCTGTGCCCGGAGGGGCACTTGGATAAGCTTATCAACCTTCCAGCGACTGGAAGGTCAAGCACTATTTTCATGGACTCGATTTTTGCGGCGGCTGATCCTCAGATCGGGGTGATCAGCCCGACCGGCTGGCTCCCGAGCAGGGTGGCGACTGAAATGCTGCCCCCGGGCTCGATCGTCTTTCCGGTCACCAGATCGGCCTTCAGCCCGTGAAGCGGGGAGGGGACGGCAATCGCTGTATCCTCCCAGAATTCCGGACCGGCGAAGAGCACGCCCGGATCGAGCCAGCCGAACATCAGCCGCGGCGCCGCGATGATGGCGAAATCACCCTTATGCACCCGGGCAAAAGCAAGCACATGGTCGCGCCGGTTGCCCGTTACCTTCAGCGGCAGATAGTCGCCTCCAGCAAAGAGGTCTCCGTGCCGCTGGCGCAGCTGCAGGCCGATCCCGACGAGGCGCTGCTTCAACGCTGCCGCCTGCAGCTTGGCGATCGGCCCGGCTTCATCAAGCCAGGCCGTCAGCCGCTGATGATCGACCGGCCGGCGGTTGTCGGGATCGACGAGGCTGAAATCGAAACCCTCCGCACCCTGGTAGATATCGGGAATGCCGGGGGCCGTCAGCTTGAGCAGCGTCTGCGACAGGCTGTTGAGGTAACCCGCCGCGATGAAAGGCTGCAGCACCCTTTCGAAATCCTCGAGGAAGACGTCATTGTCAGGCGAAACCAGTGCCGCGGCATAGGTGGTGACCGCTTCCTCGTAGTCGGCATCCTGTTCCGTCCAGTCGCTGCGCAGTTTTGCCTCGCGCACGGCCTTGATCGCGTAATCGGTGAAGCGTTCGCGGAGTTCTTCGGTCTGTCCTCGGTCGAAGTCCTCCGGCCAGATGCCGGCCAGCGCCTGATAGAGCATCCATTCGACATTGGGTTCCGGCGCTGCACCATCCGGCAGATCCTTCAGCCACGGCCGGTTCATCTCGCGCCACCGCTCGATCGCCTGGGCAAAAACATCCGCGCCCTCGCTCAGGGCATAAAGCCTTGCGCGCGCATCCTCGCCGCGTTTGGTGTCGTGGGTGGCGCTTGCCGAAAGCCCATGCGGCTGCAGCCGCGCCCGCTCGGCCATGCGGCGGTGGAATTCTTCCGGGCCGCCAGGCGCCTTGCCCGGTTCGCCGCCGACTTCGTTTGCGGCAAGCAGCCTGTTATAGCGGTAAAACAACGTATCCTCCGTCGCCTTCGCCATCACCGGCCCGCTCAATTGCTGGAAGCGGATACGGAACTCGTGGGCCGGGTCACCTTCGACCTTGCCTTCGAGAAGCGTCAGCACATGGTCGCATGCACGCCGATCGTCGAGCTGCGCCATGGCTTGCGAGGCGGTCGCCGCAAGCACCGCTGAATCCTGCCAGGAAAGCGGGCCGCCGTCGCCATAGGTGCGGTAGACGGGAAAGGCGATCAGCAACTCGCCGAGCACAGTGGCGATCTCGTCTCTTTTCACCTCGGGAAAGATGCCTGTCGCGATCGACACCAGCCTGTCGGTCTCGCCGGCGAAATTGCGTTCGACCATCAGTCGCTTGGCAATCCGCCGGCCCTCCTCGAGATCACCCGTCTCGCCGGCGAGGCTGCGATAGGCATCGTCCAATATGCGCAAGCCGCCGGCGTCGATGAACAGCTCGCTCAGTGCAGCGATGAATTCGTATCCCGTGGTGCCGGCAATCGGCCAGCTCTCCGGCAGGACCTCGCTGGCCCCGAGGATCTTTTCGACGACGATATAGGTGTCCGGTCCCACCGCCTCCCGCAGCCTGTCGAGATAGGCCGTGGGTTCGGCGAGCCCGTCGACATGGTCGATGCGCAGGCCCTGCACCTTGCCATGGCGCACCAGCTCGATCACCAGCCGGTGCATGTCCTCGAACACGGCTGGATCTTCGACGCGGATGCCGACCAGTCCGGTCACCTCGAAAAAGCGGCGATAGCTCAGATGTCGTGCCGCCGCCTTCCAGTGGGTCAGCCGCCAATGTTGCGCCTCATGCAGGCTTCTGACGAAATCGCGATCGGCCGAGACGTCTTCGAGTCTTTGCCGGAGCACGGCCCGATCGCCGCCTTCAAAGAGGATATCGCGCATCGCGCGGTTGAAGTTCTCGCCGGAGGTGACGGCTGCAGCCTCCGCCATTCTGGTGGCAACCGGATCATCGAGCCGATTAGCGATCGCTCCGTAACTCCCGGGATTCAGCGGCAACAGCGTCTCGAAATAACCGAAGGCGAAGTTACCATGCGTTTCGTCGAGCGTAATGCGCAGTTCGCCGCCAGCCAGTGCTCCCTTGAAATCCTGGCCAAGCTGCGGCAGTGTCAGCGGCTCGCTCCAGTCGATGTCGAAGTGGCTGAAATAGGCGCTCTGCCGGCCAAATGTCAGCACGTCGCGCCACCAGCCGTTTTCCGGCGAGGCCGCCATGTGGTTCGGCACGATGTCGAGGATCAGCCCCATGCCTGCCGAGGCAAGGCTTTCCGTCAGCCGCTCGAATCCGGCCCGGCCGCCGAGCGCTGGATCGATTTCATTGGCGTCGGTGACGTCATAGCCGTGGGTCGAGCCGCTGACGGCGGTGAAGATCGGAGAGGCGTAGAGGTGGCTGATGCCGAGCGTCTTGAGGTAGGGGACGAGTTCGCAGGCGCGATTGAAGGTCATGCCGTTGCGGAATTGTATCCGGTAGGTCGCTGTCGGAAGTGTCATGGGGCCGTCTGACGTTGGAAGGAGATTGTCCCCAACGGTTGCAGCGCGGCTTTGTTCCCTTACCGCGCGGCGTGTCTTCAGACGCGCAAAGAACGATGTAACACTTTCAATCCCCGCATCGTACTTTGCGAAATTTGATCCCGATTTTCGGGCCGATGCGCTAGTCGATGAAAACGCCGACGCTTGCGGCGCGTCCGGCCGAGTCGATGACGGTCAGTTTCGAGTAGCCGCCGCCATCAGGCAGCCATTGCTGGATGCGCCGGCGGGAGAGATCGGGCAGCGGCTTGCCGTTGGCAAGCCAGCGGAAGGGCGCGCGGCCGCCCTGGAGCTTCAGCATCAGCGGTGACAGCTTGCCTTGCCCAGCGCCGAGATCGACATGCGCGCCCTCGGGCGGATAGATGATCTGCGGCGCGGCCTCGCGGCCGGAGGCGAGCAGGCCGCTGGCATTGAGTGCGAAGCGCCGCTGGCTGATCGGCAGCTCGGACTGGGCGATGCGCACGGCGCCTGCAGGCGGGCGGGGCAGCGGCGTCGTCGCGATGCCCGACTTGGCGAAACCTTCAAAGAGGATGGGCGCGGCGGTGCCATAGCCGGTCAATCCCGGCACGGCGCTATTGTCAGGCCGTCCGACCCAGACGCCGAGCACATAACGCCCATCATAGCCGACCGACCAGGCATCACGGTAGCCGTAGCTCGTGCCGGTCTTGTAGGCGATGCCGCGCTGTGGTGCGCCGGCGGGGGGAATGACGCCGGAGAGAATATCGGCGACGTTCCAGACCGCGACCGGTTCCAGCAGCGGTTCGCCATCGAGCTTGGCCGGTGTGCCGGTGACGCCGTCGCCGAGCCTAACCGGCTGACCGCGATTGGCGAGCGCCGTATAGAGTTGCACCAGATCCTTCAGGGTGATGCCGACGCCACCAAGACCGATCGCCAGCCCCGGTGTCTCATTCGGCGGCAGGGCCGGGCGTACCTCGGCGCGGCGGAAGCGTACCATCAGCCGCGACGGCCCGACGGCATCGAGCAGCTTGACGGCCGGCACGTTCAGCGAAAGCTGCAGCGCCTCGCGCACGGTGACGTCACCCTGATAGCTCATGTCGAAATTGCGCGGCCGGTAGCCGAAGAAATCGGCGGGCCGGTCTTCGATGATCGTCTCCTGGGACACCAGGCCCTGCTCGAAGGCCAGCCCGTAGATGAAGGGCTTCAGCGTCGAGCCCGGCGAGCGATTGACGCGCGTCATGTCGATCCAGCCGGAGCGGCTGGCGTCGAAATAATCGGCTGAGCCGACCTCGCCGACGATCGCGCCGGTTTGCGCATCCGCCATTATCATGGCGAGCGAAAGCTTCGGCCCGAGCTTCATGGCCGCTGCCCGCGCGACCGATTCCAGCCCCTGCTGCACCTGTTTCTTCAGCGTCGTCTGATGCTTGAGAACCGTCGGCTCCTTGCGCAGCGCCGCTTCAGCGACATGGGCGGCAAGTGCGGGCAACTGCATGCGCCGCGGTGGGACCGCGATACCCTCGGCCCGCTCCGCTTCGCCGTCGCCAACGGCTCTAGCGACCGCGACGCGGTCGAGCACACGCTTGCGCGCGGCCTCGGCTGCCTTGAGATTGCGGTCCGGCCGGCGCCGTTCCGGCAATTGCGGCAGGGCGACGAGCAACGCTGCCTCGGCGATCGTCAGGCGGCGCGATTCCTTGCCGAAATAGGCAAAGCTTGCGGCGCGCACGCCTTCCAGATTGCCGCCATAGGGCGCGTGTGTGAGATAGAGGTCGAGAATCTGTTCCTTCGACAGCCGCCGTTCGATCTGCACGGCGCGCACCAATTGCAAGATCTTTGCCGAAAGCGAGCGCCCTTCGCGCGGCTCGATCAACCGCGCTACCTGCATCGACAGCGTCGAGGCGCCGGAGACGATGCGGCCGTTGCTGACCAATTGCACGGCAGCGCGCCCGAGCGCCCAGGGGTCGATGCCACCGTGGTCATAGAAACGCTGATCCTCATAGGCGATCAGCATGCGCAGGAATTGCGGATCGACCTCGGGAACCGTGGTCTTCAGCCGCCAGCGGCCTTCCGATGTCGCAAAGGCACGCAGCAATTGCCCATCGGCATCCAGCACTTCGGCCGACACGGCATTCGCCCTGGCGAGTGGCGGCGGAAAGGCCCTGTCGGCGGCATCGAGCGCAAAGAGAGCCGCGCCGGCAAGAATGATGCCGGCAGCCGACCCGATCGCAAACTTGTGCCGCCGCCTCATTGTTGCGCCGTCACGACCTCCATCTTGCCTGTTGCCGTGCGGGCCGAAAGCTCCGGCCGGTACATATCCTCGACATTTGCGGCCGGATGGTCGTAGGTGCCGGGGGTAACGGCGCGCACGACATAGGCGACGTTGAATTCTCGGTTGTCGCCTGCCGCGCGGTTGAAGGCGGCGACGAAGCGGTCGTAGCGGAATTCGGTATGGGCAGCGGAGATCTCGCCGATCCAGTCGAAATTCGTCATCTGGGCGCTGTCGACGAGATTCGGATTGTCGATCTCGAAGCCGGCGGGCAGAAGGTCGGTGATGACGATGCGCGACGGCCAGTCATTGGTTTCGCGTATATGGATGACGACGACGTAGCGTTCGTTCTGCTTCGCCTCGCTGACATTCGCCTCCTCGCCGTCGAGCGTGTAATAGGTCCGCTCGATGATGAAGCCGTCGCCGCCGGCCGGCAGCGGCACTGTCGGGGCGGCAACGGTGGTGACCACAGCCGAAACCGTGTCGTTTGTCTGGTTGGTCAGTGTCAGCGGATGGTCGGCCAGCGCATCGCCGGTCATGCGTGCCATGTAGGCACCAGTGTGTGCGGCACCATTGACATCGACCTTCAGGCCATCGTCACCGCCCTGGATGGCGCGCGCGGCAAGCAGCATCCAGGTTTCTTCCTGCGTGCTCTTGTATTTGCTGCGCTCCCATTCCTTGCCGACCGCCTTTGCGAGTTCCGGGATGACGGGCGGCACCGGCCGGCTTTCGGCAGCAAGCGCCAAGATCGCCGCGCCGTCGCGCAGGATCGTGCCGTAATCGGTGCGCGACAGGTTCACGCGTGACACCATCGACTGCTCCGACATTTGCAGCGCGTCGAGGAAAATGGTCTTCGAACGCTGCGCATCGCCGTAGAGCGCCAGCGCGGCGGCGATATGCGCCTTGGCGAGCGGCGTCGGGAAGTCGTTGATCATCGTATCGGCATAGTAGCGCAGATCGCTGATCGCAGCCTTCTTGTTGCGGGCAAGGACGTAGATGGCATAGGCGATCTGGTCGCCCTGGCCCTTGATGTCGGTGGTGTAGGACAGCGTGTTCTGCAGGTTTTCGAGCGCCTGCACGAAAGCCCTTTCCGGTACGTCATATTTCATTTCGCGGGCCCGCGTCAGGAAATCGGTGACGTAGGAATCGAGCCAGACATCGCCCGAATCCGGTCCCCAGAGGCCGAAGCTGCCGGCCGAGGCCTGATAGGAAAGCACGCGGTAGATCGCATCCTGCACGCGCTTCTGCACGTCCTCGTCGTTTTCCATGCCCGCCTGCTTCGCCACTTCGGCGAGATAGAGCAGCGGCAGCGCCCGGCTGGTGGTCTGCTCGGCGCATCCCAAGGGATAGCGGTCGAGCGTCATCAGCAGGGCTGGGATATCGAAGGCGGCCGAACGGGTGACGTTGACGCTGATCGAGGCGCCGGGCAGCACGCTGTCGGCAAGCAAGTTCTTGTCGACGGTGAGTTTTGCCCCCGGCTTCAGCGCCAGCACCCTGCGTTCGGTGATCGGTAAGGAGGCCGGGCGCACCGGCACGTCGACCGTCTGGTCGAGCGAAAGGCCGGAGGCGTCGGAGAGGTTGATCGAGACGCTGCCGGCGCCCGGCTGTTTGCCGATGAGCGAAAGCGTCAGCTCGGATTTCGCGCCGGGCTCGAGGCGGATTGTCTGCGAGGCGGACGCTTCTTCGATGCCGACCGCGTCATTGCCGGTCAGCTGCAGCTTGTAGTCGCCGGCCGGCGCATCGGTATTGGCGATGTCGAGGCGCAGATTGGCCTGGTCGCCGGGGGAGAGGAACTTCGGCAGGCTCGCGGTTACCACAACAGGATCGCGGATGATGACGTCCTTGACGCCGTGGCCGACGCCTGATTTCGACCAGGCGACCGCCATGACGCGCGCCGTGCCGTTGAACTGCGGAATGTCGAAGGAGACATTGGCCTTGCCTTCGGCGTCGAGCTTCACGGGCCCGGAGAAGAAGGCGACGAGCTTCTGCGTCGGCGGGCTTGCCTGCAGCGCGATGGCGCCGCCATCGCCGCCGGTCCGGAGCTTGCCGGTCGCACCCAGCGAGCCGTCGATCAGGCGGCCATAGAGGTCGCGGATTTCGAGGCCGAGCTGGCGCTGGCCGAAATACCAGTCCTCCGGGTTCGGCGGTTCGTAGCGCGTCAGGTTGAGAATGCCGACATCGACGGCAGCAACCGTCACATAGGCATCCTCGTTGGCGCCGGCGCCCGCCACCTGCAGGCCAATGTTCAGTGGTCCGCGCGGCAGCATCTTTTCGGGCGTGTCGAGCGTCACCTGCAGCGCGCGCTGTTCGGGATCGACTTTCAGCCATTTGATGCCGATCGAGCGCATCGGCATGTGGCTGTCCTGGGCGTCGCCAGGGCGGAAGAGCGTGGCGGTCACATAAGCACCGGCACCCCAGTCCGATGTAACGGGGATGTCGACCTCACCGCCGGTCTCGCCGATCGTGGCGTTCTGTACGGCAACCAGCTTTTCGGTTCCTGATGTCACCATCAGCTCGCCGCCGTAGCGCGAGGTGACTTTCAGCTTGGCCGTTTCGCCGATCTTGTAGCTGTCCTTGTCGAGGGCGATTTCCAGCCCGTCGGGCGTTTCGGTCGAGGTCGAACTCACGAACCAGCCGGCGTCGAATTCGACGCTGGAGGTCGGGCCGTCGGCATCGGGGCTTTCCACTTCGAGGCGATAGCGGCCCCAGGTCACCGGCACGGAGATCTTGCCGCCGTCCATCGTCGCGTCGACGCTGCCGTTGGAGACCTGCTCGGCAGTGTAGACCGGCTCGTATTTCCAGGCCGTTCCTTCGCGATACCATTGGTATTGCCGGTTGAGGCTATAGAATTTCCAGCGCAGGCCCTTCGCCTCCTGCTTCTGTCCATCGGCCTTGACGCCGATCACCGTGAAGTTGGCGATCGAGTTCTCCGGCAACTCGTCGGAAAATTCCGGCTTGATGCCGATCGATGCGCCCTGATTTTTCACCGGAATGGTCAAAGTGCGCTCGATGGCCCGGCCGCCCGCCTCCTGCATGCGCATATAGACGGTGGCGTTCAGCAGTTGCGTCGTTGCCGGCAGTTCGCTGATGGTGAGATCCGTCGAGGCTTCGCCGTTCTCGTCGAGTTCCGGCAGGCCGTCGATCGGCTGGCGCGAATCCTCGCTCGCTTCTTCGTCGGCAAGCCCGAAGAAGAAGCCCTTATAGGCCGCACTCTCACGCGTCGGCTTGACGACGACGTCGCCTTCGAGCGTCAGGCCGGCGGCCGGGGCGCCGTAGAGATATTTGCCCGAAACGGTAATCGTCGCCGGCGTGTCCGGACCGACTTCCTTGGCCTCGGTCTTGATCTCCATGTCGGTGCGATCGGGGACGAAATCGTCGACGAGGAAACTCTTGGTGGCGATCGCGCTGCCCTTGGGATCGGTATAGATGTTCATCGTCCAGGTGCCACGCATAGCGTTTTCCTGGGTCGGGAAATCGACGGTATAGCCGCCGAGATTGCTGGTCTGGCTGACGATCCGCCGGTCCTCGACACCGTCAGGGCGGCTGAAGATGAAGGTGAGAGGCAGGTTCTCGATGGCGTTGCCATCGGTGTCGCGGGCGAGCGCCTGCGCATGCACCGTCTCGCCGGCGCGGTAGATGCCGCGTTCGGTAAACGTCAGCACGTCGATCGCGCCGGGTGCTGCACGACCGGTCACGCCGCGGTCGGAAAGGTCGAAGCCGGCGCGCGTCATGTCGAGGAAGACGTAGTCCGAGGTGCCGTTCCTGGCGGCAATGACGGCGGGCGTCAGCGCCGCCGTGCCGCGGATCAGCCCGGCGGTGAAGGTGGCGCGGCCGTTTTCGTCGGTCGTCGCAGTGCCGAGCACTTCGTTGTTCTTGGCAAGCAGCTGCAGCTCGACGCCTGCGATCGGCTTGGCCGAAGCGAGCGAGCGGGTGAAGACGTTGAGCCCGTCCGTGCCGGCATAGGTGGTGACGCCGATATCGGAGACCAGGAACCATTGCGTCGCCTGCGAATTCCACTCCTGCGCTGGGCCGTTTGCCGCCGTTGCGGTCATCACATAGATGCCGGGCTTGCGCTCGGGCAGCGCCTCGTCGACCGGGAAGCTGGTGACGATGTCCTTGTTGAGCTCGTTGGCGATGTCGATCGAGCCCTGCCAGACAAGTTCGCCGCTCTGATCCTGGATGTTCTGGGCGCTGTAGCCGTCGAGCTGGCTCAGGAACTGCGAATTGGTCAGCAGCGGTGCAATGGCGCGATCGCCGATGCGGTAGAGTTTGAGGTTGGCCGAGGTCATGTTGACCGAAACGATCGGGATGCCGCGGCGCGCCGTTGACGGCAGCACGAAGCTGTCGCCGGTGAAACGCACCATCTGGCTGCGGTCCTTGATATAGACGTCGATGCTGACAGGTGCTTCGAGCACCTCGTCGACTGATGACGGCAGCCCGGTGCGGAAGCCGATCTTATAGGTCTGGCCGTGCGTCAACCCTTCGACGCAGATCTGCTTATTCTTGGTTTCGAGTGCCTTCGGCGCTTCGCCGTTCAGCGTCACGAAAGGTGTGTAGTCCGTGGTTTTGACCAGCGCCTCGGAGAAGGTGACGCAGGCGCGTGGCGTGGCGCTGTCGGCATCGACAGTATGTTCGGTGACGCGGAAGCCTTGCGTCGATTTCAGCTGCAGGTAGGCGGCCTGCACATCCTTGGCACCGACAAGCGCCAGGCTCGCCTTGTAGGCGTCGAGCGCCGGGCGGTAATTGGCGTTTCGTTCCAGTGCATTGGCGAGTATGGCGAGCGCATCGGCGCGCTTGGCGGTGGTGCGCGTCAGCTCGTAGCCGTTTAGCGCGTCGACTACCGCTTGTCCCGTCGTGCTGCTCTCGGCGCTGCCGAGCGACGCTGCGGCACGAGCGGTTTCGAGCCAGAGATCGGCGTCGTCAGGTGTGATCGACAACGCACCATGGAAGGACTTCAGCGCGTCAGCCAGGTTGTTGGCGGTGAGGTCGAGGCGGGCGTTGGCCGTCAGGCTGTCAACGCCTTGGCCTTGCTGGTCGTCGGCTAGGGTGAGATTGTCCTTGAAGTCGTGGGCCTGCTGGATGAGATCGTTGCTCAGGAAGGTCTGGCGCGGCGCGGCGCCGATGTCCCGTTCCTGCTGGCCGGCCGTTTCGACGATCTTGCCGGCGATGGCGCCGGGGAAAGCGTTCATCGTCTTGAAATCGGATTTGAGGAAGCACCATTTCACCTTGGGATTGTAGGTGAAGGCCTTGCAGCTCTTGTCGCCGATGCAGGAGGTCTTGCACTGATCGAGCGAAACATTCTGTTCCGTGCGAAGATCGAAGCCGAAGAAATCGGCGTCCTTGATCGTCTGGATGTCGCGCTTGTTATCCGCAGCGGCTGCGGGAAAACTGACGGCGATCATGGAAAATGCGATTGTCGCGAATGCAAAGAACGAGCGCACGGACATAGGTTCCCCCCGGAATGCTGGCTCTGACCGGCCGGCACTCTCCTCACTCCACGCGAGATTGTCAACTCGACTCGCGCGCTGTTTCAACTTCGCACAGGCGCTTTCGTCCGGCTGTCACATCGGCGTGAGTGACCGCCTTGTGATTTGCGGCTTTTGCAAGGATGAGCAAGGATTTGGGTGATCGCAGGAGGTAGCGCAAATGTCCCCGTTTTCCCACCGCAGGAGCCTTGCCGCGCTCCTTGCAGCCACTCTTTTCTCGCTCGGTACGGGTGCCGCAGACGCGGCCGAAGATGCCGTCGTCATCCCGCCGCCAGCCGTCGACGAGGTGGCCGGCTCAGGCACCGAGACTGCCATTTTCGCCGGCGGCTGTTTCTGGGGTGTCCAGGGCGTCTTCCAGCACGTGAAGGGTGTCGAGAGCGCCGTCTCCGGTTATGCAGGCGGCGACGCCAAAACGGCGCAGTACGAGACCGTCAGCACCGGCTCGACAGGCCATGCCGAAGCCGTCCAGGTGAAGTTCGATCCGAAACAGGTGACCTACGGCAAGTTGCTGCAGATCTTCTTCTCTGTGGCGCACAACCCGACGCAGCTGAATTTTCAGGGGCCGGACCGGGGAACGCAGTACCGTTCGGCGCTGTTCGTTGCCGATCCGGAGCAGCGCAAGGTCGCCGAGAGTTATATCAGCCAGCTCGACAAGGCGCATGTCTTCCCGCAGTCGATCGTCACCAAGGTGTCTGAAGGCACAGGCTTCTATCCCGCTGAAGCCTATCATCAGGATTTCCTGACGCTCAATCCGACCTATCCCTATATCGTCTACAACGACCTGCCGAAAATCGAGAACCTGAAGTCGCTGTTTCCCGCCGACTACCGCGGCAAGCCGGTCCTCGTGATGAAGGTCAAGGGCTGATCGATCCTGTCGGTCCTGGGATTGTCGGCTCCGAACACAGGGATGCAATGCGTTCGTCGCAACAGTTCAGGGCATGATGTCTATGGGCGTGTGGTTGGGGACGCGGGCCCAAATATCGCGCATCTCCGAGTTGGTGACCGCAATACACCCATCCGTCCAATCCCACAGTCGATGGGCGTTTGCGAATAGGCCCCAGCCATTGGGAAGCCCGTGGATCATGATATTGCCGCCGGGAGGAAAGCCACCGGCTTCAGCGTTGCGCCGATCATCAGGGCCTGGATATGAAATGTGCAGGCTCAGATGCGCCATGGACTTGGGATTTCGCCAGTCTATTTCATAACGCCCTTCAGGTGTTTTCTCGTCACCTTCTCGTTGCTTGGGACCCTCATCGGCAGCCTGCCCAAGAGAAATCCGGTATGTTGAGATGGGGGTATCCCCTTTGAGAAGGACCATCCGGCGTTCGGCTTTATGAACGCGAATGCTGTCAGCCTGTTGCTCCAACGGCGCATCTGGAGGTGGTGAGCCCGCGCCGATCCTGGCCATCAATTTCGTGTAAGCGAACAAGCTGACGACCACCGCGGCTAAAATGACAAATTTGCTTCTCAACCTGATCCTCATCTTCGAGCTCACAGAATGGCTAATACCGCCTTACCGCGTCCCCATCCAGAAGGCGCGCAGTTGAGACTGAGCACGATCGGGTGCCGCTTTTTTCTTCATGTTCTTTATTCTTAAGAATTTGTCAACGTTAACAATATCTTAAATACAAGAAACGGCGTTCCACCGCGGAACATATCGTCGACTTGCCCGTTACTGCCATGAGTTTCGCGTCGGATAGACTGCCGGAGCGGATACCTCTTTCGAGTTATGCGTAACCAAGGGGACGTATCATGGCCACCAATGTCGTGCGGCGCTGGCAACGAGATGATCTCATGAAACAGAGAGTATTGATCGTCGAAGATGAATTCCTGATCGCCCTCGATCTTGAGGCGACGGTGGAAGGCATGGGGATGCAGGTTGCGGGCCTTGCGAATGATCGCGAACAGGCGCTGCGGCTGGCGCCGCTTGCCGACATTGCTTTTGTCGATGTCAATCTCGCCGACGGCCCGACCGGGCCTGAGATCGGCCGGCGGCTGGCGCAGGAGCATGGCATTGCCGTCGTCTTCATGACCGGCAATCCCGAAGTGGTGGCTGACGGCGTCAAGGGCGCGGTCGGCGTGGTCCAGAAGCCGGTCATGCCTTCGGTTGTCGAACAGCTGGTGAAATACCTTGCCGCGCGCCGTGTCGGCATGTTTGCGGTCGTACCCTCACAAATGACGGTCTTTACCTGATCGGACGGGGCCCGATCGTAAGGGCCTGATCAGCCGGATATGGCTGCGAGCTGCGGCGGATGGCCGGCCTTTTCCGCCTCCGGCCTGCCATAGGCCTTGAGAAAGGTATGGACGGCGTTACGCGCCGCGTTTTCCAGTTCTTCGTCGGTGGGCGTGCCGCCGAGCAGGATCATCATCTGCAGATCGGCATTGCCGAGCGCCACGAACTGCCTCGCGGCGACGTCGAAATCATCGATGGCGAGCGCGCCCTTATGGGCAAGCCGTCCGAAAAGCGCGGACAGTGCGGTGGTCAGCTTGCCCGGCCCCTGCTGGCGCCAGCTTTCGAAGAGGTGCGGATATCGCTCGCCCTCGGTCTGCACCAGCTTGCGCAGGAATTTTCCATCGTGGTTGCAGATGCAGTTCTTGTTGAGGCGCACGGCGAAGGCCGTCAGATCGTCTTCCAGATTGTCGGCACGATCCGGGAAGGTCGACAGCACGGAGAAGAGCATGGCGTTGGCGCGGTTCATGACGTCTTCGACGACGGCGACGAACAGCGTTTCCTTCTCGCGATAGTGATTGTAGATCGTCTGGCGCGAGACACAGGCAACGGCGGCGATCTCGTCGATGCTGGCGCCGGCAAAACCCTGGCGGCAGAATACGTCTGCCGCGGCATCGAGGATCGACATGCGCTTGGCGCATTGTCCGCGCTGCGTATGCCCCGTCATCCGGACTGCCGGTGTCATGCGATCTTTCATGAGAGCGAAGATAAGACGTCTTGACGTTTTAGACAATGGCGTCTAATTTTACATACGTGTCCAAATTTGTTGACACTCCTGGTTCCGCCGCTGAGATATGAGCTCCCAACTTCGTCTTTGCGCGAACGATCATCATTGAGCCCGCGCATCGCCGAAAATCGGAACCGATTTTCGGAAAGCACGTGCGTAGATTTAAAGTGTTGGAGCGTCCTTGTGCGTCCGAGAGGACGCACGGCGCTCTCAGAGCAATGTCGCGGAGCGACGATCCGGTATTTCCGCTGCGCTTTTATGAAAGATCACCATTATGACGGCTCCCTTCTTTCGCATTGCCCTCATTCTCGGCCTTCTGTCGGCCATCGGGCCTTTCGCCATCGACATGTATCTGCCTGCGCTGCCGTCCATCGGCCAGGACCTGCATGCCGATAACAACGTCACCCAGCTTACCCTTCTTGCCTTCTTCATCTCCTTTGCGCTCGCCCAGCTCGTCTATGGTCCGCTGTCGGATATGTGGGGCCGCAAGCTGCCGCTCTATCTCGGCATCGGCCTTTTCGCCGTCGCCTCGATCGGCTGTGCGCTGGCGACCGATATCGAAACGCTGATCGCCTTCCGTTTCGTTCAGGGTATCGGCGGTGCCGCCGGCATGGTCATTCCGCGCGCCATCGTTCGCGACATGCATACCGGCGTGCAGGCCGCCCGCCTGATGTCGCTGTTAATGCTGGTCTTCTCGATCTCGCCGATCCTGGCGCCGCTGACCGGCAGCGCCGTCATCGAGTTCTACGGCTGGCGCGGCGTATTCTGGGCCGTGACGATCGCCGCCTTCATCGGCCTCGTCCTGCTTGCCACCCAGCTTGACGAAACCCGTTCGGCGACCGAACGCAGCGGCAGCGGTTTGAAAAGCGCCATGGCGGCCTACCGCCTGCTGCTTGCCGACCGCAATTTCCTGACGCTGACCTTCATCGGCGGCCTCGGCATTTCGAGCTTCCTGGTCTATCTCGCCAACTCGCCTTTCGTGCTGATTCAGCATTACGGGCTGACGCCGACGCAATACAGCTTCGCCTTCTCGATCAACGCCGTGTCGTTCTTCGCGGTATCGCAGGCGACGGGCTGGCTCGGCGAGCGTTTCGGCCTCGTGCGCGTCATGCGGATTGCGGTCAGCGCTTTTGCCCTTGCCATGGTCGTCATGGCGGTGGTGATGGCCGCGGGCTTCAACCAGCTTCCTGTCCTGGCGACCTTCCTGTTCATCGGCTACGGCTTCCTCGGTCTCGTCATCCCGACGAGCGCGGTGCTCGCGCTTGAGGATCACGGCGAGATCGCCGGCACCGCCTCGTCGATGATGGGCACGCTGCATTTCGTGATCGCTGCCGTCGCCATGGTCATATCGAGCATCTTCTTCGACGGCACAGCCGTTCCGATGGCCGCCGGCATCGCACTCTGCGCCTTCGCAGCCTTCGTGCTGACCCAGGCAACGATCGGCCGCCGCGCCATTGTTGCCGCTGCTGAATAGTCAACCACAGGCCGCACCCGGTTCCCCAGGTGCGGCCACATGACTGGTCGTGGCCTCGGAGAAAATGCAACGCGGGTGCAGGGGCTGCGGCGGGCCTTGCTGCCATCAATTCGGTCGGAAATCTCGGCGGCTCCTAGCCGGGTCTGATCAAGCCGCTAAAAGTATCTACGCGGCGGGCTTCAGGCCGTCAGCGTGAAAGCGTCGCTTTCGCCTGGAACGAGTTCCAGCGGCCAGATCCTGTTTCGGGCGCCCTGCGGATAGTGATCGGCATAGGCCGGCATGGTGGCGAGCAGGGTTTCGCCGAGCTGCGCGCCGAGATCGCGTAGCGACATGCGGAAGGATGTCAGCGTCGGCTGCAGGAAATGCGTGCGCGGCTCCTCGCGGAAACCGACGACGGCGAGGTCGCGGCCGGGCACGATGCCCGCCTCGGCAAGCCGGCGATAAAGCCCGATCGCCATCAGTTCGTGGATCAGGATGATCGCCGTCGGCCGCTCCTCGATCATCAGCAATTCGTGGCCGGCCTGGTAACCGCCCTGTTCGCTCGACTTGACCCGGATGACGAGGGTCGGGTCGAAGGCAATACCGTGCCGTTGCAGCGCCTGGCGGTAGGCGTCGAGGAAGAGGTAACCGAGATTGATGTCGGAGGAGGGGGCGGCCACCGCGATCCGCCGGTGGCCTTTGGCGACCAGTCGCTCGACGCCGCGCGCCGCCACGCCCTCGAAATCGAGGTCCATCCAGGTGTAGCTGCCGCCCGACGCGCTGCGGCCAAGCGCCACGAAGGGGATGCGGGCCTTTTCCAGAAGCTCGATGCGCCTATCGGTGCGCCGTGTCGCCGAGATGATCAGCGCGTCGACAAGCCGGCGCGCCACCATGCGCTTCAGATATTCATGCGGGTCCTCGTCATCGGGGCAGGGCAGCATGACGAGATCGAGCTTGTGGCGGGAAAAGACGCTCTGTAGCCCGTCGGTGACGCCAAGGAAAAAGTCGTCGCTGTTTTCGACCGTCTCGCGGCTCACTTCAAGCATCAGCCCGATGACGTTGGTCATGCCCTGGCGAAGGCTGCGGCCCGATTGGTTGGCGACGTAACCGAGCTCTTCGGCGGCGGCGAGTACGCGCCGACGTGTCTCGTCATTGACGTCGGGCTTGCCGTTCAGCGCACGGGACACCGTTCCGATCGAAATGTCGAGATGCTCGGCGAGCTGGCGAATTCCCTTCATCTGCGGCGATCTTCCTCCCCAATGCATGTCGCCCAAAACTGTGCAGCGCTTTTGGGATAACGACATGCGTCAAACCGTCAGCCCTTCTTGCCACAGGATGGCGCCTGCGAAAAGACAGAGGGAGGGGTCAGAGTCTGAAGCTCTGGCGGATGACGAGCTCCGGAATGACGCGTTCGTAACCCGGAGGCAAGTCCGGGTTTTCAAGCCGCCGCTCCATCAGTTCGACGGCGCGCTGCGCCATGGTCAGCGGGTCCTGGCGGAAGGTGGTCAGCTGATAGCTCAGCCAGGAGGATTCCGGCACGTCGTCGAAGCCGATGACGGCGACATCCTCGGGGATGCGCAGTCGCGCTTCGAGGCGCACGACATCCATCAGTCCGAAAGCGATCTGATCGTTGGCGCAGAAGATGGCGTCGGGCTTTATTGTCTCCGAAAAGAGCGCGCGTGCGGCGGTGACGCCGCCGTCATAGTCAGAATCGCCGCCACGTCCGACGACGACGGAGACACCGAGCGACTCGGCTGTCGACAGGAATGCGCTTTCGCGCTCGATGATAGCAGGCGTTCCGGTGTTGGAGCCGATGACCGCCAGCCGCCGTCTGCCGTTTTCGTAAAAGGCCGTCGCCGCCTTGCGGGAGGCCTCGGAGTTGCCGGCGCGCACATGGTCGGCGTCGGGTTCCGAACGGCCGATCACCACAAGCGGTTGGCCATTTCGCTGCGCGAGCTCGAAGAAACTCGCCGGCGGCGAGCCGGACAGGATGATGATCGCCTCGGCACGGTGGCCGATCAGCATCTTCTGGGCGGCGAGCAGCTCGTCTTCCGTCTGGCCGGTGTTGATGAGAATCGGGATGCTGCCGCGTTTGATCAGGCATTTGGCAAGCGCTGCGGCCAGATGCGCGCGAAAACCCACTTCCGGCCGGGTCGCAACGATGCCGACAAGGCGGCTCTGGTTGGCAAGCACGCCGCGCGCCAGGTCGTTGACATGGTAGCCAAGTTCTTCAGCCGCCCGCAGCACCTTTTCGCGCGTTGCAGGCGCCACGCTGGTGCCCGGCGTGAAGGTACGCGAGACGGCTGAGCGCGAAACGCCCGCCAATTGCGCCACCTGCTCGGCGCTGACGAAGCGCATGCGTTCTTTCTTTGGCGTCTTGTCGCCGTTCACTGGACCATCATTCATCGGCTTTCAGCTATTGATCGTCTCTAACAGCCGGATGACAGGCGGCCGAGGCAGCCAGAAATTTTTGCTGTGGGGAGTAACTGCGAACCAACTGATTGGCCAAGCAAAGAAAAACCGAGGCTGCCGGATGCAGCCTCGGTTGATGGGCGAAAATCAGCGGCGACGACGTATGATCAGATCCGCGCCGCCATAGGGAAGGCCAAGTCTGCCCGTTATTCGCAGACGCGTACAGTTTCGGCATGATAGCCGCCGTCGTAGCGGTTGCGGACATCGCGGTCCTCATACCAGCATCTCGGCGCGGGTTCGACATAGCGAGGACCATCGACATAGCGAGGGCCGCCGCCATTGGCGATTGCGCCGCCAATTAGCCCGCCAACAACACCTGCGGCAACGCCGCCGGCGATAATTCGACCGGTGTTATCGTGGTGATGGCGATCACGCGCCGCAGCGGGCTGAATGGCCAATCCAACAAGGGCCGTTGCGATCAACAGGCTGCTGGTAACTCTCTTCATAATATTCTCCTCAGTGGCACTCGCCCCGGATAAAAGGGAAATGCGGCAGCAAGTCGTCGGTTCGTTCAAACTTTGCGACAGGCGTTAATGCATGTCGCCTGAGATTAGAGCGCCGTGCGTCCTCACGGACGCACAAAGGTCGCTCTAACACCTTCAATCCGCGAATCGTGCTTTCCGAAAATCGATTCCGATTTTCGGAAAGCACGATGCGCTAGGTCGCCGACTCCGCTGTCGTCGTCTCTTCCAGCACGTCTTCGGGAATGTCGTCGAAGGAGGAGTAGTTCAAATTGTAGAGCTTGGAATAGAGCTTGCCATTCTTCATCAGCTGGCGGTGGTCGCCGCTTTCGATGATTTCGCCGTTCTGCAGCACGATGATGCGGTCCGCCTCACGGATCGTCGCGAGGCGATGGGCGATGACGAGGCCGGTGCGGTTTTCGAGTAGCTTCACCAGCGCCTTCTGGATCAGCATCTCGGTATAGCTGTCGATATTGGCCGTCGCCTCGTCGAGCACGAGGATCTTCGCATCCGCCACCAAGGCACGGGCAAAGCTCAAAAGCTGGCGCTGGCCGAGCGAAAGGTTGCCGCCGCGCTCGCCGAGGACACTATCGTAACCATCGGGCAGGCGCATCACGAAATCATGCGCGCCGACCGCTTTGGCGGCCTCGATCACCTGTTCGCGCGTCGCCTCCAGCTTGTGGTAGCGGATGTTTTCGAAGACGGTGCCGGTGAAGAGGAAGGGTTCCTGCAGCACCATGGCGATCTGCGCTCCGAGCGAATCCTGCGTCAGATCACGCACATCGTCGCCGCCGACCAGCACCTGGCCCTGCTGCACGTCGTAGAAGCGATGGATCAGCGACATGCAGCTCGATTTGCCGGACCCAGTCGGCCCGACCAGCGCTACCGTCTCGCCGGGATTGACCTTGAAGCTGACGTGCTTCAGCACCGGGTGTTTCGGATTGTAGCCGAAGACGACGTCCTTGAATTCCACCGATCCGTCCATGTCGCGCGACAAGGCTTTGGCGTCGGGCGCGTCCTTGATGTCGACAGGCACGTCGAGCACTTCGGTCAGCCGCTGGCCGGACGCCATGGCGCGCTGCATCACCGAATATTGCAGGGTCAGCGAACGGATCGGGTCGAAGAAGCGCTGGATGTAGAACAGGAAGGCGACGAGCACGCCGACATCGAGCGCCTGATTGAGAACGCGCGCGCCGCCGACGACGATGACGAGCGCCATCGCCACGCCGGTCAGGCTGTCGACGATCGGCACCATCACCTGCGCATAGCGCGCCGCCGTCAGATGCGTCTTGAGGTTGGCATGCGCCTTGTCGTCGTAGAGCGTGAAGTTGACGCCCTGCCTGTCCATGCTCTGGACGGCGCGCACGCCATGGATCGCTTCTGCAAGCGCACCGTTCGCGACCGAATTGGTCTCGTGCGCGGCCATGAAGGATTTGCGGGCCAGCGGCAGCCAGAACAGCCGGACGATGAACAGCACCGGCAGCACCGAGAGCGTCAGCAGCCCCAATTTGAAATCGAGATAGAGCATCACGAAGACGATGCCGAAGAGCAGCACGATGTCGCCGACTGACAGCACCGAGGTTTCGAGGAATTCCTGCATCGAGTTGACGTCGCCCTGCAGGCGCGACATCAACCGGCCGACTTCGGTCTTGTCCATGAAGGACAGCGAGACGCGCTGGAGATGCGAAAACATCGCCTTGCGGATATCGAAGAGCACGTCCTCGGCCACGCCGCCGACCAGCGTCTCCTGCGCATAGCTTGCCGCATAGTTGATGAGGATGGCAATCGTGAAGGCGACGATCGACCACACCAGGGCCGAATGGTTGCCGCCCGGCGACATGCCGTGGTCGATGGCATAGCGGATGATCAGCGGGATGGTGAGCTGCATCATCGTGAAGGTCAGAACGGCGACGACTGACCACAGGACCTGGCGGCGATAGGGGTGAACGAAAACCCAGATGCGCTTGACGATATTGCCGTCGAAGGCCTTGCCAAACATCTCCTCCTCGACGCGATGCGAACCGACCACCGCCCGCGGCGGGCGGCGTCCATCCTCGCGAACGTCGGGACGCTCGGTTTCCAGTTCCTCGGCCATGCCATTCCTCCCGCGGCCATCACGTCCGGTGGCCTGCATAGTCATTGCTTGTCCACTCTTCTCCCTGGTGGGCAGAAGAACGGAATTCATTGCTAGGCGCTCAAGACCTCGTCGCCCGGCCGCACCTGCAGGTCGTAGAGCGCCTTGTAGCGCCCGCCGAGCGAAAGCAGCGCTTCATGCGTTCCGCGCTCGACGATCCGGCCGTCTTCGACGAACAGGATCTGGTCGGCATGCATCAGCGAGCTCAGGCGGTGGGCGACGATGATTGTCACCCGGTCGGCGGCATAGCGGCGCATGGCGCCGCGGATGCGCTGTTCGGTGGCGGCGTCGATAGCCGCTGTCGAATCGTCGAACACCATCACCGCCGGTTTCAACATCAGCGCGCGGGCGATCGAAAGACGCTGCCGCTGGCCGCCGGACAGCGAAACGCCGCGCTCGCCGACGACGGTGCCGTAGCCTATTGGCAGGCCAAGCACGTAATTGTGAAGTTGGGCGCTTTCACTGGCGCGCTCGATGCGGCCTTCCTTCGCCCATGGGTCGCCATAGGCGATGTTGTTTTCGATCGTCGTCGTGAACAGGAAGGAATCCTGCTGCACGACGGCAACCGCCCGGCGCAGCGATTGCAGCGTCGCCTTGCGGATGTCCTGACCGTCGATCGTGATCTTGCCGCCGCTGACGTCGTAGAAGCGGGGAATGAGATGGGCGATCGTCGACTTGCCGCTGCCGGGCGGGCCGACGATGCCGATCGTCTGGCCGCGCCTGGCTTCGAAGGAGACATCGTCGAGCACGGTGCGCTTTTCCGAACCGGGATAGGCGAAGCTGACATTCTCGAAGCGCAGCACGCCGTCCGTGACGTTCAGCTCTGTCGCATCCGGCGCATCCTTGATCGCGACGTCGAGGTCGAGAAGGGCAAAGAGGCGCGAGCCGCAGGTGGAGGCGCGGGCAAAGGCATTGACCATCAGGCCGAGCTGGCGCACCGGCATCTGCAGGATGGTCATGAAGGTCAGGAACGAGGCCAGCGTGCCGACGGTGATTTCACCAGACATTACCTTGCCGCCGCCGACCCAGAGCACCAGACCCATCGCAGCGAAGAAGGAGAAGGTCATGGCGCTGGTGTTGGTGACGCGGATGCCGACGCGCTGATGCGCGAGCGCCAGCGCGCTCTTCGACGCCGCCTCGAATTTCGAAATCTCGTGTTCGTGGGCGGCAAAGGCGCGCACGACGCGAATGCCGCCGAGATTTTCCTCCATGATGCGGGTCAGCACCGAAAGCCGCTCCTGCAGGTCGAGCCAGGTGGCGCGTAGCCTGAGCTGCGTCACCGATGAGCGCCAGCCGACGAAGGGCACGAAACTCAGCGCCAGGAGGCCGAGCACGACATCGGTCGACAGCAGCATATAGGCGCCGATGCCGATCAGGGTCGACAGCAGGATCATCCGGACTAGTGCGGTGGAAAAATACATGCGCACGCCTTCGAGATCGAGCAGGCCGACGGTGATCAGGTCGCCGGAATGAACGGTGTCATGAAAGCTGAAGGAGAGCCGCTGGATCTTCTCGTAGCAGGCCAGCCGCAACTCATATCCGATGTGATGGCCGACAGCTTCGCTGTAATAGTTCTGGACCATGGTGAAGAGGCCGCGCAGCACGCTGGCGCCAAGCAGCAACAATGCCGTGGTCAAAAGCGCGTCCTGTGCCAGCAGACCCGCCGCACCACCGCTCATCGCCATCTGCGTATGGTCGACGGCCTGGCCGAGAAGGCGCGGGATCATCAGCTGGAAGGTGGAGGCAACAAGCGTGGCGCCGATTGCAAAGCCGGATTGCCAGGGGTGGCGGAAGGCCATCATGGTGATGCGCACCAATGTGAAGAGGCCTCGGCCCCAGCCTGCCGCAGTTGCAAGCGCCATCGAAGCCGAAGGCTTCGTCGCGCGTGTTAACACATCGCTGCTCACGGTATTTTTTCCAATAGATGTGTGGTCGGACGCTGGCCCGAAAAGACGGCAAATCCATGAAGGGATTGATTGCACCTTCACTTTTGCCGATTCCATTTGGGGGTTCAAGTAAAGAATTCACCAGTTGGTTATTTTTACGTGAGGTCTCCTCGCATCCCGGCGGGAACAATCTGTGGGCGAAGGGGTTGCAGCAGGCGAATGCCAACCGCCGACCGGTGCCGGAGAGACCCATGCCGCTGAAAGCCCTCGCCCTCAACGCCACGCTGAAGAGCAGCGACGCCAAGGAGGCGTCCTCGACCGACCGGATGATCGGTCTTATCGACAAGGCAATGTCCGCACACGGCGTTGTGACCGAAGTGCTCCGCCTTGCCGATTTCAACGTCAAGCCGGGCGTAACCTCCGACGAAGGCCCCGGCGATGATTGGCCTGATATCCGCGCCAAGGTGCTCTCCGCCGATATCCTGCTGATGGCGACGCCGATCTGGCTCGGCCAGCCGTCCAGTGTCTGCAAGCGGGCGCTGGAGCGCATGGACGCCTTCCTCGAGGAAACGGACGAAAATGGCCGTATGGTTTCCTATGGCAGGGTCGCGGCTGTTGCCGTCGTGGGCAATGAGGACGGCGCCCATCATGTATCGGCCGAGCTCTTTCAGGCGCTGAACGACGTCGGCTTCACCATTCCGGCGAATGCGGTCGCCTATTGGGTTGGCGAGGCGATGGGTTCCACCAATTTCGTCGATCTCGACAAGGTGCCGAAGGTCGTGACGAAAGCCGTCGACATGCTGGCGCGCAACACGGCGCATCTTGCGGGCCTGCTGAAGGCAAAACAATATCCGGGCGAGGGCCGCTGAGGTCGCTGGCGATCTGACATTTGCAACGATCAGTTCGCAGTTCGGGGTGCAAAACTCGCCAGACTTCCCACAGGAGAGTTCTAAATTCTAATATATTTCAATATCTTGAAGTGATTTAACAACAAACCTCTTGCCACCTGCGCCATTTAGCGCTTTCATACACTACTAGTTTGATAGACTATGGATGAGCGTGATTGCTCACCTAGTTCTCTTGCGGGGCCGCTGGTTCGGACCCGGATGCCGCGGCAGGTGTTTTGAATGGCCGCATGAACCTCATCAACGCGTGAACCGCTGTTTTATGCGTTGAAACCTCGATCGACCCACGGTGCGGATGAAGCCGCAAAGGAGTTGTGATGACGGTTCAGGGACTCTTTTCCGCCAGAGCCAATGCGGCGGCGCAGATATCAGCCGTACCGCGCATTGCGATCGTCGGGCGCGGCTTTTCCGGCATGATGACGGCTATCGCGCTGATGAAGACGGTGCGCGCGCCCTTCCACCTGCAGCTGTTCGATCCGAATTCGTCGGTCAGCGGTGGGCAGGCGCTGGCCTCAGTCCGTTCCTCGACGATCCTCAACACCCGCGTCCGCGATCTCTCGGTTTCGGTCGGCGACAACGACGATTTCAACGACTGGCTCTGCAGCAATGCCGCCTTCCGCGCCGCCGTGCCGGCCGCCATCCCCGGATTTCGGCAGATCTTCGTGCCGAAGGAGATCTTCAGCGATTATGTCTATCAGCGCTTTTCGGAGGCGCTCGCCGCGCGCAGGGACATCACCGTCCAGGTCTGCAACGATCCGGTGGTGGCGATCCGCAGGAGCCACGGCAACCGCTTCCTGCTCGAAAGCGCCAATCCCGCCAATCCGCTGTTCGATACCGTCATCCTCGCCACCGGCTACGGCCTGACCGCGCCGGATGCCGGCGGTGAGGACGCTTCGCCGGTCCGGGCCCAGCGCCTCGTTGCGCGGCCGCATGCGGTGCTGCTCGGCAGCGGCATCCGCGTCGTCGACCAGCTGCTGCAGCTGCGCGATTCCGGTTATGCCGGCCAGGTGACGATCATTTCCCGGCGCGGCTTCCTGCCCCAGAGCCATACGCCGAATTCCGCCGATCCGGTCTTCCCCGCCGAAGCGCTGCCCCAGAGCCTGCCGGAGATCGTCCGCTTCATCCGTGAAGCCTGTCGCGAGGCCGAGGAAGCGGGACGAAGCTGGCAATCGGTGATGAACGGCCTCAGAAAACATGCCCGCTCGCTCTGGCGCTCGCTGCCGGCGCGCGACAAGCATCAGTTCAACCGCCATCTCAGGGCGATCTATGACAGCCATCGCAACCGCCTGCCGGAAGCCATGCACCTGCGCCTGGGACGCGAACTCGCCGAAGGCCGCACGGTGCTGCGCCGCGGCCGGGCCGGCCGCCGGGGCCTGAGCGGCCTGTTCTTCACACCGGCCGGTTCCGCTGCCGAGGAAGTCATCCATGCCGAGCGCATCTTCGATTGCCGCTGCCAGGCGCCTGATCTTTCAGCACCCTTGATGCAGAGCTTGCTTTCCGCCGGCCTCGCCATGCCGGACGAGCTTTCGCTCGGGCTCGCGGTCAATGCGCGCGGTGAGCCCTTCCTGGAGGATGGTTCGACGGTCGCCGGGCTCTTTGCAGTCGGCCCGCTCGGTCTCGGAAGCCTGCCCGATATCGATCTCGTGCCGGAGATCGTCTCGCAGGCCTATGCCGCTGCCGAGCGGATCAGTGAGAGGTTCTACCCGCAGGTCAAGGCCGTCTGAAATTCGGGCCGTTTCGGAACCATCCGCCCCCTGCTGCGTTATAAAGCGCTGGTGAATCCGAGGGGCCGATGGAAGTGCTGAATCGACATGACACGTCTCTTGACGAAGAGGGACGCTTTCGCCTTCTGGTCGATGCCATCACCGACTACGCTATCTATATGCTGAGCCCCGAAGGCATCGTCACCAGCTGGAATACTGGCGCCCAGCGCTTTAAAGGTTACAAGCCTTCTGAAATTCTCGGCGAGCATTTTTCCCGTTTCTATCTGGAAGAGGACCGCGCTGCGGGAATGCCGGCGCGCGCGCTCGCCACGGCGGCGGAGCAGGGCCGGTTCGAGGGGGAAGGCTGGCGCCAGCGCAAGGATGGAAGCCGCTTCTGGGCGCATGTGATCATCGATCCGATCCGTCGTCCCTCCGGCGAGCTCATCGGCTATGCCAAGATCACCCGCGACCTGACCGAACGCAGAGCAGCTGAACAGACGATCCGCCAGAGCGAGGAACAGTTCCGCCGGCTCGTTCAGGGCGTCTCGGACTATGCGATCTACATGCTCGATCCCCACGGCCATGTCAGCAGTTGGAATTTCGGCGCCGAGCGTATCAAGGGCTATCGACCGCAAGAAATCATCGGCCGGCATTTCTCGACCTTCTATACCCCCGAGGACCGCGAAGCCGGCGTGCCGGAGACCGCGCTCGGCATTGCGCGCGCCGAGGGCCGGTTCGAAAAGGAAGGCTGGCGCGTCCGCAAGGACGGCACCCGTTTTTGGGCCAGCATCGTCATCGACGTCATTCGGGGCGACGACGGCGATGTGCTCGGTTTCGCGAAGATCACCCGCGATATCACCGAGAAGATGGAGACCCAGCGGGCACTGGAGCAGGCGCGCGAAGAGCTCTTCCAGTCGCAGAAGATGGAGGCGATCGGTCAATTGACCGGCGGTATCGCCCATGATTTCAACAATCTTTTGATGGCTGTCCTCGGCAGTCTCGAAATCCTGAAGAAACGCATGCCGCAGGATCTCTCGCTGACATCGCTTGTTGATAATGCCATGCAGGGTGCCCAGCGAGGCGCGGCGTTGACGCAGCGAATGCTGGCCTTTTCCCGCCGGCAGGAACTGCACATGGAGCCGATCGACGTCTCCGGACTGGTCCGTGGCATGATGGATATTCTGAGCCGTTCGCTCGGCCCGCTCACCGTGATCGAGACCTCGTTCCCCGTCAGGCTGCCGACGATCATGACCGATCCGAACCAGCTGGAGATGGCGATCCTGAACCTCGTCGTCAACGCCCGCGATGCGATGCCATCCGGCGGCCGGATCGCGCTTCGCGCTTCCGAGGAATCGGTGCCGTCAGGCAAGAGTCCGCTGCCGCCCGGCCGCTATGTGCGCATCGCGGTGGTCGATGAAGGCGAAGGCATGGATGCAAAGACGGTGGAGCAGGCAATCACGCCGTTCTTCACCACCAAGGGTATCGGTAAAGGCACCGGTCTCGGCCTTTCCATGGTTCAGGGCCTTGCGTCCCAGTCCGGCGGCCGCCTCATCCTGAAGAGCAGCCTCGGCCAAGGCACGACGGCCGAATTGTGGTTCCCGGTCGTCATTGCCGAGCAGGTGACCGCGGTAGCTGCAGACCTGCCGCAACGCGAGGAAAACGCGCCGCGTCGGCTGCGCATCGTCGCCGTCGATGACGATGGTCTGGTGCTGATGAATACGACACTGATGCTCGAGGATCTCGGCCATACCGTATTCGAGGCGATGGCGGGTTCCGAGGCGCTCGACATCCTGCGCAAGCAGCAGGTCGATCTGGTGATTTGCGACCATGCCATGCCGCGCATGACGGGCGCGCAGCTCGCCCAGGCGATCCGCGACGAATGGCCTGATATGCCGATCATCCTCGCAACCGGTTACGCCGAAATCCCCGAAGGGGCAGGCATCGTCGATCTGCCCCGCCTGGGCAAACCCTTCTCGCAGGCGCAGCTCGCCGAGGCGATCAGCCGGATCGCTTCATAAGCGGCGTCGGCTATCCCTCTCACCGCGAAGAATGAACACCAGCAATGCCAGCACCATTGCCGCCAGGGCGTACCAGGTGATCGCGTAGACGAGATGGTTGTTGGGGAAAGCGATGACGGTCAGGCCGCCGACAGGCAGGCCTCCCGGACTGGCAGCCGCATCGGCGTCGATGAAATAGGGCGCGATCGCACCGATGCCGCGCTTTTCAGCGATCGCCGCGACATCGCGCGAATACCAGCGGTCGGCCGCGACGTCATTGGACCGCAGCAGCGATCCCTTCGGCTCCGTCATCCGCATCAGCCCGGTGATCTCGACCCGGCCGGATAGTTCACCCTCGCGGCGCGAGGCCGGGTCGCGCCGGTCGGTCGGCACGAAACCACGATTGATGAGGATTGATGTCCCGTCGGCAAGCGTCAGCGGCGCCAACACCCAATATCCCGGTCCCAGCGCGGTTGAGGCATAGACCAGCGTTTCCTTGTCGTTCGCCAGCATCCCGGCCGCGGTCACCCGCCGATATTCGTCATCAGTGGCATTGACCTGGTCCCAGTCGGCGCGCGCCGGGGCCGGCACGGGTGACGCATGCACACGCTGGTCGACGCGGGCGATGAGGTCGCGTTTCCAAGCCAACCGCTCGACCTGCCAGGTGCCGAGTGCGGAAAGTGCCGCGGCAAGCAGCACCAGGCAGCCGGCGAAGATCGCGCGTTTGACCTGATAATGCCGTCTTTCCGATTTTTCCGAGGGAGCCTGCGGATGACGCTGCCGCCGCCCCTTCGTGACCGTCACGGCATGTTCTTCATCATCTCGGGGCTCATCGGCATCATGTTGGTGTTGAGATGATGCATGACCCAGAGCGAACCGGAGAGCGCGATGGCGACGATGATGAGGGTGAAGATCAGCGCCATGATCGTCCAGCCGCCCTCGCTCCTGGTATTCATGTGCAGGAAGAAGACCATGTGGACGACGATCTGGATCGCACCCAGGCCCATCACCAGAACCGCCGTCAGCGTCGGGCTGGCGAAGACGCCTGACATGACCAGCCAGAAGGGAATGGCGGTCAGGATGACGGAGAGCACGAAGCCCGTCATGTAGCTGCGGAACGTGCCATGGCCGGCCTGATGGCCGTGGCTGTGGCCGTGATGAGCCTCGTGGGCGTCCTCATGTGCAGGTGCTTGCGAACTCATCCGAGAACTCCCAACAGATAGACGAAGGAAAAGACGCCGATCCAGACGACGTCGAGGAAGTGCCAGAACATCGAAAGGCACATCAGGCGGCGGCGGTTGGCCTCGATCAGCCCGTGCATCGATACCTGCACCATCAGCGTGATCAGCCAGATGATGCCGAAGGTGACGTGCAGACCGTGCGTGCCGACGAGCGTGAAGAAGGAGGAGAGGAAGGCGCTGCGCGTCGGCCCGGCGCCTTCATGGATCAGGTGGATGAACTCGTAGAGCTCGAGCCCGATGAAAGCCGCGCCGAACAGGCCGGTCACACCAAGCCAGAACAGCGTTTCCGCCTTTGCGTTCCGCTCCATCTGCAGCATCGCGAAGCCGTAGGTGATCGAGGAGAAGAGCAGCATCGAGGTGTTGAGGGCAACGATCGGTAGATCGAAGAGATCGGCCGGTGACGGGCCGGCGGCATAATTGCGGCCGAGCACGCCATGCGTTGCAAACAGCACCGCGAAGATCAGGCAGTCGCTCATCAGGTACAGCCAGAAACCGAGATTGGTGCTGTTCTCCGGATGATGATCTTCCGTCAGGTAGAATTCAGGCTTTTCGGCCGTGTCGATGGTGTGATCGCTCATGGTCTCTTACACCTGCTCGGCAAGCAGCGCGGTGCGCTTGCCTTCCGTTTCGGTTACCTCTTCGGCGGGGATGTAGAAGTCACGTCTGTAGTTGAAGGTATGGCCGATCGCCACAGCCAGCATGGCGACGAAGGAGACGACGACCAGCCACCACATGTACCAGATCAGGCCGAAGGCGAGTGCGATACTGATGCCCGACAGGATCGCGCCGGTGCCAGTGTTCTTCGGCATGTGGATCGGCCGGAAACCTTCCAGCGGACGCGCGTAACCGCGGTTCTTCATGTCGTACCAGCCGTCATGATCGTGCACGACAGGCGTCAAGGCGAAGTTGTATTCCGGCGGCGGCGAGGAGGTCGACCATTCCAGCGTACGGCCATCCCAGGGATCGCCGCTGTCGTCGCGCAATTCCTCGCGCCTCATGAAGCTGACGACGATCTGGATCAGGAAGGCGGCAATGCCAAGCGCAATCAGGCCGACGCCGAAAGCGGCGATGATGAACCAGATCTGTATCGACGGGTCCTCGAACTGGCTCATGCGGCGGGTGACGCCCATCAGACCCAGCACGTAGAGCGGCATGAAGGCGAACCAGAAGCCGATCTGCCAGAACCAGAAGCTCATCTTGCCCCAGAAGGGATCGAGCTTGAAGCCGAACGCCTTCGGGAACCAGTAGTTCACGCCGGCGAACATGCCGAAGAGTACGCCGCCGATGATGACGTTGTGAAAGTGAGCGATGAGGAACAGCGAATTGTGCAGCACGAAATCGGCAGGCGGCACCGCAAGCATGACGCCGGTCATGCCGCCGATGACGAAGGTCACCATGAAGCCGACCGTCCACAGCATCGGCACCTCATAGCGGATGCGGCCGCGATACATGGTGAAGAGCCAGTTGAACATCTTCGCCCCCGTCGGGATCGAGATGATCATCGTGGTGATGCCGAAGAAGGAGTTGACGCTGGCGCCTGAGCCCATGGTGAAGAAGTGGTGCAGCCAGACGATGTAGGACAGGATCATGATCACGCAGGTCGCGTAGACCATCGAGGCGTAGCCGAAGAGGCGCTTGCCGGAGAAGGTGGCGACGACTTCCGAGAAGATGCCGAAGGCCGGCAGCACGAGGATGTAGACCTCCGGATGACCCCAGATCCAGATGAGGTTGATGTACATCATCGGATTGCCGCCGAGGTCGTTGGTAAAGAAGTTCGTGCCGGCATAGCGGTCGAGCGACAACAGGGCGAGCGTTGCCGTCAGGATCGGGAATGAGGCGACGATCAGCACGTTGGTGCAAAGCGCCGTCCAGGTGAAGACCGGCATCTTCATGAAGGTCATGCCCGGCGCACGCATCTTGACGATGGTGGCGATCAGGTTGATGCCCGAAAGCGTCGTTCCCACACCGGCCACCTGCAGGCCCCAGATATAATAGTCGACGCCGACGCCTGGACTGTAGGCCGCGCCCGACAGCGGCGGGTAGGCGAGCCAGCCGGTCTGGGCGAATTCGCCGATGAACAGCGACAGCATGATGATGATCGCGCCGGCGGTGGTCATCCAGAAAGAGAAGTTGTTGAGGAAGGGGAAGGAGACGTCGCGCGCGCCGATCTGCAACGGCACCACGAAGTTCATCAAACCGGTGACGAAGGGCATCGCCACGAAGAAGATCATGATGACGCCGTGAGCGGTGAAGATCTGGTCGTAATGGTGCGGCGGCAGGTAACCCTCCGAACCGTTGAAGGCGATCGCCTGCTGGATGCGCATCAGGATCGCGTCGGAGAAGCCGCGCAACAGCATGATGACGGCCAGGATCACATACATGATGCCGATCTTCTTGTGATCGACGCTGCAGATCCAGTCCCGCCAGAGCGGGGCCCAGAACTTGAAATAGGTGATGATGCCGAGCAACGCGATGGCGCCGATGACGACGCCGATGAAGGTCACGACCAGGATCGGCTCGTGATAAGGGATGGCATCGAGGGTCAACCGGCCGAAGACGAACTTCAGGAGGTCAGGATTGGAAAACATGGAACAACCCGTTCATTATGTCTTGCGACGCAAAGCGCCAGGTTAATTGTTATTGTTGAGCTGCGCCGGCGCCGGATCGGCGCCATTGCTCATGCCGGGCATGGAATGACCCTGATGTTGCATGTCAGTTCCGGGCATGTTGTGCTGCATGGTGTTGCCGTCGGTACGCTCGGCGGGCTCGCTTCGCGCCGGAGCCCCTGTCGCCGGCACGGTGGCGGCGGGCGCCACGATGCCTTCGTCGGCATAACGGTTGTCATATTGCAGCTTTTCGCGGTTCTCGGCACTTTCCTTGCCGCCGCCGCCCATCATGTCGATGTGCATCATCTCGTTCATGCACATCTTGCCGGGCGTGGCGCACATGTTGAGGATGGCGTTGTAAAGGTCGGCATCGGCGCCGGCATAATAACGCACCGGTTCCTTCTCGCTCGGCTTCTCGAGCTTCAGGTAGGCGTCGCGGTTGAGCATTGTGCCCCGCTGCTTGACCTGCGCCACCCAGGCGTCAAATCCCTCTTGGGTAAGGCCGTGGAACTTGAAGCGCATATGCGAGAAGCCTGCGCCGCTGTAATTGGCGGAGAAGCCCTCATATTCGCCTTCCTTGTTGATGACGGCATGCAGCTTCGTCTCCATGCCCGGCATCGCATAGATCTGGCCGGCAAGGGCAGGTATGTAGAAGGAGTTCATCACCGAGGAGGCGGTGATCTTGAAATTGATCGGCATGTCGACCGGGGCAGCGAGTTCGTTGACGGTGGCGATGCCGAGTTCGGGATAGAAGAACAGCCACTTCCAATCGAGCGCCACGACCTCGACGTTCAACGGCTTGGTATCGGCCGGAATGGCGCGCTCCGCATCGAGGCGGTCGAGCGGGCGGTAGGGATCGAGCTTATGGGTGGAGATCCAGGTGACGGCGCCAAGCGCGATGATGATCGCAAGCGGTGCTGCCCAGATCACGATTTCGAGGCGGGTCGAATGGTGCCATTCCGGCGCATAGGTGGCAGCCGTATTGGAGCGGCGGTAGCGCCAGGCGAAGAACAGCGTCAGGAAGATCACCGGGATGATGATCAAAAGCATCAGCACCGTCGAGATGACGATGAGATCGCGCTGTTGCGCGGCGATGTCGCCGGAGGGCGCCATGACCACCATGTTGCATCCTGCCAGGAAAAGCAGCGGCAAGACGGATAGAAGGCGGGAAAACTTCACCAGTTTTAGCACGTCTCTAAGCTCTTGTTGTTTCGTTCGTTCCGCGACTAACGCACTGAACCGGATAGCGACATGAGGTGTTTGGTCGCAGTGCAGCAATCATGCCGCACTGCGGCACAAATCATGGTGCACTACAGCTTTGGAATCCTGATGATTCAAGAAGGATTCTTTGGCCAGCGCTGTTTCAAATCAATATATCCGCAAGAGGCGGCCAAGCCAGCGTCTCCCGGGAAAAATCGCCGGGCCAATCACGCTATTTTTTCCGCCCAGGCCTCATTTTGAGCCGTGATGATGAACTATTTACGTCTTACGGACTTGATAAGCCTGCGGGTTTGATCAAGATCAGGCTGAGGCGCCTTGGCGAAAGCGCTTCATCGAGGGAGGCGTTTCATGGCTACAACATCGCATTACGGACCGTCATCGTCGTCGCTGGAACGCGACGCGCGGCGCATTCACGACGACAAGCCGGTTTCGCCGGGTAGTATCGCCATCGGCGTGGTGATCGGCCGCATGTCGGAATTCTTCGATTTCTTCGTCTATGGCCTTGCCTCGGTTCTGGTGTTTCCACAGCTGGTCTTCCCCTTCGCGCCGGACAGGCTGACGGGAACGCTCTATTCCTTCGCCATCTTCTCGCTTGCCTTCCTGGCCCGCCCCGTCGGCTCCGTCGTCTTCATGACGATCGACCGGCTGTATGGGCGCGGCACCAAGCTGACGATCGCGCTTTACCTGCTCGGCGGCTCCACGGCCTCGATCGCCTTCCTGCCGGGTTACAACGAGATCGGCGTGTGGTCGATCGCATTGCTGGCGCTCTTCCGTCTTGGCCAGGGCTTCGCGCTTGGCGGCGCCTGGGACGGCCTTGCCTCGCTGCTCGCGCTCAACGCGCCGGCCAAGCACCGCGGCTGGTATGCGATGATCCCGCAGCTCGGCGCGCCGATCGGTTTTGCGCTGGCCAGTACCCTGTTCGGCTATTTCGTCGCCAATCTTTCCAGTGAGGATTTCCTCTCCTGGGGCTGGCGTTATCCCTTCTTCGTCGCCTTCGCGATCAACGTCGTGGCGCTGTTTGCGCGGTTGCGTCTCGTGATGACCAAGGAGTTCGGCACGCTGCTGGAGCAGCACGAGCTGGAAGCAGCCCCCATCCTTGACGTGCTGCGCGTTCATGGCCGCGACATCCTGATCGGCGCCTTCGTGCCGCTCGCGAGTTTTGCCATGTTCCACCTCGTCACCATCTTCCCGCTCGGCTGGATGAGCCTCTATGGCAACCAGCCGATCGGCGCCTTCATGGTGGTGCAGGTGATCGGCGCCGCAGTCGGCATCCTCACGATCATCGCCTCGGGCCTGATCGCCGACCGTATCGGCCGGCGCGCCCAGCTTGCCATCTGCGCCGTCATCATCGCTGTCTTCAGCTTTATCGGGCCGAGCCTGATCGCATCCGGCAACAGCGGCCATGACGCTTTCGTCATCATCGGCTTCGGCGTGCTCGGCCTTTCCTTCGGCCAGGCGACCGGCTCGATCTCGTCCCGCTTCGGCCGCGGCTACCGCTACACGGGTGCCGCCTTCACCTCGGATCTGGCCTGGTTGATCGGCGCGGGTTTCGCGCCACTGGTGGCGCTCAGCCTTTCCAGCCGCTTCGGCCTGACCTTCGTCGGCTACTACCTGCTTTCCGGCGCTGTCTGCACGCTGGCAGCACTTGCCTTCAGCAGGGCGCTGGAGCAGCGCGAATAGGACTTTGCGAGGAAGCCATGCCCGGGAGAGAAGTGGGACCGGATCGTGCAGAGGCTTTGCGGCGAACTCACGAGGCGGCGGCATACGAGGGATGGTTTCTCGAACGGGTCGAGGAAGCAATCCGGGAAGCCGATGATCCGAACGCTGTCTGGATCCCGCATGAAGTCATTAAGGGAGAGATGGCGCGCGAGCGTGCCGAGTTGCTTGCCTTGCTCAAGGATGAGGCCAAGTGAGGATCGTTTGGCCACCCAAATCCTATAGCTGAATCCTACTGCGCCATCTGCGGTTGTTTCGCCGCCCGGGCCGCGGTCAGTTCCGCCGTGGTATGGTTCAGGCGGTCGGCCAGCACCCGCATGATTTCCACGGCCATCTCGGGAAAGTCGCTGAGCAGCTTCAGGAAGTGCTCCTTGCTGATGCGCAGCACCTCGAGCGGTGAGGTGGCACGCACCGTTGCCGTGCGCGAGACATCGCAGAGGATGGCGATTTCGCCGACGATGGAATTGGGTTCGACGTCGGCGACCTTGATCTCGCCCGCCGGCGAGTCGACGACGATATCGGCGGTACCCGAGAGGATGACGTAGGCGGCATCACCGACATCGCCCTGATGAAAGAGGTTCTGCCCGGCCTTGTAGGTCATGCGATCGGAGGTAAAGGCTAAAAGCTTGAGCTTTGCTGGCGCGATCCTTGAAAAGATCGGCACCCTTCGCAGCATTTCGACTTCGTCTCTCAACAGCATGAGCGTTTCAATCCCCTGACGCAGGGTCCGCAGGACCAGGCATCTTCAAACTCCGAGGCGTCCCCATCGGGAACACCCACCATCGCCGCCCCTATAGAATATTACGATAACAGTTCCTTGAACATCCCGTTTTTCTCGGAAAGTTCCGGATAGTTTCCGGCTTCTGCCAATCCGCCGCGGTCGAAGAGGAGGATGCGGTCGAACATCTCTGCCAGCCGGGCATTGGAGAGCACCCAGATGATCGCCGGCCGATGCCCTTCTTCGTGCAGGCCTTCGATGATGTTGCGGGTGATCTGATCCTGAAGGCGCTGGTCAAGCGCCGACAGCGGCCGATTGAAGATGAAATAGTCCGAGCGCTTCAACAGCGCGCGGGCCAGGTTCAGCTTCTGCCGCTGCACCATGGTCAGTCGCTTGCCGCCGGAGCCGACGTCGAATTCGAGACCGATCGACAGCACGTCGTCATAAAGATCGAGCGCATCGAAGAGTTCGCCCATGATGCCGCGGATGCGGTCGGAGGCGTCGGCCTGCTGATAGGCGATACGGCCGAAGAGCACATTGTCCATCAGGCTTGCCGACGGGGTGAAACGCTCGGCGTCGTAGCGCTCGATCAGCTCGGCGAGATCAGCCGGAATATGCTCGTGGAACTGCTTGCGGGCGCTGACGATCTTGTCCATGAGCTCGTCGGTCAGCAAGCCGAAGCGATGGCGCGGCTCGATATAGGCAAAACTCAGCCGGATGATGGCCGAACGTTCCTCTGGCGTGGCGTCCTCGAAGCGGCGGCTTTGCAGCTTCTGCAGCAGCGCCTGATAGGTCGGGATGTCGTCCGCCGTCATGAAGGTCAGCTGCTGGAAGAATGGATGGTCCGGCGGCAGGTCGTGGAAGAGTTCCACCGCATTCTCGGCGATCTCGAGGCCCATGGCGTAGAGATCGGTGCTGAGGCCTGTCTCACGGAAGAGCTGCTGGAAATAGGGATGCGCGGCAAGCCTACGGTTGGTCATCAAAGGCCGCTTCATCGTGCCGAAGAGCAGGTTCTCGCCGACCGTCGCCTGGCCGTTATAGGCATCGAAATCGAAAGGCACGACGATCGTGTCGAGCCCCTCGTCGCGCAGCCGGTCCCTAAGCGAGGCGCGTAGCGCCACGACATGGTCGCCGAGCGCCACATGCACGTCGGTGTTGACGGTCGAGCGCAGCGCCAGATCGAGGATGTCCTGCGAGATCAGGACGGCGTCGAGCACCGGGCGGATCGCTTTCAGAATGTCCTCGGGCCCGCTGGCGCCGGCGGCCTTGTAGTCCACCCAGTCGCTGTTGAGGTCGAGCGTCGGATTGCCGGCCTTCTCCGCCTCGGCGGAATGCCATTTATACTCCAGCGCTTCCCGCTCGTCGTAAACCGGATCGGTCATCGGCGCATGTTTCAGGCCGTAGAGCAGATTGCTGGCGAGCGTGCCGTGGAAGAAGAAGGTGTCGGACGAGGCATAGGAGATCCGACGGCCGGTGATCGATTCCGGCATGTCGAGGAGATCGCGGCCGTCGATGGTGATGCGGCCGGAGTCCGGCCAGACCATGCGGCCGAGCGCTTCGGCGAAGGCTTCCGCGCCGCTGCCGTTCGGCCCGACGATCGCCACCGTCTCGTTCGGCTTGATCTCGACGGAGACGTGGTCGACGAGGCGGGCGCCGCTGTCGTCGGAGAGCGACAGGTTGGTGACGACGAACGCGCCCGTCAGCGCGCCGACCGGGGCGGTTGCGAGTTCCTGGATGCGGCTGTCGATCAGCGGCTCGACATTGAACTGCTCGTAGACCTGCTGATACTTCACCTGCACGTCCTGGCGCATCTGGTCCCAGTCGATCAGTTCCTTCAGCGGGCCGGGCAGGTCCTTGTAGGCTGATATGACGGCGACGAGCTGGCCGATGTCGAGCCGGCCCTGCAGCGCCAGGTAGCCGCCGATCGCATAGAACAGGAAGGGCGTGACCTGGGCGAGGAAGTTGTTGATGAACTTCACCAGGAACTTCCACTGGTAAAGGTCGTAGCGGATCGAGAAGATGCGGCCGAGCCGCGAGGCGATGTCGGCGCGTTCGAGGTTGGATGTGTCGTTGCCGTGGATCGTGCCGATGCCCTCGACGATTTCGCCGACCCGGCCGGAGAGCTCGCGCGCCGTCAGCTGCCGCTGGCGGCCGAGATCCAGCAGGCGCTTGCGCATGCGGGGAATGACGATCGCCTGCACACCGACGATGCCGGCGGCGATCATGCCGAGCCAGAAATTCTGGACGATGATGAAGGCGAGCGCCGTGATCGCCTGGCCGCCGAGAAGCGCAGGGGAGACGAAGGCATCGCCGGTGAAGCCGCCCATGGGCTCCACCTCGTCCTTGATCATGGTGGCGATTTCGGCCGATTTCACCCGCTTGAAGTGAATGGGCGGAAAGCGCAGCACCCGGTCGATCAGCTCGAAGCGGATACGGCGCAGCATGCGCTCGCCGAGCCTGCCCTTATAGGTGTTGATGTAGAACTTGAAGAGGCCGTTCAGCACCACCAGCGCCAGAAACACCAGGCTGAGGGCCATCAGCATCTGGAAGCGGTTGAGCTGCAACCCCTGGAAGAACTCGACATGGCCGATCAGCGGCAGGTCGTAGGCAATGTGCATGAAGGTCTGCGTCGCGCCCGGACCTTCGAAGCCGTCACCCTGGATCGGTCCGTTGACGATCTGCTTCGGCAGGTCGAAGGACAGGAAGTAAGGCACCATCGAGGCGGCGACGACAGCCAGAATCCACAGCTGCTGCAGCCGCGTGTTCTTCCAGATGTAGCGGGCGAGGCTTTTTTCCATGGCTAACCGTCAGCTTGCTGGGAAATTCCGGGGGCGCGATCCGGGCGCCGGGACGGGAAGGAATTTTGAGAACAGGATCATGCAGCCGGACCGCCGATATCGCAATGAAAACAAGGCGAAGCGACCGGCTGCAAAAATGCCGATTCTCGCCGGAACATTGCTTATATCACAGGAATTTTGGATTAGGCGAGGGATTCGGCAATCATGGAGCGAATGATGAGGGCGGTTTTCTCCGCCCCGTCGAGGTCGAGCAAGACCGGCCCCCGTGGCTGTGCGGCGAGCGCCTTTTCGACCGCCTCTTTCACATGGCCCGACGTCAGTCCGTTTTCCGGCAGGATATCGGCGAGGCCGAGCGCCTGCAGCCGTTCGGCGCGCACCGTCTGCTCGGTCTCGCCGCCGGCGACGAAGGGGATGAGGATCGCCCGGCATTCGGTGCGCAAGAGATCGCCGACCGTGTTGTAGCCTGCCTGCGAGATCGACACCTTGGCGCCGCGCAGCAGCGAGGGAAAATCCCTGCGGAAACGCACCAGCGTCACATTCGGGGCCGCGTCCTCAGACAGCGCGGCGAAATCGGCCTCCGGCAGGTTCGGGCCGGCGACCAGCAGCCAGCGAAGATTGTCCGGCAGCAGCGTTGCCGCCTCTTTGGCCGCGCCGATCAACGCGGCGCCGACCGCGCCACCGCCCGCCGATGCGATGATGTCGAATGTTTCGGCGGGTTCCGGCGCCGGCGGGGCTGCGACGAGGCCGGTATAGCGCAGCCTGTCGGCGATCTCTGACGTCAGCGGGAAGGTGTCCTCGAGCCTGACGAAACCGGGATCGCCGTGGACGAGCACGGCATCGAAATGGTCCTTGACCAGCGTGACGGTCTCCGCGTCGCGGCCGGCCTTGCGGTTTTCCTGCAGGATGTCGCGCACCGAGCTTAGGAGTTTCGGCCGCGGTTCGGCCTTGTCGATGGCCTCGAGCAAAGGCAGCAGTTCGAAGCGCATCTGTCGCCGGCCGAAGGGGAAGGCTTCGGTGATGACGACATCCGGCCTTGCGGCATGGAAGGCATCGAGTAGCAGCTGGCGGCGGGCATGGAGGAAATCCTCGCCGGCCGGCCGGCCATCGGCGTCGGCGAGGCCGGAGAAACCGGCATTGTTGGCGACGACCGCCGGCAAGGCTACGGTCTTCACGCCTTCGCCGGGAAAGCCCGGCACCGGCAGGCCGCCGGTCACGACAGTCACGTCAAAATCGTCCTTGACCAAGGCATTGGCGATGCGGCTGGCGCGGGCTATGTGGCCGATGCCGAGCAGATGCTGGACATAGAAGAAAATACGCGGTGCCGTCATGACGGCTTCTGCCATTCGGCCTCGAACAGGCCGGTGAGCTGTCTGATGCTGGAGTGATAGTCGAAATATTCGCGCACCTGGCTTTCGGCGGCGTCGCCGAGGCGCTTGCGCAGCGCCGGGTCGCGGATCGCCGCCTCCAGCGCGCTGGCCAGCAGTGCCGGGTCCTCCGGCGGCACGACGAGGCCGTTTTCACCGTTCTTCAGGAGCTCCGGCACGCCGGATACTTCGGTCGAGAGGCAGACGAGCCGCTGGCTCGAGGCTTCGACCAGGACGTTCGGCAGGCCGTCGCGGTCGCCGTTGGCGGCGATGCGGCAGGCAAGCGCGAAGAGGTCGGCACGGCGGTAATGATCGAGCACGTCTTCCTGCGCCATGGCGCCCTTCCAGACGATGCGGCCGGAAATGCCGAGTTCGGTGGCCAGCGCCTTCAGTTTCGCAAGCTCCTCGCCGCCGCCGATATGGTCCATGCGCCAGTGAAGGTCGGCGGGCAACAGCGCCAGCGCGTGCAGCAGCACGTCGTAACCCTTCTTCTCGACGGCGCGGCCGACGCTGAGGATGAAGGCCGGATCGTCGGGGTCGCTGCCGGTGCGGTCCGAACGCTCGCCGGCAAAATGGCCGAAGCGGGCGAGATCGAGACCGTGGTAACTCAAGTGCACGGCCTCCCTGCGTGACGTCAGCGTCCGCATATGGTCGTAGCCCGTCCTGGTGCAGGTGACGGTCCAGCGGGCGCTGCCGAGTTTCTCGTTCAGCTCCCAGTCGGGCGACGTCCAAATGTCCTTGGCGTGCGCCGAGCAGGTCCAGGGCGTGTCCGTGAGGATGCTTGCATATTCCGTCACCGAGGCCGGCGTGTGGATGAAATGCGCATGCAGCCATTCACCCTCGTCCGGCCATTCGCGGCCCAGCACCAGCGCCTGGCCGAGACGGCGGAAGCGGTTGCGGGAGATGTCGCGCTTGAGGTCGGCGAGGAAGCGTTTCATCAGCGCCTTGAAGCCGGGTTTGGAGAAACCGGCGATGAGGCCCTTCAGCACGCGGATCGGCTCCTCGTGCAGATATTCAGGCAGATAGACGACACGCGCCCGGATCTCGTCATGCACAGGATGGCGCTTCTTGTCGGTCGGCCGGCGCATCGAAATCAGCGTCAGGTTGAAGCCGGCCTTTTCAAGGCCGAGCAGCTCCTGGGCGATGAAGGTTTCCGAAAGGCGGGGATAGCCTTTCAGCACGACGAGGATCTTGCGGCGTGGCGGCAAGGCTGTGCCCTATTCCGCGCCGACGAGGGAAAGGTGGCTGCCGCGGCCGTCGATCCACCGGCCGACGGTCTGCGAGATATGGTCCAGTCCTTCGAGACGCATATTGCCGCCGCTCTTCGACGGTGGCTGGCGGGAGGGCAGGCGCTTCAGCGCCTCGGCCATGATTGTGGGGTCGACCGACTGTTCCGGCAGCAGCATGTCGACGAGGCCGAGTTCGCTTGCCCGCTGGGCGCGCAGCAGCTGTTCCTCGCGCGGCTTGACACGCGGCACGATGAGGGCCGGTTTGTCGAAGGAGAGGATCTCGCAATAGGTGTTGTAGCCACCCATGGCGACGACGCCGGTGGCGCTGTCGATCAGCTCTTCCATGTGATTGTCGAACTCGATCACCTCGATATAGGGAATGGCTTCCCCCTTCTGCACCAGCTTGGCGCGCTCGGCGGCCGGCATATAGGGCCCGAGCACCACGAGCGCCTTCTGCGTCAGCGTCGGATCGGCCTCGTAGGCGTTCATGACGTCGTGGACGAGATCGGAGCCGTCGCCGCCGCCGCCTGTGGTGACGAGGATGTAATTATCCTTGCGGGCGTTGATCGACGTCTTGCCCCTGGAGACGCTGCGTTGCAGGAAGCCGACGAAATCCATCTTCCGGCGCAAGCTGGCCGGCACGTCAAGGCCGATCAGCGGATCGTAAAATTCCGGCGGACCGTAGACCCAGACGCTGTCGTAATACTGGTCGATCTTCTGCATGATGCTGTTTTTCTTCCACTCGGCCTCGAGCAGATGCGGCGCGTCCATGATCTCGCGCAGGCCGAGCACCAGAACGGTGCCGCGGGCCTTGAGATAGGCAAGCGTATCCTCGACCTCGCCCTTCAGTCCCATCGGTTCCTTGTCGACGATGAAGATATCGGGCTGGAAGGTCTCGGCCGTGTGGCGAATGCTCGATTCGCGCATCTTCAGCGTCTCGTGCAGGTCGATATGGCTGGCGAGCGACGTATATTCACCGTTGCGGAGCTTGATGACGCTCGGGATCTTCACGAAGTCGACACGGGCGCGGTAGTCGAAGGCGCCGGCGATCGTGGCACCCGAAATGATCAGAATATTGAGGCCGCGATAATCCTCGACCAGCGCATGGGCGATGGCGCGACAGCGGCGCAGATGGCCGAGACCGAAAGTATCGTGGCTGTACATGAGGATGCGCGCATCTTCGAGACGTCTGGACATGGGCATCCCTTCTGGGGTCAGCAACATAGTTAGTACCCCCACCGTCCGGAGGCCAAGAGGTGGGGGCGGTGCCGTGATGCGCCGCCGCGTTTCCTGCTATTTGTAGGGATCTGCCGCATCACGCAAGCCGTCTCCCAGAAAGTTGAACGCCAAAATGACAAGAACAACAGGAATGATCGGATAGAGCAGCCATGGATAGAAGGCGATGACGCTGACGCTTTTTGCCTCGGTCAGCAGAATGCCCCAGCTGGTGATCGGCGGACGAAGGCCGAGGCCGAGGAAGGAGAGCGCGGTCTCTCCAAGGATCATGCCGGGGATCGAAATCGTCGCCGAAGCAATGAGATGCGACATAAAGCCCGGCACCAGGTGCCGGCCGATGATGCGTGGCGTGCTGGCACCCATCAGCTGTGCGGCCTGGACATAATCCTCCTCGCGCAGCGCCAGGAGTTTGGAGCGCACGGCACGCGCGAGCCCCGTCCAGTCGATGATGCCGAGGATGACGGTGATGCCGAAATAGATGACGATCGGGCTCCACGTTACCGGCATGATGGCGGCCAGCGCCATCCAGAGCGGCAGGCTCGGCAGCGATTGCAGCACCTCGATCAGGCGCTGGACGATGAGATCGAAAATGCCGCCACGATAACCGGCAAGGCCGCCAATGACGATACCGAGCACGAAGCTGATCGAAATGCCGATCAGACCGATGGTCAGCGATATCCGCGCGCCGTAGAGGATGCGCGAGAGCACGTCACGGCCGAGCCGGTCGGTGCCGAGCAGGAACATCTGCCCGCCGATCGCCGGGCAGACGAGATGATAGTTCGAGGCAACAACGCCCCAGAATTTGTAGGCATCGCCGCGGCAGAAGAATCGGATTGGCTGCACGTCGTTCGGCCTATCCGTATAGACACGATGCAGCGTGTCGAGATCGAGCGTCATGCTGCGGCCGTAAACGAAGGGGCCGACGAAGCTGCCCTTGTCGAAGAAGTGGATGGGTTGCGGCGGCGCGTGAATGAAATCGACATTGCGCGTGTGCAGGCCGTAGGGCGCCAAGAACTCGACGATCAGGATCATCAAGTAGACGACGGCGAGAAAGATGCCGGAGATCAAGGCCAGCTTGTGCTGCTTGAACTTCCACCACATCAGCTGCTTCTGCGAGGCGAGATGAATGCGCGATTGCGCCGCCGTCATGCTTTCGGTCGCAAGCGGATCGAAAGGCGCGGTCGAGACGTAATGCGGAAGCGGCGCGCCGGGTGCGGGAAGGGGCGACATTATTTGGTGCTCCTGCCTTGCAGACGGATGCGGGGATCAAGGAAGCCGAGCGCGATGTCGGAGATCAGCACGCCGATGACATTGAGGAAGGCTAGGAACATCAGGAAGGAGCCGGCGAGATACATGTCCTGGCTCTGCAGCGCCTTGATGAGCATCGGCCCCGTCGTCTCCAACGACAGCACGATCGCGACGATCTCGGCGCCCGAGATGATCGACGGCAGGATCGAGCCGATATCGGCGACGAAGAAGTTGAGCGCCATGCGCAGCGGATATTTGACCAGCGCCTTCAGCGGCGGCAGGCCCTTGGCGCGGGCGGTGACGACATACTGCTTCTGCATCTCGTCGAGCAGGTTGGCACGCAGCCGCCGGATCATGCCGGCCGTGCCGGCCGTGCCGACGATGATCACAGGGATCCACAGGTGAGAGAGGATCGACCGCGCCTTCTCCCAGCTCATCGGCGCCGAGATATATTGCTGGTCCATCAGATGGCCGATGGAGATGCCGAACCAGATATTGGCGAAATACATCAGGATCAGCGCCAGCATGAAGTTCGGAATGGCGATGCCGAGCAGGCCGAGGAACGTCAGCCCGTAATCACCCCAACTGTACTGGTGCGTGGCCGAATAGATGCCGATCGGAAAAGCGATCAGCCAGGTGAGCAGGATCGTCGTGAAGGAGACGAGCATCGTCAGCCAGAGGCGATCGCCGACCACGTCGGAGACCGGCAGCTGATATTCGAAGGAATAGCCGAAATCGCCGTGCAGCATGCCGCCGACCCAGTAGAAATAACGCACGATCTCCGGCTTGTCGAAGCCGTATTGCTGGCGCATCTCCTCGATTTCCTGGAGGTTGGCGGTCTCGCCGGAGGCACGCAGCTCGGCGATCTGGCTCTCGAAGAAGTCGCCGGGCGGCAGCTCGATAATCGTGAAAACCAGCGCCGAAATGACGAAGAGCGTCGGCACCATGGCGGCGATGCGCCAGAGAATGTATCTGAGCACGCCTCAGGCCTCCTTGTACCAGAATGCATCCGGCATGTAGACGCCGAGATAGGAGGTGGGATCGAAGCCGTAGAGCGCTCTCTCCGGCAGGTTCTGCAGCTTGGCAGCGCGAAGGATCGGCTGCAGCGTGCTGTTGATGAGGCCGATCGAGAATACCTGCTGCGTATAGAGCGACAGCATCTTGTGCCAGATCACCTGGCGCTCCTCGAATTTCGCCGTCGAGCCCCATTGGCTGAGCAGGTTGACCAGCTCGGCTGCCTCCGGCAGGTCGGGTGCGACCCCCTCCTGGCCGGCGGAGAGGTAATGCATGCCCCAGAGCGGCCATTGCAACTGATCGTCGAGTGTCGGCGCAAGGCCGGCCGGCGACATGTCGGCCGTCGGCACGCCATTGTCGAGGCCGTACCAGATCGACATCATGATCGAACCGCTCATGGCGCGATTGCGGAAGACATCGCGCTGCGAGGTCCGGGTATAGAGCGCCAGGCCGATATTGGCCCAGTGATCTCTCACCAGTTCCAGCACGTCGGTGTCGAGATTGCTCTCGCCGGCGGTCTCGACGGTGATCTCGGCGCGACGCCCGTCCGGCAGCAGCCGAATGCCGTCGTCACCGCGTTTGGTCAAGCCGAGTTCGTCGAGCAGGCGGTTGGCCTCGTCGGGATCGAACTTCACGAAGGCATCGGCATATTCCTGCTTGAAGAGCGGGCTATCGGGCAGGACGGTATCGGCGCTTGGCGTGCCGAGGCCGTAGAAGGCGACCATGTTGATCTCGTGCCGGTCGATCGCCAACGACAAAGCGCGGCGCAGGCGGACGTCGCGGAAAAGGCCGCGCCACACTTCGTCAGCACAGTTGAGGTTCGGCAGCAGCGTGATGCGCGAGCCGCGCGCGAGCTTCCAGAGATTGACCTTCACCGGGAAGCGCTTCTCGGCCTCCTTCAGGAAGGTGTAGTCGTTGAAATCGATGCCGGTCACCTGCAGGTCGGCTTCGCCTGCCCCCGCCTTGGCGGCGATGATCGATGAGGAGGAGACGTTGAGGATGAAGCGGTCGAGATAGGGTAGCTGCCTGCCGGTCTCGTCGATGCGGTGGAAGAACGGGTTGCGCTCGAAGACGAACTGCTCGGACGGCAGCGGCGTCGTATTGCGCCAGGGATCGAGCGTCGGCAGGTTCGGATTTTCCGGACGGTAGGAACGCGCCATCTTGATGTGCAGATCCTGCCATTTCTTGACGCGGTAGGTCTTCATCAGCTCGTCCATCTTCGCTTGGTCCGGCTGGAATTTCTTGTGGAACTGCTTGAGATAATGACCAGGGCCGAAGATGACGAGCGGCTGCGGGCCTGCCAGCGTCGGCAGGAACATCGGGTTGGGTTTTTCCCAGGTGTAGCGCACGGTCAGCGGATCGAGCATCTCGAAGCGCGGCAGGCTGCCGTGCGGACGAAGCTCTAGCGCGCCGCCGCCGGGCGTCAGCTTGTCGTTCAGGATGACGTCTTCCCACCAGTAGCGGAAATCGTCAGCCGTAAACGGCTGGCCGTCGGACCATTTATGGCCCTCGCGCAGTGTGAAGGTGAAGACCGTGTCGTCCTCGGACTGGAAACCGGCCAGGATGTCCGGCTGGAACTGCAGGTGCTTGTTGTAGCCGACCAGGCGGGCATAGCCGTAGATCGTCATGAAGCGGATGTCGCGCTGGCTGCCGATGATGGTGCGCACCGTGCCGCCGTAGGCACCGGGTTCGAGCCCCATCTCCTTCAGATTGACGATACGCGGGCGGACGGGAATGCGCTCCGCCATCGGCGGCAGGCTGCCTGATGTCAGCCGCTCCTTCAGGAATTCCGGCTCGCCGACCGGTCCGGCGCGAAGCACCGCGGGCGCGATCGCCGCGCCGACGAGGCCGCCGAGAAAAATGCGACGCGTCACCATCAGCGCAACTCCTTGGCATCGGCGCCTTTGCGGGCGCGCACCAGATGGCCGTCGCCGAGGTCGGCATAGGCAAGTTCGGAAGCGTCGTCATGCTCGGCGGTGAAGGTCGCGCCCCAGTTCTGCTTGTCGGCGGCGCCGTTTTCCCTGAGCGCCTTGAAATCGAGCGGCCGGTCGAGATCGGGGAAGGGGACGGCGGCGAGCAGCGATTTCGTATAGGGGTGCACCGGATCGCGCAGGATGATCTCGCGCGGCGCGATCTCGACGATGCGGCCCTTGCACATCACCGCGATGCGGTCGGCCATGTAATCGACGACGGCGAGATTGTGCGAAATGAACAGATAAGTAAGCCCCAGCTCTTTCTGCAGGTCCTTCAACAGGTTGAGGATCTGCGCCTGCACGGAGACGTCAAGCGCCGAGACCGGCTCGTCGAGGATGACGAGCTTCGGGCCGAGCGCGAGCGCCCGCGCGATACCGATGCGCTGGCGCTGGCCGCCCGAAAAACTGTGCGGGTAACGGCTGAGATAACGCTTGTCGAGGCCGATTGCCGCCATCAGCCCTTCGACCTTGCGCTTGCGCTCGTCGCTGTCGCCGCGGTCATGGATTTCTAGCGGTTCACTCAGGATGTTGCGCACCGTCATGCGCGGCGAAAGCGAGGAGACCGGGTCCTGGAACACCATCTGGATCTTGGTCCGCATGTCCTGCAATTCTGAGCCTTTGACGGAGAGGACGTCGACGACCTCCTTGCCGTCGTTGAACACCACTGCGCCGCTGTCCGGCGTGATGGCGCGCATCAGGATCTTGCTGAGCGTCGTCTTGCCGCAGCCGGACTCGCCCACCAGGCCCAGACATTCGCCGCGGCGGATGTCGAAGCTGACGTCGTCGACGGCGCGCAGGACGGTGGCTTCATGCTTGCCGAAGAAACTGCGCTTGCGCGTCTTGTAGGTCTTCGAGAGATTGGCGACGGAAAGCAGGATGCCCGGCGCCTCTGCCTGGAGCGGCTTCTTCTTGCCGACGAGGGACTCAAGATTGACCGTTACCTCCCGCAGCGCTTTCAGCCGCTCGCCGGGTTTCATGTCGAAATGCGGGACGGCGGCCATCAGGCCTTTGAGATAGGGATGCTGCGGATTGCGGAAGATATCCTCGACCGGTCCTGCTTCCATGATCTCGCCGTGATAGATGACGACCACCTCGTCGGCCATGTTGGCGACGATGCCGAGATCGTGGGTGATGAGCAGCATCGCCATGCCGAGCTTGGCCTGCAGCTCGCGGAGCAGTTCGAGGATCTGCGCCTGGATCGTCACGTCGAGCGCAGTCGTCGGCTCGTCGGCGATCAAGAGCGCCGGCTTGCAGATCAGCGCCATGGCGATCATCGCGCGCTGGCGCATGCCGCCGGACAGTTCGAACGGATACATGTCGTAGGTGCGATGTGGATTGGAGAAGCCGACCAGCCCAAGCATCTCCTCGGTCTTTTCACGGGCTTCCTGCTTGTCGGCTTCGGTATGGATCAGCAGCACTTCGCTGATCTGATTGCCGATCGTGTGCAGCGGCGAGAGCGAGGTCATCGGCTCCTGGAAGATCGTCGCCATGCGGCGGCCGCGCAGGTCGCGCATTTCCTCGCTGTCGCGCGGAAAGGACAGGATATCGGTCGTGCTGCCGTCGAGCGGATCGGTGAACAGGATGCTGCCCGAGGCCTTGGCCGGATTGGGCAGGATGCCCATGATCGACTGGCTGATCACCGATTTTCCGGAGCCGGATTCACCGACGAGAGCGGTGACCTTGCCCGGAAGAATGCGAAGATTGGCTTGCTTTACGACGCGTAGCCGGTCACCGAAAACCGAGAAGGAGACGTCGAGATTTTCAATACGCAACAGATCCGCTGCAGACGCCATACCAATGAAATTCCCCAGTCTTCTATGTTCCCGTTAAGGCACACTATCGTACCGCAAACAGGGTGTCTAGCTGATGACAATCATAGATAAACCAGCATGTCCCGCCGAAGTTCCCCGGGCGAGACGCGCAGATTATGACAGGGGCTGTAAGCTTACTGGATGAATTTCTCCATGCTGGTGCGCTTGACCTGATTCTTGGCGTCGCGATGCAGGAGAATGACCTGCTCGGCTTCTGAAAGTCCGTTCTGCACGGCCTCGCGGAAGCTCTCGTCGACGTTGATCGCAGGCGCCGGCGCGCGCGGCTGCAGCACGGTCACCTTCTGGCGGATGCCGCGCAGCTTCTCTTCGCCGAGCGTCGTCCATTCGCCGCCGCAATAGCCGGCGAAGGCCTGGCTGGCGACGACCTCGCGGCCGTATTTCTTGGTCAGGATCTGCAGACGTTGGACCTCGTTGACCGCCGAGCCGAAGGCGGAGAAGGTCAGGCGGTCCTTGAGGCCGACATTGCCGAACATGACGTTGCCGACATGCAGGCCGATGCCGTAGCCGACCCTGGTCAGGCCCTTCTGCTCGCGGTCCCTATTGAGCTCGGCAACCCGCGCCTGCGCCTGATGGACGGCCGAAAGAGCCGCCTCGCAGGCAATTTTCGATGGGTCCTTATGGCGTCCGCAAGGATAGACGGCGAGGAAGCCGTCGCCGAGGAAACTCAGGATCTCGCCGCCATTGCGGTTGAACGGGGCGGCGATCGCGTCGAAGAACTGGTTCAGCGTGTCGATATAGGCCTGGCGGCCCTCCTTTTCGGCATAGACGGTGGATTCGCGCATGTCGCCCATGACAAGGGCCGCGCGGATCGTCTCGCCGTCGCCTCGGCGGATCTGGCCGTTCAGCACCCGCTTGCCGGCGTCGCCGCCGAGATAGGTGGTCAGCATGTTGTTGGCGAGTTTGCCGAGCACGGCCATCTTGGCGGCGACCGCCAGATGGTTCTGCATCCTGAGCAGCGCGTCGATCATGTCGTCGGAAAAGCCGGTGTGATGGTCGGTCGACCAGGAGCCCATCATGCCCTGCACCGAGCCGTCGCCGAAGGGCTGCACAAAAGCGAGATAGTCGGTGATGCTGTCCTTGCGCAGGTCCTCGAAAATCGGGAACTCGTTCGGCCCATCCTGCATCAGCCGGCGGCGGATGTGCTGCAGATTGTTGTCGAGCAGGTAATAATAAGGGCTCTGCAGGAAGCGGTCCGGCTTCTGCCCGGCGGGCATGCGGAAGCCCTCGATGGTGACGCCGCTGGCGCGCCGCCAGGTGAAGCTCAGCGCATCGTAGAGCGGGTGCAGCATCGAGAAGGAAAGATGCACGCGCGCAAGTGGCAGGCCCGCAGCAGTGAGCCTTTCGCAGAAACCGCGGACGATGTTTTCAAGCTCGTCTCCGGCCAGCGAAGAGTTCGTCAGCCATTCAGCGACCCGGTCCAACAGGATGGAGGACACGCTGGATTCGATCGTGCTCATTCTCGGTATGATCCTCATAAGGCACGCCATCCCCAAGAGCCAAAAGTCCCCCGGCCGGCACATTTTCATGCGCAGGTCACAAGGAAATCAGGATGTACGAGCGGTATTATTGTGTCAACGATCTGCCGAAAGCCCGGCAGCGGCGCCCCTCAGTTCCCCCATAGCGGGATCGGACGGGTAGTCCTTTCGCGGTGGTTCATTATCAAAAGTCAAAATAGGGATGCTGCAAGTGCGAAACAATGGGATGCGCATTTTTTTGTGCGCTCAAGTTGCAGCGAAGGGAGCGGCCTGAGTCATTTCGGCCACACCCGGTCGGCCACACCCGATAAGCATCGCAAGGGGTCGCGGCCCTGTTTTTCAGCTCCTGTCGTACGCGGAGAGACGGGGCCTGGGTTTAATTTGCCTGGAGCATGCATTAGATCAGCTTTCCCTGTTCCCGTTCGAAAGATCCCGCCTTGGCCATCTCCCCCTTCGATACGCTTTTGCAGAAGATCGAAACCCGCGCGGCCCGTGCCGGCATCATCGGCCTCGGTTATGTCGGCCTGCCGCTGGCGATGGCGGTGGCGCGCAGCGGCTTTGCCGTCACCGGCTTCGACATCGATCCCGGGAAGATGGTGGCTCTCGATGCCCGCCGCTCCTATATCGACGCGGTGAGCGACGCGGCGTTGTCGGCCGAGATCGATGCGGGACGCTTCAAGGCGACGACCGATTTCGCCGGCCTTGGCGAGTGCGACGTCATCATCATCTGCGTGCCGACGCCGCTGACCAAGCATCGCGATCCCGATCTTTCCTTCGTCGAGGCGACGTCGCGCTCGATCGCCGCGCATTTGCGCGCCGGTCAGCTCGTCGTGCTGGAATCGACCACCTATCCCGGCACGACCGACGACGTGGTGAAGGTCATTCTCGAAGGCACCGGGCTGAAATCCCGCTCGGACTTTTTCGTAGGCTTCTCGCCGGAGCGCGAGGATCCCGGCAACCAGCATTATCATACCGCCACCATCCCCAAGGTCGTCGCCGGCGACGGGCCCGAGGCGCTGGCGCTGATGAAGGCTTTCTATGGCGCGGCGGTATCATCCGTCGTTCCGGTCTCGTCGAATGCCACGGCCGAGGCCGTGAAGCTCACCGAAAACATCTTCCGCTCGGTCAACATCGCCCTCGTCAACGAGCTGAAGACCGTCTATGCGGCCATGGGCATCGACGTCTGGGAAGTGATCGACGCGGCCAAGACCAAGCCCTTCGGCTACATGCCCTTCTATCCCGGCCCCGGCCTTGGCGGCCATTGCATCCCGATTGATCCTTTCTACCTCACCTGGAAATCGCGCGAATACGAGCTGCCGACCCGCTTCATCGAGCTCGCCGGCGAGATCAATTCGGCAATGCCGCGTTACGTCGTCGGCAAGCTCGCCGAAGCACTCGACATCCGCGCCGGCAAGGCGCTGAGCCGCAGCAAGGTGCTGGTGCTCGGGCTTGCCTACAAGAAGAACGTCGCCGATATTCGCGAAAGCCCGTCGCTGCGGTTGATCGAGATCATCGAGGAGCGTGGCGGACACGCGGATTATCATGATCCCTTCGTCGCCGAGATCCCGCCGACGCGCGAATACCAGGCGCTGAAGGGCCGCAAATCGGTGGCGCTGACGCCTGATACCATTGCCGGCTACGATGCTGTGCTGGTCGCGACCGATCACGACAGGGTGGATTATGCGGCGCTCGCAAAAAGTGCCTCGTTGATCGTCGACACGCGCAACGTCTTCAACCGGCTCGGCCTTTCGGCCGATCACGTCATCAAGGCATGACGGAAACGTTGCTGCATTATGCGGCAACTCAAAGTGCTACGGCCTCTTATACTGATCCGCGCGGCTTCTTGTTGTTAAGGCAGGCTTCATCCCCGCGCTTTAAGCTGCCGACCTTGCCACGACCATTTCGGGGGGCGGATTGGGTGAGTTCCGAGGGAGGACTATCTTGAAGAGTTTTGTTGCTGCGGCTATCGCAATCGGTGTCATGTGCTCCGGCGCTTCTGTCGCATCTGCGCAGACGAAGGGCGACTGGGTTCTCGGAAACTGGAAGGGAGCCGGTTATTGGTTCCCTGGCGTTATCGACAACACCTCCGGCGGGAAGGTCACCATCCGATATGATGACGGCGATAGGGAAACCGTTCCTTTGAGCGATGTGCGTCCTTACAACTGGGTCATCGGGATGAAGGTCGAGTGCAACTACAAGGGTGCCGGCGATTGGTATGCAGGGAAGATCACCTCGCTTGGGGGCGAGAAGATTGGTATTGCCTACGATGACGGCGACAAGGAAACCACCCGAACCGGCCGCTGCCGTTCACGATAAAGTCTTTGCCTGAACCGATGCGAGATCAGCCCGTCGCCGTCAAAGCGACGGGTTTATTTTTCTTCGGACAATCACGTTTGATGCGGCGCTGTCGCAAGCACCTTGCCGGTCATCCGGCTTGCGGCCACCGCATAACCGCCGGCCGCGCCGTCGATGAAATGCATGTGATCGCGCGAGATCGGCGTCGGCACGAAGCAGGTCATCAGCGCCGAGGCCTGCCGATGCAGGCCGTAGCGGGCAATGCCCTTGGCGCGTGCCGCTTCCAGTAGCGTCTCGATCCGATTCAGATGTTCGGCGTCGACGTCGATCGTCATCTTCAGCCCGTCATCGAACTTGCGGAAATCGGAATTGCCGGCGACGTCGCGCTTGTAGCGGCGGGCGTCGAAGCGGCCGAGCGGAATGCCGAGCTTGTAGCACACGACGGTGATGGCGAGCTGCAGGAAGATGATGAGCTTCTGCCGCAATCGCCGGCCAGCCGGCGCGGTGGCCTTGGCTTCGCGGTTGATGCCGTGCAGCGAGAAGGCAAGGTTCGGACCATCCGCCGGTACCGGGTGGCTGTCCCGGTTCTGCTCGGTGGTGATGGCGACGATGCCGTTGACGAGGTCCCGGAATTCCTGCCCCGGCCGGCCCTCGCCGGGAATCGCGATGATCGAGACGATCTCGCCGTGCCTGGCGTCGATCGGGCTCCAGCGGCAGGAAAGGCCGGTGAGATCCGGGCGCGCTCCCGGGGCCGCGCGATCGATGCCGTAGCGGCCGAGCTTCATCTGTCTTTCGGCCCAGCTGGTGCCGCCGCCCCAGAACATCGCATAGGTGACATAAGGGCTTGCGGAGTAACGTGCGACGCGGACGTCGAGGCCCTCGGCACGGGTGTCGGCGACCGGCACGATGGCGATGCGCAGCGTCAGGCCGAGATCCTCCTCGACCCAGACCTGCACGGCGGCAAGGGCGTCGCGCGCTGCCTTTTCCAGCGAGCCCGGAAGCGCGATCAGCGCGCCGTCGCCGCCGAAGACGAAGGGATAGTCGCCCTTGCCGACGGAATTCAGCACCGCCGATATGACGCTGGCGCCCGCCATGTTGACGTCCTTGTAGCGGCCGGCAGCGATCGCCGGCGTCGAGCCGACGATGTCGGCCAGCGCCAGCACCCATCCGTCCGGCAGCGGCCGGTAATTGGCGGCGTCGGTCACGCCCTCGAATTCGCTGAAGAGCGGCACTTCGGCAAAGAAGGTTTCGTCGGTCACGGTTTTCATATCGTCCAGCTTAGCACAGACCCATGTCGCCACTGCAACGCCAATTCCCATTTACGGCAATCGACTTGGCAAGGTTTCATGTGTTAGAGCATTTCGTGCTTTTTCGGACGTACGGAAATGCGCTATCTTTTTGTTTTTACGCAATTCCGGACGCAAAACCGCTCTCGCACTTTTGCTGGAATTCCTCCTGGACCGCCGACGATTTCATGACGGATATAGATTAGATGAGCCGCCTCGACAGCTTCATTCGCCGGTTGACGGCTCAACGCGACATTTTGAACTCGATCATCGATCTGGTGGGGGAAACGCCAGGCCCGGTGCTGGAGTTCGGCCTCGGCAACGGCCGCACCTATGATCACCTGCGCGAGAACTTTCCCGGCAGGCGCATCGTCGCTTTCGACTGGGAAGTCCGTTCCTATTCGGCCTCGACACCATCGGCAGAAGACATGGTGACCGGCAATATCCGCGAGTCCGGCCAGGCCTTCGTCGGCATCGGCGCAGCCCTTGCCCATGCCGATATCGGCACCGGTCATGACGAGATCGACGCGGTGACGCTGACCTGGCTGCCGCAGCTGATGGCCGGCGTGCTCGCCCATGACGGCATCGCCGTCAGCGGGCTGCCGCTGGAGCATCCCGAGCTGATGGCGCTGCCGTTGCCAGACGGCATCAAGGAAGGCCGGTATTTCCTGTATCGGAGGAAGTAGCATCAGCAATTGAAAGTGCTACAGCGCCGCGGCTCTCGAAAAGACGCGCGGCGCTGCCGTGTTTCGGTTCACGCCACCAGACCCTTGGTCAGTTCCAGCGCCTGCCGTTCGAACAGCCGGCGATAGATACCGTTATTGAGCCTGATCAGCGCCTGATGATCGCCTTCTTCGACAATCTTTCCCTTGTCGAAGACCAGCAGCCGGTCCAGCGCTCGCACCGTGGACAGCCGGTGGGCGATGACGAGCGTCGTGCGGCCGTTCATCAGGCGTTCCATGGCCTGCTGGATCTGCACCTCGCTCTCGCTGTCGAGGCTCGACGTCGCCTCGTCCAGGATCAGCACCGGCGCATCGGCCAGGAAGGCCCGGGCAATGGCGACACGCTGCCGCTCGCCGCCCGACAGCTTGACGCCGCGTTCCCCAACCATCGTCTCATAGCCCTTGGGAAGGTCCATGATGAAGTCGTGGGCACTCGCCTGTTTCGCCGCCTGCTCGATCTCGCGCCGCGAGGCGTTAGGCCGGCTATAGGCGATGTTTTCCGCCAGCGTGCGGTGGAACAGGATAGGCTCCTGTTGCACGATGGCGATCTGGCCGCGCAGACTGGATTGCTTGACCGCCGCGATATCCTGTCCGTCGATGCGGATTTCGCCCGAGTTGACGTCATAGAGGCGCTGGATGAGCTTGACGAAGGTCGTCTTGCCCGAGCCCGAATGCCCGACCAGGCCGACGCGCTCACCCGGCTTGATGGTGACCGAGAAATCCTCATAAAGCGGGGTGGGATGCGCGCCATACTGGAAGGTGATGCGATCGAAGACGATCTCGCCCTCGCCAATCTCGATCGGCTTGGCGTTCGGCTTGTCCTCGATGCCGAGCGGCATCTTGTCGAGCAGCACCAGTTCCTCCATGTCGTTGACGGCACGCTGCAGATTGCGGATGTCCTGGCCGACATTGCGCAGATAGCCCTGCAGGACGAAGAACATCGCCAGCACGAAGGTGATGTCGCCAGGCGTCGCCAGCCCCTGCCGCCACATGATCAGGCCCGTTCCCAGAATGCCGGCCTGCATGGAAACCATCAGGAAACCCTGGATCGTGCCGCTCAATGTGCCGCGCTTCCATGTCCGCCGCGTGCGGCTGTCCCATTTCGCCATCACGTGGCGCAGGCGCACCTCTTCGCGGCCTTCGGCGCCGAAGGCCTTGACCACCGAATTGCAGCTGATGGCATCCGCCAGCGCGCCGCCCAGCTTGGTGTCCCAAGCATTGGCAAGCCGTGCCGCCGGCGACACGAAGCCCATGGAAAGCGCCACGGTCACGCCGATATAGATCAGCGACCCGGCAGCAACGATCAGGCCCATGATCGGCCAATAGCTGCCGAGCACGATGCTTGCGCCGACCAGCATGACGATGGACGGCAGCAGGGCGACCAGCAGCAGGTCGTTGAGCTGGTCGAGCGCCCACATGCCACGGGTGATCTTGCGCACCGTCGAACCGGCAAAGCTGTTGGCGTGCCAGTCGGTCGAGAACCGCTGCACCTTATGGAAACCGTTATTCGTCACATCCGCCATGGTGCGCAGCGTCAGCCGGATAATGCCGTTGAAGATGAACCAGCGCAGTGCCACGCTGGTCAGGCCCAGTGCCACGACGATGACGAAAGCACGCAGCGCCCGGCCAGCCGCATCGCCGCCGGCAATGGCATCGACGATCCGGCCGGAAAACACCGGCACCATGACTTCGGCCAGGGTGCTGGCAATGACCAACACGATGATGATGCCCACCAATACTGGCCGATGGCGCCAATGATGGAAAACAAAGCCGAGCACATGGCGATAGGCATCGGCGCGGAAATCGAGCTTCTTGCGAGTCATTTTAATCGCTCGGCGCCGTGTCGGCGACCGGTCCTCAAAATCGAGAGTTGGATGGCACAGCCCAAGCGGGAGACGAAATGATCCCGCGGACCAATCGGGCTATGAATTAAGGGAAAACCGCATGTCGGGCGCGCTCGAGGCGGGCCGCGAATGGAAATGACCTAGTGTCGGGACATTCCGCACGGGAAGGTTTCGATGATTGCTGGTGTCATGCAACGCCTCCCTTATGTTCGAACTAAAGCGGTCAGCGTTTTGTACCGAAGCAATTCGCCATTGCCAAGCGGATATTTGCAACCTTACGGAAAGTGATGCGGAAACGACACACCTTGTGAGCTTGCGACCGCTCAGGAGGCGCAGGAATGGGATGTGGCCGGGCGCTTGGCCAGTTTCGCCTCGAAGTCGGCCGCGATTTTGTCTAGCGTCACGCTGTCCAACCGCCGCAGGAGCAGGGCCTGGGCTTCTTTCATCGCGTCGCCGAGGACGACATTCACCGCCTGTTCCACCAGGCATTGCGGCTGGTCGTCGGCCGGGCCGATGGCGAAGAGATGCGGTTCGCCGATGGCGTTATAGACGTCGAGCAGGGTGATGTCGGACAAGGGACGCACCAGCGTCCAGCCGCCGCCATGGCCCTTTTCGGAGCGGACGTAGCCCTGTTCGCGAAGGCCGGCCATGGTGCGGCGGACGACGACGGGATTGGTGTTCAGCATCTTTGCAATCATGTCGGAGGTCGCCGAATGCTGGTGCTTATCCATGTGGATCAGCACGTGCAGCATGCGTGAAAGGCGGCTGTCATTGCGCATGGGTCTCTTCCTGTCGATCGGACGGCCATTATCGCAAAGGGATCGTAACAAGACAAGTAACATGATGCTTGACGACATTGATTCATGTAACTTATGTTGAGTCATGAGTCCAATATCAAGGAAGAGTTCCATGTCGTTCGAAGCCATCATCATCGGCGGAAACTTTGCCGGCCTTTCGGCAGCGATGCAGCTGGCCCGGGCACGGCGGCGCGTTCTGCTCGTCGATGCCGGCGCGCCGCGCAATCGTTTTTCTGAAGCCTCGCACGGTTTCCTCGGCCAGGACGGCCAGACGCCGGCGGCGATCATGCGGGAGGGAAAACGGCAGCTTTCGCTTTATCCGACCATCACCATCCGCGAGGGGAAAGTCGTCCGGGCGCAAAGCGATGGTGACGCCTTCACTATCGGCACCGAAGACGGCGGCGAGGAACGAGCCGCGCGCATCGTGCTCGCAACCGGTGTTAGCGACACGCTGCCCGAAATCCCCGGCCTCAAGGAGCGATGGGGCCGCTCCGCGCTGCACTGCCCCTATTGCCACGGTTTTGAGGTCGGCGGCGGCAAGCTCGGCGTTCTCGCAAACCATCCGCATTCGGCTCATTCGGCCATGATGATCCCGGACTGGGGTGCGACGACCTTTTTCACCCAAGCGCTGTTCGAGCCCGATGAAGAGCAATTGGTGAAGTTGACGGCCCGTGACGTCCGGATCGAACGCAGCCCTATCGTGGAATTGTTGGGCGACAAACCGAAGCTTGAGGCCGTTCGCCTCGCCGATGCCCGCGTCGTGCCGCTGGACGCCATCTTCGTCGCTCCGAGAACGGCGATGGCGAGCACGATTGCCGAACAGCTCGGCTGCGCCTTCGACGACGGCCCGTTCGGGCCAATCGTTCGGATCGCCGATAACAAGGAAACCACCATCAAGGGCGTCTTTGCCGCCGGCGATGCGGCAAGCGCCATGCACAATGCCACGCTCGCCTCCGCCTCAGGCGTGCTCGCCGGCGTGCACTGCCATCAATCGCTTGTCATGCAGTCGGCCGCTTAGGGCGGAAACAGCACGTTAAACGGGTGGAATTCTCCCCAACAGGTCAGGGACACGTGCACCTCGCGGTCATCGAGGTGAAAATCTCAACGCGTTAATCATTGCTTTTAAAATAATGAGCCGATGCAACCGACTTATTGCAATTTCTACGTTTGAATTGTAGCTGTTTTCATCTGAATGACTATCAAGCAAGACGATGGTGAGACCGTGGATCACCGCGCTTGCAGCAAGCAGAAATGGGGGGATTTCAATGGGGTTTACTGAAGCTGTTCGGACTGTTCTGAAGCAGAAATATGCGACCTTTTCCGGCAGGGCTTCCCGGTCGGAATATTGGTGGTTCGTGCTATTCTATCTGCTGGCGCTGTTCGCACTCATAATTCCGGCCTTTATACTCGCCTTCGCTACCAGTGGCGGCGGAGCCCCGTCACCGGTTCACTATACCGTGGTCATCTGGATGTTGTTCACACTCGCAATTTTTTTGCCGCTGACATCTCTTCAGGTTCGCCGCTTCCATGATCGCAACATTTCCGGTTGGTGGTATCTCGCGCTGTTTATCGGGAGCTTCGTTCCCTATGTCGTTCTCGTCACCGCCCCAGTGACTATTGTTATTTCCGTGCTCCCGGGCACAGAAGGTCCGAACAAGTTCGGGGCGGATCCGCTGCGTCCGGAACGAAGCGCGGAGGTCTTTGCTTAGAGCATGACCATTCGCAAGGCCGACCTGCTGTGGCTGTGTGCTCGCCGCAAATGATGATTGGACGGTGGGATCCGATCCCTCCTATCGATGTAACTCTGAAAGAATAGTGGTTCTGAGCGGCGAATTGACTTCGGAAATTCGCCGAGGTGTATGGCGCCGAAGGATTGTATTTTAAGGGCAGGGGTAATGAAGCTACGTATTTTAGGCGCTTTCGCGCTTGTTCTTGCTGCTACGGGTCACGCTCAGGCTGGCGATCGCACAGCCGCGGCAGCAACCTTCTTTCGTGATGTGACGAAATCGACATGCGGTTTCAAGATGACGCCAGAGTCGGCGTTAAAAGCTGCAACCACTCTTGGAATGTCGGATCCTATTAGCGAGCCATCGCTTTCTGCGGTGGTTGCAATTTGTGGAGAGGTAAAAAAAGGAAACAAAAGCAAAACCATTGTAATCCAGGTTCCCGACAACCGAAAAGTGCTTCGGAAAGTCATGATTGAAAGAGCCAAGTGGTGGCAAGCATGATGAGAGCGGCAGGGCTTGGCGGAGATGACAAACCTGCTGTAACTGCTGGATACCCAAGGAAGTGACAAGTGCTGCATATTCACCGCGTGTCTTCGCGGTGAATGACTCAATTGCCGCAGGGGAAATAGTCTCTCCGGCATTCACGGCCGAACATCTAAGGCAAAAACAGCACGTTGTACTGATCGACATCGCTCGGCAGGTCCCGCACCCTCATCTCCTCCTCGCGATCCTCGAAGAGGACCAGGCAATCCTCGTAGAAGCCTGATAGCATGGATATGAAGGCTTTCGTTCCCTCACGCCCGTAAAAGAGTGGCGTGAACTCCATGTAGAGCGGCACGCGGCGGGCAAGCAGCGGCTGCATTGAGCGGCAGGCGACCGGCTCGTAGCCCTCGATATCCATCCAGACGAGGCCGATTGCGACCGGGTCGATCGAAAGTCCGGCAAGGATCTCGGAAATCGGCTTTACCGGCACGCTGATCTTCCTGTCCGTCGGGCTTTGGCGGATGGCGCTGCTCTTGCCGTGATTATTGAGGTTGAGAAAAAAGTCGATCTCGCCTTCGCTCTCGCCGGCGGCGCAATTGACGAGTCGGACTTTTTCCTCCAGCCGGTTCTGGCGAATGTTAAGTTGAAGCAGCGGGAAATTACGTGGATCGGGCTCGATGCTGACGATCTTGATGTAGGTGTCGCTGAGGGCGAAATAGACGGTCTGGGTGCCGATATTGCCGCCGATCTCGAGCAGCGTCGCGTCTTTTCGCAAAAGGCCGCGCTCGCGCAGGATGACGATCAGCCGGTCGACGGCCTCGCGCTCGAAATGGCCCTTCCGGAACACCTTGCGACCGATATAGTCGGCCGGCGAGAAGGTCATCAGGTGGTCGCCGGCATCGACCGTCATCGAGACGACGCGCGGGCCGATATTCTCGATCAGCAGGCGGCGGCCGAAGCGGGTGTCGAAGAAGCGCGAAGCGGCCGCATTGCGCGCCTTGCGCAGCCGGCGGCTCCAGTATTTGGCGGTCAGCCAGGGCTTGCCAGGCATCAGGCTTTTCCTTCGAGCGGCTCTGCCGCTTTCTCTCTCGGAATGACGTAGACTTTCAAGGGCAGGGCCCGGCCGCGTACACTGATTTCACGGCTTTCGATGCCGGCGAGGTTAGCACCCGAAAGGCTCGCCACCGGCTCGGAGATGACGATCGCCGCCTCGAACTCCTTGGCAGCACTTTCCAACCGGCTCGCGACATTCACGGTATCGCCGATCGCCGTCATGCTGCGCACCCGGCCGTATCCCATCGTGCCGACGACGGCCGGGCCGGTGTGAATGCCGATCGCGATGCGCAACGGCAGCGCCAGTTCGTCGGCCAGCTCGGCGGCGAGTTTCTCGATCTCGGCGACGATCGCCGCGGCCGCGTTGAGCGCCTGGCGACAGGCTTCCTCCGGTGCGGTGTTGAGCCCGAAGAGCGCCATGGCGCCGTCGCCGATGAACTTGTCGAGCCGCCCGCCCGACTGCTCCACCGCCTTGCCGATGATGGCGAAATAGCGGTTCAGCAGGAAGACGACGTCGAAGGGCAGGCGGGTTTCCGTCAGCGTGGTGAAATGGCGGATATCGACGAAGAGCACGGCGATCTCGCGCTCGCGGCCGGGGCTCGTCTCCTGGCTGTTGGCGGGAAGGGCCGCCTCGATCGCCGGCACGAGAAGCGGCGCGACGGCAACGTTGCCGTTCGGGCGAAGCTGGCAGGCGAGCCGGACATCCGGGCCGGCATTGATGCGCCTCAGTGTCGTCTGTTCCATCTTGTCGGGGGCAGGCAGGCTTTCGTAATCGCCAAGGATCTGCACGCGACAGGTGGAGCACTGGCCCTTGCCGCCGCAGACGGCATAATGCGGCAGGCCGCCGAGCCGGCTTGCCTCCAGCACCGAGAAGCCGCGCGGCACACGGATCACCTCGCCGCCCGGATAATTCACGGCGACCTGGTCAAGCCGCTCCTTCAACTTGCGCCGGGCGCGGGCGACGACGACGATGAGCAGCGAGGCCGAGAAGGCGCCGTAGAGCCCGGCGCGGATCATGGCGACCTGACGGTGAACCTCCGGGTTCGAGGCGTAACGGGTGTTGACGCCCTCCTTGTAAGCGCTGACCGTCATTGACTGCTGGTAGGAAGGGTCGGCGAGCGTCCTGCCCATTTCGACGAAGCCGAGCAGCGAGAGCACCGGCACGAGGATGGCGAGTGCCAGCATGAGCGGTGCGAAGTCCGGGTACCAGGAGCGGTAGCGCAGCCAGAAATGGATGCCGATGCAGCCGTGGATCCAGACGGCGACGACGGCGAGCGCCTGCCGCGCGCCGTTCGCCGGAGACCTGATCCACAGCGAACTGACGACCGTCTCGTAGTCGTCGATATAGCCATAGAACTCGTGGGCGATGCGCGTGCCGATGACATGATCGAGGAGAAGCAGCGGGATCATCAGGCCGAGCACAATCTGCGCCATTTCCCCCTTCGGCATGACCAGGCTGCGGCGCATGTAGATGGCGCGCAGCACCAGCGCGATATGGATTAGCACCGACGAATAGAAGACGGTGGTCCCCAGGGGATTACGCCAGATCGCCAGGAAGAGGTGGGCGGCTTTATCGGCGGCTGCGACGGAAATCAGGCCAATCGCATGGTTCGACAAATGCAGCACGACGAAGATGAAAATGACGAGGCCGGAACCGAGCCTCGCCCTTCTGATCGTACGTTCCGAAAAAATCCCTGTGGCCGAGACCGTCGTCATTCATTCCCGTTCTTGTCGATGTAACCGCAGGCCCATAGAGATTGGGAAAGAGGCGGAATTGCTTCGATGGCGATCACATTCCATATGCTTATGCGCAAGTTTTCGGCAAAGGGACAATAGCGGAATTTTCCCGACAGGCGCGAAAGTTGTAAACAGTGTGTCTTACCTGAGGTGTCCCAATGCAGGTGGCTTTCTACGCGCCGATGAAATCGCCGAACCATCCGGTGCCGTCGGGCGACCGTTTGATGGCGCGGCTGCTGATCCGGGCGCTGGAGCTTGGCGGGCATCAGGTCGAAGTCGCCTCCGAATTCCGCACCCATGCCTCGACACCGGAGGCGGCAGCCGCGCTCGAACCCGCCATCGGCGCCGAACTGGAGCGGCTGCGGCTGAGATGGAAATCTGGGCCGCGACCGGAACTCTGGTTCTGCTACCACCCCTATTACAAATCGCCCGATCCCTTCGGGCCGGCGATTTCTGCCGAATTCGCCATTCCCTATGTCACTGCCGAAGCCTCCTATGCGGCAAAACGCGACCGAACCGGCTGGGCAACATCACAGAAGCTGGTGGGCGAGGCGATCATGCAGGCGGCGGTCAATATCAGCTTCACCGAGCGTGACCAGGCCGGGCTTGCCGCCGTCTTTCCGCAGGCGGGCCTTGCCAGGCTGAAACCCTTCATCGACACGGCGTTGTTCGAGAACGTGTCGCCGGCGCCCGATCCGCGCCGGCTGATGACGGTCGCGATGATGCGGGCCGGCGACAAGATGGACAGTTATGCGATGCTTGCGAGAGCATTGCGGCTGATCGAAGACCGGCCCTGGACGATTGCCGTCATCGGCGATGGTCCGATGCGCCAGGAGGTACAGGCGGTGTTTGCCGAGTTTCCTGGCCGGATCGAATGGCTGGGCGAGCGCAATGCCGTCGAGATCGCCGAACTGCTCGGGCGCGGCGGCGTCTATGTCTGGCCCGGATGCGGTGAGGCCTATGGCCTTGCCTACCTGGAAGCCCAGGCCGCCGGCCTGCCTGTCGTCGCTCAGGAAACGGCAGGCGTGCCAGCGGTGGTCGAGGCTGGCGTGACCGGCCTGCTGACGCCGGATGGCGATGTCACTGCCTATGCCGAGGCCCTGGCTGCCCTGCTTGACGACAGGCAAAGGCGCGACGCCATGGGGCAGGCGGCGCGGCGCTTCGTGCTCGGCGAGCGATCGCTTGCGACGGCGGCGCAGGTATTGAACGGAATTTTGCGCGACAGCGCAGCAACAGGAGTGACGTGATGACCGACTGGATAGCCTGGGACCCCCTGCACCATGAGCTTGACCGCTGGCAGGCCGCCGACCGGGTGGCGCGGTTCTGGCTGCGGGACGACGACGCCGTTGAGCCGACCCAGGCGCTGGAGACGTTGATGGCGCTCGCCTGTCAAAGCGAGGTTCCGCTGACACTCGCCGTCATTCCCGGCTTGACCGGCGAGGCATTGGCCGCGCGCCTGGTGGAAGACGCAGCCGTCGCTGTCGCGGTGCATGGCTGGTCTCATACGAACCATGCGGGGCCGGAGAGAAAAAAGCAGGAACTCGGCGGCGACCGGCCGGCAGATGTCGTGCTCGGCGAGTTGGGTGAAGGGTTCCGGCTGCTGCAGCGGCTGCATCCGGCCCGCTTCCTGCCGGTGCTGGTGCCGCCGTGGAACCGGATCGACGCGGCCCTCATCCCGGCGCTGCCCGGTCTCGGATTTGCAGCACTGTCGGTCTATGGGCGGGCAAATCAGGGTGGCCCGGTGCCGCTCCTCAACACCCATGTCGACATCATCGACTGGCATGGCACGCGCGGCGGACGAAGCGAGGCGGACCTGGTGGCCGAGCTGGTGGCCGAGCTTCGCCACCGGTTTGCCGGGAGCGACGAGCCTGTCGGCGTGCTCACCCACCATCTGGTGCATGATGCAGCCGCGTGGGACTTCCTGTCGGCCTTGTTTGCAGTGACGGGCCGGCATCCGACCGTCCGCTGGTCGCCGGCGTCGGAACTGCTAGGGCCTTAGACATTGCCGATCAGGCGGCGTGAACGCGTCCGAGGAACTCTCGCATGAGTGCTACGACATCATTGAGATGCGTCTCGAGCAGCCAGTGCCCGCCGCCGAGCAGATGGAGTTCGGCATCCGGCAGATCGCGCAGATAGGCCCGAGCCGACTTTTCCGGCATGTAGTGGTCGTTCGGACCCCAGACGATCAAGGTCGGCGGCCGGTATTCGCTGAGATATTTGCGGTGTTCCGGGAACCAGGCCCGGTTCTCCTTCAGTCCGGCGATGAGGTCTATGGCGATGTCCTTGCGCCGCGGCGTGATCAGCGACCAATGCAGCTTCCAGAGATCGGGCGGGATCGTATCGGCCAAAGCAGGCGGCAGATCGTTGAGGAACTCCTCCTTGAAGGCCGCCTCGCTGATCGCCTCCGCCAGCACCTTCCTCATCTCCGATCTCGGAAGCGTCCATGTCGCCTCGATATCCGCATATTTCGGTCCGAGGGCATCTTCATAGGGGATATCGCCATTCTGGATGATCAGCCCGGCGACGCGGTGAGGGTCTTTGATTGCCAACCGCGCACCGATAGGCGACCCGAAGTCGTGGAGGTAGAGCACAAACCGGTCGACATGCATCGCATCGACGAAGGCCTCCAGCCAGGCGGCATATCCATCGAAGCTATAGTCGAAATCATCCGGCGTACCGCTATAGCCCGCACCCGGGAAATCCGGCGCAATCAGGCGCCAACGGTCGGCAAGGCGCGGCATTAGATTGCGAAATTCATAGGATGAGCAGGGATATCCGTGCGGCAGCAACAAGACCGGTGCATCTTCCCGGCCGGCCTCGCGGTAAAAAGTCTCGACGCCTGCAACCGTCATCCAGCGATGTCGGACGAGAGTGGCCATCAGAAAGCTCCTCAGAACCGTTCTTCACTTTCGGTCTTCGTCATACTGCTTGGCGCCTTCCACCGGTCGCAGCCACGGTTCACGGCGTTTGATCCAGAGTTCGTAGCTCGGCACCAGAGGCGTCGGCGCCTCGGAGAGGATGCCAAGCTTGATTTCCGCCTCCCGGTCATCGGCGGAAAACAGCCGCGAGCCGCAACCGGTACAGAAATGCCGACCTTGGAACGCGCCAGTTTCCCCTGAATGTTCGAATTGGCCGGCGGGCCAGATCCCATAAAAGGTAAAAGCCGAACCGCTTTCCTGCCTGCAGTCCGTGCAATGACAAATTCCAACGCGCAAGGGTTCGCCCCGGACAGAAATACGCACCTGCCCGCAAAGACACTTTCCGGAAAGCACGGTCATGACGGATCCCTGTTTCGTTGATTTGCGCTGCCGGGAAAACGGTCCGGCCCGGCATCTGTTCCTTCGTGACGTCGCCGGCATGCCAGTTCGACGAATGGGCTCTCTGTCGAAGAGCTTCGGACTGGCAAGATGAAGGCGGCCTTCGGCGGCCTGCTAAAGCATGTCGCGCAAAAGTGTGCAGCGGTTTTGCGACAACGACATGCGTAAAAACAAAGATCTAAAGCGCGACGAGCGAATCTGAAAGATCGCGACGTGCTTTAGATCACCACGGTCTGATTGTCGCGGGCGGCAAAAGATTCGGGGAAGGCGGCCTGCGCCTGCATTTCCATCTCCGCCAGCTGTTCGTCCGTGCGCGAGGGGGCGTGGTGGAACAGCGCGAAGCGCTTGGTGCCCGCCATTTTCGCAAGCTCGGTGCCATGCTGCCACGTCGAATGGCCGAAGCCCTTGAAACGCTGCATCTCGTCTTCATTGTATGTGCAGTCGTAGACGACGAGATCGGCGTCCCGCATCATCTCCAGCGAGACCGGATCATAGCTGCCGGGAATATGCTCGATATCATAGACGAGAGCGACCGAACGGCCCTGCCATTCGATGCGGTAGCCGATGGCGCCGCCCGGATGGTTCAGCATGAAAGTCTTGATCTCGATGCCCGCATGCGGGGTCAGCACCTGACCGGCATGGAAATCCCGGAAGTTCATCGTCGCCTGACAGATGTCGGTCTTGACGGGAAACCAGGGCGGGCTGATGAACTGCTCGACCATTTCCCGCGTGCTCATCTTGCCATCGAGATGGCCGGACCAGATGTTGACGTTGATCGAGGGATAATAGATCGCCTTGAAGAAGGGCAGGCCAATGATGTGGTCGTAATGGCAGTGGCTGAAGAACAGGTCGACGTCGCTGACGCCGTCGGCGAGCATCGACAGCCCGGCCTCGCGCAGGCCCGAACCCGCGTCGAAGATCATCCGATGTTTTCCGCAGCGAATTTCGATGCAGGAAGTGTTACCGCCGTAGCGATCGAACTCGGGGCCTGACACGGGAATACTGCCGCGGACGCCCCAAAATTTTATTTGAAACAGTTCTGTCGTCATCGTTCTTCAAACCGGCCTTCCCGCATCGCCATCGTAGTCATAGTTCGTCTCTATGCGAAGCAGCAGAATTCCACGGGTTTGTCTGTTCCCCTTTGTATTCTCCTAACCGCTAGCGGAAGAAGAAGTAGATTTTCCTAAGCAATCGGCTTTCGGCTCGGAAAGCAACCCGGTATGGTTGGTTTTCGGTAAACAGGCTGCTGAGGACGGGGGACATTTTCCCGTAAGTCATGCCTATTAGATGGTTGCGCGCGATTGAAAAAACAATTGCCGCCATGTTGAGCCGAAAATCCCGTCTTGAAAGCAGCACGAACGCGGCGCCGAAGGGGCTGTCCGAAACGACATGTGGCGCGTGGATTCTCGTTCGGCCCGCTCGCCCGGTTCTCCGGGAAAACCGCCATCATATGAGAAAATTGTGCTTCCTATTCCGCGAATGTTTCCTTGATTGGGAATGGCAAAAAGCGATATATCCGACGATACAGGAAATATAAGAGACTCGCCATGTTGCAGCCGGTTATCAACGAGACCATCGCCGAAAGCAGCTACAGGCGCATTCGGGCCGACATTATTTTTGGCCGGCTGGCTCCCGGACAAAAGTTGAAGCTGGAAAGCCTGAAGGAGAGCTACGAGACCAGCATCAGCACACTTCGGGAAGTGCTGAACCGGCTCTCCTCCGAGGGGCTTGTCCTCGCCGAGGGGCAAAAAGGTTTCGAAGTGTCCCCGGTGTCGGTTTCAGACCTCAAGGAGACGGCGGCGCTAAGGCTTCTCCTGGAAACACATGCGCTGGAGCAGTCGTTCGTGCATGGCGACGTGGAGTGGGAAGCTCCGCTGGTATCGGCGCATTACAAATTGGCGCGGATGGAACAGGTGATGGCCTCCGGTGATACCAGCCGGGCCGAGGACTGGAAGCGCTACGACTGGGAGTTCCATCAAGCCCTGATATCCGCCTGCGGGTCGAAACTGCTGATGGAGACGCATTCGGTGATCTTCGACAGATATCTCAGATATCAGATGGTTGCCTTGTCCTATCGAGGCGATGTCGCGGCCAATGAACACCAGCAGCTTTTGGATGCGGCATTGCGACGGGACGCGGAGACGGCCAAGCGGGTGCTTGTCCTGCATATTCAAGGCGGGGTCGAACATGCGCTGGCGAGAGGGACGCTGAGATAGACATGGTTCGGACGTTTCTCTTCGAGCTTCAGGTCCCGACGTAAATTGCATTTCGGCGAAATCAGGAAAAGCCATGCTCAAGCAAGTCCACGACCCGGCGGAAACAGTAAGCGATGTCGTCTTCCGACAGATCCGCGAGGATATCATATCGGGCACATTGCCGCCCGGGGCCAAGATCAAGCTGGAGCAGGCAAAGGAGCGCTACTCCATCGGCATTTCATCGCTGCGCGAAATTTTGAGCCGCCTGACCACGGAAAACCTCGTCGTCGCCGAGGGGCAGCGCGGTTTTGAAGTCAGCCCTGCTTCGCGCCGCGAACTCCTCGAACTCGCCGACCTCAGGATTGTTCTGGAAACACATGCGATCGGCCTTGCCTTCGCTGCGGGAAATCTTGAATGGGAAGGGCGCATCGTCGCCGCCCATCACCGGCTGGCTGCCGCCGAACGCAAGCTCCTTGCCGGCGACGTCTCGCGGACAGTCGACTGGGTTCGATACGATTGGGAGTTCCATCAGGCGATCGTCTCGGCCTGCAATTCGGCGACGCTGATGGCGACATTGTCATCCGTCTTCGACCGCTTTCTCCGCTACCATATGCTGGCCGAGAGTTTTCGCGGCAAGCCCGTGGTCGATGACCACAGGCTTTTGTTCGAGCTTTCCATTCGGCGCGACGTCGCCGGCGCGACCGACATCGTCAGGCGGCACGTTCAAAGCGGCGTGGACCATGTGCTGAAGAGCGGCCGGATTACTTAGCTCAATTCCAGGAAAAGTGCGACGCGGTTTTCCGTCCGGAATGCGCGAAACAAGAGGTTGGAGCGGCTCTGCGTTTTCATGAAAAGCTGAGCCGCTCCTAAACCATGGCTCAAGAGGCGTCTTTAGGAATTCCTTCCGGACGCATCTGTTTCTTCAGAGCGGCGATCCGGAAAATTGCGTTCGGGGCGCCGTAGCCGCGGTAGCCGCGGCGCTCGACGATCTCGAAAAAGAAACCCTCTCCATAGGTTCCGCTATAGAGCTGGAAATATTCGCCATGCTCGTCGCGGTCATAGAGGATGTTCTCCGCCTTCAGCCGCTCAGTCAATGCAGGATCGAGGCCGAAGCGTGCTTCGACGTCGTCATAGTAGTTCGGCGAAATGTGCAGTGATCTGAAACCGCAAACACGAAGGCTTTCGGCGGTCGCGAAGATGTCGTCGGTCAAGAACGCCAGATGCTGGATGCCGGCCCCGAATTTCTCGGCGATGAAATGTCCCGCCAGAGTGCGGCGATTCTCGGCGCCGTTCATGGTAATGCGCAGCGCCCCGGTGTCGTTCTCGACGACTTGACTGCGCACCACCCCGGCCGGATCGATGATATCGACCATCGGGGTCTTCCGCGTCTCGAAAATGGACGTGTAGAATAGAAGCCAGGTGAGCATTTCATCGTAACCGACCGTCTGGGCGACGTGATCAATGCGCAAAAGGCCTGCAGGCGGCGCGTCGCTGTCGTCGGTGACCGGCTGAAAGTCGATTTCGGAGAAGCGACCCAATGCGCTCTTGTCGTCGATGAGATAGACGATTCCGCCCCCGACACCGCGAATGGCGGGCAGCTCAAGCTCACCGTCTGCGACAGGCTGGGTGAATGGCTCGGCATCCAAGGCGAGCGCGCGCTCATAGGCCTTGGCCGCATCATCGACGATCAGGGCCATGGCATAGGCAAAAGTACCGTGAACGGCGTAGGCGGCGTTGGCGAATCCTGCCTGATCGACATTGACGAGGATGCGGATCTCGCCCTGCTCGAAGAGGGAGACTTTTTTCGTGCGGTGGACCGCCGTCTTTTTGAATCCGAGCGTGCGCAGCAATGCAACCAGCTCGACTTCGTCTTCCTCGTCTGTGGCAAACTCGACGAAGCCGACGCCCTTGACGGAAGGCCTTTCCGGCATCGCCGCCCCGGTCATGCTGCCGATGCCGAGATTGCGTCGTACCTGATCGCCGAGATAGATCAGGGAGCGGTGGCCATCGGCCGCGATCGCGCGCGACAAACCGCCTCGGAACTGGTCGTTGAAGATCTCCAGGGAGAAATATCCGTCGTAACCTGTTGCCGCGACGGCTTCGGTGAACGCCGTGACGGGAAGGTCGCCTTCACCCGGCATGTTTCGGAAGTGGCGGCTCCAATAGAGCAGGTCCATGTCGATATCAGGGGCATCGGCAAGCTGGACGATGAAGATTTTCTCTTTGGGAATTGAGCGGATCGAATTGACGTCGATCTTCCGCGACAAGGTGTGGAAGCTGTCGAGGATAAGACCGATATTCGGATGATCGGCGCGACGGACGATCTCCCAGGCGTCGCGATGGTCGCTGATATGGCGGCCCCAGGCAAGCGCCTCATAGCCCACCCTCAGTCCACGCCGGGCAGCACGCTCGCCAAGTTCATGAAAGTCCGCTGCCGCCCGGTCGATGCCGCCGATAGCGGCCGGCGAGACGTTGGAGCAGACAAGCACCAGCTCCGTTCCGAGCTGCTGCATCACGTCGAACTTCCGTTCCGCGCGGTCAAACGTACGGCTTCGCAAGGGCTCCGGCATGCCCTCGAAATCACGAAATGGCTGAAACAGGGTGATCTCCAGGCCATGGTCGCGGACGAGTTTTCCGACATCGGCCGGGCTTCCGTCGAAGGCGAGGAAGTCATTTTCGAAGATCTCGACGCCGTCGAAGCCCGCCCGGGCGATCGCCTCGAGCTTCTCCGGAAGTTCGCCGCTGATCGTTACAGTCGCAATCGAGGTCCTCATGTCAAACCCTTCCGATATCCGTGCGAGATTAAACGAGCGCCGAACACCACGATGCGTCACGGAAAATCGCTCGCTACTATTATGGCAAATGTCGTGAGGAATTCAAATAGCGTGTCTTATTATAAATTCTCATATGATTTTGAAAAACTCTGTTGATTTGACCGCTCGTCTCTGGCAATCATTGCTCACACAGTCAAAAGGTGAGGTGGCTGTCCGGTCGAGTGACCGCCAAAGGAGGAGGAATCACATGTTCAAATCTATGCTGACGCGCCGAAACGCGATGCTCGGAGCCGCGGCCCTGGTGGCTGCCGTCACCCTAGCGCAACCGGCCGCCGCCATCACGCCTGATGAAATCAAGGCTCGCGGCAAGATCATCGTCGGAATTCAGGGTGACAACCCGCCTTGGGGCTTCGTGACCAGCGGCGGCAAACAGGACGGCCTCGATGCCGACATCGCGACGCTGTTTGCCAAGGAACTGGGTGTTTCCGTCGAGTTCGTGCCGCTTGAAGTCAACAACCGCATTCCCGCACTGACGGCCGGCCGCGTCGACGTTCTGTTCGCGACGATGGCGATGCTGCCGGATCGCGCAAAGGCCGTGCAGTTCAGCAAGCCCTATGTTGCTAATGCCATCGTTCTGATTGGTCCGAAATCGGCTGAGATCAAGAAGAATGACGACATGGCCAAGTTCACGGTCGGCGTCGCCAAGGGTGCAGCCCAGGACACGCAGGTCACCAAGAACGCGCCGCCGAGCACGACCATCCGGCGCTATGATGGAGACGCCGCGAGCGTCCAGGCCCTGGTGTCCGGCCAGGTCGAGACGCTTGGTGGCAACATTTTCTACATGGACCGGGTGGAGAAGGCCCGTCCGGGCGAATTCGAAAACAAGCTTGAATTCCAGAAGCTCTACAACGGTGCTTGCACGCGTCTCGGCGAAAAGGAAATCAATGCGGCGCTCAACACCTTCATCGACAAGATCAAGGCAAACGGCGAACTCAAGGCAGTCTACGACAAGTGGATGAAGGTTCCGGTCCCGGAATTCCCGGAAACGCTGGAAGGCATTCCGTTCGCGGCGAACTGAGCGAACCGCAAAGGCGGACGAGGCCCGGCCTTCCGGCTGATGACAGGGTCTGCCAACCGCTCGCCATCATGCTCGGGCTCGTGTCCCGAGCATCTACGGCGGCAGATCCCCGGCACAGGCCGAGGATGACGTCCAGAAAGAGGCAGTCTCTCACCAAGCAAGGCCGGGCATGCCAATGCCCGGCAACGCAACCGCCATGCTTAAGGCTCTGCCCCGTTTGAGGTGCGCGACATGACCAAAACCATCTTTGTGCTCAACGGACCGAACCTGAACCTGCTGGGCCAGCGCGAACCGGCGATCTATGGAACCACGACGCTGGCCGACATCAGGAAACGGTGCGTGACCAAGGCAAAGTCCTTGGGATTCGACGTCGAGTTCCGGCAGACCAATTTCGAGGGCGAACTGGTCGAGAGCGTGCACCAGGCCCGGACCGACGCCTGTGGCATCATCATCAATCCCGCCGGCTATACCTTCACATCGATCGCTCTTCTCGATGCGTTGAAAATGTTCGACCCGCCGAAGATCGAGCTGCATATTTCGAATGTTCATGCGCGCGAAAGCATCTACCACAATTCGCTGATCTCGCGCGTTGCCACGGCCATCATGATCGGCTTTGGAGCGGATGGCTACGAGCTGGCTATCCAGGCGATGGCTGGAATGGTCAAGCAGGACTGAACTTTCAGGAAGACGGACCAGAAGGATCGCCATGAATTATAAGTTGGATTTCACCCCGGTCATAGATGGCCTGCCGAGCCTTCTGCTCGGCTGCCTCGGGACATTCTTGCTTGCCATTTGTGGGATGCTGCTGGCGATCATCATCGGAATTGGCGGCGTCGCCTTGCGCGACTCCGCCCTGAAGCCGGCGCGATGGCTGGTCATCGCCTTCGTCGAGTTGATCCGTAACACGCCGTTTCTGGTGCAGATCTTTTTCATCTACTTCGCGCTTCCGCTGACAGGCATCAGGCTGGATCCGACACCGACGGCGATTATCGCGCTCGGCATCAACGGTGGTGCCTACGCAATTGAGATCATTCGCGGCGGCGTCCAGTCGATCCCGAAGGGACAGATGGAAGCGGGTCTGGCGCTTGGTCTGCACAAGGCTCAGGTCTTCCGGCTGATCATCCTCAAGCCGGCATTACGGGCGATCTATCCGTCCTTGACCAGCCAGTTCGTCCTGTTGACGCTGACCACCAGCATCGCATCGGCGATTTCCGCCTACGAGCTAACGTCCGTTTCGCAGCGCATCGAGTCGGAGAGCTTCCGCAGCTTCGAGGTCTACTTCACCGTCACGGTTTTCTACTTCGTGATCTCCTGGCTGATGATGCGCATCTTCGCGCTGTTTTCGGCGCGTTACTTCAAATATCCGGTCAAGTAGGAGGAATTCCATGGGTCACGAAGAATTCGTCTTCCTCCTGATCGGCCTGAAATGGACAGTGCTCCTGTCCGCCGTCGGTTTTGTCTGCGGCGGCATCGCGGGGCTCGGCGTCGCCCTTGCCCGTGCCTCGGGCATACCGCTGCTGGAACGCGTCACGGCCGGCTATATCGCCGTCTTCCAGGGAACCCCGCTGCTGATGCAGCTGTTCGTCGTCTATTACGGCTTGGCGCTGGTGGGGCTGATGCTCGATTCCTGGGTGGCCGTCGCCATCGGCCTGACGCTGCATGCGAGCGCCTATCTCGGCGAGATCTGGCGCGGATCGATCGAAGCGGTTCCGCGCGGCCAGACGGAAGCGGCAAAGGCTCTCAGCCTCAGATACATCTCGCGCATGAAGGATGTCATCCTGCCGCAGGCGCTGCGCATTTCGCTGCCCGCCACGATCGGTTTCCTCGTCCAGTTGATCAAGGGCACCTCGCTTGCGTCGATCGTCGGCTTCACCGAGCTGACGCGGGCCGGCAACATCATCTCCAACCAGATTTTCCAACCGCTGACGGTCTTCGGCATCGTCGGCATTCTCTATTTCCTGATGTGCTGCCCACTGACGATTCTTGGCGCTCGCCTCGAACGAAAGTTCGCCGCCTCCGCGCGCTGATCCGCATCCCTCGTCTTCGATGCGGTCCAGCCCGCCAATATGGAGTTCTACCGATGACCATTCCCAGTCCTGCTCAAGGCGCGGAAACCATGATCACCATGGAGCGGGTGGAGAAGTGGTATGGCGCTTTTCAAGCCCTGCACGACATCAACATATCGGTTCGCAGCGGCGAGAGGATCGTCTTGTGCGGGCCTTCCGGCAGCGGCAAGTCGACGCTCATTCGCTGCATCAACCATCTCGAGACCTATGAAAAAGGTGAAATCCGCGTCGGCGGGATTCTTCTCGGCAATCAGGCCAAGACCATCGATGCGATCCGTCGCGAGGTCGGCATGGTCTTCCAGCAGTTCAACCTGTTTCCGCATCTGACCGTGCTGCAGAACTGCATGCTGGCGCCGATGAAGGCAGCCGGCGTTGGCAGGGCGGAGGCCGAGGAACGGGCACGCGGGCTGCTCGAGCGGGTCAAGATCCTGGAGCAGGCCGACAAATATCCGGTGCAGCTTTCTGGTGGCCAGCAGCAGCGCGTGGCCATTGCCCGCGCGCTTTGCATGCGGCCGAAAGTCATGCTGTTCGATGAGCCGACCTCGGCGCTTGATCCGGAGATGGTCAAGGAGGTGCTGGATACGATGATCGCGCTTGCTGATGAGGGCATGACGATGATCTGCGTCACGCACGAGATGGGCTTTGCCCGCCAGGTCGCCGATCGCGTGATCTTCATGGCCAGCGGCGCGATCGTCGAGGAAGCCCCGCCCGCCGAGTTCTTCACGAACCCACAGCATGAGCGAACCAGGAAATTCCTCGGAGAAATCCTGCGGAAGTAGGGGTCTCAAGGTCGATGCGTCTGGCAAATTATGGGAGCCGGCAATGAAGCCGCTGGAGATTGCAGTCATGGGAGCCGGCCTGATCGGCAGGCGCCACGTCGAGCGTGTCATGTCCGAGCCCGGAACCGTTCTCTCGGCGGTGATCGATCCTTCCGCCGCCGGTCGCGACTTTGCCGAGACTGTCGGCGCCCGATGGTACCGGAGCTTTTCGGACATTCGCGTCGAGGATAGGCCTGACGGCGTCATCGTGGCAACGCCGAACCAGCTTCACGTCGAGAACGGAATGGAGATCGTCGCCGCCGGCATCCCCGTTCTGATCGAGAAACCGATCGCCGACGATGTCGATGCCGCCGCGGCGCTGGTCGCCGCCGGCGAGAAGGCGGGCATACCGCTGCTGGTCGGCCATCACAGGCGCCACAATCCGATGATCCAGGCGGTAAAGCAGATCGTCGACGGCGGAAGGCTTGGCCGGATCATCGCGGTGCACGGCACGTTCTGGGTCGCCAAGCCCGACAACTATTTCGATATCCCCTGGCGGCGCGAAGCGGGCGCCGGCCCGGTCTTCGTCAACCTGATCCACGATGTCGATCTCTTCCGATATCTCTTCGGCGAGGTCGAAGCCGTCCATGCGCTGGAATCGCACGCCGTGCGGAACCATGCCGTCGAGGATACGGCCGTCGTCACGCTGCGTTTTGCAGGCGGGGTGCTTGCCACCCTCAACGGCAGTGATGCCGTGGCCGCGCCCTGGAGCTGGGAGACGACCACCGGTGAGAACCCCGCTTTTCCCCATTACGATCAATTCTGCTACCAGATCGGCGGCACCAGGGGTTCGCTCGGAATTCCCGATTTGACGCTTTGGACGAGCCCTTCGAGGCCCGATTGGCTGGAGCGGCTCGACCAGGAGCGGGTGCCCTACGCGGCAGCCGATCCCCTTCGCGTTCAGCTCGGACATTTTTGCGACGTCATTCGTGGCGATGCCACGCCTCTGGTGAGTGGCCGGGAGGGCCTCGCCACGCTCAGGGTCGTCGAGGCGATCAAGAGATCGGCGCGCTCGGGACGGATGATCCACCTCGCTGACGCCCGCGCCTCTTCCGATCCCCAGAAAGTCTGACCACATGATCACCGGGACGACCAAACTCATCGCTCACCTCGGCTATCCGACGGAGTCCTTCAAGGCCCCGCTGATCTACAATCCGTATTTCGAGAAGAACGGAATTGATGCCGTCGTCGTGCCGATGGGCTGCAGGCCGGAGGACTATTCGGTATTTCTGAAGCTTCTGTTCCGGCTATCCAATATCCACGGCGCTCTGATCACGATGCCGCACAAGATTTCGACGATGGCGCTGCTCGACGAAACGTCGACCAACGCGAAAGTCGCAGGCTCGTGCAATGCAGTGCGCCTCGGTTCGGACGGCAGGCTGATCGGTGACATGTTCGATGGCGAGGGCTTCGTTCGCGGCGTGTTGCGCAAGGGTAAAAAGGTTGAAGGCGCCCATGCGCTCATTGCGGGTGCCGGCGGCGTCGGCTCGGCGATCGCGGCGTCGTTGGCACAGGCGGGCGTGGACCATCTCGCCATCTTCGACGCCAACGAGACGACCGCGACCGCGCTGCTGGACAGGCTGAAGAAATATTATCCACAGCTTGAAGTGACGGTCGGCTCCGCCGATCCGGCAGGTTTCGACATTGTCGTCAATGCGACACCTCTCGGAATGCGACGGGGTGACCCGCTGCCAATCGATATCGACCGCATTTCTCCATCGACCTTCGTCGGCGAAGTCGTGCTGACCAAGGAGATAACCCCTTTTCTCGAGGCCGTGCGGGCGCGCGGCTGTGCATTTCAGGTTGGGACGGACATGTTGTTCGAACAGATCCCCGCCTATCTCGAATTCTTCGAATTTCCGACGACGACGGCCGACAATCTGCGGGCAATCGCCAAACTCGGATGATGCGAATTTAGAGCAATTCCAGCAAAAGTGTGCAGCGGTTTTGCTTTCGGAATTGCGTAAAAACAAAGAGATAGAACATGATGCCGAAAAGTGTGCGCGGTTTTCGGACGACATCCTGTTCTAGAGCGAGACGGTGATGCCGCCGTCTACGGTCAGCATATGGCCGTTGACGAAGGAGGAGGCATCCGAGGCGAGGAAGACGGCGGCGCCGACGAGCTCCTTGACCTCGCCCCAGCGGCCGGCCGGCGTGCGGGTTTCCAGCCAGCCAGAAAACTTCGGATCGTCGACAAGCGCCTGGTTGAGCGGCGTGCGGAAATAGCCGGGCGCGATCGCATTGACCTGCAGGCCGTATTTCGCCCAGTCGGTCGCCATGCCGCGCGTGAGGTTCTTCACCGCGCCCTTGGTCGCGGTATAGGGCGCGATGCCGGGGCGGGCGAGTTCGGCCTGGACGGAGGCGATGTTGATGATCTTGCCGCGGCCGCGCGATATCATCGCCTGGGCGACCGGCTGGCTGACATAGAACAGGCTGGAGACATTGGTCTTGAAGATCTCGTCCCATTTGTGGACCGGGAAGTTCTCCAGCGGTGTGCGGAACTGCATGCCGGCATTGTTGACGAGGATGTCGATCGGGCCGATCTCCGCCTCGATATAGGCGATGGCGGTGCGGCTGGCCTCGGCATCGGTGACGTCGAAGGCGGCGCTGACGGCATGGCGATGGCTGCGACGGATATCCTCGGCGGCGGCCTCAGCCTTCTGCGCGTTGCGGCCGTTGATGATGATCGAAGCGCCATGCTCGGCAAGCCCGACCGCCAACGCGCGGCCGATGCCTTGGCTGGAGCCGGTAACGAGGGCGCGGCGCCCGGAGAGGTCGAAGAGGGGAAAGGTCACGAGGCTGCTCCTGATTTCATTGCACTCTGCATAGCCGGTTTCCGGCATTACATGCAAAGGTGCTGGATCAGCCCGTTCCAAGCCTCTTGATATTTCCTGCAAGCTCTCCGGCTAGCCGCAGGCTGGCGGCGGTTGCCATCGTCATTTGCGGCAGAAGCAGCCATTCGAGCGTCCAGGCAGCGCCCGAGCGTTCCTGTTCGTGGACGAGGGACTGGTGAACGCCCGATAAAGCCGTGGCGTTGAAGCGGGCGAGCGAGACGAGGACTTCGGCGGAAACGGGGTTCTGCTTGTGCGCCATCGCCGACGACGTGCCGCCGCCTGAGATTTCGATCTCGCCGCCAGCCTGGGCAAGCAGCGCGATATCCTGCCCCATCTTGCCGAGGCTGCCCGATATCGACGCGAACAGGCCGGCGATATCGGCGATCGGCAGACGCCCGCTCTGCCATTGCGGCGCATCGGTGAGACCGAGTTCCTGGGCGAGCGAGGCCCGGATGGCTGCGGCCTGCGACCCGAGCTTGTCAAGCGTGCCGGCCGCACCACCGAACTGGACGGGAAAACCCTGTTCGGTCAGGCGGTCGCGATAGGTCGCCAGCGGCTCCCGCCACGCACGGAGGCGATCGGCGACGGTGATCGGGATCGCCGCCTGCATGCGGGTATGACCCATCAGCTGGTTCCGGCCGAACTGGCCGTCGAGCGCATCGAGCCCCACGGCGATGGTGGAAAGCCGGCCGGCAAACAGGAAGACGACGGCCTTCAGGCGGATCATCAGGCTGGTATCGATGACATCCTGGCTGGTCGCGCCGAGATGCAGGCTTTTTGCCGCTTCCTCGCCGACATCGGTGCGCAGCTGCTTGATGAGGTCGGGAACGACGACACCGTCCCTTGCCGTTGCTGATCGAAGACTGGACACATCGGGCGAGAAGGCGGCGCAGGTGTCAGCGATGCGCCTTGCGGCTTCGGCGGGAATGAGGCCGTGAGCGGCTTCAGCCTTGGCGAGCGCGGCCTCGAAGGAGAGCATGGCCCGTATATCCGCCTCGGCGGAGAAATAGGGCGCGATTTCATCGTCGCCGAGCAGGCTGGAAAGGAAGGGGTGGTCGAAGGGCGATGCAGTCATGATCGTCTCGGTTCGTGGTTGTGGCCCCTCATCCGGCTGCCGCCACCTTCTCCCCGCTGAAGGGGCTCGAGGCGGCGTCCGCGCTTCATGGGCGGGTGATCTCGTACGGCACATCCCCTGGCGGACGCTACCCGCACATCACCGCCCCAGCAAGCCGATGGCGACGCCGGCCTTCAGATATCCAGAAACACCGTTTCCTTCGGACCCTGCAGATGGATGTCGAAGTGACAGGTCGCGCCGTCGCGGGTGGCGACCATTGTTGCGACGCGCTCGCGATGTTCGATGCGGGAAAGCAGCGGGTCGGCGGCGTTGGCCTCCGTCTCTTCCGGAAAATACATGCGCGTGTGCAGGCCGATATTGATGCCGCGGGCGACGATCCAGAAGGTGATGTGCGGGGCTTGTCTGCGGCCGTCCTTGAAGGGGACACGGCCGGGCTTGACCGTCTCGAAGCTGTAGACGCCGTCCTCAGCGCGGGTCGGGCAGCGGCCCCAGCCGGCGAAATTCGGGTCGGCGGCGCCGCGCATTTCCGACGGGCTGTTATAGAGCCCGGCGCTGTCGGCCTGCCAGATCTCGATGACCGCATCGCGCACCAATGCCCCGGCGCCATCGAAGATCCGGCCGGTAACGGTGATGCGTTCGCCGAGCGTCTTGTCGTTGACCATCCCGATGCCGAGATCGGTGTCGTAGACGCCCGTTATGTCGCAGAAATTCGGCGTCAGGCCGATATGCACATAGGGACCCGCCGTCTGCGACGGGGTTTCCTTGAGATAGCCGAGCTGCTGCATGGTCAGTTGCCCTCCGGTCTGTTTTCGAACATCGTCGAGCGGCGGCCGCGCAGCACGATATCGAATTTATAGGCGCGTGAATCCATCGGAATGGTGTTGCCCCAGTCAAGCGGCGCGATCAGCTGCTCGATCGCCGCCTTGTCGGGGATGGTGCCGACGATCGGACATTTCCAGATCATCGGGTCGCCTTCGAAATACATCTGGGTGATCAGGCGCTGGGCAAAGCCATGGCCGAAGATCGAGAAATGGATATGGGCGGGACGCCAATCGTTGATGCCGTTCGGCCAGGGATAGGCGCCGGGGCGGACGGTGCGGAAATGGTAGCGGCCATCCTCGTCGGTGATGGCGCGGCCGCAGCCGCCGAAATTCGGGTCGATCGCCGCCAGATAGGTTTCCTTCTTGTGGCGATAGCGGCCGCCGGCATTGGCCTGCCAGAACTCGACCAAGGCGCCGGCAACCGGCTTGGCGCGTTCGTCGAGCACGCGGCCATGGACGATGATGCGCTCGCCAATCGCACTTTCGCCGGGCTGCGCGTAGTTCAGGATCAGGTCGTTGTCGAGTTCGCCGATCATCGAATGGCCGAAGACCGGGCCGGTGGTCTCGGAAATCGTGCCGTCGAGGGAGAGCAGCGCGCGCTGCGGTGCACGCAGCACGGAGGTCTTGTAGCCGGGGGTCAGCGCCGGCGCATGCCAGGCGCGGTCGCGGGCGAAGAAGCCGCCGGTCTCGGGCTTGCGGTTCGGTCGTTCGGACATGTTCCTCCCTCAGGCCGCCTGTTCGGCGTCCATCTGTTCAAAAGCCTGCTTTGCGATCTTGATCGCGTGATTGGCGGCGGGAACGCCGGCATAGATCGCCACATGCAGCAGCGCCTCGCAGATATCCTCGCGGGTCGCCCCCGTATTGGCGGTGGCACGCACATGCATGGCGACCTCGTCGTCCTGGCCGAGCGCGGCAAGCAGAGCGATCGTGATGATCGAGCGCTCGCGCTTCGTCAGCGCCGGGCGCGACCAGACATGACCCCAGGCGGCCTCGGTGATCAGTTCCTGGAAGGGGCGGTCGAACTCCGTCGATGTGGCGGCGGCGCGGTCGACATGGGCGTCGCCAAGCACGGCGCGGCGGGTCGCCATGCCCTGGCGATAGCGCTCGGAAGGGGACGCGGTCTCATTCATGGGCTGACTTCTCCAGGCGGAATGGATGTGAGGAAGGCGCGGATGATCGCCGTTAGCGCCTCCGGCTGCTCGACGCAGGGAATGTGCGCGCAATCGCGGATCACTTCGTAGCGAGCGCCTGATATCAGCTTCGCGGTCGAAAGCACGAGATCGGGCGGCGTCGAGCCATCCTGGTCGCCGACGATGCAGATCGTCGGGACGGTGATCGTCTTTGCGACCTCCGTGAAATCGGCGTCTCGGATCGCGGCGCAGGCGGCGACATAGCCCTCGACGGGCTGGCGCGTCAGCATGTTGCAATAGCCGGCATAGGCGGTGCTCTCGGGCCGGCGGAAGGCGGGCGTGAACCAACGCTCCATGACCGCGTCGACGATGCTGCCGATGCCGTTTTGCTCGACGGTGGCGATACGGGCGTTCCAGCTCTCCGCCGTGCCGATCTTGTGGGCGGTGTCGCAGAGGATCAGCGCGCGGACCAGATCCGGCCGGCGATGGTAGAGCGACTGGGCAATGAGGCCGCCGACCGACAGGCCGCAGATGACGGCATCCTTGACCGACAGCAGATCGAGAAGGCCGGCGAGATCCGTCGCATGGTCCTCGATCGATGAGGGGAGCTGGCCGACATCGGAAAGGCCGTGGCCGCGCTTGTCGTAAAGCACGATGGCAAATTCACCGGCAAGCCGTACCACGACGTCGCGCCAGATGCGGAAATCCGTGCCCAGCGAGTTGGCGAAGACGATTACCGGCCTGTCGGCAGGCGCGCCAATGATCTGATAATGGATCGTCACGTCGTTTATGCGGGCGAATTGCACGTCACTCTCCTCCTGAATGGTGAAATTGACTGCTTGATCCGGTTAAGTAAAATGATATTTATTGGCGTTTCGATAACCCTGGAGTTATGCGAGCGATGATCGACAGCCGGGTCAAGTTCCGCCATCTGCAAACCTTTGTCGAGGTGGCGCGGCAGAAGAGCGTCATGAAGGCCGCCGAATTGCTGCATGTCAGCCAGCCGGCGGTCACCAAGACGATCCGCGAACTGGAACAGGTGCTGGGCGTCGATGTCTTCGAGCGTGATGGCCGCGGCATCAAGATCACCCGCTACGGCGAGGTCTTCCTGCGGCATGCAGGTGCGGCGCTGACGGCGCTGCGCCAGGGTCTCGATTCCGTCTCGCAGGAGCAGTTCGCAGATGCGCCGCCGATCCGGATCGGCGCGCTGCCGACGGTGTCATCGCGCATCATGCCGCGGGCGATGGAACTCTTCCTCAAGGAAAAGACCTGGAGCCGGGTGAAGATCGTCACCGGCGAGAACGCCGTGCTCCTTGAACAGCTCCGCGTCGGTGATCTCGACCTCGTCGTCGGACGTCTGGCCGGCGCCGAGAATATGGCAGGGTTTTCCTTCGAGCATCTTTATTCCGAGCAGGTGGTGTTTGCCGTGCGCGCCGGCCATCCGCTGCTCGACGGCCGGCAAGCACTGTTTGCCGGCTTCGGCAACTATACGGTGCTGATGCCGACGCGGGGTTCGATTATTCGGCCGGTGGTCGAAAATTTCCTCATCGCCAACGGCGTCTCCAGCCTGCCGAACCAGATCGAGACGGTTTCGGATTCCTTCGGCCGCGCATTCCTGCGGGCAAGCGATGCGATCTGGATCATTTCCAACGGCGTCGTGGCCAACGATGTCGCCGACGGGCGGCTGGCGCTTCTGCCGGTCGATACCGGCGAGACCAAGGGGCCGGTCGGGTTGACGATGCGCGCCGATGCCGTGCCGTCACTGCCGCAATCGATCCTGATGCAGACGATCCGCGAGGCGGCAGGCGAGGCGGCCCTTTAAATTTGCTTGATGAATGCCCAGATTTGGACTAAGTCTAATTCAAGACAGGAGGCTTTCATGCAGCATGCGCGACGGGAGCAACGGGAAGACCAAGGGCCACAGCGGCTGGAAATGGAGCGGTTTGCTCCGGCAAACCGCAAGAGGCTGAGCGCCCCGGCCCTGCGAACCTTTCTGGCGATCGCCGATCTCTGGGGGCTGAGCGAGGAGCAGCGTCTGCTCATGCTCGGCTATCCCTCTCGGTCGACCTATCACAATTGGGCCAAACAGGCGCGCGAGCACGGCGCTTTCACGCTCGATGTCGATACGCTGACCCGCATCTCCGCCGTGCTCGGTATCCATCAGGCGCTCGGCGTGCTGTTTTCCGATGAACGCGCCGGCGTCGCCTGGCTGCGCACGCCGCATCAGGCGCCGGTTTTCGGCGGCCATCCGCCGCTTGATATCATGACGAACGGGACCCAGGACGGGTTGATGACCGTCCGCCGGTTTCTCGACGGCGCCCGCGGCGGTCTCTATATGCAGCCAAATGCGCTCGACGAGGCCTTCACACCTTACGAAGATGCGGACATCGTCTTCCGGTGAGCGATCGTTTTGCTGAAGCGCCGCGTCCGTCATATCGGCTGATCCCGTCGCAATTTCCACCGATCGGGCTTTTTGAGACGGTGACGCGGGCGGCAGATCTCGAAGCCGTGATGGAGCTCGTCGGCTGGACCAACGACCGGCTCGTCGCCGACCGCATCCAACGGCTTCCCGAGGACCAATGGGTTTATGGCGTTGCCAATGCCAGCATTGTCATGGCGGCATTCCTGCATGTTGCGCCGGGAGGAATGCGCTTCAACGGCCCCGATCTCGGCGCCTGGTATGCCGCCGACAATCTCAGGACAGCCGCAGCCGAGGTTGGCCATCATCTCCGGCGCGAGGCTGTCGCGCGCGGAGTGGCGACGGTGGCCCGCACCTATAGAAGCTACGCAGCCACTCTGTTGGGGGACTATCTCGACATTCGTGGAGAGCAGACGCTACGGCCCAATGTCTATGACGGCACCAGCTATGCGGCGTCGCAGGTTCTGGGAGAAGAGGTGCGCTCGAGCGGCGGCGCCGGTATCCTCTATGACAGTGTCCGGCTGAGAGGTGGAGTGGCGATCGTCGCCCATCGGCCGCGCAATATTCGGGGCGTGGTGCAGGCCGACCACTTCGAAATCACCGTTTCCGCCACCGACCGACGCATCGATGTCAGGAAGCTCGCTGCCTGACGGCGGCGCCGGCAGGCTGACGGCACCGGGGATGGTGATGCTTAAACCGGCAAACCTTCGGCCCATGCCTTTGCCGCCTTCGCCATCGTGGCGAGGTGGTCGGCACTGGAGAAGCCGGAGATCGTCTTGCGCGGCTTGAGATCGTGGTCGCCGTCCTCGAGCCAGAGGATCTCGATCCTGTCGGACAGATCGTAGTCCGGCACCTCGTCCCGCGTGCCGAATTCGTCGCGTGTTCCCTGGCAGATCAACGCGGGAGTCGTCAGCCCCGTGAGATGGCCGGTGCGCAGCTTCTCCGGCTGGCCGGGTGGATGGAAGGGATAGCCGAGGCAGAGCAGGCCGGCAATCTTTCCCCGACGATGAAGGTCGTCGGCGACCATGCTGGCGACCCGGCCGCCCATCGACTTGCCGCCGATGATCAGCGGACCGCTGGCGCCGAGTTCGGCAATGGCCGCCTCGTATTCGGGATTGAGCGTTTCGGCGCGTGGCGGCGGCTTGCGACCTTCTAAGGTGCGGCGGGCGGCCATATAGGCGAATTCGAAACGGGCGACGCGGAAGCCGACACCAGCGAGGGCATTTGCCGCTGCTGTCATCGATGCCGAATCCATCGGCGCGCCGGCGCCATGCGCAAGAAGGATGGTGAAGCGCGCATCGGGAGCGCCTTGAAGCAGAAACCTGTCAAGCATCGGTAATCCTCCATCCCATCGTCGGAACCATGTCGACGGCCGTGACTTCTTCCTGGAAGGGAGACCGACAATGTCGACGAATGATCAAAACGTAAAGCCCGGGCAGCGGCGCCCCAAAGATGTCGGCGCCGTTCCTGAAAAGCCGGAGCCCGCCGATGCAGAATCGATGGCGCCGCCGGTGGTGCAGCCGGCGGGGGTCAGAGACAAAAGCGAACGACCTGTGGTCAATCCGATCACCGGGGTCGCCTCCTGATCGACTAGAGCATGATGCCGAAAAGTGTGAGCGGTTTTCGGACGACATCATGCTCCACTTCTTTGATTTAGATCAGGATCAGATTTTAGGCCGACCCGGCCTAAAATCTGAATCCTGTTCTAGGGTCAATTATCGTGTAGAACCGCTGAACCGCCTCTTGAAACCCCGGTGGAAAGGGTCCATATACCCGTCCTGCCTGAAAAATGGATGCGCGCGGTATCGACGTCGTCGAACTGTTCGTTGTCCGACAGGATAAGGGCGCTCCCCGCAAGGGTCGAGCGCCCTTTTTGTTTTCCAGCCCTTGCGCATATCGCCGTTTTCGTCTTGTCGTTGGCGGAAGGGATTTCAGCGGCGGAGAAGCGAGGTCGCGAGAGACTGCATCATGTCGCAGGAACTCTTTCATGCGAATGTTGTTCATAGTCATTCCACATAGCGGGACCGCTCGTCAGCTCGGGGATTTTATCAGGCCGCTTTCTTTCGACGTTTCATGTCGGCTTCGACGCTCTTCTTGAGGGCATCCATGATGTTGATGACGTTCGAAAAGCTTTGCGGCGTCGTCCTTTTTGCCCCTGGCCGCCTTGGACGATTGGACGGCTTGAGAGCCTTCTTATTGGTAGCTAACGTCGAGCTGGGTGTAAAATAAACTGATCACCATGTAGCCGTGCGTCGCGATCGAGGACAGGGGATAGTCTCTGATGGATTGACGGGCCGCCCGGCGTTAGACAAAACGCGTCAGCAGGAGTTTATCGATGCGTGTTGCCGCCATCCTCTTCATAGCCGTCTGCCTATTCCTGGCGGGAGCGACCGCTTCCCGCGCATATGTGAGCAACTCGAACCTTTGGCTGCTCGCCACCGCGCTTGTCCTCTACACATTAGGCAATCTTTCGATGATCGCTCTCATGCGGACAAGCGGGCTTTCCCTTGCTATTTCGTTATCGTCGGTCGCGCAGCTCATCGCCATCAACGCGATCGCCGTTTTGGTTTTCGACGAGAGGCTCGGCTGGCATCAGGCGGTTGGCGTACTCCTCGGGATAGCATCGGTTACGCTCATGGTGATCGGATGAATGGCTCTCAATTGCGTTTCCCTGACTACGGCGAATGGCAGTCGTGGGGCGGACTCTTCTGGACGCGCAACGGCGTGCGGCGAGTTGACTGCGGTATTGGACGAGAGGCTCGGCCGGACTCAGCATTGGGGGCTAAGGCGACCTGAACATGTACGATATCATGCTTCTTTTCCTTGCTGGCTTGTTAGCAGGCAGCATGAATGCGTTGGCGGGCGGCGGATCGTTCGTCTCCCTGCCTGCGCTGATATCGGTCGGAGTGCCATCGGTAGCCGCAAACGCGACAAGCACCCTGGCCTTGTTTCCCGGCGGTATGGCGAGCTCGTGGGTCTACCGTGACGGGGTTAGGAGTGTGTGCGGCGTCAATGTCGTGCCCATTGCCATCGTGACAGTCGTGGGTGGCGTGGCCGGAAGTATTCTATTGCTGCTAACCCCATCCAGGATTTTCGATGGTCTCCTGCCATGGCTTTTGCTGGTGGCGACATTGATGCTGACTGCAGGTCCGAGGCTCAGCGCCCGGTTCCAGACGCAGGCACGTCCGAGTGTTCTGGCGTTCGCAACGGTTCAGTTCTTTCTCGGTCTTTATGGCGGCTATTTTGGCGGCGCGGTGGGTCTCATGATGCTTGCGGCATGGAGCGCGCTCGGGGGCGGGGACATCAAGAGCCTGAACCCGACAAGAATGGTGATGGTAACCGCCGCCAACGCGGTCGCCGTCGTCGTCTTCGTACTTGCCGGGGCAATCGTATGGCAGGAGTGCATTCCCATGACGATCGGAGCCGTTATCGGCGGGTGGATCGGAGCGCATATCGGACGAAGGCTCCCATCATCGGTCGTCCGGGTGCTAACCCTCGCGGTCGCCTTTTTGACGACCGCGGTGTTCTTTTCGCGAGCTTACCTTTGAGCGGAGGTCCGGCACCCCTCAGACTCTCAGTCAATAACTCTCTTGTTTTATAGGTATTGAGCTTCCTGCGATTGCGCGCCGCCTCCATTGGAGCCAGCCGGCCGAAGACAAAGCTGATCGATCTTTCGGCGCCTTATCGGCTTCAGCATGGCGGGTAATGAGGCCGACGACCGTTTCCCTGCCAACAGGTGCCCATGCTGACGCTGGCGATGCTGAGGCGACTAAAGCGCCCTTTAAGAAATGTTCTCCTTTCCATTCTGCGGCCTCCGAAACGAGCTTCGGCATGCCGGCGAAGATCACGGAACGGTTCTTGCACGGTTACTAATATGTTTACTGTGGGGAGACCTAATGTCATGAATTGGCACACATCCGGAGAGTTTGCCCCTCTGATGCTCGTTGTGGATGGGCCGGAAAAATACAAGCTTGTCGCAACCCTCTGCCAGGCTGCCGAGATGTTGACGGCTGGCTGGCCGATCGACGACGGAGAAGAATATCTTATAGCGATTAGGGCGTGCCGAAATGCAATTCATGGGGAAATTCCGGCTCAGGACGCGCGAGCAGCGCTTATCCGTGCCGCCGACGAAGCTGGCATTCCGGTGATCACCGTTCACTGAGTTTCACGACGCTCTTCGGCCTTATCTGCTCGACTTCGATGGTCATGTTCTGAGGAATTGGAATCTCACCACGTGGTGCAGCTGGATCAAGCCGTCTCGTCCGTCTTCGTCGAGGTTGTGCACCGGCAGCTGGGCTTGGCGCTCCGGGCACCGAGCCGGCCAAAGCGCGGGGCGAATATTTTCCGTCGGCTCTGTCGATTTTCGCATCAGCCGATCGTCCTTGCAATGATGTGCTACGATCCGGTCGTCGCTTCAGCACGTCCTTTGCGCGTCTGAGACGCGCGGCAACAGAAGGAGGATATCGTCATGGATAATCGGAATCTGGTCCCCGCCGCCGTGCTTGCGGCCAAGAACGGCGTACGTTTCCCCAATGAGAGCGAAGCGTATCGCAGCGCCCGCGACGCGCTGCTGGCCGAAGAGATCGAATTGCGCCGGCACATCGAGCGCGTGGCAAGACAGCGCCGGGCGCTGCCGTCGGGTGGCGAGGTCACGAAAGACTACCGCTTCGAAGGCAGCGATGGGCCGATATCCTTCAGCGAGCTCTTCGCCGACAAGGAGACGCTGATCGTCTACAGCTATATGTTCGGCCCGCAACGCGAGCGCCCGTGCCCGATGTGCACCTCGCTGCTGTCGGCCTGGGACGGCGAGGTGCCCGACATCCAGCAGCGCGCAGCCTTGGCCGTCGTGGCCCGCTCGCCGATTGAAAAGCTGCTCGCCTTCAAGAAGGAGCGTGGCTGGCATCACCTGCCGCTTTATTCCGACATGACGGACGGTTACAGCCGCGACTATCACGCAATCGGCGGGGATGGCGGCGATGACGCGGCCTTCAACGTCTTCACGCGCCGCGACGGCACCCTCCGCCATTTCTGGAGCCAGGAGATGGGCGAGGTGACGGCCGACCCCGGCGAGGACCCGCGCGGCGCACCAGACCTGATGCCGCTCTGGACCGTCATCGATTCGACGCCCGAAGGCCGGCCGGCGGACTGGTATCCGAAGTTGTCCTATTAAGATCAGCGGCGTCGTACGCCGTCAGCCGGTGGAGCGGTTTCTGGAGGGCTCGGCCCATTCGATGCTGGTGACCGCGTCATCCGGCAGCGGCGGCGGATCGATGTCGTAGACATAGCCGCTGAGCATGTCGGCGGCGCGTTCCGTCGCCTTGATCTTCGCCTCGGTTTCCGCGACCGCCTTGGAGATCGCTTCGATGCGGGCGCGGAACATGTGGGCGAGCACATCGCGGCCGGACTGTTTTTCGAGCCGCTCCAGATGCAGGCCGATTCGCGAGGCGTGGCGTTCCAGCTCGCTCTTGCTGAAACGCGCCTTGCGCAGTTCCTCGGAAAGGCTGTCCTGCATGACGGCGACGGGATCGAAACTTCCGGGTGCACGCTCGTCGAGGACTGCGTCGGTGACGAGCTTCTCGATCATCACGAGCGCCTGCAATTCGGCCGCATCGGCGAATTCGACGTCGTAGCCGGTATCGTCGTAGACCTTGCGCCGGACCGGATCGAGAAGCAGCCCGTAGGCTTTCTGCAGATTGGCGAAGGCGTCCGAATCACCACCCGAATCGGGGTGGGCAACCTTCGCCAGGCGCCGATAGGCGGCCTTCAACTGCGTCTCGTCCGCATCGCGTTCAACGCCGAGAATATCGTATGGATCCGTCACGCCTGCTCCCTTGCTCCCCGGCACGTCGCGGGCAGTCTAGGTCTTCTTCTGCATCAGAAGGGCGAAGTTTAGACCGAAACGAGGAATGACGTCCATGGCCCGAGATGGCGATGGTTTATGCAAATGCTTCGCCAAATCCTCGATTGTTTAATGTTTTCAATTCGTTGTTCGAAGATCAGCCTGCGGTGATCGAAGCGAGATAACATCTGGCTTCGCCATCGATTTCCAGCACGGTTGCGGCTGCGCCCTCGATCAGCAGCGCATCGCCTGCCGCGAGCGCGCCGGTCTCGCCGTCCCGCCGGAATGACAATGCGCCGCGATGGCAAAGCAACAGGCATGTCGAGGGCGAAAGCCCCACGGTCTTGCCGCCATCGACGTCGATCCTGATCAGCGTATGGGCGAGCCCGTCACGGCGTGTCATGACGTTGAGATCGGTGATAGCTCCATCCTCGAGCCTGGCCGCGACGGGGATATCCGCCGGGAAGGCCAGCGGATCGCTTGTCGTTGTCAGCAGCACGGGCGAACTACCTGCGACATCGAGCACCATGCCGTTGCCATCAAGGATCGCCAGCGTGCGGTCGATGCCGGGAAAGATCGAAAACGGGCCATCCTCCGCGACCGTCGCCATGCTGATGCGCCAGTCGAAGTCGTTGATCGAAGCGCCGGGTGGAAAGGCGGCGATCTCCACCGTCTCTCCCTTGCCGTTTTTCCAGGGCATGCGTTTGTGATCGCCGGCGCGCAGGATCCTCACCGGGTTCAGTTCCCGAGAATGCCAGGCAGGCGCAGGCCTTTTTCCTTGGCGCAGTCGATGGCGATCTCGTAACCGGCATCGGCGTGGCGCATGACGCCGGTCGCCGGGTCGTTCCAGAGCACACGCTCGAGGCGTCTTGCGGCATCGTCGGTGCCATCGGCGCAAATGACCATGCCGGAATGCTGCGAGAAGCCCATGCCGACGCCGCCGCCGTGATGCAGCGACACCCAGGTGGCGCCCGATGCCGTGTTGAGCAGGGCGTTGAGCAGCGGCCAATCGGAGACCGCGTCGGAGCCGTCCTTCATCGCTTCAGTCTCGCGGTTCGGCGAAGCGACGGAGCCTGAGTCCAGATGGTCGCGACCGATGACGATCGGGGCGGAGAGTTCGCCTGTTCTCACCATCTCGTTGAAGGCGAGGCCGAGCTTGTGACGGTCGCCGAGGCCTACCCAGCAGATGCGTGCCGGCAGACCCTGGAAGGCGATGCGCTCCCTGGCCATGTCGAGCCAAAGATGCAGGTGCTTGTTGTCAGGCAACAGCTCCTTCACCTTGGCATCGGTCTTGTAGATATCCTCCGGGTCGCCGGAAAGGGCCGCCCAGCGGAAGGGGCCGATGCCGCGGCAAAACAGCGGGCGGATATAGGCCGGCACGAAGCCCGGGAAGGCGAAGGCGTTTTCGAGGCCTTCATCCTTGGCGACCTGGCGGATGTTGTTGCCGTAATCGAGGGTCGGCACGCCGGCATTCCAGAAGGCGATCATCGCTTCGACATGCTCGCGCATCGAGGCGCGCGCTGCTTTTTCCACAGCCTTCGGATCGCTTTCGCGCTTCGCCTTCCATTCGGCCATCGTCCAGCCCTTCGGCAGGTAGCCGTTGATCGGGTCGTGCGCCGAGGTCTGGTCGGTGACGATGTCCGGGCGGATGCCGCGGCGGACCATCTCCGGCAGGATTTCGGCGGCGTTGCCGAGCAGGCCGACGGACTTTGCCTCGCCGGCCTTGGTCCAGCGATCGATCATCTCAAGCGCTTCATCGAGCGTCTCGGCCTTGGCGTCGACATAGCGGGTGCGCAGGCGGAAATCGATCGAATCGGGATTGCATTCGACGGCCAGGCAGCAGGCGCCGGCCATGACGGCGGCGGGCGGCTGGGCGCCGCCCATGCCGCCGAGGCCGCCGGTCAGGATCCATTTGCCCTTGAGATTGCCGCCGTAATGCTGGCGGCCGGCCTCCACGAAGGTCTCGTAGGTGCCCTGCACGATGCCCTGCGTGCCGATATAGATCCACGAGCCGGCCGTCATCTGGCCGTACATGGCAAGGCCCTTCTTATCCAGCTCGTTGAAATGATCCCAGGTCGCCCAATGCGGTACGAGGTTGGAATTGGCGATCAGCACCCGCGGCGCATCCTTGTGGGTGCGGAACACGCCGACCGGCTTGCCGGATTGCACGACCAGCGTTTCTTCTTCCGTCAACGTCTTCAGCGTCGCGACGATGCGGTCGAAATCCTCCCAGGTACGGGCGGCGCGGCCGATGCCGCCATAGACGACGAGTTCGTTCGGGTTTTCGGCGACGTCGGGATCGAGATTGTTCATCAGCATGCGCAGCGGCGCTTCGGTCATCCAGCTCTTGGCATTGAGATCGTTGCCGCGGGGTGCGCGGATTTCGCGGATATTATGGCGTGGATTGTTCATGGCGGTTCCCCTGTCGAGAGATCGTTATCGTTTCAGGCCTGGCGCAATCTGTTCGATGCGCACCAGAATGTTTTTGAGATGAACGCGAAGTCTGTCTGCCTTGGCGGCGTCGTAGGCAAAGGGTGGTGCCTCGGTCTGGAGATGCGTCGATTGCGCGAGCTCCATCTGGATCGCGTGCACACCAGTGTCGGGCCGACCATAGTGGCGTGTCGTCCAGCCGCCCTTGAAGCGGCCATTGAGCACGCCGTCGTAGCCTTCGGCGGCTTCGACGACGGTCAGCGTCGCCTGCTCGATCGCGCTGTCGCACGTCTTGCCCATATCGGTGCCGATATTGAAATCCGGCAGCTTGCCTTCGAAGAGAAAGGGAATGTGCGACCGGATCGAGTGGCAGTCGTAGAGGATTGCGACGCCGTGGATTGCCTTGACGCGTTCGATCTCGGCGGCAAGCGCAGCATGATAGGGGGCATGAAAATCCCGCAGCCGTGCCGCGATGTCGGCCTCATCGGGTGCCGCGCCTTCCTTCCAGATCGCCTTGCCGTCGAAATCCGTCTGGGGAATGAGGCCGGTGGTGTTCTGGCCGGGATAAAGGCTCACGCCCGCCGGATCGCGGTTGGCGTCGATCACATAGCGGTGGAAGGTGGCGCGCACCACTGTGACATTGTCGAGCAGGCCGTCATAGAGGTGGTGGATGTGCCAGTCGGTGTCGGCGAGGATCCTGCCATTGTCGTTGAGGCGGTCGGCGATCTCAGGCGGCACGTCGGTGCCGGTATGGGGGAAGCCGAGGATGACGGGGGAGGTGCCCTGGCGGATTTCGTATGGTGTGGTCATAGGCAAAGCGCTCCGGTGTCTGGGGCGCTACCCCCCTCTGTCCTGCCGGACATCTCCCCCACAAGGGGGGAGATTGACTCGTGGATGGGGCTTTGCCAAACAATTGATGTCGGAGCGAGCGGGGCCAACCAGCCGATCTCCCCCCTTGTGGGGGAGATGCCCGGCAGGGCAGAGGGGGGTACCAAGTCCAGAACCATCACGATCAACCCTCCAGAACCGGCAGAATACCATTCGAAACCGAGGCGTTCAGGGCGCCCGTTGCCACCAGTTCGGCGGCGGCGGCGAGGTCGTTTGCCATGTAGCGATCGACGTCGAGGCTCGGAACCTTGCTGCGGATCGCGGCGATCGCCTTGCCAAGCTCTGGGCTGGTCGATAGCGGCGCGCGCAGTTCGACGCCTTGGGCGGCGGTCAGCGCCTCGATGCCAATGATGCCGAACAGGTTCTCGGTCATGCCGAGCAGGCGACGCGCGCCGTGGCAGGCCATGGAGACATGGTCTTCCTGGTTGGCCGAGGTCGGCGTCGAATCGACTGAAGCGGGGTGAGACATCTGCTTGTTTTCGGACATCAGCGCCGCCGAGGTGACCTCGGCGATCATCAGGCCGGAATTCAAGCCCGGCTTCTTGGCGAGGAAGGCCGGCAGACCGTAGGAGAGGGTGGGATCGACCAGCAGCGCGATGCGGCGCTGCGAAATCGCACCGATCTCGCAGACAGCGAGCGCGATCTGATCGGCGGCGAAGGCGACGGGTTCGGCATGAAAATTGCCGCCGGAGACGACTGAATTGTCCGAGAGCACCAGCGGATTGTCGGTGACCGCGTTGGCTTCGATCTCGAGGGTGCGGGCGACCGAGCGCAGCAGATCGAGGCAGGCGCCGTCGACCTGCGGCTGGCAGCGAATGCAATAGGGATCCTGCACGCGCTCGTCACCCTCGATATGGCTCTGGCGAATGATGGAGTTTTCGAGCAGGGCGCGAAGTGCAGCCGCCGTGTCGATCTGGCCCTTATGGCCACGCAATGTGTGAATATCCGGATGGAAGGGCGCTGAAGAGCCCATGGCGGCGTCGGTGGACATGGCGCCGGTGATGAGCGCCGCCTGCGCGGCACGATGGGCGCGGAAGAGGCCGGCAAGTGCCAGCGCAGTCGACGTCTGGGTGCCGTTGATGAGAGCGAGGCCCTCCTTGGCGGCGAGCACCACCGGTTTCAGCCCGGCCCTTTCGAGGGCTTCAGCGCCTGGGAGCCGTTCACCGGCGAAGAAGGCTTCGGCCTCGCCCATCATCACCGCCGCCATATGGGCAAGGGGCGCAAGATCGCCGGAGGCGCCGACCGAGCCCTTTTCGGGGATCAGCGGGATGACGCCCTTTTCCAGCATGCCTTCGATCAGCCGCACCAGCTCCAGCCGCACGCCGGAGGCGCCGCGCCCGAGCGAGACCAGCTTCAGCGCCATGATCAGCCGCACGATATTGTCGGGCAGTGGCGCACCGACGCCGCAGCAATGCGACAGGATGAGATTGCGCTGCAAGGTGGTCACGTCGGCGCTGTCGATCTTGATCGAGGCGAGTTTTCCGAAGCCGGTATTGATGCCGTAGACCGGCGCGTTGCCGGCGGCGATCTCAGCGATACGGGCGGCGGCCTTGGCGATCCCCGCATCGAAGGCGGGAGCGAGCCTTGCCGGCACACCGGTCCAGTAGATGGTTTCGAGATCCTTGAGCGAGACGGAGCCTGGGTGGAGCGTGATGGTCATCGGCCGTTCCTTTCGCCCTTGAAGACGCGTGCGTGAAGCGGGTTGAAGCCGATGCGGTAGACGAGTTCGGCAAGGCTTTCGATATTCCAGATGGCGAGATCGGCGGATTTGCCGGGTTCGAGCGTTCCCGTCTTGTCGAGCAGGCCGAGCGCCCGGGCGCCTTCGCGGGTGGCGCCGGCGATGCATTCCTCGACGGTGAGGCCGAAAAGTGTGGCCGACATGTTCATGGTGAGCAGCATCGAGGTGAGCGGTGAGGTGCCGGGATTGCAATCGGTGGCGATCGCGATCGGCACGCCTGCCCGCCGCAACACCTCTACCGGCGGCTTCTGCTTTTCATGGATGGCGTAGAAGGCGCCGGGCAGCAGTACGGCGACGGTGCCAGCTGCGGCCATCGCCGCAACGCCATCTTCGTCGAGATATTCGAGGTGATCGGCTGACAGTGCGCCGTATGACGCGGCGAGCTTGGCGCCGCCAAGATTGGAGAGCTGCTCGGCATGCAGCTTGACCGGCAGGCCAAGCGCCTTCGCCTTGTCGAAGACGCGGGCGATCTCAGTCGTGGAAAAAGCGATGCCCTCGCAGAAGCCGTCGACGGCATCGGCAAGACCGAGGCCATGCATGTCGTCGAGACCGGGCAGGACAACATCATCGAGATAATCGCCGTTGCGACCCTTATATTCCACAGGTGTCGCATGGGCGCCGAGATAGCTGGTGGCGACGCGGACCGGTCTGATATGGCCGAGCAGGCGGGCGCTCTGCAGCATCTTCACTTCGCCGGTTCGGTTCAGCCCGTAGCCGGATTTGACCTCGATCGTCGTGACACCTTCGGCAAGCAGCGTGTCGAGCCGCGGCAGAGCCTGCGCGACAAGCTCCTCGACCGACAGCGCATTGGTTGCCTTCACCGAGGAAACGATGCCGCCGCCGGCGCGTGCGACCTCCTCATAAGTCGCGCCTGCAAGACGCATTTCGAACTCGCGGGCGCGATTGCCGCCATGGACGATATGGGTGTGGCAGTCGACGAGACCGGGCGTTACCCAGCGGCCTTCGAGATCGACGATGTCGGAATGTTCGATGGCCGATGCCGGCAGCTCGCTTTCGGCGCCGGCAAAGGCGATGCGGCCGTTTTCGATCAGCACGGCGCCCTTTTCGACGATGCCCAGTCCCGCTTGGCCAAGCCCCGATTTTGTCGGCGCGAGCGTGGCGAGCCGCGCGTTGCGCCACAGCACTGGGCGGGTGTCGGCAGGTGGGGCTTCCTCTGAAAAATTGTTCCCGGTCATCAGCTTTGCGCCTTTCCTTATGCCAAAACATGTATATACATAATCGATAGGTGACAAGAGAAATTTTGTGCGCTTTTCTGGAAAAGAAAGATCGGCAGCACGACAAGAGGAGAGGGAAGGTCATGACCACACTTCACGCAGGCACGGCGCTGACCCCGCAGGGCTGGCAGAAGGACGTGCGGCTGACGCTTGAGGCCGGGCGCATCGCGCGGGTCGAAATCGGCACTTCTCCCAGGCCCGGCGACGAACGCCATGCCCTTCTCATTCCCGCCATGGCGAACCTGCACAGCCATGCCTTCCAGCGGGCGATGGCCGGCCTTGCGGAAGTGCGCGGCCCGGCAAATGACAGCTTCTGGAGCTGGCGCACGGTGATGTACAAATTTGCCCTGGCGATGACGCCTGATCATGTCGAGGCGGTCGCGGCCAAGCTCTATGCAGAGATGCTGGAAGCCGGTTTTTCCCGCGTCGGCGAGTTCCACTATCTCCACCATGATAGAGATGGCAGCGCCTACGCCAATATCGCCGAGCTTGCCGAACGCATCGGCGCAGCGAGCGAAGAGACCGGCATCGGGCTGACGCTGCTGCCGGTCTTTTATGCCCATTCCGGCTTCGGCGGTGCTGCCCCCATCGACGGCCAGCGGCGGTTCATCAATTCGCTCGAAAGCTTCGAAAGGCTGATGGAGGGATGCCGGGCAGTCATCGGCCGGCTCGACGGCGCCGAGCTCGGGCTGGCACCGCACAGCCTGCGCGCTGCAACACCGGACGAGCTCACACGGCTCGTGCCGATCGCGGGGGACGGCCCCATCCATATCCATGTCGCCGAGCAGGTGAAGGAAGTCGAGGACTGCATCGCCTGGTCCGGCGCGCGGCCGGTGCAATGGCTGCTCGATCATGCGCCTGTGGATGAGCGCTGGTGCCTGATCCATGCGACGCATATGACCGAGGACGAAACACGGCGGATGGCGAAAAGCGGCGCGATCGCCGGCCTCTGCCCGATCACCGAAGCCAATCTCGGTGATGGCGCCTTTGCCGCACCGCTCTTTCTCGAAGAGGGCGGGCGTTACGGCATCGGCTCGGATTCCAACGTGCTGATCTCCGTGCCGGAGGAACTGCGCCAGCTCGAATATTCGCAGCGCCTGGCGCTTCGCGCCCGCAACGTCATCGCAGCACCCGGCGGTTCGACGGCGCTTTCGCTGTTTACCCATGCACTTGCCGGCGGCGGTGCCGCATTGAAAGCACCGGCAGGTCTCGTCGAGGGCTATCACGCCGATATCGTATCGCTCGATGCCACGGCCGTTCCTTATCTCGCAGGCGACCAGGCCCTCGATCACTGGCTGTTTGCAGGCGGCATTTCCGTCGATTGCGTCTGGGCGCGCGGCCGCAAGCAGGTGGAGGGCGGACGCCATCTCAGGCGCGACGCCATCGACCGGCGATTCCTCGCTGCGATGGGGGAATTGCTTGCTGCCTGAAAAGGAGCTTTTCCTGGCGGGCTATTGGAATTGCAGCGCCGCGTGTCTTTTCAGGCGCGCAAAGGACGCTGTAACACTTTGAATCGATGCATCGTGCTTCCGAGAATCGATTTCGATTTTCGGGCCGATGCGCTAGAGCGGGAGACCAACCGGAGCGTGGCAATGGACCAAAGCAGGGATCCGACCTTGCATCAGCGCATCCTGAGCGACATCGAGGGCCATATCGTCTCGGGCGTATGGCCGCCGGGGCACCGCATTCCCTTCGAGGTCGATCTCGCCACGCAGTATGACTGCTCGCGCATGACGGTGAACAAGGTGCTGACCCAGCTCGCCAAGGCCGGCCTCATCGAGCGCCGCAAGAAGTCCGGCAGCTTCGTCACCCAGCCGCAGGCGCAATCGGCCATTCTCGAAATCCACGACATCAAGGCTGAGGTGCAGTCGCTGAACCTGCCTTATTCCTATGCGGTTTCGAAGAAGGTGAGCCGCAAGGCCAAGGCGGACGACAGCCGCCGTCTGGAACTGCCTGTGGCGTCCTCGGTCGTCGAGGTCGTCTGCATCCACAATGCCGGCGCGCGGCCCTTTTGCCTGGAGGAGCGGCTGATCAGTCTTGCGACGGTACCTGAAGCCGCCGATGCCGATTTCCTGACGATGGCGCCCGGCCCCTGGCTGCTCAACCAAGTGCCGTGGAGCACGGCCGAACACCGGATCCATGCCGTCTCAGCTGGTGCCGAGCTGGCCGCGGCTCTCGATATACCACGCAATACCGCCTGCCTCGTGGTAGAACGCCGCACCTGGAGCAATGCCGGCCCAGTGACGCATGTGCGCTTCACCTATCCGGGCGATCGTCACGCGCTGGTGGCACGTTTCACGCCGGCATCCTAATAGCTGCCCATGTTCCATATACAACACGGGCAGTGTTTTCATTCCTCGAACATCTTGCCACTGCGCGCTTCGAGCCGATAGCGGTGGCCGGGATAGACGAGACGGGCGGTTGAGACCACCTGTTTTGCCGACCATGTGCGCCGGCGGATCGTCAGGCACGGTTCGGTCTTCATGATGGTCAAGAGCTTGCATTCCCAGGCCTGCGGCATCGCCGCCTCGACGACATGCTCGGAGCCGCTGAGCGGGGCCGCGGCCGTCAGATAGGCGTTCGGTGTCAGCGTCGAAAAATCCTGAGCGAGATATTCTGGGGCGGCTTCCGGATGGACGAAGCGGTCCTCGATCTGCACCGGAACGCCGTTTTCGCTGTGGACGATCAGCGAATGAAAAACTGCCGCACCGATCGGCAATTCGAGCGCGTCGGCAACCTCGGGAGAGGCGGTTTCCTGGGCGAGAACGACGACGGCGGCCTCATGGACATGGCCGCGTTCGGCGATTTCCTCGGCGATGTTGCGCACTTCGAACAGCGCCGAATAGCCCTTGCGCTCGGCGACGAAGGAGCCGACGCCCTGGATGCGGATGAGCTCGCCCTCATTGGCAAGTTCGCGCAGTGCCCGGTTGGCGGTCATCTTGCTGACGCCGAGTTCGACGACCAGCTCGTTTTCCGAGGGCACGCGGTATTTCGGCGGCCACTCGCCGCTCTGGATGCGGTCGAGGATCACCTGCTTGACGCCGGCATAGAGCGGGGTGCTGTCATTTTCCGCCAATTCGCGCTTCATCTCGCCGGGACGTTTCATTGCCTATTCCTTTTGCACGAAGGGAATTCGCCACATAATTCGACTTTCCCTCTTGCATATCACAAAATATCTCATATGGTACCATATACAACCTCCCAATCGGTCCTTTGAGAAAAATAGGACAAGAAAGGGCAAGCCGGCGAAGATCGGCCGTGGTGCCGCAAGGTCTGTTTCAACTCCAGAGGAGAATTCACAAATGAAATTCAGCGCAATCCTGTTTTGCGGTGTGGCGGCTTTTTCCGCCTTTGCCGCGCCTGCCTTTTCCAAAGACTGGACGAAGGCGACGATTACCCTCGAAGGCGCCTACGCGCCTTGGAACCTCACCAATGCCGACGGCACGCTCGGCGGCTTCGAACCGGAACTCGCCAAGGTGCTGTGCGAGCGCGCCAAGATCGAATGCACGCTCGTTGCCTCCGATTGGGACGGCATGATCCCGGCGCTCAACGCCGGCAAGTTCGACGTCATCATGGATGCGCTGTCGATCACAGAGGAGCGCAAGCAGGTGATTGGTTTCACCATTCCTTATGCCGCCACCCCTGCAGCGTTTGCCACCGCCAAGGACAGCCCGCTGGCAAAGGCCGCCGGCACCGGCGCCACGATCAAGATGACACCCGGCCAGACCGGCGTGAAGGAGATCGACGCGCTGAAGGAAGTCTTCAAGGGCAAGACGATCGGCATCCAGGCGGCAACCGTCTATGCCAAGTTCGTCTATGACAATTTCGGCGACATTGCCGAGATCCGCGAATACAAGACCGGCGCCGACCGCGACCTCGACCTGCAGAACGGCCGTATCGACCTCGGCTTCGATGACGCCGTCTATTTCGCCAACGCGTTTAAGGCTGCCAACGACACGCTCGACTTCACCGGCCCGGAGATCGTCGGCTCGATCTGGGGCGAGGGCGAAGGTCTCGGCATCCGCAAGGCCGATACGGATCTGCGCGACAAGTTCAACGAGGCGATCAAGTCGACGCTTGCCGACGGCACGGTCAAGAACCTGTCGATGAAGTGGTTCAAGGTCGACGTCAGCCCGCAGGAATAAGCGTTTCGGCCTTTCGGCCGCAAACACCTGTCTCCGGCTTTATCGCCGGAGACAGCATGCTCGAACAGGATGATTTTAGGCCGGGCCGGCCTAAAATCTGAATCCTGTTCTAAATAAAAGAGTTAGAGCATGATGTCGTCCGAAAACCGCTCACACTTTTCGGCATCATGCTCTGGTGTCAATCCGCAAAACACTGCCACGGACGGGGAACGGACGATATGGCAAGCTTGGAACTGCTCGGCTTCGGCTCGACCGGATGGGGCGCGCTGCTCATTGCCGCCGCCTTGATGACGCTGGCCGTCACGGCAACGGCGCTGGCGATCGGCGCGGTACTCGGCGCGATTGTCGCGGCGGCGAAACTCTCCGGCAATCTTATCCTCGTCGCGCTCGGCAATGTCTATACGACCGTGTTTCGCGGCGTGCCCGAACTGCTGATCATCTATCTCATCTATTTCGGTGGCTCCTCGGCCGTCACCGCGATCGGCCAGGCGATGGGTTACGAGGGTTTCCTCGGCTTGCCCTCCTTCATCGCCGGCGCGCTTGCCGTCGGCATCATCTCCGGCTCCTACCAGGCGGAGGTGTTCCGTGGCGCCTTCCTTGCCATCTCCAAGGGCGAGCTCGAAGCCGCCTCGGCGATCGGCATGCATCGTGGCATGCGCCTTCGCCGCATCATCATGCCGCAGGTGTTTCGCCTCGCCATTCCCGGCCTCGGTAACGTCTGGCAGCTCAGTCTCAAGGATTCGGCGCTGATCTCCGTCACCGGGCTTGCCGAGCTGATGCGCACCAGCCAGGTGGCGGCGGGCTCGACCCGGCAATATTTCCTGTTCTTCATCGCTGGCGGCTGCCTCTATCTTCTCCTGACCAGCCTTTCTGACCGCATCTTCAACGGGGCGGAGCGCCGCGCCAATCGCAGCATGCCGGCATCCGCCATGGGCCAGGCGTAAGGAGGCGACAATGGATTTCACCTTCATCGCCTCGACCATGGTCACCCTGCTCAAAGCCGTACCGACGACGCTCATCCTGTTTTCGCTGTCGATCATCACAGGTGGCCTGCTGGCGCTCGTCATCGTCTGGATGCGGACCAGCGGCAACCCGGTGCTTACGAGCTTCGCCAAGGGTTATATCTTCATCTTCCGCGGCTCGCCGCTGCTGATCCAGATGTTCCTGGTGTTCTACGGCCTCGGCCAGTTCGGCTTCATCCGCTATTCCTTCCTCTGGCCGTTCCTGCGCGAGCCGATGGTCTGCGCCGTGCTGTCGCTGGCGCTTTGCACGGCCGGCTATACGGCGGAGATCTTCCGCGGCGGCATTCGCGCCGTCTCGCCGAAGGAGATCGAAGCGGCGCGCTCGATCGGCATGTCCGGCTTCCTGCTGGTCCGCCGCATCCTGGCGCCGATCGCCTTCCGCCACGCGTTGCCGGCCTACTCCACCGAGATCGTCCTGATGATGAAGTCGACGGCGCTCGCAAGCCTCGTCACCGTCTGGGAAGTGACCGGCGTCGCCCAGCGGCTGATCTCGCAGACCTACCGCACGATGGAAGTCTTTCTCTGCGCGGCGGTCATCTATCTCGTCCTCAATTTCATCATCCTGCAGGGCATGGCTCTGCTCGAATATTCGCTCTCCCGACACCGCCGCGCGGCCCCGCACGCGCTAAAGGCGTAAGCAGTTTTTGACCCGATTGGAGCACCCATGCCAGGCGTAACCCGACTATCGGTCCGCAATATCCGCAAGAGCTTCGGTACGCACGAGGTCTTGCGCGGCATTTCCCTCGATGCGGAAGACGGCGATGTGATTTCGCTGCTCGGCGCCTCCGGCTCCGGCAAGTCGACCTTTCTGCGCTGCATCAACATGCTCGAAACCGCAAGCGACGGCGAGATCTGGGTCGACGGCGAGGAGATCCGCATGGTGCACAAGAACGGGCGGAGCAAGCCGGTCAGCCAGAAGCAGGTGGACCATATCCGCTCCGAACTCGGCATGGTGTTCCAGTCCTTCAATCTCTGGTCCCACATGACGATCCTGCAGAATGTCATCGAGGGTCCGATCCACGTGCTGAAGCGGCCGCGCGCCGACTGCATCGCCGAGGCCGAAGCGCTGCTCGAAAAGGTCGGCATCGCCGATAAGCGCCACGCCTATCCGGCTCATCTCTCCGGCGGCCAGCAGCAGCGTGCGGCAATCGCCCGCGCGCTGGCGATGAAACCGAAGGTCATGCTCTTCGACGAGCCGACTTCGGCGCTTGATCCGGAGCTTGTCGGCGAGGTGCTGCGCGTCATGCGCGCGCTTGCCGAGGAAGGCATGACCATGCTCGTCGTCACCCATGAAATGAGCTTTGCCCGCAACGTCTCGAACCGCGTCGTCTTCATGCGCGAAGGCCTGATCGAAAGCAGCGGCAAGCCGGACGAAATGTTCACCGGCGGCGCGACACCCGCTTTCCGCCAGTTCATCGGCCATTTCGGAAGCGGTCAATGACGATCACGATCGATAAAGTGCTGACCTGGCGCGACGTCGCGCGCGTCGGGGCAGGGGAAGCGCTCGCGCTGTCGCCCACCGCCTGGGTACGCGTCGAGCAGGCAAGCCGCATCGTCGCCAGTATCGTCGAGACGGGAGTGCGCGCCTACGGCGTCAATACCGGCGTCGGGGCGCTGGCCGATACGGTGGTCGATCGCGCCTCGCAGAGCCTGTTGTCGCGCAGCATCGTGCTTAGCCATGCCTGCGGCGTCGGGCCATTGCTGGCTGCCCGCGAGGTGCGCGCCATCATCGCCGCACAAATTGCCAATTTCGCCCATGGTCATTCCGGCGTGCGGCGCGCGATCGTCCAGCATCTTGCGGCCCTGCTGGAACATAATTGCATTCCCGACGTGCCGTCCAAGGGCTCCGCCGGTTATCTCGTCCACAATGCCCATATTGCGCTTGTTCTGATCGGCGAAGGCAGCGCTCACCTGGCCGGCCGGCGCATGAGCGGCCGCGAGGCGCTTGCCGCGATCGACCTCGAACCACTGGTGCTCGGCGCCAAGGAGGGCTTGAGCTTGGTCAACGGCACGGCCTGCGCCACGGGCCTGACCACTGTCGCGCTTTCGCGCGCCGAGCGGCTGCTCGATTGGGCCGATGCGATCGCAGCACTGACGCTGGAAGCGGCGGGCTGCCAGATCGCCGCCTTCGACGCGACCGTGCTGGCGCTGCGCCCATCGGCGGGAATCGAGAAAGTGGGCGCGACGCTGCGTGCGCGGCTTCAGGGCAGCGGCCTTGTCGCCGCCGCCTTCGGCCGGCGCACGCAGGATGCGCTCAGCCTTCGTTCGGTGCCGCATGCGCATGGCGCCGCCCGCGATGTCTTCGACAATTCCGCCCGCGTCGTCAATCAGGAGCTTGCTTCGGTGACGGACAATCCGGCTGTCTCAGGCACGCCGGAACAACCGATCGTCTCCTCCGAGGCCCATGCGGTTGCCCCGGCGCTCGGGCAGGCGGCAGATAGCCTGGCGATTGCGCTCGCGCAGATCGGCGCGATCAGCGAACGGCGCATGGACCGGCTGGTCAATCCGCTGGTGAGCGGCCTGCCGCCCTTCCTCGCCAGCGATGCCGGCAGCCATTCCGGGTTCATGATCGCCCAATATACCGCTGCCGCACTCAGCAACGAGAACCGCCGCCTTGCCGCACCCGCGGCCATGGACGGCGGGCTGACCTCGGGCCTGCAGGAGGATTTTCTCGCGCACCCGACGGCCGCGGCCGGCAAGCTGCTCACCGTCATCGACAACGCCGAATATATCCTGGCGATCGAATTGATGGCGGCGGCACAGGCGCATGATTTCCTGGCGGCGACGGCGGCGCGGGCGGCAGGCACGGACCTTGTCTATAAAGCCGTGCGGAAACATGTTTCCCATTACGGCGACGAGCGGCCGCTCAACGGCGATATCGAGGCTGTCCGCAGCCTGATCCGCGAGACTGCGCCGCCGCTATAATCGGCCTCAGAACGGCTGGGTCTCGGAATTCTGCTTTGGTTTTTCGCCGGCCTCGAGACGTTTGAGGCACTGGACGAAGGTCGGGTAGAGCTGCTCCACCCGCGAGAGCGGCAGCGTCCAGTCGCCTTCGTCACCGGCAAAGGTGATCTGCACGTCAGGCATTCCGGCAAAGGAATTCTTGATGATCTTCTTCAGTCCGGCGCTCCCCTTGCTGGCCGGACCCCAGAGGCGAAGCGTGTTCTTGTCGAAGAAATCGGCAGCGATTACCTTCGTCGCCATGCGGTCGGTCAGCGTCACCTCGGTCTTGGTGCCGGCCGGAATGTCCCATGTGGTCTTTGCGACCAGCCAGAACGTCTCGGTCGCGCTCTGGCGGAATTCCATGGTCTTGCCGATTTCGCTGTCCCACAGCAGGCGGCAATAGGGATGCGGGCTCTCATTGGCGAAACCGACCGACCATTGTCTCGCGCCACCGATCCATTCGGTCTCGCCGAAGGCTGAGACCGGCTGCAGGAGGGCTGCCATCAGAACCATCACTGTCGGAATTTTCATCGCCGAAATCACCTCCACCGCAATCGTCTCCAGCGATAGCAAAAGAAGGTTGAGCTTTTGCTACCAAGCGTGTCCAGATCAGGTTACGGCCGCCCTCGGGAATGTCCTTGAATCCCGCAAGGTCTTGAAACCTCGCTTCACATTGCCGATTTGGCGAGGACCGGCACGATTAAAGGGAGCTCGACGGCAGGCATGACCGAGGTTCAACGACGAGGTTTTCTGACAAGGCTTACCGCCTATGAACCGCTGACGCTGATTACGCTCGCATCGATCGCCGGCGGGCTGTTCGTGCTCCAGCGGCTGACCAGCGAAGTCCTGGAAGGCGAGACCTTTCGCTTCGACGAGGTGATCCTGCTGGCGTTGAGACGCGCGGATGATCTTGCCGTGCCGATCGGCCCCGACTGGCTGACGCATGCCGTCGACGATATCACCGCCCTCGGCGGCATTACCGTCCTCTCGCTGCTGACGGCACTGATCACCATCTATCTTCTGTTCGACCGGCGCTGGCCGATCGCCATCTTCGTCGTTTCCTCGGTGCTGACCGGCTGGCTGGCGAGCGCGACGCTGAAGATTCTCGTCGCCCGGCCGCGTCCCGATATCGTGCCGCATCTGGTCGAAGTGAGCGATCTCAGCTTTCCCAGCGGACATGCGATGGTCTCGGCGGTGACCTATCTGACGCTAGGCGCGCTCGTGGCGCGAACGCAGCGTTATCCGTCGACGCGGATCTTCGTCATGGGTGCCGGCGTCTTCCTTGCCGTCGTCGTCGGTTTGAGCCGGATCTATCTCGGCGTTCATTACCCCACGGACGTCTTCGCCGGATGGTGCGCCGGCGCGCTCTGGGCGCTCGGCTGCTGGCTGATCTCGAAGCGGTTCATTCCGAGCCGCGCGCCAGATGAGGCCGTCGAGGCTGGAAACGGCGACAGCAGATAGCAGCGCGGAGCCTATTGCGGCACCTGGAACAGGTGGCGGATACGCGTCACCAGCGAGCTCACCGAGCGGCCGTGCAACGTGGCGCCTTCGGCCGCGAAGGAATGCTGGCCGGTCTCGATACGGTGTAAGAGGGTAGCGGCAAGCTCTTCGGCGATGCCGGGCCGGTCGTGCAGCAGCGGCGTCAGGCTTGCCTGGGCGATCTCGTAGACGACGACGAAGGTGAGCGCCCGCAGGCTGGCGGCCTCGCCGACCCCGATCAACAGTCCGCTCTCACCGAAATAATCGCCCGGCGCCAGCCGGCCGAGTTCGATTTCCTTATGGCCTTCCTGACGCGTGGCGACCAGGGCGCCGCTGCGCACGATCATCAGCGATGCGACCGTATCGCCCTGCTCGATAAGAATGGAATCCTTCTTGTAGGTTCGCCTGGTCATCGAGGCTGCGATCGTTTCCTTCTCGTCCTCGGTCAACGAGGAAAACAACGGGATGGCGTCGAGAAGCTTGAGCGGCGTCGGCCGGTGCGGCTTCACCACCTCTTCCGACTGCAACTGGTCGGGCGGTGGGCCGGCGGCGTCGAGCGGCCGTGCCAAGGTGAGGCCGGCGGCCTTGATATGGCGGTAGATGAGATCGAAAATCTCGTTCTTCGCCGGCCCCGTCTGGCCGATATCCCTGACGCGGAAGGAGAGCTCCAGCTCCACTGCATCTGATGTCAGCGATTTGATCTGCACGCCGGGTTTCGGCTCGGCCAGGATGGAGCCGCTGCTCAAAAGCACGGCGCGCATGACCTCGATGATCGCCGACGGCCCGATCGTCGGCACGACCCGGACCGTCAGTGAGGCGCCGTGACTGCGGTCGGGGCTGCTGAGATTGGTCAGGCCGACTTTGGCCAGAAAGCTGTTGGGCAGGACGACGAGGTCGTTCGAGCCGTTCAACAGATGGGTGGAGCGCCAGTTGGTTTCGACGACACGACCCTCGACGCCGTCATTCAGCACGATCCAGTCGCCGATCGTATAGGGCCGGCCGAGATTGAGCGCGATGCCGGAAAAGACGTCGCTCAGGGTGCTCTGCATCGCAAGGCCGAGGATGATGGCAAAGACACCCGAGGTGGCGATCAGCGTGCCGACGGGAAAGCTGAAGACATAAGCGACCACCGAGAGTATCGCGCCGAGATAGATCAGGCCGATGACCAGATCCTGAACGAGACGACCTTCGCGCGGTTGGCGCTCGAAGATCAGGAAGACGCGGACGAAGGCGATCAGCGCCCAGGCGGCATTGATCCACCAGACCACCTTGGCAAGGGCGATGAAGACGCGTTCGAAGGTCGAAGCCGTCGTCGGCCCGACTTCGTAGGGCACGATGTCGTGATAAAGCAGCAGGACGGTGAGCGCCGCGAAGAAAAACACCTGGCCGGCGAGCTTCCAGCTCGGGAAGGGCCGAAGCGCTATGCGCGTGATGATCGCACCGACCACGGCCAACGTCCCGGCCTGGACGACAGGATCGGCAAGCACTCCGGACCATGTGGGATTATCAAGCATCGACTGTGCACTCGCCAGAGCATGATGCTGAAAAGTGTGAGCGGTTTTCGGACGACATCATGCCTCACTCTTGAATTCTAATGATGGCTTCGCCGCATCCTGACTTCCAATCCGACTGCGAGGCAACCGTAAAATAGCGCCAGCACCCAGAGCATCGGAAGCGGACAGGTGACGGATCTGGGTCACCAGCGACCATCCGAGCCGCCGTTCAGCGTGGCGCTGACGATCAACCTCATGTCTGTGGTGTTCCATCCTTGCGGCGTCACAAGTGCTGGAGCGCTTACAGCGCCGCGCGTCTTTTAAGACACGCGGCGCTGTAACACTTTCAATCCTCGCACGTGCTTTCCGAAAATCGATTCCGATTTGCGGGGCCGATGCGCTTAGGTGCGCGGCTTCAGATTTTCTGGGTCATAGATCGGCTTGTACCCGACGCCGACAACCTCCACCGGATAGCTCTCGGCAAAATACTCGACATTCAGCCTGCGTCCGACCTGGCAATGCGACCAGGGTAGATAGGCCAAAGCAATGTTCTTTCCGACCGTCGGGCCGTAGGCGACCGAGGTCGTGTACGACCGACGGCCAAGCTCGTCGACCAGAACCTCTCCGGTGGCGGGATCGACAACCGGCATGCTGCCGACGGGATAACGCTTCACGCCTGACTTGTCGGTATTCTCGGTCATCACAAGGGTGCAGAGCATGGCCGGCTGGTGCTCACGCGCCTTGTATTCCAGATGTTTTGCCTTGCCGCGGAAATCGGCTTCCTTGACCTTCGGACGGGCGAGATCGGCTTCGATCAGGTTGTACTGGGTCAAGAGGTCGGCGTTCTGCAGGCGCAGGCTCTTTTCCATGCGGCGCGAGTTTGCATAGGTTTCGACGCCGAAGGCCATCACACCGGTCGAGCGCAGCGCATCCCAGACGGCGAGGCCGTCCTCATACTTCATGTGCAGTTCCCAGCCCTGCTCGCCGACATAGGAGATGCGGAAGGCGGTGATTGGCTTACCGGCGATTTCGATCGGCTTGATCGCCGCAAAGGCGAAGTTTTCCTGATCGAGCCCGGCCGGATCGGCCACGGCCTTCTTCAGCGTGTCGCGCGCGTTCGGCCCCCAGATGCCGATCGTCACGAATTTTTCCGAGACGTCGGTGATGATCACGTCAAGGCCGCGGTCTTCGGCGACGCGCTTCATATAGTGCAGGTCGCGCGGGCCGGCATCGGCGCCGTTGACGAGACGGCACCGGTCGGCCATGCGGAAGACGGTGAAGTCAGCGCGCACCATGCCTTCGTCGTCGAGGAAGTGGGTGTAAACGCCCTTGCCGATGTTCGCATCGCCACCGACCTTGGCGGCGCACAGCCATTCCATCAGTTCGACATGGTCAGGTCCCTCGATATCGACCATGTGGAAGTGGCTGAGGTTGACGATGCCGCAATCCTCGCTCATCGCCAGATGCTCGGCATTCGAAACGCGCCAGAAATGGCGGCTGTCCCATTCATTCTCGCGGACCGGGACGCGGTCGGCGTATTTCTCCAGAAGGTGCTCGTTGGCGGCGTAGCCATGCGCACGCTCCCAGCCGCCAAGTTCCATGAAGTAGCCGCCGAGCTCCTTTTCGCGCTCGTAGAAGGGCGAGCGCTTGGCGTTGCGGCCGGATGCATAGGGTTCGCGGGTGTGAACAGCCGGGAAATAGATCTTCTGGGCGGCTTCGTAGCAGCGGCCCTCGATGAACTCTTCCGTCAACTGATGCGGATAGAAGCGAGCGTAGTCGATGCTGTTGTGATCGATTTCAGTGCGGCCATCGGTCATCCAGTCGGCGATCAGCTTGCCATAGCCCGGGCCGTCCTTGACCCAGATGGCAACGCAATACCAGAGACCGCGCACCTTCTGGCTCTCGCCGCAGGATGCGCCGCCGCCGGCCGAAACCTGCAGCAGGCCGTTGAAGGAGTGACCCTCGTTATAGCCGAGTTCGCCGAGGATCGGCGTCAGTTCCATGGCGCGCTCGAGCGGCTCGATGATCTGTTCCATCTCGAGGTCACGCTGCGAGGGCGAAAGGCGCGCTTCGTGTTTTTCGAGAATATCGCGCGGATGGCACATGCGCGGATTGGTAGCTTCGTAATAGCCCCACTCGATCTGGCCGCCCTCCGTCGTTGCCGGGTCGCCGGTATCGCGCATATAGGCGGAGTTGCCCTGGTCGCGCAGCAGCGGGAAGCCAATTTCCTTGCCGGTGCCTTCGAATTCGTTATACGGACCGAAGAAGGTAAGCGGGTGGTCGACCGGCATGACGGGCAGGTCTTCACCGACCATCTCCGCGATCAGGCGCCCCCAGAGGCCGGCACAGACGATGACGTGGTCGGCCATGATCGTGCCGCGATGGGTGACGACGCCCTTGATGCGGCCGCCTTCGACGATCAGCGACTTGGCCGGCGTGTTGCCGAACACCTGCAGCTTGCCGGCCTTTTCGGCGGCATCGACCAGTTTGCCGGCAACCGTCTGCGAGCGCGGAATGACGAGGCCGGCATCCGGATCGTAAAGGCCGCCCATCACCTGATCTTCCTCGATCAGCGGGAATTTCTCCTTGATCTCGGAAGGGCTGACATAATGGGCGCGCGTGCCGAAAGCGCGCGCCGAGGAAAGCTTGCGCTTGATTTCCTCCATCCAGGCATCGTCGCCGGTGCGCGCCACTTCGAGGCCGCCGATGCGGGCGTAGTGCCCCATCTTCTCGTAGAAATCGATCGAATATTGCGTAGTCCAGACGGAGAGATAGTCGTGGCTCGTGGTGTAACAGAAGTCCGAGGCATGGGCTGTCGAGCCGATATCCGTCGGTATGCCCGACTTATCGATGCCGACGATATCGTCCCATCCCCGCTCGACGAGATGATGTGCGATGGAGGCGCCGACGATACCGCCGAGCCCGATGATGACGACCTTTGCCTTTTCCGGAAATGCTGCCACGTGCTGTTCCTTCTATTTATCGCACGAATTAAAATGACCTAGCCGCGCTTGACGTACGCTTCGCGCGTGAGATGCAGGAGCCATGTCAGCGGTAGGGGTGTCACATTTGCCGAAATAGCGGAACCCCCAGACCGCTCTGCATGGACGCTGCGATGAGGGTATTATGCATAAGGCTGATGATCGTCATTGGTCCTACGCCGCCTAGTAACGGTGTAATTGCGCCAGTCCGGATCGAGGCGGCGAGACAACCGCAAAACAGCGCCAGCGCCGCGAGGATCAAGGCGCTGCAATCGCTGCAAGTCGGTCGATGTCCACCAGCACGATGTCTTCGGAAACAGGCTCGCGATTGTGCAGCCGGAACCATTCCGCTGCTTCCCGCACGCGCTCTCCATGCGGCGGCGGATAGGCGCCAAGTCCGAGAACCCATTCCCGCACGGTCTCGCGCTCCATCCGCCCGGCCCGGTATCGATCGCAGACGGTTTTCGCCGATGCGACGAGATCATTGATGCTTTTCACAAATATTCCTCAATGCACGGATGGTTCTTCATCTTCGAGAAACGATCGGATGCCGTCCCGCGCGACGATGGCCAGGAATTCGTCGAAGGCATCCCGGTCAGTCGCAAATGGCTCGTCCCAGCGGATCAGATCTTCCGCCTGCGTGACCACCTCCATCGTCCAGTCTTCATTGCTGCCCGATGTACGGAAGATATCGACGAGCACGGTGATCCCGTCATCGGTGAATTCTCCTGCCAGTTCGGAGTGTTCGAGCTTTTCTTTCTTTGCCATCATTCAGCCACCTGCACCGGGCGGTGCGTCGTTTTTGAGATATTCTTCATATTGAACCGTCTCGGTCTCATTCGTGTCGATCGACGCATCGGCGCGTTTTGCAAGGCGAACACCTGCACCCCCGCCATTTTCGGGGATGAAAGCAACACCTGCGCCTTCCAGGGCGTGTTTCATATCCTGAAGGGTTCGTTCGTAGGGAGAGCGCTTCCCGGCCTCGAAATTAGCAATCGTCGCTTTGGCGACTTTTGAGGCCGACGAGAGATCGTCCTGAGACCAAGCCAAGAGGGCACGAGCGGCGCGGCATTGAGCGGAAGATAGACGCAAAACAATAACCTTGCATCAAAAGTGTGATTCTGCCTCGGGGAGATTATATTAAAAACGTAATCTCGATACAAGCGATGATGAGAGCGGGTGCATGACGGCACAGCATGTTGTGAGCCCTGGAATGGGCACGCCTATTCCATTCTTTCGGCCTTTAATACTCCACGCTCATCTATCGAACGACCAGGTTGATTGACTGAATATTATTAAAGTCTAATTTAGATTACCTTTATCACGCACCCGGGAGGTAACAATGCGTGAGCCAGATATGCAAAAACTCGATGCGCTTGTCGGCCGTCTTGTTGGGGACGTCGGCGCCGCCATGTCAGGTGCCTTGGTCGTGCTTGGCGACCAGGTCGGAATCTATAAGGCGATGGCCGACGGAACGCCGATGAGCGTCCAGGACCTTGCCGCGAAAACGGGGATAAAGGAGCGTTATCTCAGGGAATGGCTGAGCGCCCAGGCGGCTGCCGATTATGTCGCTTACGATGAAAAGACCGATCGTTTCAGCCTGACGCCGGAACAGGCGATGGTGTTTGCCGAGGAAAACAGCCCGGCCTTTTTCGTCGGCGCCTTCGAGGTCGTGCAATCCATGTGGATGGACGAGTCAAAGGTCGCCGATGCTTTCCGTACCGGCAAGGGTCTCGGCTGGCATGAGCACAGCACCTGCCTTTTCCGAGGCACCGAACGGTTCTTTCGCCCGGGCTACAACAGCCATCTCGTGGCCGAATGGATTCCGGCTCTTGCCGGGGTCGAGGCAAAGCTCAAGGCCGGCGCCAGTGTCGCCGATGTCGGCTGCGGTCATGGGGCATCGACCATCCTGATGGCGCAGGCCTATCCCGCCTCCCGCTTTACCGGCTTCGACTATCACGGCCCGTCGATCGAAAGAGCAAAGGCCGCCGCGAAGGATGCGGGTGTTTCGGACCGCGTGACCTTCCAGCAGGGCTCTGCGGCGGAATTTCCGGGGCGCGGCTATGATATGGTCGCCATGTTCGACTGCCTTCACGACATGGGCGATCCGGTCGGCGCCGGCCGGCATGTCAAGGAAACGCTTGGGCCGAACGGCACGTGGCTCATCGTCGAGCCCTTTGCCCATGACCATCTCAAGGACAATCTCAACCCGGTCGGCCGCGTCTATTACGGAGCGTCGACGATGATCTGCACGCCGGCGTCACTCTCCCAGGAGGTGGGGCTTGGGCTCGGCGCACAGGCGGGAGAAATGAAGCTTCGAAAGGTCGCGCTCGACGCCGGATTCACGCATTTCCGCCGCGCCACGGAAACGCCGTTCAACATGGTGTTCGAGGTGCGGGCCTGAAGGTTCTGGGTTGCCAGGCGGCCGGCTATCTCAGTTTTCCGATGCTGGCATACATGCCCGTCGTGCGGAATTCGGTGGGATTGGTGCCGTAGACGCGGCGGAAGACCTTGGAGAAATAGTTGGGGTCCTCGAAGCCGCACATGATGGCGACTTCCTTGACCGGCAGGAAGTCGGCCTTGGTCAGAAGCTTGACGGCGCGCTGCAGGCGTTGCTGCAGCACGAATTCGGCCGGCGGCATGCCCTCGCTCTCGGCAAAGCTGCGCGAGAAATGCGCGCGGCTGAGGCCGACGATGCCGGCAAGCTCGCTGACCGGCAGCGGCTTTTCGAGATTGGCATTGATATGGTCGATCACCGGCTGCATGAGGCTGAGCTCGGCGGCAAAGGCCGGCGAGCCGAAGACGTCGTCGTAAAGCGCCATCGCCGCTTCATAGGCAATCGCCGAGGCAGCACCCGGCGACGTCGCGCCCTTGACGAGGCGCAGGCTGCAATCGGCGAGATGGTCGATGGTCGAGGGCTGCAGCTTCAGCACCGGGCCGGCGGTGGAAAGCACCATCTGGTGGATGCGCAGCGTTTCCTCGCCATTCATCGAGATCCAGAAATATTCCCAGCGATCGCCCTTCTCCAGCCAGTAGCGATGATTGTGCGGCACCAGAACGAGCAGCGTGTCGCCGCCCTGAAGGCGATAGTTGCGGTGCTGGTAGCGCAGCTGGCCGCTGCCGCTGATCGTGTGCTGCAGCACGGTGAAGGGCGTCTGGCCGCGCCGGCGGCCGTCCCAGTCATAGCTCTCGTTCTCGCGCACTTCGTAGCCGGCGCTGGTCGGCATGGCGTGCAATCGCTGGCGGCCGCGGGGCAGCGAAACCGTCCTCATCGACTGTCCGTTGGCGATCAAATCCTGCAGCACAAATTTACCCCTGAAAGCATAATCCTTCTCTGGTCGCCCTGCCGATTTCGGGCATAATCCCGGCCGACAAGAGGAAGAGACCACGGCCGATAGAGCGGCCGGGAGGAAAAAGGCAGATTTTACGGCGTTTTCAGCCACATGCGTCAGCATGCGGCCTGATCCTCCATAACCTTCTTTTCCTTAGCATTCGATTGGGTCGAGGTGAAGATCATGAGTTTCAAAATCGCTATCATCGGTGCGGGCAGCGTCGGTTTCACCAAGAAGCTGTTTACCGATATATTGTGCGTTCCCGAGTTTCGCGACGTCGAATTCGCGCTGACGGATCTCAGCGAGCATAATCTGGAAATGATCAAGGCGATCCTCGACCGCGTCGTCGAGGCGAACGGGCTGCCGACGAAGGTGACGGCGACGACCAACCGGCGCCAGGCGCTGGAAGGCGCGCGCTACATCATCAGCTGCGTCCGGGTCGGTGGGCTCGAGGCCTATGCCGATGATATCAGAATCCCGCTGAAGTACGGCATCGACCAGTGCGTCGGCGATACGATCTGTGCCGGCGGCATTCTCTATGGCCAGCGCAACATCCCGGTCATCCTCGACTTCTGCAAGGATATCCGCGAGGTCGCCGAGCCCGGCGCGAAATTCCTGAACTATGCCAACCCGATGGCGATGAACACCTGGGCGGCGATCGAATATGGCAAGGTCGACACCGTCGGTCTCTGCCACGGCGTCCAGCATGGCGCCGAACAGATTGCCGAGGTGCTCGGCGCGAAGTCGCTGAGCGAGCTCGACTATATCTGCTCCGGCATCAACCACCAGACCTGGTTCATCGACCTGCGCCTCAACGGCCGCAGGATCGGCAAGGACGAACTGGTCGCCGCTTTCGAGGCGCATCCGGTCTATTCGCAGCAGGAAAAATTGCGCATCGACGTGCTGAAGCGTTTCGGCGTCTATTCCACCGAAAGCAACGGCCATCTCTCGGAATACCTGCCCTGGTATCGCAAGCGGCCGGACGAAATCACCCGCTGGATCGACATGTCCGACTGGATCCACGGCGAGACCGGCGGCTATCTCCGCCATTCCACCGAAACGCGCAACTGGTTCGAGACGGAATATCCGCAATTCCTGGAATCCGCCGCAAAGCCGATCGATCCCGCCAAGCGCTCGAACGAACATGCAAGCCATATCCTTGAGGCGCTGGAGACGAACCGGGTCTATCGCGGCCATTTCAACGTCAAGAACAATGGTGTCATCACCAACCTGCCGTCCGATGCGATCATCGAATCCCCCGGCTTCGTCGATCGCTTCGGCATCAACATGGTCTCCGGCGTTACCCTGCCGGAAGCCTGTGCAGCCACCTGCATCGCCTCGATCAACGTCCAGCGCATGTCGGTGCATGCGGCAATATCGGGCGATATCGACCTCTTGAAGCTTGCCGTGCTGCACGATCCGCTGGTCGGCGCCGTCTCGACGCCGGAAGAGGTCTGGCAGATGGTCGATGAAATGGTCGTTGCCCAGGCGCGCTGGCTGCCGCAATATGCCCATGCCGTGCCGGCCGCCAAGGAGCGGTTGTCGAAATCGAAGGTGCAGACCCGCGACTGGGCGGGGGCCGCACGCCGCAACGTTCGCTCAATCGAGGAGCTGCGCGCGGAAAAGGCGGCGCTGAAACAGGCCGTCTGATTTTCTTGAAGGATGGGTCGTCATGGGTTTCCGGGAGGGAAATCCATGGCGTCAGGCCCGCTTTCATGTCGTTCGAGGAAAAAGGAGCCGCGTGATCGCGCTCCGGAACAAGAGGGAGAAACGATGATGAATTTCCGTAACGCAGGCATCCTGGCCGGACTGGCGCTCAGCGTCTCAGCCGCGGCGCTGAATGCATATGCCTCCGAGCCAACCATCCCACCTGCACCGGCGGACTTTCCGGCCGAAGGCAAGATCAACTATGTGGCGCGCGACTCCATCCTGGAGTTCAAGGCGCTGCCCGAATATCACGAGCCCGACTGGGTCACGAAGAATTTCGTCGCCACCGGCAAGCTGCCGCCGGTCAAGGATCGCCTGCCGAAGGAGCCTATGGTCTTCAAGACCGGCAATATGCCAGACGGCATCGGTGTCTACGGCGATACGATGCGCCACGTCATCGGCGGCCGGCCGGAAGGCTGGAACTATGGCGCCGGCCAGACGCAGGGCTGGGGTGGCATCGATATCGGCCTTTCCGAATGCCTGACGCGCACCGCGCCGCTGTTCCAGGTGCAGGCCTCAGACACTGAGCCGTTGCCGAACCTCGCCAAGAGCTGGGATTGGTCGCAAGACGGCCATAAGCTGACCATGCACCTGATCGAAGGCGCCAAATGGTCGGACGGCGCGCCGTTCAATGCCGACGACATCATGTTCTACTGGGACGATGAAGTCGTCGACCCGAACGTCTCGCCGCTCGGCGGGGGGGCCTCGCCGGAAGCCTTCGGCGCCGGGACGACGCTGAAGAAGGTCGACGATTACACCGTCGAATGGACCTTCAAGGAAGCTTTCCCGAAGCAATATCTCTACACGATGTCCTACCCGAATTTCTGCCCGGGTCCGTCGCACATCCTGAAGGCGAAGCATCCGAAATATTCGAAGAACACCTACGACCAGTTCAAGAACGCCTTCCCGCCCGAGTTCATGAACATGCCGGTCATGGGCGCCTGGGTACCGGTCGAATATCGCCCGGACGACATCATCGTCATGCGCCGCAACCCCTACTACTGGAAGGTCGACGAGAAGGGCGATCAGCTCCCCTATCTGAATGAGCTGCACTACAAGCTCTCGACCTGGGCCGACCGTGACGTTCAGGCCGTGGCAGGATCCGCCGATTTCTCGAACCTCGAGCAGCCGGAAAACTTCGTCGCCTCGCTGAAGCGTGCCGCGGAAGAAACGGCGCCCGCCCGCCTTGCCTTCGGCCCGCGCCTGATCGGCTACAATCTCCGCATGAACTTCTCCGCCAACGGCTGGGGCAGCCCGGACGAGCGCGGTGAGGCGATCCGCGAGCTGAACCGCAACGAGGACTTCCGCAAGGCCGTCACCATGGCGCTCGACCGCAAGGCAATCGGCGACTCGCTGGTCAAGGGACCGTTCACCGCGATCTATCCCGGTGGGCTCTCCTCCGGCACCAGCTTCTACGACCGCAACTCGACCGTCTACTACCCCTTTGATCTCGAGGGCGCCAAGGCGGAACTCGCCAAAGCCGGTCTTAAGGACACCGACGGCAACGGCATCGTGAACTTCCCGGCCGGGACGCTCGGCGGCAAGGATGTCGAAATCGTCATGCTGATCAACAATCAGTACACGACCGACAAGAGCCTTGCCGAAGGTGTCGTCGGCCAGATGGAGAAACTTGGGCTGAAGATCGTCATCAATTCGCTCGATGGTGCCAAGCGTGACGACGCCCATTATGCCGGCCGCTTCGACTGGCTGATCCAGCGCAACACGACGGAACTGTCGTCGGTGGTGCAGAATACCGAACAGCTTGCCCCTGTCGGCCCGCGCACCAGCTGGCACCATCGCGCCGGCAAGGATGATCAGCTCGATCTGATGCCCTTCGAAAAGGAGCTTGTCGACGTCGTCAACAAGTTCAGGACGAGCCAGAACAACGACGAGCGCGTCGATCTGATGAAGCAGTATCAGAAGATCTCGACGGAGCATGTCAACACTGTGGGCCTGACGGAATATCCGGGCGCGCTGATCGTCAACAAGCGGTTCTCCAACGTGCCCCAGGGTACGCCGATCATGATGTTCAACTGGGCTGAAGATTCGGTGATCCGCGAACGCCTGTGGGTGGCCGCCGACAAGCAGGGCAAATACGAGCTGTTCCCCGAACAGCTGCCCGGCAAACCCGGCGAAAAGGGTCCCATAAACTGATGCATGCCGCCCGGAAACAAAGAGTTAAAGCGCGTCGCATGTGATGCGACGCGCTGGAGAGCTCCCTCCCAGCTGAAGTGAGCTTCCGGCCGCGCGTGCAGCGCGCGGCCGGGCAAAACCAACAAGCCGGCCGCGCTGACAAGGAGCGACTGGCGGCAAGGAGAAGCGAACCGTTCGATGTTACGATTCCTGCTCGTGCGCATAGCCTCTGCGATCCCCATTCTCTTCATCCTGAGCGTGGTGACTTTCGCGATCATCCAGGCCCCGCCCGGCGACTACGCCGATTACATCCGCTCCCAGCTGATCAACCAGGGCGGCGCGTCCTATGCCCAGGCCGAAGCGCAGGCGCAGCTCTACCGGGTTGAACATGGCCTCGATAAGCCGCTGGTCGTCCAGTACGTCAACTGGATCGGCGGGATCGTGACGCGCGGCGATTTCGGTTACAGCATGTTTTACAACAAGCCGGTCGCCGATGTCGTCGGTGAACGCCTGCCGCGGACATTGCTTCTGGCGCTTGTCTGCCATCTCTTTGCCTCGGTGCTCGGCATCGGCTTCGGCATCTGGGCGGCGACGCGCCAATACAGCTGGATCGACAGCCTGCTTTCGGGGATTTCCTTCCTCGGCATGACGGTGCCGCGCTTCCTGATGGCGCTGATCATCGTCTATCTCCTGGTCTTCCAGCTTAACGTCACCGAGATCGGCAGTTTCTTCTCGCCGCAATATGGCGGAGCGCCCTGGTCATGGGCGAAATTCGTCGACCTGGTTCACCATGTCTGGCCGGTCGTGGCGATCGCCACCTTCGGTGGGCTCGCCTACAATATGCGCGTCATGCGCGGCAATCTGCTTGATACGCTGAATGCCCAATATGTCGAGACGGCCAAGGCCAAGGGGCTTTCCGGCGCGGCCGTGGTGATGCACCATGCGGTACCGAATGCGCTGCACCCGCTGGTGATGTACCAGGGCGTCGTGTTGCCCTACATGCTGACTGGCGAGATCGAAACCGCGATCATTTTCGCATTGCCGACCGTCGGCCCGGCGATCGTCGGCTCGATGGCGGTCGGCGACGTCTATGTCACCGCCACCTTCATGATGGTGCTGTCGGCGACGCTGATCGTCGGCAACATCATCGCCGACATGCTGCTCGCTTTGCTCGATCCCCGCGTCCGCCAATATGGAGGAGCCTGAGATGTTGGCTTTCGACTCTTCTGCAACGCCGCCGACAACCGACATCGAGACCAAAAAACAATCGCGTGGGCATGAGAGCTATATCGCCCTTGTCTGGCGCCGGCTGAGGCGCTCCTGGACCGGCATGGCAGGGCTCGTGCTCGTCGTGCTGCTGCTCGTCATGGCGATCTTTGCCGATTTCTTTGCGCCGATGGACCCGAAGGCGACCGATGTCGGCTTCGCGCCGCCGCAGGTGATGAGCTTCCACGACAAGGACGGCAATTTCGTCTTCCAGCCGCGCGTCTACGCGCTGTCGGATTCCGAAGAGCTCGACCCGGTCACCTTCCAGCCGATCGTCGGCATCGACTACGACAATCCGAGGCTGCTCGGCTTCTTCGTCAAGGGCGCCGTATACCGGCTTTTCGGCCTGATACCGGCCAACCGGCACTTTTTCGGCTCGACAGATGGCCAGCCGGTGCATTTCCTCGGCACCGACAAGTTCGGCCGCGACGTGCTGTCGCGCGCCATCATCGGCTCGCGCATCTCGCTGACGATCGCCCTGACGGTGGTCTTCATCGTCACCATCATCGGCACGACCGTCGGCATGGTATCCGGCTATTTCGGCGGCACCTTCGATGTCTGGCTGCAGCGTTTCGTCGAACTGGTGCTCGCCTTCCCGCAACTGCCGCTCTATCTGGCGCTGACCTCGCTGATCCCGGTGACGGCGCCGACCAACGTCTTCCTTGCCTTCGTCATCGCCGTGATGTCGGCGCTCGGCTGGGCGCAGATGTCGCGCGAGGTGCGCGGCAAGACCTTGGCGCTCGCCCGCATCGATTATGTCCGGGCGGCGATGGCCGTCGGCGCCACCGACACGCGCATCATCATGCAGCACATCTTCCCGAATGTGATGAGCCACGTCATCGTCGCGGTGACGCTGCATATACCGAGCGTCGTGCTGCTTGAATCCTTCCTCGGTTTCCTCGGCTTCGCCGTCAAGCCGCCGCTGATCTCCTGGGGTCTGATGCTGCAGGACACGGCGACCTATTCGGTGATCGGCTCCTATCCCTGGATTCTCTCCCCCGTCGGCTTCGTGCTCATCACCGTCTTCGCATTCAATGCGCTCGGCGACGGATTGCGCGACGCCGTCGATCCTTATTGAGGTGATTGATATGGCTCTTGCACTGGTCAATTCCTTCGCCCCGCCCGTCCGCCACGACCATGATGGCCGTTCGGACACGCCGATTATCGACGCCCGCAATGTGGCGGTGAACTTCAAGGTCGAAGACGGCATGGTCGAAGCCGTCAAAGACGTCTCCTTTCAGCTCTATCGCGGCGAGACGATCGCGATCGTCGGCGAATCCGGCTCCGGCAAGTCGGTAACGGCGCGAACGGTGATGGGGCTGTTGTCGAAGCGCGCTGTCGTCTCCGAGAAATCGACGGTTGCCTATGACGGCAGCAATATTTTGAAATTCTCCGAGCGGGCGCGCCGCAAGCTGCGCGGCGACCGCATCTCGATGATCTTCCAGGAGCCGATGAGCTCGCTCAACCCGATCTATACGATCGGCAGCCAGATCGTCGAAGCGATCCGCGTCCATCGCCGGATCAGCAAGAGGGATGCGCAAAAGCGGGCGCTCGAACTGCTTGAACATGTGCAGATCCCCGATCCCGCCGCGCGGCTCATGCAATATCCGCATCAGCTGTCCGGCGGCCAGCGCCAGCGCGTGATGATCGCCATGGCGCTTGCCAACGATCCCGATGTGCTGATCGCCGACGAGCCGACGACGGCGCTCGACGTCACCGTTCAGGCGCAGATCCTGAACCTGATCCGCAACCTGCAGAAAGAACTGGGGATGGCGGTCATCCTCATTACCCACGACCTGACCGTGGTGCGGCAGTTCTCTGATTACGTCTATGTGATGCAGTACGGCGAAGTGCGCGAGCACAACACCACCGAAGCGCTGTTTGCCAATCCGCAGGACGCCTATACCAAGCATCTGCTCGCCTCCGAGCCGCGTGGCCAGGCCAATCCGCTGCCCGAAGGGTCGGATGTCATCCTCGATGCCAAGGGCGTGCGCGTCTCCTTCATGATGCGTCACGGTACCTTTCTCAAGCCGGCGATGCGTGAGCTTGTCGCCGTCGATAGCCTCGACCTGACGCTGCGCCGTCACGAGACGCTGGGGCTGGTCGGTGAATCCGGCTCCGGCAAAACGACGTTCGGCCAGGCGATCCTGCGGCTGAACACGCCCGACAGCGGTGAGATCCATTTCGACCATCAGCCGATCCACGGCCTTTCCAGGGCCGAGATGCGGCCCTTGCGCGCCCGCATGCAGGTGGTGTTCCAGGATCCTTTCTCATCGCTCAATCCGCGCATGACGATCGGCCAGATCATCGAGGAAGGGCTCGTCGTCAACAGGCTGGGCGCAACCAAGGGTGAACGGCAGGACCGGGTGCGCGAAGCGCTGATTGCCGCCGGCATGCCGGGCAATATCCTGTCGCGCTTCCCGCACGAATTCTCCGGCGGCCAGCGCCAGCGCATCGCCATTGCCCGCGCCATCGCGCTGGAACCGGAATTCATTCTGCTCGACGAGCCGACATCGGCGCTCGACCTTTCCGTCCAGGCGCAGATCATCGAACTTCTGCGCAAGCTGCAGGACGAGCGGGGCTTAAGTTACCTGTTTATCTCCCACGATCTCAAGGTCGTCAGGGCGCTCTGCCATCGCGTCATCGTCATGCAGCATGGCAAGATCGTCGAAGAGGGTCCCGTCAACGAAGTTTTATCCCATCCCAAGACCGCCTACACCGAACGGCTCGTCAAGGCCGCTTTCGAGGTAGCATAATTGCCGAATGCCGGAGGTTATAATGGCAGCAAATCCCAAAATCACGTTCATCGGAGCAGGCTCCACCGTCTTCATGAAGAACATCGTCGGCGACGTGTTGCAGCGTCCGGCCCTGTCGGGTGCGACGATCGCCCTGATGGATCTCAATCCGCAGCGGCTGGAAGAAAGCGCCGTCGTCGTCAACAAGCTGATCTCGACGCTCGGCGTGAAGGCGAAGGCGGAAACCTATTCCGACCAGCGCAAGGCGCTTTCGGGCGCCGATTTCGTCGTCGTCGCCTTCCAAATCGGCGGCTATGAACCCTGCACGGTCACCGATTTCGAGGTGCCGAAGAAATACGGGCTGCGCCAGACGATCGCCGATACGCTCGGCGTCGGCGGCATCATGCGCGGGCTTCGCACCGTGCCGCATCTCTGGAAGGTCTGCGAGGACATGCTCGCCGTCTGCCCCGAGGCGATCATGCTGCAATATGTCAACCCGATGGCGATCAACACCTGGGCAATCGCCGAGAAATATCCGACCATCCGCCAGGTCGGTCTCTGCCATTCGGTGCAGGGCACGGCGATGGAACTGGCCCATGACCTCGACATCCCCTACGAGGAAATCCGCTACCGCGCGGCCGGCATCAACCACATGGCCTTCTATCTCAAATTCGAGCATCGCCAGCCGGACGGTTCCTATCGCAACCTCTATCCCGACCTGCTTCGCGCCTATCGCGAGGGCAGGGCGCCGAAGCCCGGCTGGAACCCGCGCTGCCCGAACAAGGTGCGCTACGAGATGCTGACGCGGCTCGGCTATTTCGTCACCGAAAGCTCGGAGCATTTCGCCGAATACACGCCCTATTTCATCAAGGAGGGCCGCGAGGACCTGATCGAGAAATTCGGCATTCCGCTCGATGAATATCCGAAGCGTTGCATCGAGCAGATCGAGCGCTGGAAAGGCCAGGCGGAGGCCTATCGCTCGGCCGACAAGATCGAGGTCGCGCCGTCGAAGGAATATGCCTCCTCGATCATCAACTCGGTCTGGACCGGCGAACCCTCGGTGATCTACGGCAATGTCCGCAATAATGGCTGCATCACCTCGCTGCCGACCAATTGCGCCGCCGAAGTGCCTTGCCTCGTCGATGCCTCCGGCATCCAGCCGACCTTCATCGGCGACCTGCCGCCGCAGCTGACCGCGCTGATCCGCACCAATATCAACGTCCAGGAACTGACGGTGCAGGCTCTGATGACCGAGAATCGAGAGCACATCTATCACGCCGCGATGATGGACCCGCATACGGCCGCCGAACTCGACCTCGACCAGATCTGGTCGCTGGTCGACGATCTGCTCGCCACCCACGGCGACTGGCTGCCCGAATGGGCACGCACGGCTCGCAAAGTCCAGGCCGCCTGACCCCCTCTCCCAGGTGAGGCGTCAAGAAGCCCCGCGGTCGCAACAACCGCGGGGTTTTTTGTGTGGGGATGGGGCGTTTTGCGATTTGGGGACGTGACTCGCCTGGCCGGATCGACATCCTGTCACCACTTTCTTGAATGCACCTTCAGAGCCGAATCGAAGGCGCTTAACCGAAGATAAGGCGAAGCTTTCGAAGCACGGCGGTAGGACGCAGCGCGACAGCGACGGCTATCGCGAGCGGTTGTTGGGTTAAAACGAAAGAGCCTCATGCTGCTGCCGAAATTCCGGCCGGATCGTCCGCTTGGAACAGATCTTCCTAATATACGTTTGTGGGAAGCCTGCCCCACGGAGGACGCCATGATCAGCATCTGGGATGCGAACGTCGAATTGAAGATAGATGATCGTTTTCACGTCATCAGGAGCGCTCGAGAGGCGGTCGCATTTTTGAAGAAATCCTGGCCCGACAACAGAAGCCCGAGCTACGCGACAGCGCGGAAGGTATGCCTGGACGCGGCGAATGGCGTTGTTCCCGGTGCGGAAGCGCGAGCTGCGTTTGAGGCTGCGGCGAAGGAGGCCGGCATCCTGCGACAAACTTAGGGATTACCTTGTTCGTTGCCTGCCATCGAACAGGAGGTGCTGGCGCAGTGCCATGAGGAGCGACATGACAGAGATTGATGCACTCCGCCAGGAAATCTATCGGCTTGCCGCGGCGGCCGAAGCTGACTCAGAAACAACGTCGAATTTGAAGGCGCTGGCCGTGCAGCTCTGGGCAAACTTCGACGAATTCACGGTCGAGGACCTGGAAGATATACTGAGGGACGAATGGAGAACTCGCGGACTGCCGTTCAACGACAACGCGGATATGTAGGCGCTTCTGGAATTGGAGACGTCTGTGCTACCTCAGAGGCCGCTTTGCTGCGTTCGCAATCAGGCCCCTAGCTGACCTTTGTTCGATCTATGACGCATGCTACTCGTGAGCAGTGGCGCCGATATTTTCCGCGCGTCGGGTTCCCAAAATTATGGTACTTGAAAGTACCTAAAATGTCCCTATAGTCGGATCCCTTGGGGAAAATCGGCCATGGACTTCGCACTCCTTTTCAACCTGTTCCGGAAGCCCAAGCAGGCTAGCGTCACTGACGTCACACTCTGGCACAAGCACGAGACACTCCTCCCGGTGCCACTCGTCGACGCCGCCGCCCGAAACCCATCGGGACAAATCTGGCGCCGGCTGAACGGTGTGCAATGGGAATATATGCAGGACCCCGAAACGATTGAAGAATTCGATGCTCGACAGTATTGAGGCTCAAAGCCCAACTGTCGCACGGAACCTAGAGCAATTCCAGCAAAAGTGCGCAGCGGTTTTGCGTCCGGAATTGCGTAAAAACAAAGAGATAGAGCATTTCCGTGATTCGGAGAAAAACGGAAACGCTCTAGCCTCCGCATTTGTCACGTCGGCTGCGGCCCAGCATCATCGTCATGCCTTCCTCCGCGGACAGCGACGATGATATCGGATCGAGCGCCGAGGTTGGTTCGTCGTAAACAGCCAGGCCGTGTTTCTAAAGCGGTCGAAACACTCTCGATGGGCTAGTAACCGCCTATCTCACCGCGAACCGGGCCTATCCCCTGCGGCTGTGCATAGGTTGTGTTGTCCGATCCGCTAGTTGCGCATCCTGCGAGTGTCATGAAGACGATTGCTGCTGCGGCCAAAATGTTTTTCAGAGGCACGGCGTTCTCCGATCATGGCAGGCTGCCCAGGCCTCAAGGGCCATGCCGAGGATTTTCCGTTAAATCACCTACAATGGCAAGCGCGTGGTTAGCTGGCGGTAAGTAGCGATACGGCCTCTTCAAGCGCCTCCCTGACGGGATAGTCGCTCGGCGAGGCATCTTTCCCCAGCACGCTGACATAGATGTGGGTGCTGCTGGTGAACGCCCTGACGCAAGTCCCTAGGGGGCGTGGTCGGCCAGCGCTGAAGCAGTTGGTTCCTGCTGACCAGCAGGAACCAACTGCTTCAGAAATCTGCCCCTCAAAATGTCAGCGATAGTCGATGCCGCAGGAGCAACGACCCGACGGGGATCGATGCATCCCCGACCAGCACGTCAGATGGTGGCCTTTAGCTTCAATCAGGCAAACCACGCACGAAGCTGAGCGAAAAACCCGTCTGGTTTGGAACCTGACATCTTCCGCAAACGGCGAGCGACTGTTGCCGCGCTGACGCGTTCACCGAAATGGCAGAAGCAGACAAGATCATGCAATTGCTCATCGCTGAGTTCGAAGAACCGTTTGGCTTCTCCATAGCTATCATTTTCCATTCCTGCCGCGCGCAGAATGGGATCAGCGAATGCAACGGAGATCGGGGTGCCGTCATCCCTGAGAGCAAGCCGATCGGCCATCGGCTGATATTCGGTTTCGTGCAGCGTCTTGAGAAACGGTCTGGGGCTGCATTCGAGACTTTCGGCCCAGCGTTCAAGCCGTTCGCGCCGCGTTATTTCAAGGCGCTTGCAGGTCGTGCTGACCTTTGCAATGGTTTTCAACTGATCGAGTGCGTACTGTTCCATTTCGGCCTCCTATCTCCGGAAAAATAGATGGTCCGCCTCCCGAAAACAGCGTCGCTCAGGTCGCAGCCGATGTCCAATCACGATTGAAAACGGCATCTCGTTGACGTTTCCGTAATCACTGCAGGCGCCTTTGCTTGCTGACTGGCTCTTTTCTCATAGGGTTTCTGCGCCATCTCATCCCAAGGCAACCAGACAGGGTTCGGTATGGACGAGATATTCGAACAGCTTCTGCACCTTTCCGCACGCACCGAAACGCTGATTGCCGTTTACGATGGTGATGACCGGCTGCGATACGCCAACAGCGCCTTTCGCTCGGCCTATTTCATCGAGCCGGATGAAACTCCACTCTGGCCGGATCTCATGCGGCGCAATTTTGAGCTGCGGCGAGGCACAGTCATTCAGACGAGCAATTTCGACGAGTGGCTGCGCTCGACACAGTCGCGCCGTGGCAAGATCGGCTATCGCGCATTCGAGACGGACCTCTGCGATGGCCGCTGGTTCTGGATGACCGAGGCGGTCCAGAAGAACGGCTGGATGTTGTGCATTGCGAGCGACATCACCAGTTTGCGAGCGCATGGCAGGACTGTCCGGCAAGATCGCGATCAGGCGATCAAGGCGTCTTACACCGACGAACTCACGGGTGTCGCCAACCGCCGCTTTGTGATGGCGCGCGTCGACGACATGCTGGCGGCCGCCCAGCATGGAAACAATGGATGCCTTGCCGTGTTCGACATCGACAATTTCAAACACATCAACGATCGGCTTGGTCACCAGGCCGGGGATGTCGTCCTGCGCGATTTTGCGCATCGCATTCATCAGAATGTTCGCCGCAACGATTGTTTTGGGCGGGTCGGCGGAGAAGAGTTCCTTCTCGTGATGCCGGCAACCGGGCCGGAAGACGCCATTACTATCGTCGAGTGCATGCTGACGGTGATCCGCTTCTCCCGGCCTCTGCCTGAATCTCCCGACTTCAGCTACACCTGTTCTGCCGGCATCGCCGCTTGTGCCCCGTCAGACAGCGCGTCGGACCTTTACCGACGCGCCGATCAAGCACTCTATGCGGCCAAGTTAAGCGGCCGGGACAGGGTGCGCGCGGCGTAGGCGCCTATGCATGTCGCTCGGACGTGTGCAGCGGTTCCGGGACAACGACATGCATAAAACAAAAGCTATCCGGTTGAACCTCAATTTGATCAGACGAAGTCGTCGTGCCGAAGTCGTGGCCGACGGCATCTGGACCTGGTCGCTGAGACAGGAACCATTGGTACTGCGCGATCGCTTAAATCCCCGACCCGTAGAGCTCCTGGTCATCGTCGCCTTCCCAGGGGGAGGGCATCGAGGTGCGGTTGGCCGAGGGCATCGGCATCCAACACTTCAATTCCGGCTCGGCATATTCGATGATGTGTCCGGGTGAGGAATCAGAGGCGCGCCAGCCTTCTCCACCGAACTGATCGCCATTCGACCAATAGGCGAGGTCAACTTCTGCCGGCCCCTGTTCGGACGGGCGAATCGTGACGAGGATCCGGCTACCGTCTCTCGGTGCGCTTGCCATGTCGCGCCAGCGGTCTGTGTCGTCCATCGTTTTCCTCCTGCCTCGCTGCAGCTTGCGAGTGTCGCCTCGCCATCGGAAACGGTCAATTGAAACTTTGCAGAACCTATCGTCTGTCGATTGACTAACCGTAATCCACGTTGGCGTGACAGACGGCAAATTTCGGCTTCCATTGGCCTCCGAGGCGTCGGCCTCGTATCGGACGCCGACCGCCGACATCCAAGAACGCTCGGGGTGGCGCCGCAGGCGGCTCGGCGGATTGTTGATGAGCTCGGTCTTTGCGAGATGACGGACAGGGGAAGGTTTCGGGCGTCGGGGATTGTCTGATGGGAACTAGACGTTGAGCCAGCGAGTTTTCGGTTTCGTTTAGTATCCGGCCTGCTCCGCTTGCCGAATAGACGAGCAGCGACAGCACGATCGACTCAAGTACTGGCTCGCTGAGATGCCAGACTCCCGGCGGCTGGTTAATTTGCGCGACGCGCTCGTTGGGTCTGGCGCGGCCAACTTCAAATTCAGCAAATCGGCTAAGATGACGCTTTTCGGCTGCGCTCGATATCTTGGTTATCAGCCGATATTGTTAAAGGTGTTTTACCTTCAATGTGCCGCCCCACTTGTCATTGAGGTATTCACAGACCAATCGTCTATGGCAATGATGGGGCGTGTCTTCGGAACACAGCAAGCATGTCCCCTCGAACATGTCCGGCTTCAAGCGGTTCTCTATCTGCCGTTCCGACATCAAGCGAAGGAACTGGCCTTGATAGACGTTCCAGTCCCCTTTATCCCGTTTGAAGGCTTTCAGAATGTCATCAGTCGGCGCCAGGAGCGGCTGATGGACATATTGTGCGCCACAGATTTCCTTCAAAAAATATGCGAGGTCGTCCGCTTTGGCAAAACCAGCAAGTTGGGAGGTGTTGTGCAGCCTGACGTCGATCACCTTCTTCACACCAGCTTGTTTAATTCGATCGAAGAATTTTGCAGCGTTTGTTTTTGTAAAACCGATCGTCGACACGTTGACCGTCATAAAATTCCCTTACTCAGCCGGAATCCTTTGTTCCACGCTGCTGTTTCGTTCTGCATAAGCCACCTTCATCGCTCTGTCGCGATAGGCTTTAATCAATCTTTCCTGTGGCGTCTCGAAAAAATCTCCGTCCGAGCGGCCTGCCATTTCCAGCAATCTTGATTCGATCTGGCCATGCGAGACTACTCGGCCGTTTCCCAAAATATGGCCTAGAGAAATGCCCTTTTCAGACAATGCCCGGCCGACGAGGAGGCAGCGATGGCAGTCGAGAGGGTCATGTTCGGAGCACATTAGGGCTATGCGATATTTCCTGGTCCCCTCTATGACGCGATCCAGCCCTTTTTCGAACGTTTCCGTGCGGGCCATCTTTTCATAATCGGCTACGCCGTCACAAAAAAACTGCTTGTCCTTTGGCCTGCCACCCAACTCGTCACCAAGAAAAACATAGGCAATGTTATCCGTTCGCAGTTCTTCTTTCAGAGCCTCGCAATTGAAGTGTGGAAAATGCCTGGAAAACGGCGCGCTCCGCACATCGGCGACTGCAGTTACGCGAGCGCCTCGCAGCTTCCTAAGGAAATCCTCATACGATTGGGTCGAGTGGCCGATCGTCAGCACTTCCACCTCGCTACCGGCCATCGTCACCTCTCTTTAGAATTTCTCCCAGCCGTAGTCACAGCCTTGATAACACCAGTCTATCATGCCGCCTCCCTCTCGTCGCCAGGAAAGCCAGTTTCTACGCTGCCGGCGGAAGGAAGACGGCGGCGATCAGCTTGTAGGCATATCCGTTGTACGCATCGCCCAAGCTCATGCACAGCAAAGCCTCGCCCACGGCATAGTCGCCATCCTTGCCCGCAAAATATTGGTTTTCGATTTTCGGATCAGTTATCGCGACACGATAGTTGTGCCCCGAATACTGAAATTCGCCACGAACCTTCCGTTTCGCATTTTGGAAGGCAGCCCCCTCGACACTGACGCTAATCGTCAAGTTCGTGACATGAATTAGGCAAAGAGAGCCTCCGAATGCTTTAACGACGTTAGCCGCCCGTGGTTCATCGACCCGATCATTCACACCGCTTGTGCTGGAGGACCAGTTCTCCCACAGAGGTCCTTCTATCTGATCGACGAGTGGCAGGATATCCGCCCAAGCCACTTGCCCAGTTTTCGCCCAATGAAAACTGTCGTCGATCAAATGATTCTCGATCTGATAGGCGTGTGGCGAAACCGCCTTCATGGGAACATTAATAACGTCGAAGAGCGCCGGAAATTCCCCGTTTTCGAACCGGCGATCATCTTCGGAAAGCTCACCAGATGGCCGACCGCTTACCGGCCGAATCCAGTGTCCTTTGTTCGGCCCATCGACGAGTTTACCGGCAACGCATCGCCCTGACGTTTTCCGAGATTTTGCCAGACAGATGATACTTAAAATGTATTTCGGTACAGTCACAGTGAAATCCCCCAAGACGATATCGCGTGTTAACGCGCAACCATACATAAGTATGCTCGCTAGGGTTTCAATGGGTCGATATGTCCTTGGTATCGAAGAGAAGGTATCGACCATCTCGTGGGCGAGGTTGGCAAAGCCGATAAACATGGTCGCCAGAGCTACTTCGTCATTAGAGCGTAAATGAAACCGGCGTAATTGGAAGGCTGACCAGCCGACCTCGGAAATCTGCAATCTGATGACGGCCAAACTGGGCGATCTGAAGATTTGACTCTTCGCGAGCGAGGCCGAAAGCGGCAGGCACGACATGAGCACTCAAACATAACCATGCCCGTGCCTGCAACTCTATCTGCTGCCAAGCGACCAGAGCTTCGGCTGTTGGGCAACACCAATGGTGTCGCGATATACAGGCAATGACGTACGTTTCGTTCCATTTCCCTCGTTTCGGAGGTCCAGCTCTTTCTCCTCGACCAAGAATGCCGTCACCTTGTCAATGTCGGCGAGGCGAGCGGGCGTTTCGTTGGCGATGGACGTGACGAAATCTCCGTATGGAACCGAGATGTTGCCATGGACATCCCGCATTCTCCGCATGAAGTCGTCAGCGAGGCGATCTTTCATAACCTCCTCGTCCTTGGCGCCGAACCAAAAATCCGGAGCGCCGTCCGGATCTATGTTCGGATTGAAGCCAAGCATTTCCAAGCCACCGTGCCCTTGATGCAAGGACTGGTTATTGATCAGCCAATGGCTGTCGACCATCACATTTCGCGCCTTGAGATGGTTTGAGAGATGAACCAGCCACAGGTCTTTCCGGGCTTCTTTCGAGCGCAGGAAAAACGGGCTTTGAAATCTAGCTTTGGTCGTCTCGGAAATGTGTCGCAATAGCAGACGCTGAATGACGTAGCGTCCACCTTGCTCGTCCTTGAAGCGGAGATATTCCCGAAGCTGCTCTTCTGAAATTTCGATAGGCGAGACGCGCTTCAACGTTTCTGGCTTATCGGTCAGATAGTCTATCAGCCAACCCACCGCAAAGGTGAGAATGCATTCTGCTGCGCTGAAGCGCAAAATTTTCCGAACCGTTTCGAAAGCAACGTCGGAGTAGCCTTTCTGATCCAACAGAAAGATTGACCGCCCAACCCCACGCGTGGTCCGGCCTTCAATACGACGACAAATATCTGGGAAGACCTTTTCAAAATCGGCGTTATACAGGAAGATTGATCGGTCAAGCTGGTCGAGGTAACCTGCCTTGATCAGTTCTGCGCGCAAAAACTCGACGTGATCCCGTTTACTGTCAACGAAATGATACTCCGCATCGATCGTCAAAGGTTTGGTTCGTGCAACATTTGCTATCCGTTCGGCCTTTGCAACGGACTCGAGAAACAAAAATGGGGTGCCGCTTACGATTGAGCCGTTATCCGTAAATCTCCCGCCGCCGCAAAAACCATCAACAAGAGTAATGCGCTGCCGGTCCTGAGCATGATTTACGAGAATTGCGGGAAAGTAACTTTCTAGATAACGCGCGATGAGCCGAAGCTTTGCATCACTGTGCGCGCTCAACGAAGGTGCCGTTGAACCGATCTTCCAGCCGAATTCAGCGATTGCCGCGACTCCTATTGTTAATCAACAACAGGTTGCGACTGCGTTACAGCCCTGTCAAGGTCAGGCGGCGTTTGCGCTCTTCTTATCACCAACCGGAAAGCGCCGGACTAGCTCTCCGTCCAGCAGACCACCGCCCTTGCCAAATGGGTCAAGATCTTTAATCTCTGCAACTGAGACACCTTTTTCCTGGACGAGGGGATTGTTTCCCGGGGCGCCCCATTGTTTGTGAAATGCAGCTATCCCGAGTGCATCGCAATCTGCGACAATGTCCCTGACCCAGTTGCACATCATCGGACGTGCACCCGGGCCGCTTTCCCCGCCGCTGATCAGCCAATCGGGCCTGGGATCTGATTCTGAAATACGAAGGGGGCCGATCGCCGGCTCATATGAAACAAACCAAACTTGGGCGGGAACCTCGTGGATGACATGTTTGCGTTGATCAAATCGGACCTGATCTTCGGCCGTAAAGCCCAGCCAAACGTTTGAATAGCCCTTAGTGCCCCAATCTGGCGGAAGCATCTTCTTGATGTTTTGCGGACGCTTCGTAAGGAGTTGCCAGTCTAGCGAGGGCGTCGCCCGGATGACCTGGAACAGGTCGATTCGCCAAGCCGGATCAGCCTGATTATCGAAAACATCGGCAAGTGATGCGCAGAAAACTCTTTGCCTGCGGCCGTGAGCTGCAGCGAATTCCCCCGACTTGCGCTGCCATATATGCGGTGACCGCCAATAGCTCTCAGTCGTCCGCTTGCGCGGTGAGTTGCCCCACTTGACCTGACCTGATCGCTTCGACCACGCTTCCGCATAGCAATGATCGCAGCCGGGGCTGATATTCGTGCATCCAGTCCATGGGTTGAAGGTGTGGTCAGTCCATTCGATTGTTGAATTCATCGCCATGGGCGAGACCCTTCATGCAAAGCAGCGGTTGAATCTACCTTGGTTTTCGATGATGACCAAACGATTAAAATACGAACAATTTTCGCCGATGAAGGGGCGGTTCACTTTCCCTTCTTGGCGAGCCTGTCTAATATTTGCAACGCATTGAAACGCCGATCTGCATCTTTTCTCAAATAGCAGGTCCGCTGGTTCCAATTGTTCAAGGCGACCTCTTTCACAGGCATCTTCCCCGCAGCCCTTACACCGCCGCACTAAAATCCGCCGCAAGCACCGCATCCTTCAGCGCCCGCGAATACTCATGCTGCGGATCATCCAACACGGCCCGCGCCTGTCCACGCTCGACGATTTCGCCTTTGCGCATGATGATGATGTTGTCGCTGATGTAATAGGCGGTGGCGAGGTCGTGGGTGATGTAGACGATGGAAAGACCGAGCTCGTTTTTCAAGCGGGCAAAGAGATTGACGATGGCCATGCGCAGCGATGCGTCGACCATGGAGACCGGTTCATCGGCCACCAGCAGGCGGGGTTGCGGGATCAGCGCGCGGGCGATGGCGACGCGCTGAAGCTGGCCGCCTGACAGTTCGTGGGGAAACCGGCCCTTCACTTCTTCGAGGGTCAGGCCGACATGGACGAGTGCGGCATCCGCCATCCGCTCCGCCTGCTGCCGGTCCGGCCGTTTTCCCGAGAACGAAAAATTGAGGGCCGTCTCGAAGAGATAACGGTCGACACGTTTCAGCGGATTGAAGGCTTCGAAGGGGTTTTGCAGAACCGGCTGGACCTCCTTCATGAAAGCCTTGCGTTCGGCTCTGCTATGGATGGCAACGGTGCTGCCGCTGAATTGAAGCTCGCCTTCCGTCGGTTCGGTCTGGCCGAGGATCATTGCCGCGATCGTCGATTTCCCCGAGCCGGATTCGCCAACGATCGAGAGGATCTCCGGCTCCGCTCCGAGTTCGAAGCTGACGTCCTTGACCGCCGTGATCAACCGCCGGCCGAGCATGCCGCCCTGGCGGTAGACTTTCGTGACATGCGAGAGGCTAAGAAGAGCGCTCAAACCTGATCTCCCGTAACGGCAAAACACGCCACGCGCCGCTGCGGCTCGACGGTGACGAGCGGCGGAACCTTCTGCGAGCAGATCTCCATGCGCTTCGGACAGCGCGGGTGAAACCGGCAGCCTTCCGGCGGCATGGCGAGGTTCGGCGGGCGCCCCTCCAGCGAAGGGCGGGCCGTCGCATCGCCGATCCGCGGCAGGCTGCCGACAAGGTGCTGGGTATAGGGGTGGAGCGGTTTGCTGAAGAGTTTGGCGGTCGGCGCTTCCTCGACGAGGCGCCCGGCATAGACGATGCCGATGCGGTCGGAGACCGTCGCGTGAACCCCCATGTCATGGGTGACGAACAAAAAGGACGAGCCCATCTCGCGCTGGATTTCGCGGATCATCGACAGCACGTCGCGCTGAACGATCACGTCGAGCGCGGTCGTCGGTTCGTCGGCGATGATGAATTCCGGCGTCAGGATGGTGGCCAGCGCAATGGTCATGCGCTGGCGCATGCCGCCGGAGAGTTCGTGGGGATAGGCGTCGAGCAGATGCGGATCCAGCTTCAGCCGCTGCAGATGGGTGGCGACCCTTTCGAAAAACTCGGCCTTGCCGACCTTCATGTGGCGAAAGGCGAAATCGGTGAAGGAATGACGGATCCGGCGCACCGGATTGAGCACATTCATCGAGCCCTGCATGATATAGGACAGATGCCGCCAGCGCAGCGCCAGGCGCTCTTCCGGCTTCATCGCGTAGATATTCTGGGTGCCGCCGTCGAAATGGAATGTCACTTTCCCCGACACGACCCTCAGCGGCGGCCGGATCGCCCCGGCAATGGTCTTGATCAAGGTCGTCTTGCCGCTGCTCGATTCACCGGCAACGCCATAGACCTCGCCGCGGGCAATCGTCAGGCTGATATCGTCGACGGCGCGCACCTCACGATCGACGCCGTAGAGGAAGGCACGGTAGTAGGCTTTCAGGTTCTCAATTTCGACCAAAGGATCCATACTAACTTCCCATCCGGTTCAGCCGGCTGCGCGGATCATTGTATTCGTTCATCGACATGGACAGCAGGAAGAGCGCCAGGAAGAGGACGACGATGACGGCGACGGGGGCGGCCACCCACCACCATATGCCTGATATCAGCGCCGAATGCGCATTGGCCCAATAGATCATCATGCCCATGGTCGGCGTCTCGATATCGGTGAAGCCCAGCACCGACAGGGTGATCTCCATGCCGATCGACCAGATCATGTTGTTCATCGTGGTGGCAAAGACGATCGGCAGAACATAGGGCAGGTGCTCCTCGACGAGGATCTTGCGCATGCTCATGCCGGAATAGACGCTCTGGGTGGTGAAGGATCTCGTCTTCAGGCTGATCGCCACCGAACGGATGAGGCGTGCATCATAGGACCAGCCGAGCGCGGCCATGATGACGATCAGCGCCGTCCAGGTCATGCTGTCCTTCAGCACGAAATAGAACAGGATCAGCAGCGGAAATTGCGGGATGACCATGACGCTGTCGTTGATGGCCATCAGCACCCGGTCGACCGCGCCGCCGGCATAACCGGCGACGAGGCCGACGACCAGCGAGATGATGCGTGAAATGAAGGCGACGCCGATGCCGAAAAACAGGGTGTTGCGAAGCGCGGTCGTCAGTTGCCAGAAAACGTCCTGGCCGCGCGACGTCGTGCCGAGCCAATATTCGCCATCGGGCGGCATATCGGGCGGCAGAAGATAGATGTCGGTGGCGCCGTAAGGCGAGAAATAGGACACCACTATCAATGCGACGATGACGGCAAAAAGCAGCAGGCCGCAGAGGAATTCCATATTCTGGCGCGCGAGGTCGCGGACGATCGTAAACATGCTCTATTCCACCTTGATGCGCGGGTCGATCAGCGGGCTCAGAATGTCGATGATGAAGACGGCGGCGGCGACGCCGACAATCGACAATGCGCTGAGGCCGAGCACCAGGCTGTAGTCGCCGGCATGCACCGCTTCGATCAGCAGGTTGCCGATGCCCGGATAGCCGAAGACGATTTCGGTAATGACCGTGCCGTTGAAGATCGCGCCGAGCGACATGGCAAGCCCGGTGAACTGCGGCACCATGGCATTGCGGGCGATATAAGAGCGCAGGATCTTCCGCTTCGGAACGCCGCCGAGTTCGGCGAAGACGACGTAATCCTCGGTGATGATGTTGGAAACGAGCGCGCGCATGCCGATCAGCCAGCTGCCGGCGCCGACCATGATCAGCGACAACGCCGGCAGGATCGAGTGTTTCAGGATATCGAAGACCAATGCGAAGGAGAGGTCCAGATTGGCGTTCATCTCGTAACCGCCATTGATCGGCAGCACCGGCCAGAGATAGCCGAAGACAATCAGCAGCACGAAGGCCAGGATGTAATAGGGAATGGGAAGCAGGGCGATGAAGACGAGGCTGACGGCCTTCAGCACCATGTCCTTGCGGTAATAGCCGGCGAGCGCGCCGATCGCATTGCCGAGCACAAAGGTGATGAGGGTCGACACCGTCATCAGCCCGATGGTCCAGGGCAGGGACCGCAGGATGATGGTGGAAACGGGGGTGGGAAAAGCCGATAGCGAGGGACCGAGATCACCGGTCGCTAGCCGAAGCCAGAAATGCAGGTATTGCTGCCAGATCGAGCCCTCCATGCCGTAAAGCTCGCGAAGCGACTGGCGCATCAGTTCGATCGCATTCGGATCGGACTGCCCCATCTGCGTGATGGCGCCTATGCTTTCTTCGACCGGATCGATCGGGGTCAGGTGGGTGACGAAGAATGTGATGGTCACGCCAAGAAACACGACAAGCAGAAACTGACCGAACCGCTTCAGCACAAAGATCAGATAGGACGTCATAGGGCGGTGGTTCCTCTCTGGTTCCCTTCACCAAGTGGAAAGGATCGACGGACATGCTACATGCCCGTCGATAGGGGGCCGGCGCGCAACACTCGCGCCGGCGTTGGGAGGATTATTTCGGTTGTGCCGGCTTCAGCTTGACCATCATCAGCCTGGAGTTGGCCCAATTCGGCACCGGATCGGTATAGGGATCTGATATCGTCGGATAACCGGTCCAATAGGTCGTATCCATCGAGGTGAAGACGTTATACGACATCAGCGGGATCGTCGGCATTTCGCGGGCGACCAGCTTCAGATAATCCTTGCCGAGCTCGACGCCCTTGGGATCGTCGGCGCTGATGCCGCGAATGCTTTCGATGATCTTATCGAGCTCCGGATTGCTCCAGCGCTGCCAGTTGCGCGGCGGCTGATTGTCACCCTTCTTGGCCACGAACTGCGAGTGCCAGCTGTCCAGGAAGAACGACAGGTCGGGATCGCCGCCCCAGGTTTCGACGCTCCAGGCGATCGCCACCTGGAAATCGCCGGGCTGTAGCGCCGTCTGCCAAAGTTTCGCGGCCGGCACGGCTTTGGCGTCGATGCCGAATGCGGCCCATTGCTGTGCAATCAGGGTGCCTGCGCGGGTGAAGACCGAGCGTGTGTCGCCCTCGACCGTCATCCGGATCTTGAAGGGCTGTCCATCCGGGGTCAGCCATTTGCCGCCGGATTTCTTGAAGCCTGCCTTCTCCAGCAGTTCGCCGGCAGCCTTCGGATCCGGTTTCCACCAGCCATAGCCGAAGGCACCGCTGATCGCCTCCGGGTCGGTCGGGATCTGGTCCTTGAACTTCGGCTGCTTGCGCAGGATATCGGCGATCTGTTGCCCGACCGTCGGGTCATAAGGCTTGATCTTGCTCTTGCCGGTATCGATCTCGAAATTCTTCAGCCAATCCTGCATTGGCGCCTGATAGTCCTTCATCGTGGCCGCCGTCGGCGGCACGCCGAGCGCCGACAGCGTCGCAGCGCCGCGGTAGCTCGCCATATCAACGGCCTTGATGTCAATCAGCAGGGCAAGCGCCCAGCGTACATCGGCGTTGTCGAAGGGCGGATTCTGGGTGTTGAAGATCACGGCCGGAAGTGTCGGATCCGGATGGGCGAAGGGAAAGCCCGGGAACCAGGTTTCGATCGTCTTGGATTTTTCCTTCAGCGTGAACATGCCCTCGGGCGTGTTGTCGTGAATGATATCGAGATTGTGCTCGAGCTGAGCGATGGTGCGTTTATCCGGCGGGCCGGGATCGGCATAGGTCACGTATTTCGGGGCCGGCTCGCCGAAGCGGGCAAGCGATGTCCGCTGCCAGTCGTCGCGCTTCTCCCAGGTATACCATTTGCCCTGGGGATCATAGGACTTGAGCTTGTAGGCGCCGAGCGAAACGGGATTGGCGAAATCATAACGAAGCGGATCTTCGACTTTCTCGAAGACATGCTTGGGCATGATCCAGGCGCCGTTCCAGCGAACGGTGAAGATAGCGTGGAAGCGCGAATTGGGCTTCTTCAGCTTGAACACCACAGTCGAGGGGTCGGTCGCCTCGACACTTGCCACCTGCACCGAGAAAGCAGCACTCCAGATCATGCCGGGGTGATCCATCTGCGTCTTCACGGTATAGACCACGTCGTCTGCCGTGAACTCCACGCCGTCGCTCCAGAAGAGCCCCTTGCGCAGTTTCACGGTCATCTCGGTGAAGTCGGCATTATATTGCGGCTTGTCGGCAGCCAGCGAATTGTCCCAGGTGGCGCCGCCAAGTCCTTGTTCGGGGTCGATATACCAGAGCGTATCCATGGTCAGCTGCTGCAGGCCGGTCGAAACGCCGCCGCCGCCATTGACCCAGATGTTGAACCAGCCGGGATTTTTGATCGTCCCTTCCGGATTTTCGACGATGAGCGTCTCCTTGCGCGGCAAGGAGGTATAGTCATCGGCCTTGGCCGTCGCTGTCAGGCCGAGTGCGGCCAGCGCGACGCCAAATGCGAGCCTCTTCCACTGTTGCATGAACTCCTCCCTAGAAAGCGACGATACGGCGGCCGCAAAGGCACGCATGGGCACGTCGCGGTTGTCGGTTCGCAGAAGCGTCAGGACTTGAACAGTCAGGTCCGGGACCTCAGTGAACCATCCCTCCGGCTCCCTGCCTCCTCGCAGCGAGCCAAATATCTTCAGCCGGAACGTCCGGCGGTAGCTGTCACACCGACAGCCGGATGACGTTGTAGGAGAACGGTTTCAGCGCCGACCGCAGCCGTCCATCCTCAATCTTTCCACTCTCGACATTGACGGGAACGACCGTCTTTGGCCGCGCTGCCGTGTTGACGGCTTCCAGCTCACCGTGGGTCATCTCCACCTGCTCGATCACCCGGGCATTTCCGAAGCCTTCCAGCCGCACATCGAGATCGAGCGCCGTGCTCGGATGGCGGTTGACGGCAAAGAAAGTCAGGGTCTTGCCGTCCTCGGAATGGACGGCAGATACGTCGAGATAGGGGACATCATTCTCCTCGTCGCTGTCATAGGTCGGGCCATCGACGACCAGCTGCAGCGCCGTTCCACGGCCATATCTGGAGGCGTAGTAGAACGGATAATAGATAGTCTGGCGCCAGGCCGCACCGCCGTCCTCGGTCATGATCGGGGCAATGACGTTGACGAGCTGTGCGATGCAGGCGATGCGGACGCGGTCGGAACGACGGATGAAGGTGTTCAGGATGCCGCCGACCTGCAGCACGTCCTCGAAATTATAGACGTCTTCCAAGAGATGCGGTGCATCCGGCCACTCGTCGCGCGCCAGGATCTCCTTGTCCTGCTGGTTGGAATGATACCAGACATTCCATTCGTCGAAGGAAATGCCGATCGTCTTCTTCGAGCGTTTTTTCGCCTTGATGTAGTCGATCACGCCGCCGATCGTGGTGATGTAGCGGTCGAGCTTCGTCGCGCGGGCGAGATAGTTGAGCGTATTTTTCTCGCGGTTGGCAAAATACATATGCAGCGAGATATGGTCGGCGCTGTCATAGCACTGCTCGAGGACCTGCGCTTCCCACTCGGGATAGGTCTTCATGTCGGAATTGGACGAGCCGCAGACCACGAGCTCGAGGGACTTGTCGAAGCCGCGCATGGCCTTCGCCGTCTCATCCGCCAGCCGGCCATATTCATAGGCCGACTTGTGGCCGACCTGCCAGGGACCATCCATCTCGTTGCCGAGGCACCACAATTTGACATCGTGCGGATTGGACCAGCCGTGCTTGCGGCGCAGATCCGACCAGTAGGTGCCGCCGGGATGATTGCAATATTCCAGGAAATTGCGGGCGGCATCCAGGCCGCGTGATCCGAGATTGACGGCGAGCATCGGCTTGGTATTCGCCTTCTTGCACCAGTCGACGAATTCATTGACGCCGATCTGGTTGGCTTCGCGGGTGCGCCAGGCAAGGTCGAGGCGCACCGGGCGCTCGGCACGAGGGCCGACGCCGTCCTCCCAATTATAGGCCGAGACGAAGTTGCCGCCGGGATAGCGGCAGTATGGCGTGTCGAGCTCACGGACCAGATCGAGGACATCCTGCCGGAATCCGTCCTCATCGGCCGTCGGGTGTCCGGGCTCATAAATGCCCCCGTAGATCGCCCTGCCGAGATGCTCGAGAAATGAACTGTAGAGCCTGGAATCAATGCTCGCGATGCGGAAATCGCGGTGAACCACAACGTTCGTCTTCAACGGATCCTCCCGTTTATATATCAGAAATTTTGTTTTCTTGCCTCTAACTTGATATCAGGAATGTTGTTCTGTCAACCGCGTTGCGGTTTTAATCATACTAATGTGGTGATGATAAAAAATTGTTTTATTACAAATGTTTGACCGATTTTATCGGTCGTCAAAACTGGAAATAAGCGTGATATGTAAATCAAGATTTCCGATTTTGATATTTCAGACGTGCAGCCGCATGATGATGTCGCGTCCGTGATTTCCGAAGCCACGGCCGAATATATTGACGCCGCCAGTATGGCCGGCATTCTCCGCGATGCCGACCCGGAGCCGGATGGAAGAGTGCTGCGTAAGGGCGAGATCGCTGAGCGTGACATTCGAGGCGGCGACACCGTCGATGAAGGTTCCGCGCGTGGAGATACGCCAGGTCTTCATCATACCATATTGCGAGCCCTCAAGCTTCCACCATGCCGGAGTGAAGGCGCCGCGCTTGTCGCCATAGTCGCCGGGCGACGTCCAGGTGCCGATCGCCATTCCGTTGACCCAGAGCGTTATATCCGACGGCCAGTCCGGATTGGTGCCGGGCACTTCCGACGACAGCTCCAGCGAAAATTCGATGGCGCGGATATCCTTGTTCAACACCTTGGCGTTGTTGGGGAATTTATATTCCACATAGCCCCTGCCGAACCAGACGAGCCCGGCCTGCATGCGCTGCGGATCGAGAAAATAGTCGGGCACGTCGAGAGGGCCGATGACGCTCTCGGTGGAGCAAAGACCGCACGGCGCATGCACGTCGCAACTGGTGTAGAGCCCAACCGGCATCTCGACTTCGATGATATTGTTGGCCCTTTGGGCCGCACTTTCCTCAAAGCTGATCAGAATTTCGCTGTAGATCGCCGAGCAGATCTTCTGGTTTCCCTTGCGCGCCTTCGTCAATTGGGAATCGACAAGCCGGGCGTCTTCCAAAATCTGGATCCCGGTGGCGACGGTCGATTGAGGCAGCGAAAGAGCACGCGCGATATCGTTGATATTCATCGGCCCTTTGGCGCAAAGCAGCTTGAGCATCTCGAGCCGCGCCGGCGCCGAAAGCGCGCGTATCGCATCATTATTCTCGCCGGCGGCAATCGTCAAAAACGAGCGTTCCATCATTCCCCCAGTATTTCCGATGAAATGATGTATATCGGAAATTATGATACATCAAGTGGGAATGCTTAGGTCGTGGCTGACTTAGATGGTTTAGAATTCTGCGATGCGAGGGACTTAGAGATCCTTCCACGGATTGATGATCTGCAAGCCGATTCCCTCGAAATCGGACACATTGCGCGTTGCGAGTGAAGCGCCGCGCGAGATGGCGATGGCTGCGATCTGCGCATCGAACTGGCTGATCGGCCTGCCAGCCTTGCGGCGATCAGTGGCAATGATGGCGTAGACGTCTGCCGCGTCACGATCGAATGGCAGGACACGGCCACTCATGTCCTCATGGAATATTGGCAGGACTGCTGCCTCGAGATCATTCCGACGTCGTCCGTGAGGAAGGAGGCGTAAGCCATATAGAATTTCCGCTTCGGTAATCGCGGTCGTGAACACCGATAGTGGATGTTGTGCCCTGAGCCATTCGATTACAGCCACATTCGGCGCCGGCGTGAGCAGTTCCGAAATGACGTTGGTATCGAGAACGATCACGCGTCAAAGTCCGGCGCGTCCCGGATCGGCTGCCGGGGCGGAATTTCGAGCTCAACCCCTCCGACCGATTTCAAGCGGGCGCGAATGGTATCGGCGAGATTGCGCGCCACCGGCTCGGTAGTCGCAAGTGCCGTACGCAGAATATCGCGTGCTTCGTCTTCCATTGACCGGCCATGCGTGGCGGCGCGAACGCGCAGCCGTTGCTTCAATCCATCATCGAGATTGCGGATCGTCATGCTGGCCATCATTGCCTCCATTCATCAATGACAGCATATAAATCATTGATTGCATATTCTCAAGCAACGGTCCCGAGATGTGTTTCCGTTCTCAGCCTGGCAGGTCCACAACAAGAGTGGTCCGCCGGCCCGGGTCAATGCCCGCTCGCCTCAGGCTGCAGGTCGGCATCGGTCAGGGTTCCGAGAAAGGCGACGATGTCGTCGATTTCGGGATCGGTGAGGGCGGGCGCGTCGCCCGGCTTCCGGCCAAAAGGCGGATCCTGGTTGAGATTGTCCCAATAGGCCTGCGGCAGGTCGTCATATTTGCGGACGGTGCCGCCTGAATTTTTGGGATACCAGCGGCCGGGATCGCTGTCGCGCGTCGCATAGAAGGAGACGACGTCGCGCAGCGAGTGGAAATAGCCGTTGTGGAAGAAGCTCTGCTTCAGCGCGACATTGCGCAGTGTCGGGGTGCGGAACAGGCCGCAATAGTCGCTACGTCCGGCAAAGTCGGTGCGCTGAGGGCCGCAAAGACCGAGATCGTGATAGTTGGGATCGTTGTTGGCCGGGATCGCCATGTTGCGGGGTGCGGCGAGCCCGAGGAAGCCGAAATCGGAAAATTGCGGCGGCTCGCCGTCATTGGCAGGTTCGCTTAAGTGACAGCTCGAACAATTGCCCTTGGCCGGATCCTCGAACAGTTGTCGTCCGTGCAACTCCTGCGCCGTCAGCGTTGCCTTGCCGGCGAGAAAGGCATCATAGCGGCTGGAATAGGGATAGAAATCCGGGCCGCTCTGCTCGAAGGTGGCGAGCGCCTCGGTGGCGGCATCGAAGGCATCCTTAGGATTGTCGAACACCGTCTCGCCGAACGCCGCCTTGATGTCGTCGGCATAGGCGGCCTTGCGCAGCTTCGCCACCACCTCGGCGGCATCCTTGTTGCCCATCTCGAAGGGCGAGAGCAGCGGGATCTTCGCCTGATCGGCGCCGTGATCGACCCGGCCGTCCCAGGTCAGGCCGCCCGTCGGGCCATTGTCGACGCTCTCGTCGCCCTCGTCCTCGGAATCGTAATAGTGCTCGGTGAAGGCGGGTACCGCCTGCAAATAACGCAGCGTCGGAACGGCGCGCAGCCCCGGCTGGTCCCCATGTTCGCCGCCCATTTCGACCGGCATGGCCGATGCCGGGCCGAAGGCGTGACGGGGATCATGGCAGGAAGCGCAGGCCTGGAGCCCCGAGGCTGACAGCGACGGATCTGAGAATATCTTGCGGCCAATTGCGCCGAGCATTTCGGCCCGGGCGAAGGCCTCAGTGCGCGACATCGGTCCAGGATGCAGGCCGGCGGCGGTCGCCGCGCTGCTTTGCCGCAGGGGAAAAATGGCAAGACCAAGCGCCATGGCACCCATGCCGACGGCCAGGCCGGACCGCACAAGCCAGATGATCTTCGTCGTCATGATAAGGATTCCAATAAGTTGGCGCTGGTTTCCACCATGATCGAACCTCCTTGCAACAAATTGATGACGGCGATCCTCCTGCGGCATCACGGCAACCCCGGATGTCACAAAGTTGATAGACGGCCGGAATAGCGTCGAAGTGCCCCCGAGCGTTCTCCGCTCCCTCTAGCCAACGCCCCCTAGCCATGAGGTACCCACGTGAAAAGACTGAAACTCCTCCACTCGATCTGTCTCGCCGGATCGGCCATCGTGCCGCTTGCGGTGGCGACGGCAGCTCATGCGGCGCCGGCCGGTTACGACAAGATCGACAATGTCGTCGTCATCTATGCCGAAAACCGCAGCTTCGATAATCTCTACGGCAGCTTTCCCGGCGCCGACGGGCTCTCGAACGCGACGGCCGATCGCGCACGCCAGCTCGACCGCGACGGCCAGCCGCTGTCCGAACTGCCGCCGGCCTGGGGCGGCCTCACCGCCAAGGGTGTCTCGCCTGCCGTCACCGAGGCACAGTCGGCCCATCTCGCCAACGCCTCCTTCGCGATCGACGATCCGCAGGGTTTCGCAGAGGCGCCTTCGGTCATCACCCGCGACCTCTGGCATCGCTTCTACCAGGAGCAGATGCAGATCGACGGCGGCAAGAACGACAAGTTCGTCGCCTGGGCCGATTCCGGCAGCCTCGTCATGGGCCATTACGACGGCTCCATCCTGCCGATGTGGCAGGTCGCCAAGAAATACGTCATTGCCGACAACTTCTTCCAGGGCGCCTTCGGCGGTTCCTTCCTCAACCACTTCGCGCTGGTCTGCGCCTGCACGCCCTATTATCCGGATGCCGACAAAAGCCCGGCCAAGCCCACCATCGCCAAGGTCGACGCGGACGGCACATCGCTGACCGTGGCGGAAAACGCCCCGAAGTCGGCGCTGGAGGGTGCACCCAAATTTGTCTCCGACGGCACGCTGACCCCCGACTTCTACGCCGTCAACACCATGCAGCCGCCCTACCAGCCGAGCGCCAATCCGCCGGCCAAGGACGGTGATGCGGCCTATGCCGATCCGGCGGCCGCAACGACGCTGCCGCCGCAGCATGCAATCACCATCGGCGATCTCCTGTCGCTCAAGGGCGTCAGCTGGGCCTGGTATAGCGGCGCCTGGCAGGCGGCATTGGACGGCAAGAACGCCACCCCGGTGCCGAACTTCCAGTTCCATCACCAGCCGTTCAACTATTTCGCCAATTTCGCGCCCGGTACGCCGGCGCGCGCCGAGCATCTGAGAGACGGCGGCCTTGGCGGCGAAGCCTTCCTCAGGGATATCGACGATGGCAAGCTGCCGGCGGTTTCCTTCTACAAGCCGCAGGGCAACCTCAACGAACATGGCGGTTATGCCGATGTTGCGAGCGGAGACCAGCATCTTGCCGATATCGTCTCCCACCTCGAGAAGAGCCCGCAATGGGGCCATATGCTCGTCATCGTCACCTATGACGAGAATGGCGGCTTCTGGGATCACGTCGCGCCGCCGAAGGCCGATCGCTGGGGTCCGGGCAACCGCATTCCGGCCTTCATCATCTCGCCCTTTGCCAAGGGCGGCATGGTCGATCATAACCAGTACGACACGACGTCGATCATCCGCTTCATCACCGCGCGCTACGATCTGCCGGTGCTGCCCGGCGTCATTGCCCGCGACAAGGCGCTGCGCAATAACGACCAGCCGCCGATGGGCGACCTCACAGCCGCGCTCGACCTGACGCATTGACCGAATACGAACGGCCCCGGCGTTGACCGGGGCTGCTCTGTCACCTTTTTTACGCATTCCGGACGCAAAACCGCTGCGCACTTTTGCTGGAACTGCTTACCCCGTCACCGGCGCAGCAGCGGCCGCAACGCGGCCTGTGTTTCCTTCAGCAGCGGCAAATAACGTTCCTTCATCTCCGCCGCCGGCACGAGGGCGGCCGGTGCGCCGATATTGATCGCCGCGACCGTTTCGCCGCGGTCATTGTCGATAGGCACGGCGATGGAGCAGAGGCCGATCTCCAGCTCCTGATCGATAATGGCGTAACCCTCAGCGCGGACACGGCGGAATTCGGCGATCAGCTCGTCCGGGTCGGTCCTGGTATTTGCCGTGTTTTGCTTCAGCTCGCTGCGGGCAAGGATGGCGCGTGCCTCGCTCTCGGCGAGAGCCGCGAGCAGCACGCGCCCCATCGAGGCGCAGTAGGCGGGCAGGCGGCTGCCGGGGGTCAAATTGATCGACATGACGCGGCGCTGCGAGGCGCGGGCGATATAGACGATGTCGGTGCCGTCGAGCACCGAAGCCGAAGCGCTCTGGCCGGCCTTTTCCGAAAGATGATCGAGATGCGGCTGCAACAGCGCCGGCAGCGGCGTCGCCGCGAGATAGGCATGGCCAAGACGCAGGATCTTCGGCGTCAGCGTGAAGAATTTACCGTCATAATCGGCATAACCGAGCTCGGCAAGCGTCAGCAGCGAGCGCCGCACTGTGGCGCGGTCAAGCTCGGTCAGCTTCGAGGCCTCGGCGATCGACAGGCGCTGGCGTGTTTCGCCGAAGGCCTCGATGACTTTCAGGCCACGGGCGAAGCCGCTGACGAAATCCGTTTCGCGCATGGGTCCGGTTCTCCGATCGATTCATCCACTTTGTGCGATATATGAACAAATGTCAAATAACGCACAAAATTGTTGCCGTCCGGCCCGCTGCGCTTTATCCCTGACGCTCAAAGGACGGGAACCAGTTCCCGGCCGCATCTAGCCAAGGAGAGATCCCGCATGGACAAGACAGTCGGGAGCACGGCGGAAGCCGTCTCTGAGATCGGTGATGGCGCGACCGTCATGATCGGTGGTTTTGGTGGCTCGGGCGCGCCGATCGAGCTTATTCATGCCTTGATCGACAAGGGCTCCAAAGGCCTCACCGTCATCAACAACAATGCCGGCAACGGGCGCATCGGTATCGCTGCGATGATCGATGCCGGCATGGTGCGGAAGATGATCTGCTCTTTCCCGCGGTCGTCGGATCCGCGCGCCTTCACCGATAAATATCTGGCCGGTGAAATCGAGCTCGAGCTGGTGCCGCAGGGAACCCTTGCCGAGCGCATCCGCGCCGGCGGGGCCGGCATTCCGGCTTTCTACACGCCTACCGCCTACGGCACCGAGCTTGCCAACGGCAAGGTCATCGCCGAATTCGATGGCCGCCACTATGTGCAGGAGCGCTGGCTGAAGGCCGACTTCGCGATCGTCAAGGCTGGGATCGGCGATATCCAGGGCAATCTCACCTACAACAAGGCCGGCCGCAACTTTAATCCGCTGATGTGCATGGCGGCGGCGAAGACCATCGTCCAGGTCTCATCCATCGTTCCGGCCGGCGGCATCGATCCCGAGCAGGTGGTGACGCCAGGCATCTTCGTCGACCGTGTCGTCACTGTTCCCAATCCCCAGCAGGAAGAAGAGCTCATTCGAGCCGGAGTGGCCTACGTATGACCATCGATCACAGCTCCATCAACACCCGCGAAGACATCAAGCTTTCCAATGCGCAGATCGCCTGGCGCGCCGCGCAGGACATCGCCGACGGCGCCTATGTCAACCTCGGCATCGGCTTTCCCGAAATGGTCGCCCGTTATCAGCCGCCCGGTCGCCAGGCGATCTTCCACACCGAAAATGGCATCCTGAACTTTGGCGAGCCGCCGGCGGCAGGCGAAGAGGACTGGGATCTGATCAACGCCGGTAAGAAGGCGGTGACGCTGAAGCCGGGTGCTGCCTTCTTCCATCACGCCGACAGCTTCGCCATGGTGCGCGGCGGCCATCTCGACGTCGCGATCCTCGGCGCCTATCAGGTCGCCCAGAGCGGCGACCTTGCCAACTGGCGGGTGGGCAGCAAGGGCGTGCCGGCCGTCGGCGGCGCCATGGACCTGGTGCACGGCGCCAAGCAGGTCTGCGTCATTACCGAGCACGTCACCAAGACAGGCGAGCCGAAGCTGGTGGAGGCATGCACCTTCCCGCTGACCGGCGTCGCCTGCATCACCCGCGTCTATACGAGCCATGCCGTCATCGACATCGTCAAGGGACGCTTCGTCCTGCGCGAGAAGCTGGCCGCGATGTCGCAGGAGGAATTGCAGGCGATGACCGGCGCGCCGCTGCATGTCGACGGGTCGGTTGCCGACCTCGTCGTCCCCAAACTCTAAGGAAAAGCCATGACCGAAGCCTTTATCTGCGACTATCTCAGAACGCCGATCGGCCGCTTCGCCGGCTCGCTGTCCCAGGTGCGCGCCGACGATCTCGGCGCAATCCCGCTGAAGGCGCTGATGCAACGAAATGCCGCCGTTGATTGGGAAGCCGTCGACGATGTGATCTTCGGCTGCGCCAACCAGGCGGGTGAAGACAACCGCAATGTCGCGCGCATGTCGGCGCTGCTCGCCGGCCTGCCGATCGCCGTACCCGGCACGACGATCAACCGGCTCTGCGGCTCCGGCATGGATGCGGTGATCACGGCGGCGCGCGCCATCCGCTCCGGCGAGGCAGAGCTGATGATCGCTGGTGGCGTCGAGAGCATGTCACGCGCGCCCTTTGTCATGCCGAAGGCCGAGACGGCCTTTTCGCGCGCCGCCGAAATTCACGACACGACGATCGGCTGGCGCTTCGTCAACCCGCTGATGAAGAAGCAATACGGCGTCGATTCCATGCCGGAGACCGGCGAGAATGTCGCCGAGGACTACCATGTCAGCCGCGAAGACCAGGATGCCTTCGCGGTGCGAAGCCAGGCGAAGGCGGCCGCCGCCCAGGCAAGCGGACGGCTGGCGAAGGAGATCATCCCGGTGACCATCCCGCAGCGCAAGGGCGATGCTGTTGTCGTCGATAAGGACGAGCATCCGCGCGCGACGACGATCGAAACGCTGGCGAAACTCGCCACACCTTTTAAAAAGGAAGGCGGCACGGTGACGGCAGGCAATGCCTCCGGTGTCAATGACGGGGCCGCCGCACTGATCGTCGCTTCCGAAGCGGCGGCGCGAAAATACGGCCTGACGCCGATCGCCCGCATCCTCGGCGGCGCGGCTGCCGCGGTTCCGCCAAGGGTGATGGGTGTCGGGCCGATCCCGGCCTCACGCAAGCTGATGGCACGGCTCGGCATGACCGCGGACCAGTTCGACGTGATCGAACTCAACGAGGCCTTTGCCAGCCAGGGGCTGGCGGTGCTGCGCGCGCTCGGGATTGCCGATGACGACGCACGCGTGAACCGCAATGGCGGCGCGATCGCGCTTGGCCATCCGCTCGGCATGTCGGGCGCACGCATCACCGGCACGGCGGCACTCGAGCTTCTGGAGACCGGCGGGAAATATTCGCTGTCGACCATGTGCATCGGCGTCGGGCAGGGGATTGCGATAGCGCTTGAAAGGGTTTGAGGTCGGGACGCTTCCGGCTTTTGCCGGAGGCTGCTGACCCGTTGCGCGGCGCGCCCGGTTTCGCTAGAGATCGGGCATGCTGATCCGACTCGCAGACAAGAACGATCGAAGCGCCATCTGGAGGATCATCGGTCCGACGATCCGCGCCGGCGAAACCTATGCGCTCGATCGCGATCTGAGCGAAGCCGATGCGCTCGCCTACTGGATGGGACCGGACCGCGAGACCTTCGTCGCCGAAGAGGATGGCGTGATCCTCGGCACCTATTACATCAAGGCTAATCAGGCAGGCGGCGGCCGGCATGTCTGCAATTGCGGCTACATGACCGATGCCGCCGCGAGCGGCCGTGGCGTCGCCCGGCTGATGCATGAGCATTCCCTGGAGCATGCCCGCTTGCGGGGCTTCCGGGCGATGCAGTTCAATTTCGTCGTCAGCAGCAATGAACGCGCGGTAGGGCTGTGGCAATCTCTGGGCTTCGATATCGTCGGCCGGCTTCCTGGTGTTTTCCTTCATCCGACGCAAGGTTATGTCGATGCATTGGTGATGTTTCGCACGCTTTAATCACGCAGTTTCAGTGAGCGAGAATTCAGGCAACGCCAACAACGGAATCGAACCACGCACCAGACGCAGGAAATCGCGGACCGGGGATTTTTCGAGTGCGCGCGGAAAATAGATTGCGCCCGATTCCTGCACCCGGCCGTGATCCTGGAACATCACGGGTCTGATCCCGAATCCATCGAATAATTTCACAAAGCCGCTGGAGGCGGCCATCACCAGCGGCGAACCCTGCATGATCAACAGAGCCTGCAGCATGGAGTCCACACGTACGGCAAAATCTCGGGTCTGACGCTCGAGCTGACCAGGCCCTTCATCATCTCCGTAACCGGGACTGATCCAGCGCTGACGCAGAAGATCATCGAGGGTGACAGTTGCCGCTTTGGCCAGGTGGTGATCCTTGTCGCAGTAGATGTAGGTCGCCTGTCTTGCCAGGGTTTCGAACTCGACCTGCATGACGGCTTCATATTTGTAGGAGAGCGTTCCGAAGACGAGATCGTAGACGCCGTGCCGCATTCCCTCGAAACGCGTGCCGTCATCGGCTATCTCGACGTGGACGACGACACCCGGATGCGTCCGGCTGAAGGCTTTTATGATCCCCGGCAATATCACGAGCCCCCAAAGATCGCCGGTGGCCACCCGAATAACGGCCTTGGCGCGACCCTGAAGGTGTTCGATCTCTTCTTTCGCTTCATCGAGCGCCGGCAATATCCGCACTGCCCGGCTATAAAGGGCTGAACCGTAAACACTCAATTCGACGCCGGCTCCGGTCCTGTTGAACAGCGGAACGCCGTAGCTGTCTTCGAGTTGCCGGATCGCCCGGGAAAGCGCCGGCTGCGAAATATTCAGCTTCTTGGCGGCACGCGAGATCGATCGCTGGTTTGCCACTTCGACGAATTGGCGTAGCTCCCGCATCTATCTCTCTCCCTATGCGAATTATGCATAACATATAGCATGTTTGCATTTGACCTCAGCGCCATCTGCGCCACATTGTACACAACAATAGTAGACTAATTCGAGCGTGCCAAGTGCTGCGAAAGCCCCAATGGAAGGGAATTTCGTGCTCATGGGCACGTTCTCGACGGACGCCCTACACAGAAGAATAAGCCTTCGACAAGGAAATCGGGGCGCGGGATGGGGATAGAAGGAGGAGGAACCGATGTTTAAAAATAGCATAGGCCGACAGCTGATTTTCGCCGCGACGACGGCGGCGTCGATGATCTTTGCGATCGCTCCATCGGCCGCACAGGACAAGGTCCAACTGACGTTTCGTCAATTCGATCCCCCAACCGAAATTCAAGGCCTGATTGCCGCCGTCGATGCCTGGAATTCCAGTCATCCCGATGTCCAGGTTAAATTGGAGACGATGTCGGGCGGCGACACGCTTGCCCAGTTGGCGCGCGAAATTCCCGCCGGTGCGGGACCGGATGTTCAGCAGCTGGCTTTCGTGTGGACGCGTGATCTGGCGCGATCGAAGCTGCTTCTCGATCTCAGTCCTCTCATCCAATCGAATGCGCCTGGAGCTGGCACCGACGATTTTCTGGCTCTCGACCTCGCCACCCTCGACGATAAGATCTTCGGCCTGCCATGGACGGCAGATACATTCTCGATGGCCTATCGCCCTGATCTCCTGCAGGCAGCCGGTGTCTCAAACTTTCCAGATAGCTGGGATGATCTTGCTGCAACTGCCAAGAAATTGACCACCGAAGGTGGCGGAACTGAACAATACGGTTTCTGCTTCCCCGCAGGCAGCGCACCCGACAGCGGCATGTGGACGCTTGTGAATTATTACCTCTGGAGCAATGGCTCGACCCTGGTCACGGAGGAAAGCCCGGGGAAATGGAAAGTGTCCGTGACGCCCCAGCAACTGGCGGCGGCAATGAACTATTTCAATCAGTTTTTCGTGGATGGAACAGCACCCGAAAACCTCATCACCGTGAATGCGTGGGGCGATCCCGAGCTGATCGGCGGGCTCGGCCGAGGCGATTGCGCGATCACGTTCTTTCCGCCGCAAACCTTCAGGGCCGCCCAGAAACAATCGGACAAGCCCCTGCTGACCGCACCTATTCCGAAAGGGACGGAGAAGCGGATCTCCCATCTTGGCGGACGTGCGCTCGGCATCAATCCCAACACCAAGCATCAGAAGGAGGCCTGGGAGTTCGTCAAATATCTCGTCGGCCCCGAGACCTTCAAAACCTACAACCAATATCCCTCGCAGAAGTCGCTGCTTTCACAGCTCCAGTTTCCTCCGGCCGAGCAGGGCTATGTGACGATGCTGCCATTGGCGCAGACCTTCGAGCGGTACATCTCTTCCCCGATCAAGGTGTCGAGCATGACAGCCCTTATCAATCGCGAGTTCGGCGCCGTATTCTCCGGGCAGCGCAATCCTGATGAGGCTGCGGATGTCATCATCAAGGAACTCAACGACTTGCTCGCCCGCGGCAAGGGCTGACAATGTCTGTTTCCGCAAACCCGGACGGCGCGCTGGCCAAGCGCGTCGAAAGACGAGGATTATTCCGGAGTTGGCATTTCGAGCCTTATGGCCTGGTCATGCCGGCGATGCTCATCCTGGCAATCTTTTTCGCCGGCCCGGCATTCTACAATATTGCGCTGAGCTTTCAGGAACTCAGTCTTTTCGATCTGGGAAAGCCGGGTCAGTGGGTCGGCTTTGCCAACTTTGTCACCGTCCTCAAAGATGAAGGAATTGCCGGCGCGTTGTTCAACACGGCTTTCCTGCTGACATTCGTGACGGTCGTCATTCGACTGGCACTCGGACTTGCGCTCGCCATCCTTCTCAACGCCGAGGTCTTTGCCAGATGGCGCATCGGCTGGCTCGTCCGGTCGCTGGTCCTTGTCCCCTTCGTAACGCCGCCGGTCGTCGCCGTCGCCGCCTGGAAGTGGCTGCTCGACCCCCGCTACGGCGCGGTCAACCAGTTTCTCTTATCGACAGGACTGATCGACAGGGGAATTCCGTTTCTTTCCAGGACGTCGACGGTCTGGGGGGCGGTCGAAACCATGTTGATCTGGCGCGAGCTTCCTTTCGTCATCATCACTTTCCTCGCGGCGCTGCAGTCGATTCCGAGGGAACTGAGGGAAGCGGCCCGCATCGACGGGGCGTCCGAGTTTCAGATACACCTGCGCATCATCCTGCCGATGCTGAAGCCCGTGATCGCGGTGGTCGCGCTGCTGACGACGATCTGGACCTTCAACAATTTCGTCTACGTCTGGCTCGCCACGCGGGGAGGGCCGGGCGATTACACGCAGGTTCTGGCAACGAAGATGTATACGGTTTCGTTTGTCGACTATCGCGTCGGCGAGGGTGCCGCCATCGGCGTTCTGATGAGCTTGATGATGTTCGCCTTTGCGCTCATCTACCTCGGGGTTCTCTCCCGCAGGAAACGGGGAGCGTCGTCATGAATGTTTCGATGGCGCATCGGGCGCGGCATATCAGGTTTGCCAAGGACCTGATCACCGTCATTCTGGGTATCGGCCTGCTGCTGATTTTGGCGTTTCCCTTCATTTGGGTGGTGCTGATTTCCTTCCGCCCGGACAAGGAAATATTCACCCGGACGTTTCAGCTATTCACCAGCATTACCCTGGAAAACTACTACACCCTCCTTCAAAACTCGCCGTTCCCGAACTACCTCAGAAACAGCCTTGTCGTCTGCACGATCTCGACTGTAGCGGCCGTTACCATCTCGCTGATAACCGCCTATGGCTTTTCGCGGAACCGCGATTTCCGCGGCCGCGGCCTATTGCTGATCCTGGTGATCTGCACGCAGCTCTTTCCCTACGTGATCCTGATCACGCCGCTTTATTCGATGTTTTTCGCCGTGGGGCTGATCAACAATCCGCTGAGCCTGGTTCTGTCCTATACGGCGATGAACCTGCCATTCGCCATCTATCTGCTGCTCGGCTACCTCGACACAATTCCCCAGGATCTCGATGAGGCGGCCAAGCTCGACGGCGCTTCGACGATCCAGATCATCTTCAAGGTCATTCTGCCGATCGCCTGGCCGGGTGTGGTGACGGTCGCGGTCAACGCCTTCGTGTCGGCGTGGGATGAATTTCTGTTTGCCCTGACACTGATGACAGCGGACGAAAACAAGACCGTGCCGGTGGGGCTTGCCGGCTTTTTCGGCGAATACACCACGCAATGGAATCTGGTGATGACGGCGTCGGTGATTTCGACGCTGCCGACACTTGTCCTTTTCATGCTGCTTCAGCGAAAGCTCGTCTCCGATCTCGCGGCCGGTGCAGTGAAGCTGTAGCGGTGTGAACGCCTCGAACGAACATCGAAGGTCCTTCCATGAACATCATACTCGTGCTTATCGACAGCGTTAACCGCAATGCTCTCTCGGCCTATGGCGGAACCGAGTTCGCGACGCCGAACCTTCAGTCTTTCGCCAAAAAGGCGTGGCGTTTCGACAATCACTTTGTCGGAAGCCTGCCCTGCATGCCGGCGCGGCGTGAGATTTTTGCCGGGTTCAGCGGCATGCAATGGCGTCCTTGGGGACCGCTCGAACCCTTCGACCTACGCCTGCCGAAACTGCTGGAGAGTGCGGGTTACACAACCGCGATCGTCACCGATCACTATCACTACTGGGAGGAGTCGGCGAACGGCTACATCCAGAGCTTCCAGGGCGCGGAATTCATTCGAGGGCACGAGCTGGATTTCTGGGAGCCGCTCGTGCCTGAGGCAGATCTGCCGCAATGGGTGCACAATATCGAAAAATGGCGCCCGGGTTATGGTCACCGCTACTTCTCGAATGTCGCAAACTTCAAGGATGAGGCCGATTTCTTTCCTGCCAAGGTGATGACATCAGCGAGCGAATGGCTCGCCAAACCGAAGACCGGAAAGCCGTTCTTCCTGCAGGTCGAGTCCTTCGACGTGCATGAGCCCTTCGATGTCCCGGAGCCCTATGCCTCGATGTACGGCGACGGTGCGGCGCGAGACCGCTTTACGTTGTGGCCGCCCTATCAGGATGCGGCGCGCCAGGCGGGGTTCATGAGCCAGGCGAGCCCCGAGGAGCTGGCGTTCGTTCGCTCCCAGTATGGCGCCAAACTGACGATGACGGACCGGTGGCTGGGCAAGCTGTTCACCACCCTGGACGAACTGCAGCTCTGGGACGACACGGCCGTTATCGTCACCACCGATCATGGACATGATCTCGGTGAACGGGGCGGCTATGGCAAGCAATTCCCGCATTTCGACAGCCACGCGAACATTCCGCTGCTCGTCTGGCACCCCGGCCTCCAAGCCAATGGCGGCGCGATTGAAAATCTGACGTCGACCGTCGACCTCTTCGCCTCAATCCTGGCGATCGCCGGCGTCGAGCCGCCACGACAGACGCACTCGCATTCATTTCTGCCGCTTCTCAAGGGCGAGATCGGCAACGCGCGGAACGCCGTCATTTACGGGACATTCGGGCAAGGCATCTGCTGCACCGATGGCGAATGGACGCTGATCCAGCCACCGGATCGCGACAAGCCGCTTTACGCCTACTCGACAATGGTACCAACCACCATCGAGCCGCAGGACAAGCCCGTCGATCATGGGCGCTACATTCCCGGTATCGACATGCCGCAATGGAAAATTCCCATCACTCCCGACGGCCCCGGAGACCGGCGGAACCTCGACAGCCAGCCGCTGCTATTTAATCGACGCTCTGATCCAGAGCAGAAGCGAGACCTCTGGCAGGACCGACCTGAAGAGCGAGAACGAATGCTGCGTCTTATGCGGCAAGTCATCGAACGGTATGGTGCACCGGCCGAACTGTTCCAGAGACTGGGATTGGACTAGAGCCTTTCCTGGTCAGATTGTAGCATTCTGCCGGAGCAGGTTTTCGTCAGGGCAGAGGCGATTGGCGAAGGGCATACCTCTTGGTACGTCCGAGCCGATCGCCTCTGCCCTGGCGCAAAGATGCCCGGCCCTTCGGGTTGGCTGAAACGGGCCGGCTGATCGACCGGCCGGCTTGGCCGTAGAGCTTGGCTACGACGCGCGCCGGCCGGTCGACCATCCGACTCCGTTTGAGCCAACAGAATGTTGCAATCTGACCAGGAAAGGCTCTAGCTTCGAGGATCAGAGCGCATCGCCGATAGGGCCATCGCCGGTTCGACACAAAAAAAGATGTGAGTGCGCTGTCGAATCCGCCGCGGCCCAAACGTCTTGAGATCGCAGGCACGAAATGCGGTAGGCTTGCCGCATGCGTCGCGGTCACTCTGTCGGCATGGAGGTTATGAAGCCATGGGTGTTTCCTATCGTTGGGTCATCGTCGCCGCGGGCGCATTGATGACATGCGTCGCGCTCGGCGCGATGTTCTCGCTGGCGATTTTCCAGGAGCCGATCGCGACGGCGACCGGCTGGTCGCATGTCGGCATAGCGAGCGCGATGACGCTGAACTTCATCGTCATGGGTTTCGGCGGCTTCTTCTGGGGGGCGGCAAGCGATCGCTTCGGCCCGCGCGTCGTCGTGCTGATAGGCTCCGTGCTGCTCGGTCTGGCGCTGGTGCTGGCGAGCCGGGCCGAGACGCTGCTGCAGTTCCAATTGACCTACGGCATTCTTGTCGGACTGGCGGCAAGCACGTTTTTCGCGCCGATGATCGCGGCGACGACCGCCTGGTTCGACGAAAACCGCGGGCTTGCGGTGTCGCTGGTCTCCGCCGGCATGGGCGTCGCGCCGATGACAATCTCCCCTTTCGCGCGCTGGCTGATCTCGGCCTATGAATGGCGGCCGGCCATGCTGATCATCGGCGTTGCCGCCTGGGTGCTGCTGGTGCCGGCCGCGCTGCTGGTCAGGCGCCCACCTGCCGAGACCAATGACACCGGAACCGAGTTCGCGGCCGACGGCGCTCGGCCGCAACTGTCTAAAGTCTTTCGATCGCCGCAATTCATCGTGCTTGGCCTGACCTTCTTCGCCTGCTGCGCGGCGCATTCCGGGCCGATCTTCCACATGGTGAACTATGCGACGATCTGCGGCGTCGCACCGATGGCGGCCGTCAGCATCTACAGCGTCGAGGGCCTGGCGGGACTGGGCGGCCGATTGCTCTATGGCAGCCTTGCCGACAGGATCGGGGTGAAGCCGGTGCTCGTCGCGGGCCTGCTGGTGCAGGCGGCAGCCCTTGCGACCTATCTCTTCGTCAGCCAGCTCGGCGAATTCTACGCGCTCGCAATCGTCTTCGGCAGTGCCTATGGCGGTGTGATGCCGCTCTATGCCGTGCTGGCGCGTGAATATTTCGGGCCGCGTATCATCGGCACGGTCTTCGGTGCGGCGACGATGCTCTCCAGCCTCGGCATGGCCTTCGGCCCTCTCATCGGCGGCTGGATATTCGACACCTTCGCCAATTATTCCTGGCTGTTCATCGGCTCCGCGATGGTCGGGCTGGGGGCTGCGGCGATAGCGCTCGCGTTCCCGCCTCTCGCCCGCCAGAAACCGCAGCCGGCCTTCGGCATGGCGCCGTAACAGGCGCCTTGCCAATCCTCACGGGCGGTATCGAGAGTGGACATCGGTGACGACGCCCACTCAAGGTTTTCGCATCGTCGCGATTTTTGCCGCCAAATCGCCAACACCGCAGGCTGCACAGTCGCCTCCACCGTAACAAATGGACGACGAGGCCGGACCGCGATCATTCAGATCCGCTGGCTTGTGTGCCATTCTGGATGGCGAAAGAACAAAGCGTTACAAGGCAAGGAATAACTTGATTCACGCAAAAGTAGAGTTCGTATTGGTGTAGTAGCGGACGATGCGGCGACGCTCTCTGCTAGGGAAGTAACGGCTAAGACGCGCCAATCCTTAAATATTCACTTGAGGAACCCTCAGTTCTTCGGCAGTATACTGTTTATTAACTTTTGGCTGGGGGCCATGCTGCAGCAATGAGGGTTATAGGGATTGCTCTGGCATGTGTCATGTTGCTGTCGCAGCCGGCTCTGGCGCAGTCTCCTCTCGACGTCATCAGGAGCTTGACCGACGGCGTCACGCGTGATGCTGCGCCACCAGATGCTGGTCGCCGAACGTCTAAACCGATACCGACTCTTCGGTCGCAGCTGACAAGGTCGCAAGTGCAACGCCTGCAGCGTGCCCTGGAAGCGCTCGGTTACTATCATGGTCCGATCGACGGAGATGCCGGGGTCGAGACGTGGAGTTCGGTTATAGCGTGGGCACGCGACCGGGGATGGGAGGCTCCAACAACCCTCCGTGTCGCGCATCTCAATTCCCTGGAAGCTGAACGCGCGCAGGGACAGGTTGCAGAACAGGATCGTCCAAGCTCTGGTCCAGAAGATGGGACTGTTCGTCGCGTTCAAACGGCCCTCTCACGGCTCGGCTACTATTCGGGGCCGGTGAATGGGCAGACAGACCAAGCGACCATGGCTGCGATGGCGGCCTGGGCGGCGGATCGGAGCTGGGAAGCCCCCGCATCGATCCGCGAGGCACATGCCGTCAACATGGAGGAGGAGCTCTCCCATAGGACAGGCCCGGTTGTCGGCGATGCGGTCTTGCCACCGTGGCAGCCGGACGACACCGGGATCGGGAGCAAAATCTGCGCCTCCACCGGCTACAGCAAGGTCTGCCTTCGTCTTGCCTGCGATGCCGAAGCCGGTGTGGTCCTTGATTTAGAAGAGGTGGCGGGCTACTCGACACCGTCGGGCTCTGGCGCGGGTCTGACGGTGGATCGAGGCCCTGAGGCAACGCTTCCCCTCGATGGCATCCGCAAGAGACCGGTCCTCGATGCCGCTCGTGATGCAGCGCTCATCGCCCGCCTTTCCTCCGGGCGGTCGCTGAACCTCAAGTTGGGGACATGGTCGATGTCCTTCGGTCTCGCGCAATTCGGCCCCGAATACGACCGGGTTGGAAAGGCATGTGCTACCCTCGTCGCCCGGCTCCGTAGCGGCCAGGATCCCTACCCTGGGCAGTTCGCCCGCCTTGCCGACGAACTGGCCGAGGTCACCGCGTCCGAAGGAACGTGGACCTCGCAGCCGAATACGGATCTTGCTGGCAATGACATTCGACATGGGCTGGCCGATCCGCTTCTGCGTGGCCTGACGGAAGGCGAATGTATGGCGATCTGCTCGGAAACTGACATGTGCCGGGCCTATACGTTCAACCCGAGCGGCGGGGCATGTTTCCTGAAGTCCGAAAAGGGCTCGCCCAAACCCTACGCAGCCGGAAAGAGCGGCGTTTTCGATGGCCGGAAAGCGGGTTTAGCACCTCCGCCCACCCGCGGACCGGGACCGATCGTCGATGGAGCGGTCGGGTGGCACGAGGGCGAGACACTGGAGGGCTTTCAGGCTCGCGTAAAACAAGCTGCTCGCAGGCTCGGCCGGTCATGCGACGAGGAGAAGGAGACGCTCCGGCGTCTGGCCGAAAAATTCCAATGGACACTGCCGCATCAGGGACCGCTCCGCGCGGGAAACAGCTTTGCGATCGAGTGGTCGGGCAACACGCTCGAAGATCGCATACCGGTTTGGTTCATGGTCAAAGCAGAACAGCCCGTCCGTTTTAAAGGCAAGGGGCATGTCGCGTTGGGTCCTGACGCGCCCAATCCGTTCGCGATCAAAAACGGTCTCGGCCAGACACGCGCCATGGTCGCCCTGGCGACGCGTGGTGCCGCAGCGAGTGGTTCAGTTTCAACCATTCCGCTGCAAGCGGGGCCTTTGAACCTATCCGTTACGTTGGTGGGTTATCTGCGCGCCTGCGAGGAGGAGATCGTTCTGAAGGAAGAATCGGAGCGGCTCGAAATCGCACCGGCGCCTGCTGAGATCGTCCTCAACACCGCCGAGGGCCGCGCGGCGTTCACACATAGCATCGATGTCCCTAAATTCTCCCGCCGCATCCTCCTCAACGATACCCGCTTTCTTCTGCTGGATGCGGCAAGCGGGACGGAAATCGTCGAGCGGGCAGGCACACACCTGCAGATCTCGCCGACCCACCGCTTCATCGGCGTCGAGCATAATGGCCGGCTCGACATCGTCGACATGGTCGATGGGCATACGGCTGCGACAGCGGATGCCGGCGACCTTCGCTGGGCGCTCGGCGACAGCGTCGTCTTCACCACGCTCGCGCCTTGGGCGGAGGTGAATTTTTCCTCCACCTTCGGTGATCATTTGCGCATACGGGAGCAGATTACCGGGCCGTCTTGCTGCACCGCGGAACGCGGTCAGACGCGCGTGGCGATCGATCTGGAGAATGCCGCCTACGCCATCTGGGGTGGCGCCGGCTACCGCGTTGGTGCGCTCCAGAACCCGGATTACGCCTCGACGGCAAATTCCTCCGGCGCTTACAGTTCTCAAGGTGGCGAGACCATTCCCCTTCATTTTCATATGTTCTGGTCGCTTGGCATGGTGTCGCCCGTCAGTGTCGCTCGGGAATTCGATGTTGCCGGCGGCTTCAAGACGACCAGTACCTGGGAAGACTGGGAGGTCGCGGACGCCGACAGCCGCCGCCCCCGCGATTTTACGGAGAGCCTGTCGCGCACATTGGGCAAAATTGAGCTTCAGGCAGTCATGATCGATACGGCCGTGGCATCGAACGACCAAGGCTCCATCAGAGCCGGCAACGACACACCTCTCGCCGCTGCCTTGCCCGAACAACTCTTGCGCCTCGGCGTCGCGCTCGATCCAATGGTCGACGGTGAACGCCTCGTCGCGTCCTACGCGGCAGGTGAGAATAACGACCTTCACGCGCTTGATCGTGACAAGCGGCTGAAACGATCCGCAGAGGCGATGGGGCGCTTCCGCCGCGAGGCGGAGCGTGCGGGCTGGCGCTTCGACTGGGCTCTGCCCGTCGGGGACGAGGGTCCGATCTCCGACTGTGAACATCTTCTGCTCGGAGAATCCTCGAACACGGGGGGCACGGGCTCGCTGTTAGCGCCTCGCGATGTTGTCGAGGTCTCGACGGTCCGCACGTCTCGCGGGGCAGTATGGGTGGCGCGTGCGGAGTGTGTCGCGGGCGCGACGTTCGGGAGCCTCAGGCCCTATGCTGCTTTTTACGTCATGGATATCGCGCGCGCCGCGCCGGCGGCGAGTGCGGCACTTCAGGCGGAAGGCGCATTTTTCTTCGAAAACAATGCCCATCGTCTGTGGTACCAGCACCCTTTTCGTATCAAAGCCAATGACGACCTGCTGCTGACCTATGCGCCCGGCAACGGCGTCATTACTGTGCGTGACCGCGCAACACAGAAGTTCCTCTGGATCGGCGAGAATCTTCCGAATGGCGACCTCCTCGTCGAGGCCTGGTTGACGAAAGACCGTCGCCATGCGGTGCAACTTAATTCTGACGGCAACTTCTATATTCACGCCATTCTGGACGATAGGCCGTCGCTCCTGTCCGGGCGCATCGCCGACGACGAGATCGCGGTCTGGACCAAGGACTACTTTTACGACGCGACAGCCGAGGCCGCTGCCCTCATCGATCTGAAGTTTCCCGGTAGGGTTGGACAGTATAGTCTCGACCGGTTCGGCACGGCGCGCCTGGTCCCAGATCTGGCGCGCGCTGTCCTTGATCGCGGGCAGACGCCGCAGGCCGTCTCCGAGGTGGGCGTACCGCCGTCGTTGACAGGCGAGATCGCGCTCGAGGAAAACGGCGGTCGCGTAAGAGCCGTATTGCACTTCGATCCGGCAGAGACGGTGCATATGTCCGTTTTTCAGGACGGTGTGCTGACCGAAACGGTTGATGCGGCCACCGTCGGAAATGCAGTGTCGTTCGAGAGGCTCAAGGACGCGCGTTGGGTGTCGGTCATCGGATTCAATTCTGCGGGCCTGGCGAGCCTCCCGGTATCGGCTGATCTCGGCGAGCCTCTTGCGCGCCGTGCGGTCACCCGCGCGCTCGTCATCGGAGTGAACACTTACGAGGATGAGCGTCTCCGTTCGCTCAATTACCCTCTGCGCGATGCAGGCACGGTGCTCGAAACGCTGACCGAGCCGCTTGGCAAGGAGCCACCGTTCCTCGGCGAGGTAGGGCCGAAGGACAGGCGGGCCACACCCGAGGCCATCCTGGAGGCGACGGCGCGACTGCTGGACGGGCTGGCCCGTGGGGACCACGCGGTCCTGTTTCTGGCCGGCCATGGCATGCAGGACCGCAATGGGCGTTTCTATTTCGCGACGTCGGCCACCGATCCAACGGATCTCGAACACACAGCCTTGCCTTTCGACCGGCTGGCCGCGCTGTTCGAAAGGACCGAGGCGCGCATCACCATCCTACTTGACGCCTGCCACTCCGGCGCCGCGGGGGCCGGGTCTTTCACCACCAACGACGATCTCGCCAACAGCCTCGCCGCCCTCAGGTCCAATCTCACCGTTCTCGCCGCTGCGAAGGGGCGACAGGAGTCGCTCGGGCGGCGCGAGGTCGGGGGCCTGTTCACCAACGCGATCGTTACCGTCCTTGGAAAGAAACGCGATCGTTATGACCACAACCATAATGGTCGCATCGAGGCCTCCGAACTGTATCGCGGCGTCAAGACGCTGGTTTTCGCGGCGAGCGACGGCAAGCAGACACCCTGGATCATCAACAGCCGACTGGTGGGAGACTATGCCCTCTTTTAGATTCCGCGACGCCTATGGAACGGTTGCGGCCCTGGCAGCTGCCATGCTGCTTCTCGCACCTGCCGCCGCCGGTGCCGCGTGCCTCATCTGTGACGAGGTCGTCGAGCTCGATGGGGTAAGGGCAAAATGCTTCCGTCAGGACTATGAAAAGTTTCTTTCAACCGCCCGGAGCGCGGAAACGAGCAATGCGGAGGTCGATCTCTCCGCCTGCGCCGGGGACGACGGACGCGAACGCCGCGGTCTTGATCGGATGCCCGGGCTATTACCGCCCGGCAGTGAATCCACCGCCCGGAACCAGCGCGAGCTACGCTCGGTCTACATCTTCGACGAGGCAAGCCTTGTTTGCCTCAAGCGATTGCTGGATGGGCACGAAGGCACGATCGATCCGTCGGTGCGGTTCGATCTGGTCGAGAACTGCAAGCCATGAGCCAGCCATCATCCAAGCGGCGGGACGGGCTCTCGTTCTTTTACGTTTCGGATGCCGGCTGGTCGCTTCTGAGCAGCATTGTCACCGTGGTGACCTTCGTCGGCGCGGTGGGGGGTATCTTTTGGGCAGTCTTCGAGTACCGCGAGAACCAGGAGACCGAACGCACGAAATATACGCTCACTCTCATCGAGACCTGGGAAACGCAGGGCTATCGGCAAGCCTATGGTGAACTTCGTAAGTTCTACACGGCGTTCATCGAGACGGTCCCGCCCGCCGACAGGAGGACGGCCGAGACGAGCCGACACGCCAGGGACAACCTTCTGCAGTTCTTCAACCGTCGGATTGCGCAGGAGCCTGCGCGCCAGGAGCAAGTCAGGGAGGTCGTCTATTTCTTCAACCGGCTTGGTCTCTGCGTGAGCGCGTCGCTCTGCTCCAAGGAAACAACGGCAGTCTTCTTCAATGATACTGTGCAGTCTTTCCTTGACGTTTATGGCCCTTACATCGAAAGCAACAAGGAAACTTTTCCTGGCCGGGGCGCGACACTTGTCGATCTCTCTCGGGAGCTCAATCCCGCTGGTCGGGACTAGGCACCATGCGAATCTCGCTCTTTCGTGCATTGCCCTTCATCGATTTCCCCTGATAAGACTTCTCCTATTCGTTTCATCACCTATGTCCTTGGTTTTTCGGGAGGCAATCGTCGCCATGGTCGAACTTGCGCAATCGCTCGCATCCATAAAACTGCCGGACCTGTCCGGCAAGGCCGTGCTGATCACCGGCGCCTCGACCGGGATTGGCGCGGCACTCGCCCGCGCCTTTGCCGCTCAAGGGGCCAAGGTCGGTGTGCATTACAATGCCAGCCGCGAACCGGCGGAAAAACTTGCCGAGGAGATCCGGGTTGCCGGCGGCACCGTGCATCTGATCCAAGGCGACGTGTCGAGGGAAGGCGAGACCGAGCGTGTCGTCGAGGAGACGGCGAAGACCTTCGGTCATCTCGACGGGCTCATCAACAATGCCGGCGGCATGCTGGGGCGCAAGCCGACCTCGGAATATACCGACGCGCACTATGCCGCGGTCATGGACCTCAACGCCCGCTCGGTGCTGGCGGCCACGCGTGCGGCGCATCCTTGGCTGAAGAAGCAAGGTGGCTTCATCATCAACACCACCTCGATCGCCGCGCGCAATGGCGGCGGCAATGGTGCGATCCTCTATGCGGCGTCCAAGGGCTTCGTCTCGACGATCACGCGCGGTCATGCCAAGGAATTCGTCGCCGACAGGATCCGCGTCAACGCGGTGGCGCCGGGCGTTATCGCGACACCCTTCCACGAGCGTTATACCAATGACGAGCAGATGGAGCTGCAGCGCAAGTCGATCCCGATGGGTTTTGTCGGCACGTCGGAAGATTGTGTCGGCGCCTATCTCTTCCTCGCCTCGCCGACACTGTCTGGCTACATCACCGGCCAGATCATCGAGGTCAATGGCGGCCAGCTGATGCCATAGGCCCTTTCTTCGGCGCGCAACATCGTTCCCTTTTCCCTTTCACGAGGGAACTTTCGAACCGCCGTTACGTTATCCGCTTGGTCTTTTTACCAAGCGGGGCACCATGAGCTTTTCATTTTCGGAACTCGACTTCCTCAAGCCGGAGCTCGGGGCGGAATATATTGGCTCGGGCACCCATTTCGCCATTTTCTCGGCCCATGCGGAACAGATTGAGCTCTGCCTCTTCTCGCCTGATGGAAAGAAGGAGGTCGCCCGGTTGCCGCTGCCGAAGCGCGAAGGCGACATCTGGTCGGGCTATATTGCCGGCGTCGGACCGGGCACGGTCTACGGCTATCGCGCGCATGGTCCCTACGATCCTGCCGCCGGCCATCGCTTCAATCCGAACAAACTGCTGCTCGATCCCTATGCCAAACAGGTGACGGGCGAGCTTAAATGGGACGATGCGCTGTTCGGTTATCAGATTGGCGAGGACGACCTTTCCTTCGACGAGCGCGACAGCGCGCCCTTCATGGTCAAGGGCGTGGTGCAGGACCCGGACTTCGACTGGGCGGGTGAAGAGGCGATCCGCCGTCCTTGGCCCGACACCATCATCTACGAGGCGCATGTGCGCGGCCTGACGATGACGCATCCAAAGGTGCCCGACCGGCTGCGCGGCACCTTTCTCGGCATGTGCAGCGATCCGATCATCGACCATCTCGTCAAGCTCGGCATCTCGGCGATCGAGCTTCTGCCGATCCAATATTTCCTCGACGATCGTTATCTCCTGGAAAACAACCTACGCAACTACTGGGGCTATCAGACACTCGGCTTCTTCGCGCCGCAATCGCGCTACATGTCCGGCGACAAGATCACCGAAATCAAGACCATGGTGAAGAAGTTCCATGCCGCCGGCATCGAAGTCATCATGGACGTGGTCTACAATCATACCGCGGAAGGCAGCGAGAAAGGACCGACGCTGTCCTTCCGCGGGCTCGACAATGCAAGCTATTACATTCTCTCCCCCGACGATCCGCGCCATACGTTCGATACGACGGGCACCGGCAATACGCTGAATGTTGCCAACCCGATGGTGATGCGCATGGTGCTCGACAGCTTGCGCTACTGGGTGGGTGTCATGCATATCGATGGCTTCCGCTTCGATCTCGCCAGCACGCTCGGGCGGCAGGATCTGGAATTCGACCGCCAGGGCGGCTTCTTCGGCGCCATAAGGCAGGATCCGATGCTGTCGGGCGTCAAGCTGATCGCCGAGCCCTGGGATATCGGCGAGGGCGGTTATCAGGTCGGCGGCTTCCCGCATCCGTTCCGCGAGTGGAACGACAAGTTCCGCGACGACGTGCGCCGTTTCTGGAAGGGTGATGGCGGCATGGTGTCAGAGGTGGCGGCGCGCGTCACCGGCTCGGCGCTGCAGTTCAACCATTCCGACCGAGGAGCGACCTCCTCGATCAATCTTCTGTCGGCCCATGACGGCTTCACGCTGATGGACACGGTCTCCTTCAACGACAAGCACAACGAGGCGAACGGCGAGGATAACCGGGACGGCCATTCGGATAATCATTCCGACAATATGGGTGCCGAGGGTGCGACCGATAATGCCGATATCAACGCCGCGCGGGCACGGCGGCGCCGCAACATGATGGCGACGCTGATGCTCTCCCAGGGCGTGCCGATGATCCTGGCCGGCGACGAGCTCGGCAACAGCCAGGACGGCAACAATAACGCCTATTGCCAGGACAACGAAATCGGCTGGACCGATTGGGCAGGGCTCGACGATCCTTTCCTCGATTTCTGCCGGCAGGCCGTCGCCTTCCGCAAGGCCCATCCCGTTCTGCGGCAGGAGCGGTTCCTGACCGGCGAAACCGGCGAGGACGGCCGCATCGAGATCGCCTGGTACAGACCGGACGGCGGCTTCATGGATGACGATGCCTGGAACGATGATGAGCTGCGGGTGCTCGGCGTCTATCTCTCGAAGAGCGCGAATGCGCCCGAGACCGAGACGATGGATGACCTCTTCCTCATCTTCAATGCCGGCGGCGACTGCGAATTCCACGTGCCGGAGGTAAATGGACTGACGAAATGGTCGCGGATTGCCGACACCGGGGCGGAGAGGGATGCTTTCAAGGTTCGCGATCAGGATAATCCGGTCATGGTCTATGCCCAGAGCGTGGCCGTCTTTGCGCCGGAGGGACAGACCGAGCCGCTGAAGGACATGACCAAGGCCGGGCGCCGGTGGTGGTTCCAGTTCGGCCGCAGGAGCAAGTAACGGGTCGCAGAGAACATGAATGCCGAAGCCATCACCGACCTTGGTCTCGTCTATGTCAGCGATACCGAACCAGGCATCCGCAGACGAAGGAAGGGTAAGGGTTTCAGCTATGTGATGCCCGACGGCACGACCCTTGCCGACGAATTGCAGCGGGCGCGCATCGGCGCGCTCGGTCTGCCGCCGGCCTATGAAAATGTCTGGATCTGCCTCCACGACAACGGCCATCTGCAGGCGACCGGCTTCGATGCGCGCGGGCGCAAGCAATACCGCTACCATAAGGAATGGCAGTCCTTCCGAAGCGCGGGCAAATTCCATCAGCTGATCGAGTTCGGCCGGGCCCTGCCTCGGATACGCCGCACCGTGCTGCGGCATCTCGACACCGGTGCGGAGGATGTCAACGGCGTGCTGGCGGCTTTAACGACGCTGCTCGACGAGGCGCACTTACGCGTCGGCAACCAGGCCTATGTCAGGGAGAACGGCACCTATGGCGCAACGACGCTGCTGAAGCGGCACCTGAAGATCGTCGACGGGCAGATCGAGCTGAAATTCCGCGCCAAGGGCGGCAAGCGTGTCCGGCGCAGCCTCAAGCACCCCAGGCTGCAGAAGATCCTGGAGGAGATAGCCGACCTGCCCGGCCGCCAGCTCTTCGTCTGGAAGGATGAAAGCGGGGCGCTGAAGCCAATCGATTCCGGACGGCTGAATGCCTATCTGGCCGAGCTATCGGGCATTCCCATTTCGGCGAAAACCTTCCGCACCTGGGCCGGATCGCTGGCGGCCTTCGGAGCGGCGCGCGAGGCGATCCTCAGTGGCGGCCGGCCGACGGTCAAGCAGATGTCTGAAGCCGCGGCCGAGGCGCTGCACAACACACCGGCGATCTCGCGCTCGAGCTATATCCATCCCGCGATCATCGCGCTCGCCGGCAACGATCATCCGCTGATGGAGAGCGGCAACGAGCCGCTTCGGGGCTTGCGGGCCGAGGAAAACAGGCTACTTGATTTCCTCACAAGCGAGATCGAAGAATGAGCCCCAGACAACCACCGGCATCTGATGTATCGCTGACCCATCCCGAGCGGCTCTACTGGCCGGATGAGGGCGTGACCAAGCAGGCGCTGGCGGATTACTACGCCGCGGTGTGGCCATTTATGGCGCCTTATGTCGTCAACCGGCCCTTAGCACTGTTGCGCCTGCCGGACGGGATAAAAAGCCACCAGCGGTTTTTCCAGAAACATGCTTGGAAGGGCATGAATCCGCATATCGAGGAGATCGCCGATCCTGAGGATCCGGACGGCGAAAAGCTTCTGCGCATCGGCGATTTCGACGGTCTTGTGGCGCTGGTGCAGTCGGCCGTGCTCGAAATTCATCCCTGGGGCACGACGGCCGACAATTGGGAAAGACCCGATATGATCACTATGGACCTCGATCCCGGCGAGGACGTGACCTGGAGCGCTGTCATAACCGCAGCGCTTGAATTGAAGACGCGGCTGGAAGCGCGTGGCCTGGCTGCCTTCGTCAAGACGTCGGGCGGCAAGGGGCTGCATGTGGTAGCGCCGCTTGCGCCGAAGGCCGGCTGGGCGGAGGTGAAGGATTTCGCCCATTCACTGGCCGAAAGCATGTTGTCCGACGCGCCGGAGAAATATCTGGCAACCGCGACGAAGGCAAAACGCGGTGGGCATATCTACATCGACTATCTCCGCAACGGCCGCGGCAACACGGCAGTCGCGGCCTATTCGACGCGGGCGCGATCGGGTGCGCCGGTTTCGATGCCGCTGGATTGGTCGGAATTGAACGAGGTGAGCGGTCCCGCCGCTTTCACGCTCGGAAACGTGCCGCAACGGTTGGAGACCCAGCCGAGAGACCCGTGGGGAAATTTCTTCGATGCGGCGGTGCCGCTCGAATGAACGGCTCTTAATTTAGCCCGCACCGTCGAGCTCAGGATAGTGCCTGAAAATCCCTTCCTCGTTGAAGGCGAGGCGGCGGTTGGAGGCGAGATAGCGGGCGATGTTCGGACGTTTCGCCACCGCATCATGCAGCGCCAGCAGGGCGGGATATTCCGCTTTGCTGTTCGTCATGGCCTTCGGAAAGGCATAGGTCAGACCGGCGACCACCTGGAAGAGCGAGAGGTCGACATAGGTGAGCGCATCGCCGACCATATGGTTGGCGCCTTTCGGGTTCTGCCGCAGCACCCGCTCGAAATAGCCGAGGAATTTTGGAATGCGGTCGCGAATGAAAGCGGCCGAGCGGGCTTTTGCCTCTGGCTTCTGGTCCTCATAGTAGAGCGACATATCGATCGGGTGGTGCGTATCGTGCGCTTCGGCGACGAAATCGGTGACGGTCAGTTGCAGGCCGTTGACGACATGGCGAAGGCCTTCATCCTTAGGCGCAAGGCCGAGCTTCGGACCGAGATAAAACAGGATGTTGGCGACATGCGGGATAATGAGGTCGCCGTCCTTCAGGAAGGGTGGGGCAAAGGGAATGTGCGGTTCGCTTTCACTCTCCATGATGTCGATCATGGCACCGGTCCCGCGCCCGGGCTGCCGGGTCACGTCGATATAGTCGGCGCCGGCTTCTTCCAGCGCCAACCGCACAAATTCGCCGCGGCCTTGAATGCCGTCCCAATAATAAAGTTCGTATGCCATAGCGCTCAATCTTTCGGTTGACGACCGAAGTCTTTTCGCAGTTCGTCCTTGGCCTTTTCAAGGGCGCCACGCCGCTTTTTCGTCAGCTGTTCGCCGGCGCGATCGATGTAGAAGGTCAGCATCGACATGGCGGCGCGATAAGGGCTCGACTTGCGGCGATCGCTCTCCTCGGCAGAGTGCTTGACGGAGCGGGCAATCTTCTTCGGATCGTCCGATTTGAACACGCCTTCCTTCAGGTCCATCGCATCACTGTGTTCGGTACTGTGTTCGGTGACGTCCTGCGACCATTTCTTCTTCGATTTGGCCATGTCGAAAATCCTTTTACCGGATGCGGTCGGCGGCAAGCCACCGGCTGTCGATCCTTGGTTGGCGGTCGGTTTGCAAAGGGATTGAACCGGTACGGAGCCCAAAAGTTCCGGCCGCGGGCATGGCTTGCAAGCCCCGGATTCGGGAACAAAAGCCGATTTTATCAGGTTTCCGATGGGAAAGCCTGCACACGGGCCGCACATAAGAAGGAGCCGAGAACATGGAAAAACACATCGTCAAAGCCGATGGAAACGGCGCGATCGACGTGAACGGCCAGGTATCGCCGGTCACCTATACCGTCAGCCTCAAGCAAGGGAAGGGGCGTTCCTACGAGGTCGACATCCGCCTGATGGCGCCGCGTGACTGGCTGTTGCAGAGGGGCTTTGAGCGGGATGCCGTGCTGGTCAGTCAGAGCGGCGCGCGCATTCCCGTCTATCACGATGGCGGCAGTCGTCACGATGGCGGCAGCCACCACGATGGCGGCAGCCACCACGATGATGGCCGGCTCGATCCTGCCGACACGCTCTCGATCGAACTGACGGCGCGCGACGACAGCTGCACCAGCGAGGTGGATCTGATGCGCAAATATCCCGAGTTCGACGGCGCCGACGCATAAAGCAGAAGTTACAGCAAAGAACAGAGATACTCTAGGCGCCAGGCCGCTGCTGGACGGCATTCTTGACCGCCTGGTCGAGCGCCGTGCTGCTGAAGGGTTTCGACAGCAGCACAGAGCCTGGGAGACGGTTTGCATCCGGCAGGCTGCTGTTGCCGGTGGCAAAGACCAGGCCGACCGACGGAAAGGCCTCGCGGGCCTTGGCGGCAAAGACCTGGCCCGACATGCCGGGCAGGCCGACATCGGCGACGATGATGTCGACAATGGTGTGTCCGAGGATTTCCACGCCCCTTTCGCCACTATCAGCTTCGATGACGTCATAGCCGAGATCCTGCAGAATCTCAGCAGTATCCATACGGATGAAGGCGTCGTCTTCCACGAGCAGCAGCTTCAGCTTTTCACGGGCGATCTCGGGATGTTTGGGAACGGCCACTGCGACATTGCTGGCCCCCTGGCGGCGTTGCGTCCTGATAGTAAGCACGTGGCGGATCTTGCGGGCGAGTTCCTCGCGCGTATAGGGCTTGGAGAGCAGTTCGAGGCCGGGATCGAGTCTGCCGCCATGGACGATCGAATTTTCGGTATAGCCCGATGTGTAGAGCACGGCGATGTCAGGCAGACGCTCGCGCGCCATGCGCGCAAGCTCCGGGCTCCGCAACGGCCCAGGCATGACGACATCGGTAAAGAGCAGATCGATATGGGCGCCGCTTTCGATCACGGTGAGTGCGCTTTGCGCATCCTTGGCCTTCAACACGTAGTAGCCGAGATCTGACAGCATCTCGACGACGGTGACGCGCACGCCCTCATCGTCCTCGGCGACAAGGATGGTTTCCGTGCCCCCGGCTGCGGGTACGCTGTCGGCGGCCGTGACGCGATCCTCGCTCCGGAACGAGCGGGTCAGGTAGAGCTTGACGGTCGTGCCTTCGCCGATCTCGCTGTAGATCTTCACGTGGCCGCCGGATTGCTTGACGAAGCCATAGACCATCGACAGGCCAAGACCGGTGCCCTTGCCTTCCGGTTTCGTCGAGAAAAAGGGCTCGAAGGCCTGCTCCATCACCTCCTGCGTCATGCCGGAGCCGGTATCGCTCACGGCGAGCACGACATATTGGCCGGCGGTGACTTCAGGATGGGTGCGGCTGTAGGAATCGTCGAGAAAGGCGTTACCGACCTCGATCGTCAGCTTGCCGGCGCCATCCATTGCGTCGCGGGAGTTGATCGCAAGGTTGAGCAGTGCGTTCTCGATCTGGGTCGGATCGGCGAAGGTGTTCCAAAGGCCGCCGGAGACCATGGTCTCGACTTCGATCTCCTCGCCGAGCGCGCGGCGCAGCATGTCGTCCATACCGGTGACGAGACGGCCGATGTTGACGACCTTCGGTTCCAGCGGCTGGCGGCGGCCGAAGGCGAGCAACTGGCTTGCCAGCCGCGAGCCGCGTTCGACGGCGGCAAGCGCGTTGGAAATGCGTTCCTTGCCCCGGCCGTTATCAGTCACGTCCTTGCCGAGAAGCTGCAGATTGCCTGAGATCACCTGCAGCAGATTGTTGAAGTCATGGGCAACGCCGCCGGTGAGCTTGCCGATCGATTCCATCTTCTGCGACTGCTGCAGTGCGGCTTCGGCCTGCTGGCGTTCGGCGATCTCGGCGGCGACGCGGACCTCGAGCATTTCGTTGAGTTTCCGCAGCTGATCTTCCATGTCGCGGCGCTGGTCGATTTCGACTTTGGCAGCACGGAAGAGCCGGATATTGTCGATCGCGACGGCCGATTGACCGGCGAGGCTGACGAGGCTTGCCTCGGCCGCTTGGGAGAAACGGCCGGGCTGGCCGTGGCCGAAGAACAAACCGCCGATGACGCTTCCGTCGCGGGATTTCACCGGCACGGCAAGATAGCTCCTGACCGGCAGATGCCCCTTCGGCATGCCTGAGTGCGGCATATTCTGCCCGTAGCGCGGGTCGAGCAGGATGTCGTCGGAGCGCACGATGCCTTCGCCGTCGAAGGTCGGCGCGAAGACCTTGGTATTGCGCGGCATCGGGAATTTCTCGAAGTTCTTCCGATCGACACCGGAGAGCGCATAGAGCATGTAGCTGCCGCCCTCGCCATCGTCGACATTGTAGAAGAAGGCGCCGAATTCGGCGCCGGTCAGCGTCACGCCGGCATCGACGACAATCTGGGTGAGGCGTTCGACGCTGGGCTCGGCGGTGACCGCGGCACCCGCCCGGTTGACGACCGCAAGCGCCTCCGATTTCGCGCGCAATTCTTCCAGCGCCGTCTGTTCGCCGCGCTTGGCCGACACCTGGTCGCTGACATCAAGGGCCGCGCAGAGGATGCCGGCGACCTTGCCGTCATCGTCGCGCAGCGGCGTGTAGGAGAAGGTGAACCAGGTGTCCTCGGTGCGGCCGTCGCGGCGCATCGGAATGAGCAGCTCTTTGAAGAGCTGTGAACTGCCTTCCAGCGTGCTGGCGACGATCGGCGAAAACTGTTCCCAGATATCCGCCCAGACCTCGCGGAAGGGTCTTCCGAGTGCGTCGGGATGGCGCTGCGGGAAAACAGGCACGTAGGCGTCATTGTAGAGAAAAGCGAGCTCCGGACCCCAGGCGACGAATTTGGGCTGGCGGGAATTCAACACCATTTCGGCGATATGCTTGAGAGACGCAGGCCAGCTTTCGACCGGACCGAGACCAACGGCGTGGAAAGCCGGATGCCGTAACAATTCGCCGATTTCGCCGCCGCCTCTCGGCCAGCCGTTCCCGACGCTTCCCATTCAAAATCGCTTCCTTGTCGTCCGCGCACCGGTGTAGTTGGCCACCTCGGGGGTCAGCCCTTCCAAACCGTCAACATAGAGGCTTCCGATAGGAGGGAAAGGGCGCGGTCGAAATATCCTTAACTGCCGGGCGTTCCACACTTTTAGCAGTCAGCGGACGGCGCCTGCAGGCTGTTATTTTCGATAGAGTTTCTGCGATGCGGCGAAGGCGCGGCCGATGTAGACGGAGACCAGTTGCACCGGTGCGCGCGGATCGCGGAAAACCAGCCCGACGAGATTGTCGACGACAAGAATGAACCCGAGCGCGAGACCGAGGTAGAGTAGCGCGGCGATGATGAGGAGCGACATCTCCATCCCTCACACGATCGCAGTCGACACGTGGTTGCTGGCTAAAAAGAGGATTTCGGTATGACCGTCGTTCATGGCAACTTCCTCGTCCCGCCATAAACAGTCATCGTATCTTCTTGTTCCCCGTTATCGGGGCAAGGCTCAACTTTTTTTGGAAGCCTCAAAGCTTGCAGCGTCATCCGGCCTCTGTTCACCCCCGCATGGAAGCCCACCCCTGCAATTCAATATCGCACAACCAATTCAGGCATATGACAAAAAAGGATCAAGGGCGTCGAGCCGACGCCCTTTTTAATCGAGATGCTCAGTCTTCTAGTGTTCAGGACGCGGTCTTGCGGCTCGCGGTGCGCTTCGGCGCCGGCGTGACCACGCCATTCGTCTTGGCGCCCGTCGCAGTGCGCTTCGCCTTGGGCTTGACCTCTTTGCCGTTGGGAGACGCAGCCGAGCCCTCGAGCGCGTCGCGCTCGTGTCGTGCCTGTTCCCAATGGATGGAATCTCGCCCTGTCGGATAACCCTCTTCTTCCCAAAGGGTGTATGCACGTTTTTTGATCCACTCTTCCCGAGTTTCTGCCATCGCTGATCTCCAGTCACATGATGCCGTCGTTCGAACGCGATACTCTTCGGATGGTTCCAGAGGAGGGGAGCTCTTTCAAGCGAAATCGCGCCGCAACCGGAAATATTTCGCATCGCAGCATATTAGGGTTGAGAATCGGCACTCATGCGGGCCGAAACGCCGCCGCCTTGTGCAGATCTGAGACGAAATCCCGGTGCTGCCGGCGCTGCTCCGCCTCGTCGCGGATGCGCAAGAGATAGGAGGGGTGGATGGTGACCAGGATAGGCGGACGGTTTGCCGGATAGAGGATATGGCGGCGCTCCGGCGTCAGCTTCGCCCTCGGCCCGACCAGCGCATAAAGCGCGCTTGCGTCGAGCGTCACGACGAGCTTCGGCCGCAGGATGTTGAGCTCGGCGCCGAGCCATCAGGCACAACGCCTGATCTCGCCGGGCATCCGCCACTTCGAGCGCCAAGGCCGGACCGACGTTTGCGGCTATGTTCATGATGGCGATCCTCAGTCTCCTCGGGATCAATCGATCCGTGCCGGCATTGTTCCCGCAATGGAATGGGCAGCGCGCTTTCAATTGGGCAGGAGGGGGATAGCTTTTGGCGCATTCGCGCGGTCCCGGGCCGGCAAAATGGTCACGGCGAAAAAATTCGCGTCATGGGAGAGCGGCGGCGCGATTGAACGCCGGCGTTTCGCGGCTATATTCGCCAGCGATGTTCTATCTCCTGTCGACCTACTGGCCGCATATCCTCTTTGTCGTCTCGATCGCCATGGGGGCCGCGGCGGCGATCCATGCCGCCATGACCAAGGAGGAGGTGCGCGCCGCGATCGGCTGGGTCGGCGTTATCATTCTGTCTCCAATCATCGGCGCGGTGCTCTATGCGATTGCCGGCATCAACCGCATCCGCCGCAAATCGTTGAGCGTCCGCCGCGACGCGCTGCTGCTCGCGGCCGAATTCGACGAGTTGGAGACCTTCGACGCCGAGGCCGAGACGGTGATCAGCCAGTTCGGCCGCCGCTTCGCGGCGCTGCAGACGCTGGGCGACCGGGTGACGCGCAATCCGCTGACCTCAGGCAATACGATCGATGTGCTGGAAACCGGCGACGAGGCCTATGCGGCGATGAAGACGAGCATCGACGAGGCGACGCGCAGCATCCTGCTCGAAACATATATCTTCGACCGCGACGCTGTCGGCCTTCGCATCGCCGATGCGCTGATTGCGGCGGTCAGACGTGGTGTGGAGGTCCGGGTGCTGATCGACGCGGTCGGTGCGCGCTATTCGGTGCCGAGCATTCTCGGCCATTTGAGGGAAGGCGGCGTCACCGTTGCCGTCTTCAACGGCAACGTCATCATGGGCTTGCGGCTGCCCTATGCCAATCTGCGCACCCACCGCAAGATCCTGATCGTCGACGGGAAAATTGCGCTGACGGGCGGAATGAACATCAGGGCGGGCTTCAGCGAGGAGGCAACAGGCGAGAGCTTTGCCCACGACACGCATTTCAGCGTCACCGGCCCTGTCGTGGCCGACCTTTTCGACCTCGCCGCCGAAGACTGGCGCTTCTCCACGCAGGAGTTGTTGAACGACGAGCCCTGGCGCATCGAACCGCCGCAGCGCAGCCCCGGCGATCCCATCCTGATGCGCGTCGTCGCCTCCGGCCCGGACCGCAGCGTCGAGACCAACCATAAGATGCTGATGGGCGCCTTTTCCGTGGCGCGCCAATCGATCCGCATCATGTCGCCCTATTTCCTGCCGGACCGTGAACTCATCAGCGCCCTGGTGACGGCGGCGCGGCGCGGCGTCGAAGTCGATATCGTCGTGCCTGCGGTCAACAACCTCGTGCTGGTCGACCGGGCGATGACGGCGCAATTCGACCAGATCCTCAAGAACTACTGCCGCATCTGGCGCTCCACCGGCAGCTTCAGCCATTCGAAGCTGCTGACGATCGACGGCACCTGGGCCTATGTCGGCTCCTCCAATCTCGACCCGCGCTCGCTGCGGCTGAATTTCGAGGTCGATCTCGAAGTGCTGAACGAGGGCTTCGCCGCCGAGATCGACGAGCATATCGAGGAAACCCTGAAAACGGCGACGCCGGTGACGCTTGAGGGGCTGCAGGCGCGACCCTTCGCGGTGCGGCTGCTCGAGAAGGTGCTATGGCTAGGGTCGCCCTATCTCTGACGGATTTTTTGTGATCGGACGTGGCAAGTTCGGCTTGCCTGCCTATACTGCTGTGACAAGCTTTTCGATCAACGGAACAAGTGCGCCTGCCGATGCACGCCAGAAAAGACAGCCTTCCCGCCAGCATTCTCGCCTCGATCAGGAGCAGGAAAAAGCGGCTCGACGCGGCCTATACGGAGACAAGGCCGCGCAGCGCCGGAACGCTGATCGCCTCCTACAACGTGCACAAGTGCATCGGCACCGACCGCCGCTTCGATCCGGAGCGCACCAGCCGCGTCATCCATGAAATCGGCGCCGACGTGATCGCGCTGCAGGAGGCCGACACGCGCTTTGGCGAGCGCACCGGCATTCTCGATCTCGGGCGGCTGGAGCGGGAGACGGGGCTGATCGCGGTGCCGGTTGCCGGCATGGCGAAGGCGCATGGCTGGCACGGCAATGTCGTGCTCTTCAAGAAGGGGCTGGTGCATGACGTGCATCAGGTCAAGCTGCCGGGGCTGGAGCCGCGCGGCGCGCTCGTTGCCGAGATCGAACTCGAGAAGGGCGGGGTGCTGCGCATCATCGCCGCGCATTTCGGATTGCTGCGCCATAGCAGAGCCCAGCAGGCCCGCATGCTGGTCGAACTGATCAATAACAGGCACGAGATGCCGACCATCCTGCTGGGGGACCTCAACGAATGGCGGCTCGGCGACCGTTCTTCGCTCAACACCTTCCAATCCGCCTTCGGACCGCTGCCGCCCGCCGTCCCGAGTTTCCCTGCCGGCCTGCCGCTTCTGGCGCTCGACCGGATCATCGCCAACCGCAAGGGGATCATTTCGGAGGTGGAAGCGCATGACACGCCATTGGCGCGCATCGCCTCCGACCACCTGCCGATCAAGGCGCTGATCGATCTGGAACCGGTGCCGGGCTGATGTCATGGCGACAATGGGTGCTGTCGTCGTCGTCACTTCGGCCGGCGCTTTCACCTGGCCATGGCTGAAACGTCACCAGCCGGATGACGTTCAATATGATCTCGAATATCCGCCTGCGCATCGATATCTCTCCTTCGCGATCATTTGCCGCCTCTTGCCTCCCGCCTTCAAACGAGCTTATCGTCGGCCTCGAATGACTTGAGGTTATGGATGAAGCGCGGACGCCTGCCATTGACGGCTTTGCGGAGTTTCGAGGTCGCCGGCCGTCTCGAGAGCTTCACGCTGGCGGCGCAGGAGCTGTTCATCTCGCAGGCGGCGGTCAGCCGGCAGATCCGCGAGCTGGAGACGTTGCTGGGCGAAGCCCTCTTCGAGCGCCGCCATCGCGGCGTCCACCTGACCGCCTCGGGCAACAAGCTGCTGGCGATCCTGACGTCATCCTTCGACCGGATCGACGAATGCCTGGAAGAAATCCGCAGCCGGCCGGCAACGGCAGCGGTGACGATCAGCGCGGAACCCTCCTTCGCGGCCTGCTGGCTGGTTCCCCGCCTGCCGGAATTTCGCGAGAGGCATCCCGACATCGAGGTGACGATCGACTCCGATCCGCGCCTCGTCGAGTTCCGCAGCGGCCAGGCCGAGATCGCCATCCGCCACAGCGCGGTCGCGATCGCCTGGCCAAGGGCCGAGAGCGAGCATCTCGCCGATGTCAGGATGATTGCGGTCGCAGCGCCTGTCTTGCTCACGACGGGGCCGGCGATCGAGCGGCCGGAGGACATTCTGCGCCACACGCTGCTGCATGAGGAAAACCGGGACGTGTGGTCGCGCTGGTTCGAGGCGGCTGAGGTCACTATGCCGGAGACGGCGCGGGGACCGATCTATGCCGATGGCGGCCTGGTGATGCAGGCGGTCCTGCGCGGGCAGGGCATAGCGCTGATGGACGAGATCTTCGCCGCGGATGAGATCGAGACGGGTCGGCTGCTTCGGCTCTTCGATCTTGCCATTCCTCACGGCGCCTATTGGCTCGTTGCGCGGAGTTTCAAACGGCTCGGCCCACCTGCCTCGCTCTTCGTCCGCTGGATCGGACCTCGGATTGGGGGATCTTGAAGGCGGCAGATGTTGGCGAAGAATAGACGCCTTTGCCGCGAGGCAGGCCGGCGCCGGCCGGGTCGATATCAGCCGGCGCCGTATGTCCAATCCCGCAATTGGCGCTAGAGAGCGCCTGCAGCCTGCAGCAGCTTGCGATCGAGATCGACCGCCACGCGGGGCTCCTTGTCGAGGACCATGGTCGCTGGTTTGTCGGTTGTATAGGCCGGCCAGTCGGGCAAGCCCTCGGCGCTCGGCTTGCCGTTGCGCGCGAAGTTGACCCAGGCCTGGCTCACCTTCCTGGAAAGCGCCAGCGCGTCGTTGCCACCGCCGGTCGATGTCTTGACCAAGGCGGCGTTTGCAAACACGTAGGGCAGTTCCGCACAATGCCAGGCCATGGCAATCCCATCCAGGACCGGTGACTCGTAGGCAAACATGTAGGAGTAGACCGGAGCCCCGTTCTGCTTTGCCTTCAGGTCGAGATCACGGATGGCTCCCGGCCGGAAGCGCAGATCGAGGAAATAGGCGTCGGCGATCTTTTTCTCGGGGTAGGCGGCCATGAATGCCTTGCCGACCGCGTCGGCCTTGTCGGCGAAGCGCTCCTTCAGCTTGGCCTGAGACTTGTCTTCGTCCCAGTTGTTCTTGTTGTCGGCAAAAAGCTCGCCCGCCTTGTGACTGATCACCGTCTCGAACTCGTTGAGGGTGTTCCCGACCATCAGGGGAATGTCCTTGGCCTGGTCGACCCACTCTGTCCCGACAGGGTTCGCGGGAATGTAGTCGCCGTCCTGAACAGGTGCGTAGCGGGCGTCCTTCGCACCCTTGGCGGTCGCGTCTTTGACGGCTTTGTCGGCTGCGGCAAGGAGATCGTAGTAGTCGATGTCGGCAAGCTTGTCGATTTCCTCAGCCTTGAGACCGAGGTTGGCAAGCGTCAGTTCGGCCACCTTCCGCGAAGATGCCTGATCGACGACGGAATCGGTCCGGGAGCCGCTCTGGACGATGGCCTTCTGGAAGAGGCCCTTGGCTGACGGCGTCCCCATCAGGGCGCGCACCTTGTAGCCGCCGCCGGACTGGCCGAAAATCGTCACGTTGCCGGGATCGCCGCCAAAGGCCTCGGCATTGTCGTGGACCCATTTCAGCGCAGCAACGAGATCGGTGACGCTGGCATTGCCCGACCGTTTGTATTTCTCTCCGTAGGCGGAAAGATCGAGGAAGCCGAGCACGTTGAGCCGGTGGTTGAGGGTGACGACGACGACATCGCCGTCCTTGCTCAGATTATGGCCGTCATACGAGGTCAGCTCGATGCCGGAGCCATTGGTGAAGCCGCCCCCATGGATCCAAACCATAATCGGCCGCTTCTTTCCGTCCTTGATCGCTGGCGCCCAGATGTTCAGAAACTGGCAGGCTTCGCTCATCGGCAGATAGCGGTGCGGATTGAAGAGTTCGTCGCCGGCCACTTCCTTCATGCGGGGGATGAAGCAGTTCTCACCATAGGTGACTGCGGGACGGATGCCTTTCCAAGGCGCGACCTCTTCCGCCGGCATGAAGCGGTCGGCATGTGCATAGGGGACGCCAAGATAGCTGTAGATGCCATCGTCGAGTGCGCCGACGAGACTGCCCTTTTTAGTTTCGACGACCGTCTTGCTCTGCGAAGCAACAAACTCTTCGGCGAGAACGGGTGCGCCGGCAATGGAAGCTGTCATCGCCGCCAGCGCAGATATCAAAGCGCAATAATATAGGAACGTCCTTTTCATCAACTGATCCTCTTGTCGTTGATTTCGAGTTTTCAAAAGCCCGACGGCCGCCATCCCCGGCCGTCGGTGACTAACTAGGTCGGCGCCGACAATTGTCAGGCCACAGTCAGATGGTTTGCTGGAGAGAGGATCACACCGGCGGGTTGGACGGGTCTTCTTGCCGACCGGCCTCCAGCCAGGAGATCGGACGCCGCGCGGGCCGCTTCTGCGCGCTTTGGTCTTGCCGGACGTGGAGCGTCTTGAGCGTGCCTGGTGTATCACCACTCGGTGCCCGAGTGGTGGCGATTGGCTATCCGCACAGGTGATCACACGGCGAGATAAACGGAAATCTCGCCGATTGCCAGGATCGCGCTAGCGTCCGCCACTTGTCAGAAAGATGACGAAGGGACCACGCCGATCGTTGGGACGGGTGGTTTGTGCTCCGGCATCTTGTTTCCTTGCTCGTCGCCGGCGCTCAGTGCCTCGCGCACCTCATCCTCCTCCCAACCCGCCTCGATGGCGGAAGCCACGAGCGTTTCGATTTTCTCTGTTTCCGAGTTGTGCGAAGTCTCATCGAGGTGGCGTCTGGCAGTCTCGAGACACTGACGAAGGTTCGACGCGCGGCTGGCGTCGTTACGGTCGTAGCTTGGCGATGCGACGTAGGTCATTTGAAAGCTCCCTGCTGATCGAGAGGAACACCTGAAGAGAGAGCCGGTTCCACGGCGTGTCTGCAGTAAGCGCCACCGGGTGCCGCCTCGGGGACTGACGGCATCTACTGGCGCTGGTGCGCCTGCATCTGCGGCTCCGGATATCAAAGAGACTTTGACCACGGCGCCGTCCGGCAGGCCAACCACATCGCGTGTCGAGGTATTTTCGAGACCGTTTCGAAGGTGCAAAGGGAATTGTGGAGCGGCGGGCCAACCTACGAACAAACACCCCTTGACGTCTTTCGCTCTTTGATAAATGCTAAGATGTCAGACCAATCCTAGAGGCTGACTGCCTGATAAGAAAATGGGGAACCATGAAGGCAAATAGTAGCGACAGGCCAGTGATCCGGCCGCTTCCGGTCATGGACCGCGCGCGTCAGGTGACCGATGCGCTGGCGGATTATGTCGAGGAGGCACGGTTGAAGGCGGGCGATCGGCTCCCGGCCGAGCGCGAGCTGATGGCGGCCCTTGCAGTCGGCCGCTCGACCATCCGCGAGGCGATCCGCCACTTCCAGGCGCTCGGCGTCATCGAAACGCGCAAGGGCAGCGGCACTTATCTGCTGAAACCGGTTTCCAGAGCGACGATCCACATGCCGCTGTCGTTCGACACGGTTCACCTGCGCGACGTGCTGCTGCAGACGCTGGAGGTTCGCCGTGGCATCGAATGCGAGGCAGGCATGGTCGCGGCGCGGCGGCGCACGAGCACGGACCTCGTCGTCATCGAGGAAAAGCTGAACGCGATGGAGCGTGTGCACTTGGAGAAGGGCACCTCCGGGCCGGAGGATCTGGCCTTCCATCTCGCCGTCTACGACGCCACCCACAATCCGCTGTTTCGCCAGCTTCTCGAGCAGATGCGCGAGACCTTTGAGCGCTTCTGGGAGCATCCGTTCGACCGGCAGGATTTCGCGCGCCGGTCCTTTCCCTTTCACCGCACCCTTTTCGACGCGATCGCTGCCGGGGATCCCGAGGCGGCGCGCGCCGAAACATTGAAAATTCTCGATATCGTCGAGGAAGACATCAAGGAAATGTCCAAATGAGCAACGGCGCAGAATCGTTCGATCTTGCTTCCCTCATCACCGCGCATGACGAAGGCAACTTCGCCGACGCCGTCGTGCCGCCGATTTTCCAGACGTCGCTTTTCACCTTTTCCGATTATGACGACATGATCGCCTCCTATCGCGGCGAGAAGGTGCGGCCGATCTATACACGCGGCCTGAACCCGACGGTGCGTGCCTTCGAGGAAATTCTCGCCAAGCTCGAAGGTGCGGAGGATGCGCTGGGCTTTGCCAGCGGCATGGCGGCGATCTCGTCGGCGGTGCTGAGCTTCGTCGAGCCGGGCGACCGCATCGTTGCCGTCAAACATGTCTATCCCGATGCCTTCCGGCTGTTCGGCACCATCCTGAAGCGGATGAAGATCGAGGTGACCTATGTCGACGGGCGCGACGAGGAAGCGGTCGCCCAGGCGCTGCCCGGCGCCAAACTGTTCTACATGGAAAGCCCGACGAGCTGGGTGATGGAGGCGCATGACGTCGGCGCGCTCGCAGCACTCGCCAGACAACATGGCGCCGTCTCGATGATCGACAACAGCTGGGCGAGCCCGTTCTTCCAGCGGCCGCTGACGCTCGGCGTCGACCTCGTCATTCATTCGGCCTCGAAATATCTCGGTGGCCACAGCGATGTGGTGGCGGGCGTCATCGCCGGCTCGAAGGCGATGATTGCGCGCGTCAAGGCAGAGGCCTATCCTTATCTCGGCGGCAAGCTTTCGCCGTTCGACGCCTGGCTCCTGATCCGCGGGTTGCGCACGCTGCCGCTGCGCATGCGGGCCCACGAGGCATCCGCTCTCGAAATCGCCAGGCGCCTGCAGAAGCTCGACGTGGTGGAGGCAGTCTGCCATCCGGGGCTCGCCAACCGTCTGCCCACCGGGCTCAACGGCACCTCGGGTCTGTTTTCCTTCATATTCCGCGAAGGCGTCGATATCCGCGCCTTCGCCGATCACCTCAAGCTCTTCAAACTGGGCGTAAGCTGGGGTGGACATGAAAGCCTGATCGTACCGGGCGAGGTGGTGCTTCAGCAGAAGGCACAGCCGAATTCCGCACATGCCTTCGGCATCCATGCGCGATCCGTACGTCTCCATGTCGGCCTCGAAGGAACCGAGGCTCTGTGGAGAGACATCGAGGAGGCGCTCGCCGCCGCCTCACAATCCCGAAACCCGAGAGAAACCTAATAAGGGGGAACTGAGCCATGAAAAAACTGATAATCTCGACGCTCTTTGCTTCGATGATGGCGGGTACGGCCTTTGCCGATACGACGCTCAAGCTCGTCGAAGTCATCACCAGCCCGGAGCGTACCGAAACGCTGAAATCGATCGTCGGCAAATTCGAAGCCGCCAATCCCGGCACCAAGGTCGACATCATCTCGCTGCCCTGGAACGAAGCGTTCCAGAAGTTCGCGACCATGGTGTCGGCCGGCGACGTGCCCGATGTGATGGAAATGCCCGATACCTGGCTGTCGCTCTATGCCAATAACGGCATGCTCGAGAGCCTGGAGCCCTACCTTGAAAAGTGGGAGCACACCAAGGAACTGACGCCGCGCGCACTCGAACTCGGCCGCGACGTCAAGAACACCGCCTATATGCTGCCCTACGGCTTCTATCTCAGGGCGATGTTCTACAACAAGAAGCTGCTTGCCGAAGCTGGCGTCGCCGCGCCGCCGAAGACGATGGAAGAATTCACCGCCGCTTCGGAGAAGGTTTCCAAACTGTCCGGCAAATATGGCTACTGCATGCGCGGCGGAGCGGGCGGCCTCAATGGCTGGATGATCTTTGCCGCCTCGATGGCCGGCTCGAACAAATACTTCAACGACGACGGCACCTCAACGATGAACAGCCCCGGCTGGGCCAAGGGCATCGAATGGATGGTCGATCTCTACAAGAAGGGCTATGCGCCGAAGGACAGCGTCAACTGGGGCTTCAACGAAGTCGTCGCCGGCTTCTATTCCGGCACCTGCGCATTCCTCGATCAGGATCCGGATGCGCTGATCGCCATCGCCGAACGCATGAAGAAGGAGGATTTCGGCGTCATGCCGCTGCCGAAGGGGCCTGACGGCAAGTCCTTCCCGACGATCGGCTATGGCGGATGGTCGATGTTCACGACCAGCGGCAACAAGGACCTCTCCTGGAAGCTGATCGCCACCCTCGAAGGGCCAGAAGGCAATATCGAGTGGAACAAGCGCATCGGTGCCCTGCCGGCCTATACGGCGGCCGAGAAGGATCCCTTCTATGCCGGTGACCAGTTCAAGGGCTGGTTCGAGGAACTGGCGGACCCGAACACGGTACCAACGGTCATGCCGACCTACCTCGAGGAGTTCGCCTTCTTCAAGGATTCGCTGGCGATCAAGACCTCGCAGCAGGCATTGCTCGGCGATATCTCGGCGAAGGATCTGGCCGACCAGTGGGCCGAATACCTCACCAAGGCGCAGCAGAAGTTCCTCGCCAAGAAATAAGCGACGGATCGACGGCGGCGGCCTCGGAACAGGCCGCCGCCGCTTTTTTGATGACACAGACGGCGCCTGAACGCCGCGAATGGGAACTTCTGGCTGATGACCATTTCCGCCGATACGCTCGACATGCGTCGCGACCGCAGGCCATGGCTGCGTCGCGTTGCCGATGCTTCGGAGCCCTATCTCTACAGCGCGCCGTCGCTGATCCTGATCATTGCGGTGATGCTGGTGCCGTTGACGGTGGGGATTTCCTACGCCTTCCGCGATATCCAGCTGCTCAATCCGTTTTCCGGCGGCTTCATCGGGCTCGATCATTTCCGCGAGCTTGCCGGCGATGCCGCCTTCTACGGGGCGCTGCGGAACACGCTGTGGTGGACGGGCGCCTCCGTCGTCCTGCAATTCGTCTTCGGGCTGATCCTGGCGCTGCTGCTCGACAAGCCCTTTAAGGGCAGGGCAATCGCGCAGGCGCTGGTCTTCCTGCCCTGGGCGGTGCCGTCCTTTCTCGCCGGCCTCAACTGGGCCTGGCTGTTCAATCCCGTCATCGGGCCGATCCCGCACTGGCTCTTCGCGCTCGGGCTGATGCATGAGCCGGGCAATATCCTCTCCGATCCCAATTATGCGATGTGGGGACCGATCGTCGCCAATGTCTGGTGGGGCATTCCCTTCTTCGCCATCACGCTGCTTGCGGCGCTGCAGGCGATCCCGCGCGATCTCTATGAGGCGGCATCGATCGACGGCGCCGGCTGGTTCCAGCGCTTCCGCTCAATCACCCTGCCGTTTCTGGCGCCGACGATCGCCATCACCGTGCTGCTGCGCACCGTGTGGATTTCCAATTTCGCCGATCTCATCGTCGTCATGACCAACGGCGGGCCGGCGGACCGGACGCAGATCGTCGCCAGTTACATCTTCACGACAGCCTTCAGGCGGCTCGATTTCGGTTATGCGTCGGCGATCGCGCTGGTGCTGCTCGTACTGCTGCTTGCCTATTCGATGCTGATCATCCTGCTCCGGCAGACGTTGCTGAACAAGGATTGAGATCATGAGACGATCCGTCATTCCCACCATCGCACACCGTCTGGCGATCCTCTGCTACATCGCCTTCGCGCTCTTTCCGCTGTTCTGGCTGCTCAAGGTGTCGGTGACGCCGAACGACCTGCTCTATAGCGAAGGGGTGCGCATGTGGCCGTCGCGCACGACATGGGATCATTATGCTTTCGTGCTGCGGCACAGCGCCTTTCCGACTTTCTTCAAGAACAGCCTGATCGTCTCGGCCTCGACGGCCGTCACCGTGACGATCTGCGCCTCGCTGTCCGGCTACGCGCTGTCGCGCTTCAATTTCCGGGCAAAGTACTGGATCGTCGCCCTGATGCTGCTGACCCAGATGTTCCCGCTGGTCATGCTGGTGGCGCCGATCTTCAAGATCCTGTCGCCGCTGCATCTGACCAACAGCCTGACCGGGCTCGTCATCGTCTACACTGCCTTCAACGTGCCTTTCGCCACCTTCCTGATGCAGTCCTTCTTCGACGGCATCCCGAGGGATCTCGAAGAGGCGGCGAAGATCGACGGGGCGACGCAGTTCACGGCGTTTCGCCAGATCATCCTGCCGCTGACGCTGCCGGGGATCGCCGCCACACTCGGTTTCGTCTTCACCGCCGCCTGGAGCGAACTGCTCTTCGCGCTGATGCTGATCAACGGCAATGACGCGGCGACCTTCCCCGTCGGCCTTCTCACTTTTGTTTCGAAATTCTCGGTGGATTTCGGGCAGATGATGGCGGCGGGCGTCATGGCGCTCATTCCGGCCGGCCTCTTCTTCCTGCTCATCCAGCGCTATCTCGTCCAGGGCCTGACGGCCGGCGCGGTCAAGGGTTAAACAAATGGCATCGATCGATATCCAGAATATCCGCAAAGCCTATGGCCATGTGCAGGTGCTGCACGGCGTCAACCTGGAAATCCAGGACGGCGAATTCGTCGTGCTCGTCGGCCCGTCCGGCTGCGGCAAGTCCACGCTGCTGCGGATGATCGCCGGGTTGGAGGAGGTCACATCAGGCGAGATACGCATCGCCGGCAATAGGGTAAACGAGTTGCATCCCAAGGATCGCGACATCGCCATGGTGTTCCAATCCTATGCGCTTTACCCGCATATGAACGTCGCCGGCAATATGAGCTACAGCCTCAGGCTGCGGAAGGTGGCGAAGGAGAAAATCACCAGTGCGGTGGCTGCAGCCGCCGCCAAACTCGGCCTCGATCCGCTGCTCGAACGCAGGCCGAAGGCGCTTTCCGGCGGCCAGCGCCAGCGCGTCGCCATGGGCCGCGCCATCGTGCGCCAGCCCAAGGCCTTCCTGTTCGACGAACCGCTGTCCAACCTTGATGCGCGCCTGCGCGAACAGATGCGCGCCGAAATCAAGAAACTGCATGGCGACCTGAAGGCGACCTCGATCTACGTGACCCACGATCAGATCGAGGCAATGACGCTGGCGGACCGGATCGTCGCCATGCATGGCGGGGTGGTCCAGCAGGTCGGCAGTCCCCTGGAACTCTACGACCACCCCGCCAATCTCTTCGTTGCCGGCTTCATCGGCTCGCCGGGGATGAATTTCCTCGAGGCCACCTATGATGCCGGCGGCGTGAAGCTGAAGGACGGCACGATCGTGCCGCTTGCAAAGCCTTTGCCGCTTGTCGACGGAGCAAAGGTGACGCTCGGCATCCGGCCGGAGCATGTGCTGATGAGCGATGGCGGGGCGGGGCTTGCAGCGGATGTGGAACTCGTCGAACCGACAGGCTTCGGCATCATCCTGCACCTTGCCCTGCATGGCCTGCCGTTTAAGATCTTCACGCTGAACCGCGAAGCGCTGAAGGCAGGTCCGAAGGTCAATGTGGCCTTCCCGGCCCAATATCTGCATGTCTTTGACGGCGAAGGAAAACGCGCCGACTGAGTGGTTGAGGTAGGTTGCTCGCTGCCGCGGTGGTGGCTGAGAGACGGATTGAATGGCGAAACCCTCACGTGCTGCGAGCGGAAAAATCTTTTGCCGCATCGCCCAGGAGGGCTATATCGTGCGTGTGATCTTGCTGGATTGGATGCCATGACCGACACTGTTCTCGACCGCTTTCTCCGTTATGTCGTTATCGACACGCAGTCCGACCCTGCTTCGTCGACGCAGCCGACCACGGCCAAGCAGAAGGATCTCGGCCGGGTTCTGGTCGACGAACTGCTGAAGATCGGTCTGGCGGACGCGCATCTCGATGAACACGGCTATGTCTATGCGACCATTCCGACCAATAGCGACAAGACGGTGCCGGTCATCTGTTTCTGCTCGCACATGGATACGGCGCCCGATTTCAGCGGCACCGATGTCAAACCGCAGATCGTCAGGAACTACGCGGGCGGTGATATCAAGCTTGCCGGCGACACGGGCCGGGCGATCCGCGTCAGCGATCATCCCGAACTGCAAAACCAGATCGGCAACGATATCGTCACGACCGATGGAACGACATTGCTCGGCGCCGACGACAAGGCCGGACTGGCCGAAATCATGACCGCGGCTGCGATGCTCATCGGCAATCCAGATATCAGGCACGGGACGATCAAGATCCTGTTCACGCCCGACGAGGAAGTCGGGCGCGGCGTCAACAAGGTCGACCTGAAGAAACTCGGTGCCGACTTCGCCTATACGATGGACGGCGAGACGGCCGGCCATATCGAGGATGAGACCTTCTCGGCCGACGGCGTGGAGATCAGCATATCAGGTGTGGCAATCCATCCCGGTTTCGCCAAGGACCGCATGGAAAACGCCATCAAGATCGCCGGCGCCATCATCGACCGGCTGCCGAGGGATGCTGCCCCCGAGACCACGGAAGGCCGGCAGGGCTTCATCCATCCGACCGGCGTGATCGGCTCGATGGAAAAGGCGTCGCTGAGCTTCATCATCCGTGACTTCACCGACAAGGGGCTGACGGAAAAGGAGACGATGCTCGAAGCCATCGTCAAGGACGTGATGGCTGGCTATCCCGGCTCGACCTATCGCTTCGAGGTGAAGGAGCAGTACCGCAACATGAAGGTGGTGCTCGATCGACACCCGGAGATCGTCGAGAATGCGATCGAGGCGGTGCGCCGGGCCGGCATGACGCCAGTGCGCGGCAGCATCCGCGGCGGCACGGATGGCTCGCGCCTTTCCTTCATGGGACTGCCGTGCCCGAATATTTTCGCTGGCGGCCATGCCTTCCACTCGCCGCTCGAATGGGTGAGCCGGCAGGATATGGAAAAGGCCGTCAAAACGATTGTGGAACTGGCGAGAGTCTGGGAAGAGCGCGCCTAAGGCAAGTCCAGCAAAAGTGCGCGGCGGTTTTGCGTCCGAAATTGCGCAGAAACAAAAACGCGCTTCCACCTAACTCTCAAACCGGAAGGGCGGTTTAACCGCCGTTCGCCGGAAGACTTTCACGCAGCATCACGCTGTCATAGGCGGGCCGGGGCGTCGGGATCGCGATGGGCATTCCCGGCTCGGGCTCGACCGATGTTACCGGCAATGTTTCCGGCGCGGTCACCGGCGCCGTTATCCGCATCTGCCCCGTGCTCGCCGTAGCCATGGGGTCCGGAGCCGGCAGAGGAACGGGAACCGCCGAGGGTATCAATGCCTCGAATTGCGGTGGCAGCATGCTTTCGCCGGGCACATAGTTCATCGCCACCTCGTAAGAGGGCAGCGGCGGCGGCGTTTGAAGCATGCCGTTGGAGTCGCGCTTCTCGTAGAAGGCGTTGCCGCCGGCAACCGTCACATAATGCATGTTGTCGTAGGGGAATTTCAGCCCATCGGTGTGGAAGAACATCGCGTCCTTCACCGCAGGATGGCGTGCGCCTTTAACAAGGATTGCATCGGCCGCGCTGGCAAGCTCGGTTTCTGCCTGCGGCTTGACTTCACGCGTCATCACGCCGGGCGCGAACTGCCTTTTCTGGGCCACCACGCCGCAGATCGATGTGGGATAGGCGCCGGAGGTGAGCCTGTTCATGACAACGGTCCCGACAGCCATGTAGCCGTCCTCGTCCGAATGCAGCGATTCGAAATACATGGCGCGCTGCAGGCAGTCGCGGTCTTTGGCCGTATAATTGAACGTGACTTTCGCCGCTTGGCCCTGCTTCGTCTTGGTGTTCGCCGCCGTTGCCGCCGGTTTCGATGTCGTTGTGCAGCTTGCAGCTGCCAGTCCTACGAACAAAATCCCGATCAGGGATTTTCCAAAGGAAATCTCCGCCCTCAACGCCAGGTGCCTCCTATGGGATTAGTCCAGCCCTTAATGATTAAGCGAAAACGTTTTACTCGTCATATGACTGAAATACAAACAACCTTAGATAACAAAAATCTTAAGGGACTCTCGCCAAATACGATTCCGGCGATGGCCTCCTGCATAATTCCCTAAATCGGAATCGATTTAGGGATAAAATTATGCAAGAATTCAAGGTGTTACAGTGTCTCCAATCTCCATCAGCCGCGGAACAGTTTCCAGCGGGTCGGCTTGAAGGCTACCCGGTTGCGGTCGAGCCTGTCGGCCTCGCTCGGCGGCAATTCGATCTCGATATGCGGGCGATCGTTGCCGATATCCAATTCGATATGGCGGGTGCCGGCGACGCGGCGGCTGGAGACCGGCTGGCCGGCGATACAGTTTTCAGCTGATTCGCAGAGCCTGACGTCATGCGGGCGGAAATAGAGCTGCGCCGTGCCATCCGGCTCGCCTTCGGCATTAAGGCCGAGCGAGCGGCCTTCGAAGCGAATGTCGCCGTCTGATATCTCGACCTGCAGGCAGTTCGACTGGCCGATGAAGCCGAAGACGAAGGGAGAATTCGGATTGTCGTAAACCTGGTCCGGCGTGCCCACTTGTTCGATCGCGCCCTGGCTCATGACGACGACGCGGTCGGCAAGCTCCAGCGCCTCATCCTGGTCGTGGGTGACGAAGACTGTGGTATGTCCGGTGCGATCGTGGATATCGCGCAGCCATTTGCGCAGGTCCTTGCGCACCTGGGCGTCGAGCGCGCCGAAGGGTTCGTCGAGCAGCAGCACGTTCGGCTCGACGGCCATGGCGCGGGCGAGCGCCACACGCTGGCGCTGGCCGCCGGAAAGCTGGGCTGGGTAGCGTTTTTCGAGACCGGAAAGTTGGACGAGGTCGAGCAGTTCCAGCGCCCGCCTGCGGATATCGGCCTTCGGCGGTCGCCGCGCACTGTTTCTGACCTTCAGGCCAAAGGAGACGTTTTCGAGCACCGTCATGTAGCGGAAAAGAGCATAGTGCTGGAAGACGAAGCCGATGTTGCGCTGCTGCACTGATTTCTTCGAGGCATCCTCGTCGCCAAAGAAGATCAGCCCCTCCGTCGGGCTTTCGAGGCCGGCGATCAGCCGCAGCAATGTCGTCTTGCCGGAACCCGAAGGGCCGAGCAGTGCGATCAGCTCGCCGGAGCGGATGTCCAGCGAGACATCGTGCAGCGCCGGAAAACGATCGAATTCCTTGCGAATGTTTTGAACGCGTACTTCCATTCCAAATCCTTCAGTGCCGCCGGCTGGCGGCGATTTCGGCGCTATAGCGCATTTCCAGCAGCGTCTTCAAAACAAGAGTTACGAGCGCGAGCAAGGCCAAAAGCGTGGCGACCGCAAAAGCGCCGGTGAAATTATACTCGTTATAGAGAATTTCCACCTGCAGCGGCATGGTGTTCGTCTGGCCGCGGATGTGGCCTGATACCACCGAGACGGCGCCGAATTCGCCCATGGCGCGGGCGTTGCAGAGAAGCACGCCGTAGAGCAGGCCCCATTTGATATTCGGCAGCGTCACGTGCCAGAAGGTCTGCCAGCCGCTGGCGCCGAGCGAAAGGGCTGCCTCCTCGTCAGCCGTTCCCTGTTCCTGCATCAGCGGGATCAGCTCGCGGGCGACGAAGGGGAAGGTGACGAACATGGTGGCGAGGATCAACCCCGGCACGGCAAACAGGATCTTGATGTCGTGAGCGCTGAACCACTGGCCGAGCCAGGTATTGGCGCCGAACAGCAGAACGAAGACCAGGCCCGATATGACGGGCGAGACCGAGAACGGCAAGTCGATCAGCGTCGTTAGGAAAGCCTTGCCCTTGAACTCGAACTTGGCGATCGCCCAGGCAGCCGCGACCCCGAAGACGAGGTTGAGAGGCACGCTGACGCCGGCAACGATCAGTGTCAGGCGGATCGCCGAGAAGGTCTCGGCGTCTGCGAGCGCCTGGAAGAACGGGCCGGCCCCCTTGCGGAAAGCCTCGACGAAGACGGCTGCGAGCGGTAGAAGCAGGATCAGCAACAGGAAGACGAGCGAGAGGATAATCAGGCTGAAGCGCGCGATCCTGTTTTCGGTGGTCACCGAACGCAGCTTTGTTGGTTGAGCGGTCGCATCAAGCGCCATAGCCGTACCTCCGTCTGCTCCAGCTCTGGATGAGATTGATGACCAGCAGCATGCCGAACGAGATGATCAGCATGATCGCCGCAATGCCGGTCGCTGCCGCATAATTATACTCTTCGAGTTTGATGATGATCAGCAGCGGCGCGATCTCCGATTTGAACGGCAGGTTGCCCGCGATGAAGATGACCGAGCCGTATTCGCCGACGCCGCGGGCAAAGGCGAGCGCGAAGCCGGTGAGCACGGCAGGCGCCAGCCCCGGCAGCAACACGCGGAAAATCGTCTGGAAGCGGTTGGCGCCGAGCGTTGCCGCGGCCTCCTCCACTTCCTTGTCGATCTCCTCCATGACCGGCTGCACGGTGCGCACCACGAAGGGCAGGCCAACGAAGATCAGCGCCACGACGATGCCGGCAGGCGTGAAGGCGATCTTGATGCCGAGCGGCGTCAGGAACTGTCCGATCCAGCCGTTCGGCGCATAGAGCGTCGTCAGTGCGATGCCGGCAACGGCGGTCGGCAGCGCGAAAGGCAGGTCGACCATGGCATCGATGATGCGCTTGCCGGGGAAGCGGTAACGCACCAGGACCCAGGCGAGAATGATACCGAAGACGGCATTGACGATCGCGGCGATGAAGGCGCTGCCGAAGCTGATGCGCAGCGCGTTCAGCGTGCGCGGATCGAGCGCGATCGACCAGAATTTCTCCCAGCCGAGTGCGCTCGACCGGACGGCAAGGCCCGAGAGCGGGATGAGAATCAGAAGGGTGAGCCAGGTCAAGGTAAAGCCGAGCGCCATTCCGAAACCCGGAATGACGCTCGGCCGTTTGAACCGCCACCGCGTGGGGCTATGTGCTTTCATGAAGTCTATTATTGGGCCGGCTTGTAGATTTGGTCAAATACGCCGCCGTCGCCGAAGAATTTCGGCTGTGCGTCCTTCCAGCCGCCGAAGTCGTCGATGGTCGCGAGCGTCAGCTTCGGGAAGCGGGCGATGTCAGCCGGATCGGCGGCTTCCGGCTTGGTCGGCCGATAGTAGTGCTTGGCAGCAATCTTCTGGCCTTCGTCCGAATAGAGGTAGTTGAGATAGGCTTCGGCAACCTTGCGCGTACCCTTCTTGTCGACATTGCCGTCGACGATAGCAACCGGCGGGTCGGCGCGGATGGAGAAGGCCGGCGTCACGATCTCGAACTGGTCGGGACCGAGTTCTTCGAGCGAAAGATAGGCTTCGTTTTCCCAGGCGAGCAGCACGTCGCCGAGTCCGCGCTGGACAAAGGTGGTCGTGGCGCCGCGAGCGCCGGTGTCGAGAACCGGAACATGCTGCAGCAGTTTCGCAACGTATTCCTGCGCCTTGGCTTCGTCGCCGCCATTCGCCTGCTTGGCCCATGCCCAGGCGGCAAGGAAGTTCCAGCGGGCGCCGCCCGATGTCTTCGGGTTCGGGGTGATGACCTGCACGTCATCCTTGACCAGGTCGCCCCAATCCTTGATGCCCTTCGGGTTGCCCTTGCGGACGAGGAAGACGATCGTCGACGTATAGGGCGTCGAATTGTTGGGGAACTTGGTCTTCCACTCGGCCGGGATCTTGCCGGTCGCCTTGGCGATGGCGTCGATATCGCCTTCGAGGGCAAGTGTCACGACATCGGCGTCGAGGCCGTCGATGACCGAGCGGGCCTGGGCGCCGGAACCGCCATGCGAAGCCTGGATCGTCACGGTTTCACCGTTGTCCTTCTGCCACTTGGCGGCAAAGGCGGCATTGAAATCCTTATACAATTCGCGGGTCGGATCGTAGGAAACGTTAAGAAGCGTCTGATCTGCGAATGCCGGAGCAATGCTTCCGATCGCGAAGCTGCCTGCCATGACCGCCGCCGCGAGGAGCCGGGTGAGCCGTTGTGTCTGCATGGGGAACCCTCCTGTTTTCTGTCTTAACTCTATCAACTCGGTCGTATAATGAAACAAAGGTTCTTCCGGTTCCGGCATGGCTGTTAGAATGCCATTCCATTTAAGGGGCAATTTGGAAATGGACGTGCCGAAGTTGGCCGCGGCCAATTGGTCGCCGGGCGCTGCCTGCCGCAGGGCCGTGTTTTTTTGGCCACAGTTCCTCCACGAAAACGACATGGTGATGCGGATTTTTGCCAAGATTTTGCCGCGATGACACTTGCGGATTCCTATATGGCTCCCGTGCGGTCGTATTCGCCGACTGCTACGCGGGGGCAACCCTTGAAGTGCGCCTCGCATTCCAAACCTGTTAAGGGCCATTTAAAATGAATATCAGAACTATCCTTTTTGCCTCCGTTGCCGCCCTTGCCGCGGCCTCCGGAGCCCGCGCAGCCGACGCCATCGTGGCGGCGGAACCCGAGCCCGTGGAATATGTTCGCGTTTGCGACGCCTACGGTACCGGCTATTTTTATATTCCGGGGACGGAAACATGCCTTTCGATCGGCGGTTACATCCGTACCGAAGTGCGCTTCGGTGAGCAGATCTCCGGCGATTCCGACGTAAACTTCTGGACTCGCGGTCAGGTCACCTTCCAGACTAAGAACGACACCGAGTACGGTACGCTCACCGGCGTCATCACGCTGCGTTACAATGTCGACAATGCCTCCGATCAGGAAGCTTTGCTCGATGAAGGCTATCTCGACATTGCCGGTTTCCGCGCCGGTAAACTGTACAGCTGGTGGGATGACGACATGAGCGGCGAGACCGATACGCTCGCCAGCAACGAGACGACCCACAACTCGATCCGTTATCAGTACGAGAACGGCGCTTTCGCGGCCGGCATTTCGGTCGACGAACTCGAAGAAGACTACGCCACCAAGCCGGGCGAAGGCCCGAACAACTTCGGTGTCGCAGGCCAGGTCTCCTACAAGGCCGGCGCCATCAGCGCTTACCTGCTTGCCGGCTATGACACCGACACCAGCGAAGTCGCTGTCCGCGGTATCGTCTATGCCGACATCGGCCCGGGCACGCTCGGCATTGCCGGCGTATGGGCAAGCGGTGCCAACTACTACTACGAAGAGTCCGAATGGACGATCGCAGCAGAATATGCCTTGAAGGTCAACGACAAGTGGTCGGTCACCCCGGGCTTCCAGTACTTCGAGAACATCGCTCTCGAGGCTGACGGCAACGGCTTCACCGGCGGCAGCGCCTACACGACCGGTGTCACCATCGACTACCAGATCGTCGAAGACCTGCGTTCGAAGCTCAGCGTGCAATATCACGATGAGGACGAAGGCGACGACGAAGTGTTCGGCTTCCTGCGCTTCCAGCGCGATTTCTAAAGCAATTCCAGGAAAAGTGCGAAACGGTTTTCCGTCCGGAATTGCGTAAAATCAAAGGATTAGAGCGGTTCAGCGTTAAGCTGAACCGCTCTAACTTAGTCTGATTGCAGACGAGCGGGCGCGGCCTTCGGGCCGCGCCTTTTTTATGATGCCGAAACGTGTGAGCGGTTTTCAGGCGACATCATGCTCCCGCTATTCAATTTGGACTCACACCCGTGAATCGGCGATGAAATCGGAATAGAATTCGTCGACCGTTCTTGCCTTGCGCATGGCGACAAGCGTGCCGTCCGACTGCAGCCGCCTGGCGATGGCGGAAAGCACGTTCAGATATTCGCCGCGATTGTTTTCCCCGAAGAGCAGCACGAAGGCGATGTCGGTCGGGATATCGTCGATCGCCTCGAAATCCAGCGGCTGGGCGAAGCGGAGGAGCAGGCCGCGCGGGCTGGTCATGCCGTCGATCGCCGCATGCGGGATGGCGATGCCGTTGCCGATCCCCGTCGAGCCGAGCTTCTCACGCGCTTCCAGCGCCTTCAGGATGGTCTGGCCGTCGACCGAGAAAGCCTTGGCGGCCTTGTCGGCGATGGTCTGCAGCGCGCGCCATTTGGTCTGCACCGACACGCCGATGAAGGTGTGTTCCGGGCGGATGATGTTGGGAAGGTTCATGTCATTCTCGATGCTGTTCGGGCTCGATACTGTTCGGGCAGCGGGGAGGGAAGGGACGTCAGTCCGGTTCCCTGAGCCGGTAGCCGACGCCGGTCTCCGTGGTGATATAGTGCGGCTGGTCCGGAATCTGCTCGATTTTTTGCCGCAGCTGCCGGACATAAACGCGCAGATACTGCACATCAGCCGCCGGCCCCCATATCTGCTTTAGAAGAAACTGGTGTGTCAGCACCTTGCCGGCATGCTGGGCGAGCACGCGCAGGATGTCGTATTCTTTCGGCGACAGCTTTATTTCTGCGCCGTCGACCTTGACGATGCGCTTGACGAGATCGATCGACAGCCCGCCTGTCTGGAAGATCGCCTTTTCCCCCTGCTGCTGCAGGCGGTGGCGCAGCGCCACGCGGATGCGGGCGCCGAGCTCGTTGATGCCGAAAGGCTTGGTGACGTAATCGTCGGCGCCGCTTTCCAGCGCCTTGACGATGCCGGCCTCGTCGGTGCGGCTGGAGAGAATGACGACCGGCATGGAAAGCCCTTCATCGCGCCACTCCTGCAGCAGGTCGTGGCCTGATGTGTCGGGCAGGCCGAGGTCGAGCACGATGAGGTCGGGCATGACGTCGGCGACCGACTGACGGGCAGCACTGGCGTTCGGCGCTTCCTGCACCTCGTAGCCCTGCGCGGTCAGGCCGACGCGGAGCAGCTTGCGGATCGGAGGCTCGTCGTCGACGACGAGGATTTTGACGGCTGAACCGGTCATCTGAGTTCATCCAGTTTCGGAATGTCGGTGGGTTTCGGCAGACGGATGGTGAAGACGGCGCCCGGACGGCCCGTCCGGTTGCCGGCGGTGATCGTGCCGCCCATCGCCTCGATGAAGCCGCGGCAGATGGAAAGGCCAAGCCCGGTGCCGGCGCGCACCTGATCGCCCTTGCGCACGCGGTAGAAGGTGTCGAAGACGCGGGTGAGATCGGCCGGCGGGATGCCCGGGCCTTCGTCCGAGACCTGCACGACGACGTTGTCGGCATCGGCCCAGCCCCCGATTTGGATCACCGATCCCTCGGGCGCGTATTTCGCGGCATTGTCGAGCAGGTTGAAGATCACCTGCTCGAAGAGGACGGGATCGACGCGCACCATCGGCAGGTCGGCGGGAATACTCATCTCGGCCTTGTGGTGATCGAGGATCTTTGCGGCACGGCGCAGCGCGCTGCCGACGATGTCGCCGGCATAGTGCAGCGCATGGTTCGGCTCCATCGCGCCGGATTCGATCTTGGTCATGTCGAGCAGGTTGGCGATGAAGCGGTTGAGGCGTTCGGATTCGTCGACGACGGTCGACAGCAGGTCGCTGCGATCCTCCTCCGGCATCGAGGCGAAATAATCGCGTAGCGTGCCGGCGGCGCCGAGGATGGCGGCAAGCGGGGTCTTCAGGTCGTGCGAAATCGATGTCAGCAGGGCCGAGCGCAACCGGTCCGCTTCGGCCGCAAGTCTTGCCCGGTCGACATCGGCGACGAGCTGGATGCGTTCGATGGCAAGGGCCGCCTGGTCGGCGAGCGCATCGAGCAGCCGCTGTTGCTCCGGCGTCAGCAGCGGCCCGTCGCGGCGGTCGCTGTCGAGGCCGATGACGCCGACGGCGGTGCGCCCGGTTCTAAGCGGCACATAGAGGCGTTTGGCGCCGGGCAGGGTGTCGGCGCCGCGGCCGGCGGCATGATTGTGCTCCCAGGCCCAGCGGGCGGCGGCGATATCGGCATCGTCGAGCGTGTCATCAGGCGGATAACCGGCCTTGACGGCAATGCTGCCATCTTCCGGCAGCAGCAGCACGACGCGGACCTTCAGCATCGAGGCGAGCTGGAAGGCGGTCGCCCAGAGCACGTCGTCGAGCGTGCCGGTGCCGGCGAGCTTTTTCGAAAAGAGATAGAGATCCTCTGTCGTGCGCGCCCGCTGGCGGGCGGCTGCGGCCTGGCGCTGCACGGTCGCGGTCAGGTTGCTGGCGATGATGGCGACGCCCAGGAAGAAGAACAGCGCAAGCACGCTTTCCGGATCGCTGATCGTCAGCGTGTAGCGCGGCGGCAGGAAGAAGAAGTTGAAGGACAGCGCGCTGAGGATGCAGCTGTAAAGGGCCGGCCGCAGGCCGTGGAGGACGGCGGAGGTCAGTACCGCCATCAGGAAGACGAGGGCGAGGTTGCGCACGTCGAGCACCTGATCGAGCACGACGCCGACGCCGAGCGCGATGGCGACATAACCGGTCGCCAGAAGATAGGCCCTGAAATCCAGTGGCGGCGCGGTGGCAGCCGCCCGGACGCCGCGTGCGGTGGTGCCGTCCTTCTCGCTGCCTGAAATGACATGGACGCTGATCTCGCCGGTCTTGCGGATCAGCTCGTCGGTGATCGAGCGGCTCCACCAGTCGCGCCATGTCGGCTTCTTCGGAGCGCCGATGACGATATGGGTGACGTTGTTGGCGGTGGCGTGCCGGACGAGCTCTTCGGCGACTTCGCGGCCGGGAAGGGTGATCGCCTCGCCGCCGAGCTGCTCGGCAAGGCGCAGCGTCGCGGCGACGATATCACGCTCGGCTTCCGACAGATTGATCGAGCGGTTGGTCTCTATATAGACCGCAGCCCAGGGCGCGCGCAGCCGCGAGGCCATGCGGGCGGCATAACGCACCAGCGAGGCGGAGCGCGGATGGTGATCGACCGAGACGAGAACGCGTTCGCCCGCCGCCCAGGGGCCCGATATGGCATGAGCCTGCATATGCGTGAGCAACTGGTCGTCGACGCGCTGGGCGGTCTTGCGCAGCGCAAGTTCTCTGAGCGCCGTCAGATTGCCGGGCGTGAAATAATTGGTCAGCGCCCGCTCGGCGGTGCGCGGCATATAGACCTTGCCGTCATGCAGACGCTTGATCAGGTCATCCGGCGTCAGGTCGATGATCTCGACGTCGTCGGCGAGGTCGATGATCGAGTCCGGCACCGTCTCGCGCACGCGGATGCGGGTGATCTGCGAGACGACGTCGTTGAGGCTTTCGACATGCTGGATGTTCAGCGTCGTATAGACGTCGATGCCGCGATCGAGCAATTCCTTGACGTCGAGATAGCGCTTCGGATGGCGGCTGCCCTCGGCATTGGTATGGGCGAGCTCGTCGACCAGCACGAGATCGGGCCGGCGGGCGAGGATGCCGTCGAGATCCATTTCCTCGAGCGGCCGGCCCTTATAGCTGATTTCGACGCGGGGAATGATCTCGAAACCGGCGACGAGGGCCTCGGTCTCCTTGCGGCCATGGGTCTCGACGACGCCGATGACGACATCGAGACCGTCGGCGATCTTGGCACGGCCGGAGACGAGCATCTCGTAAGTCTTGCCGACACCGGGGGCAGCTCCCAGAAAGATCTTCAGACGGCCCCGCGTCTCCGCCCGGGCTTTTTCGAGAAGCGCATCGGGCGAGGGCCTGCCGGCCTGGTCGCGATTGTCGTCTGGCATGCGGTTCAGTCTTTCCTGTCGGTCGGGCTTGCTCTAACTTCTCCTCATCCCTGTGCTTGTCACAGGGATCCAGCAGCGCCGCGTCTGCGGCGCTAAGGACTCTTTCACGCGAAGGACTTCGCGTGGCCGGATTCCTGTGACAAGCACAGGAATGAGGGCGAAGATATAAGCCGCAACGTCACTGAGTCATAGAAGCATCAAGGGTCTGGTTCAACGCCAGAACATTGACGGTGGGTTCGCCGAGAATGCCGAGTTCGCGGGCTTGAAGGGCGCCGTCGACCAGTGCCTTGACCTTGGCTTCATCCATGCTTCGCGCCTTGGCGACGCGCGGTACCTGGAAATAGGCCGCTTCCGGCGAGATATGGGGATCGAGGCCGCTGCCCGAAGCCGTGACGAGGTCGGCGGGGACATCGGCCGTCGGGTTCGCCGCCTTGGCGGCCTCGTAGTCACCCTTGACGCGGTCGATCAGCTTCTGGCTGGTCGGGCCGAGATTCGAACCGCTGGAGGCAGCCGCATTGTAGCCGTCGCCGGCGGCCGAGGGGCGGCCGTGGAAATACTTGTCGCTGGTGAAGGCCTGGCCGATCAGCGTCGAGCCGATCACCTGGCCGTTCTTCTCGATCAGGCTGCCGTTCGCCTGGGTCGGGAAGAGGGCCTGGGCAGCACCCGTCATGGCGAGCGGATAGAGAAGGCCGGTGATGGCGGTGGTGGCGACGATCATGACGATTGCCGGACGAAGTTCTTTCAACATTGTCTTACTCCTTGGAGTGTTCTTTTGCGAAGAGCTCCGGTTCCGATCCTCTCGGAACCGGGATGGCTCCAGGCCTTAGGCGAGGCCGAGGGCTGCGACAGCCATGTCGATCGCCTTGATGCCGATGAAGGGGACGATGATGCCGCCGGCACCATAGATCAGCAGGTTGCGCGACAGTAGCGCGCCGGCGCCGATCGGACGGTAGCGGACACCCTTCAGCGACAGCGGGATCAGCGCGATGATGATCAGCGCGTTGAAGATGATCGCCGACAGGATGGCGCTTTGCGGCGTCGACAATCCCATGATGTTGAGCACGCCGAGCTGGGGGTAGAAGGTCAGGAACATCGCCGGGATGATGGCGAAGTACTTGGCGATGTCGTTGGCGATCGAAAAGGTCGTCAGCGCGCCGCGCGTCATCAACAGCTGTTTGCCGATCTCGACGATCTCGATGAGCTTCGTCGGATCGCTATCGAGATCGACCATGTTGCCGGCCTCGCGGGCGGCGACGGTGCCGGTGTTCATGGCGACGCCGACATCGGCCTGGGCGAGCGCCGGCGCGTCGTTGGTGCCGTCGCCGCACATGGCGACGAGCTTGCCCTTCGACTGTTCCTCGCGCATCAGCGCCAGCTTCATCTCCGGCGTCGCCTGGGCGAGGAAGTCGTCGACGCCGGCTTCGGCGGCGATGGCGGCTGCCGTCAGCGGGTTATCGCCTGTGATCATCACGGTGCGGATGCCCATCCGGCGCAGCTCGGTGAAGCGCTCGCGGATACCGCCCTTGACGATGTCCTTCAGCTGGATGACGCCGAGCAGCCTGCCGTCGCGGGCAACGGCCAGCGGCGTGCCGCCTGATTTGGCGACTTCGTCGGCGATCGACTGCAGTTCACGGACGACCTCGCTGCCGTTCTTCGAGGATGCATCGCCGTTGACATGAGCCAGCACGGCATCGACCGCGCCCTTGCGGATCGAAGCGCCTTCGAGATCGACACCGCTCATGCGGGTCTGGGCGGTGAAGGGAACGAAGGTTGCTTTCAGGCTTGCCATGTCGCGGCCGCGGATCGCGTATTTCTCCTTGGCGAGCACGACGATGGAGCGGCCTTCCGGCGTTTCGTCGGCAAGCGAGGCGAGCTGGGCGGCATCGGCGAGATCCTGTTCGGACACGCCGCGAACCGCGCGGAAGGTCGTCGCCTGACGGTTGCCGAGCGTGATCGTGCCCGTCTTGTCGAGCAGCAGCGTGTCGACGTCGCCGGCGGCTTCGACCGCGCGGCCGGACATGGCGAGCACGTTGAAGCGGACGAGGCGGTCCATGCCGGCGATGCCGATTGCTGAGAGCAGCGCGCCGATCGTCGTCGGGATCAGGGTGACGAAGAGGGCGACGAGCACGATGATCGGGATCGAGCCGCCGGCATAGATGGCAAAGCTCGGGATCGTCGCCGTCGCAAGCACGAAGATCAGCGTCATGCCGGCAAGCAGGATGTTGAGCGCGATCTCGTTCGGCGTCTTCTGGCGTTCAGCACCTTCGACGAGCGCAATCATCCGGTCGATGAAGGTCGAGCCGGCAGCCGCGGTGATGCGGACGCGGATCCAGTCGGAGAGTACCTGCGTGCCGCCGGTGACGGCCGAGCGATCGCCGCCGGATTCGCGGATGACAGGGGCGGATTCGCCTGTTATCGCCGCTTCGTTGACCGAGGCCACACCTTCGATGACTTCGCCGTCCGACGGGATGATGTCGCCGGCCTCGACGAGCACGAGGTCGCCGACCTTGAGGCTGGTGCCCGGCACCATGCGGTAACCGCTGCCATTATTGGCGGTGAGCAGCTTCGCCTGGGTTTCGGTGCGCGCCTTGCGCAGCGAATCGGCCTGCGCCTTGCCGCGGCCTTCGGCGACGGCTTCGGCGAAATTGGCAAAGAGCACGGTGAACCAGAGCCAGAGATTGATCTGGAACGAGAAGCCGAGATTGCCGTTGCCCGCCACAAGATCGCGCAGGAAGAGGACGGTGGTCAGCACCGAGACCGTGGCCACGACGAACATGACCGGGTTTCTGGCAAGCGCGCGGGGGTTTAGCTTCTTGAAAGCGGCCCCCACGGCCGGAATGAGGATGCGAGAATCCATGACGCTCGCGGATTTTGCCTGGCTCATAAGAGACTCCAGCTTTGAAACGAGGATGGCGAACCGGCAGCCGGTCAGCCCTGTAGGATTTTGAAGATGGCGGCGATGACGAGGAGGCCTGCCATCATCACCAGGATGATGTCGGAGGCTTGGGGTCTCGGGCCATTCCCACGTCCCGGCGCACCGGGACGAGGGTGGAAGGCGTTGCGAAGCCTGTGACGGAGGATCATGGCATCACCTCAGAAGGTCTGGCCGGCGATCATGACCAGGTGCTCGACGACAGGGCCGAGCGCCAAGGCCGGGAAGAAGGTCAGGCCGCCGACGATCAGGATCGTGCCGACGAGCAGGCCGACGAAGAGCGGACCATCCGTCGAGAAGGTGCCGGCCGAGGCCGGAACTGTCTTCTTGGCGATCAGCGAGCCGGCGATGGCAAGGGCCGGGATGATGACCAGGAAGCGCCCGGCGAGCATGCCGATGCCGAGTGTCACGTTGTACCAGGGCGTATTGCCCGTCAGGCCGCCGAAAGCTGAGCCGTTGTTGGCCGCAGCCGAGGTATAGGCGTAGAGGATTTCGGAGAAGCCGTGCGGGCCGGCAGTGCCGATAGAGGCGACGGCGGAAGGCAGCACCGTGGCGATCGCGGTGAAGACCAACATGGCGAGCGGCAGGCAGAGGATGGCGAGAACGGCCATCTTCATTTCCTTCGCCTCGATCTTCTTGCCGAGATATTCCGGCGTGCGGCCGACCATCAGGCCGGCGACGAAGACGGCGACGATGATGAACAGCAGGATGCCGTAGAAACCCGCGCCGACACCGCCGACGATGACTTCGCCGAGCTGCATGTTGATCAGCGGAACGAGGCCGCCGAGTGCGGTGAAGCTGCCGTGCATCGCATTGACCGCTCCGCACGAGGCCGCCGTGGTGATGACCGCAAAGAGTGAGGATAGGGCGACGCCGAAGCGGACTTCCTTGCCTTCCATATTGCCGCCGCCAAGACCAAAGGCATGCATCAGTGGGTTGCCGGCGGCTTCTGCCCAATAGGTGACACCGACACCGACGGTGAACAGGATGCCCATCGTGGCAAGGATCGCCCAGCCCTGGCGCTGATTGCCGACCATGCGGCCGAAAACATTGGTGAGGGCCGCACCGATTGCGAAGATCGAGACCATCTGGATGAGGTTGGAAATCGCATCGGGGTTTTCGAACGGATGGGCGGAATTGGCGTTGAAGAAGCCGCCGCCATTGGTGCCGAGCATCTTGATCGCGAGCTGCGATGCAACAGGCCCGACGGCGATGGTCTGCTGCGCGCCTTCGAGCGTGGTCGCATTGACGTAGGGGCCAAGCGTCTGCGGCACGCCGAGATAGACGTAGACCAGTGTCAGCACGATGCAGATCGGCAGCAGCACATAGAAGGTCGCCCTGGTCATATCGACCCAGAAATTGCCGACGGCCTTGCCCGACGCGCGCGAGAAGGCGCGGATGAAGGCGAGCGCGATGGCGATGCCGGTCGCCGCAGAGACGAAGTTCTGAACCGTGAAGCCGGCCATCTGGGTCAGATAGGACATCGTGCTTTCGCCGCCGTAATTCTGCCAGTTGGTGTTGCTGACGAAGCTGACGGCGGTGTTGAAGGAAAGCTCGGGCGGGACGGCGGCCATGCCGGCTGGATTATAGGGAAGGCCGGCCTGCAGACGTTGCAGCGCGTAAAGCACGATGACGCCGAGCAGGCTGAACATCAGCATGGCGAAGGCATAGGAGGTCCAATGCTGCTCCTCGCCTTCGCTGGTGCCGGCAATGCGGTAAAGCCCCCGTTCGATCGGAACGAGGACCGGTGACAGGAAAGTGCGCTCGCCGTTGAAGACACGCGTCATGTAACCGCCGAGCGGTTTGACGAGCACAAGGACGATCCCGCAGTAAAGCAGGATCTGAAGCCATCCGTTGAGGGTCATTTGGGGTAACTTTCAATACCCGGCTGCTTCTCGGTCGCGCATGCGCGACCTCAGAAGCGCCAGTTCTCTTCAAAAGCGTTCTGGGCGAAGGAGAGCGTAGGTGAGGTAAACGGTGAGAAACACGGTTACGGCACCGCTCAAAAGATAATCGAGGGTCATCGTCGCTTCTCCTGTCAAAGCCTGTCGCAGGCTCGGGTGTAGGCAAAGCACAGCGCGAAGAATATGATCGCGGTGCCGAGTAGAATGATATCCATCATGATCGTGACTCCTGTTGTTCTTCTTGGAGTCAGACAAGACAAAGGGCGCTGGGAGGCCGCCTTTCATGCTTTCTGGCGTGGAGATGATCTTTCGATCTCTCGGCCATCAATATGGAGCCGAAGCGCATAAAGGTTCGAGACGGACGACAGGCCATCTATATAAAAATCTTATAAATGCGCTTACGAGGCCGCTCGTCGTCGGACCAGGCTGGCGCAGTTTTCGGGCGGGCGGCTGCCGGTGCTGAACCCTCCGGCAAATCTGCGTGAGCATTTTATCATTTGTTGAGCAAAAGCCTTTTCAATCTGGTTGAATTGGGAAGCCTTCGGGCTTTATAGTCGGCTTCAACGCTGCCCGATGGAGTCATGGGCAAGCCACTAGGGAAGGAAACCGACGATGACCAAAGTCCGTGCGCTTGTCCTCGAGCGCCAGCATGAGCTTGCGCTTCGCGATATCGATCTGCCGCTTGAAACCGGCCCTGGCGAGGTGAAGATCAGGATCCACACGGTTGGCGTGTGCGGTTCGGACGTGCATTATTACACCCACGGCAAGATCGGCCCCTTCGTCGTCAACGCGCCGATGGTGCTCGGCCATGAGGCGGCGGGTACGGTGATCGAGGTCGGGGCCGGCGTCACGCATCTCAAAGTCGGCGACCGCGTCTGCATGGAGCCCGGCATTCCCGACCCGAATTCCAAGGCAAGCCGGCTCGGCATGTACAATATCGACCCGGCAGTCACCTTCTGGGCGACCCCGCCGATCCACGGCGTGCTGACGCCCGAGGTCGTGCATCCCGCCAACTACACCTTCAAGCTGCCCGACAATGTCAGCTTTGCCGAAGGCGCCATGGTCGAACCCTTCGCCGTCGGCATGCAGGCGGCCACCAAGGCGAAGATTACGCCGGGTGATACTGCCGTCGTCCTCGGCGCTGGGCCGATCGGCACTATGGTGGCGATCGCGGCGCTTGCCGGCGGCTGCGCCCGCGCGATCGTCGCCGATCTTGCCCAGCCGAAGCTCGATATCGCCGCACAGTACCAAGGCGTCATTCCGGTGAATATCCGCGAGAAGAACCTGGCCGAAGAGGTTGCCCGGCTGACCGACGGCTGGGGCGCCGATGTCGTCTTCGAATGCTCCGGCTCGCCGAAGGCCTGGGAGACCATCATGGCGCTGCCGCGCCCGGGCGGCGTCATCGTCGTCGTCGGACTGCCGGTCAACCCGATCGGCTTCGACGTCTCGACGGCATCCACCAAGGAAATCCGCATCGAGACGGTGTTCCGCTACGCGCACCAGTATGAGCGCTCGATCGCGCTGCTCGGCTCGGGAAGAGTGGATCTGAAGCCGCTGATTTCCGAGACCTTTAAGTTCGAAGATTCGATCAAGGCATTTGATCGCGCCGTTGAGGCGCGGCCGAGCGACGTGAAGCTGCAGATCGTGATGGAGTAGAGCATGATGCCGAAAAGTGTGATCGGTTTTCGGACAACATCATGCTCCAATTATATAAATTTAGAACAGGATTCAGATTTTAGGCCGACCCGGCCTAAAATCATCCTGTTCTAGGACGCCATACGGCTATGAGTGCCTGGCACTCAGTTTTATCTTCCGAAAGGCAAGAGCCGCGCCTGCAACGACAGCCGCGGCTCCGACTGCGATCAGCAGATGACGATGAAGGGGAAGGTGGCCCAATGTCTGTTGGATGCCGTGCCCGAAGAGATAACCGAGCGCCGTGAAAAGCTGCCCCCACACCAGCGCGGCCACGGCATTCAGGATGATGAATTTGCCGGTCGGTATTCGCGTCGTCCCGATGACGATCGGGCTGATCGTCCGCAACCCCACAAGAAAACGAAACGCAAGGATGAAGCCGGTCGGATATCTTTCCAGAAGCCGGGTTACGCGCGCCAGCGCCGGTGTTTCCATCAGCCGCCGGACCAGCCCCCATCGCGCCGCATAACGGCCGGCGAAGAACCAGAACTGATCGCCGGCGAAGGAGCCCGCCGTTGCCGCGAGCGACGCCGACCAATAGGTCAGCAGCCCGCGGTGAGAAATCACGCCGCCGAGGAAGGCAGCTGTTTCGCCTTCGAAGGCTGCGCCCAGAAATATCGCCAACAGGCCGTAGTGCTCGATCAGCAGTTCGATAGACACGCAACTGTCCTCGGCCCCGGGTTTCTACAGCTAAACCGGCTTCAAATCCCCAAGCAGCGTCGGGATCAGCTCCGACACCGTCGGATGGATCGGCACCGACCATTGCAAGGCGGGATAGGTCGTTCCTGCATTCATCGCGTCTATGATGCCGTGGATCACCTCGTCGCCCTCGATGCCGAGGATCGCCGCACCGAGGATTTTTTTGGTCTCGGCGTCGGCGATCACCTTCATGAAGCCCTTGGTCTCGCCGCGCTCGTTGGCGCGGCCGACGCGGCTCATCGGCCGGGTCGAGATCATGATTCTTCGTCCCGAGGCGCGCGCCTGCTTCTCCGTCATGCCGACACGGCCAAGCGGCGGGTCGATATAGAGCGCATAGGCCGGGATACGGCTCGACACCTTGCGATCGTCGCCGTCGAGCAGATTGGCGGCGGCGATCTCGAAATCATTGTAGGAGGTGTGGGTGAAGGCGCCGTGGCCGTTGCAGTCGCCGAGCGCCCAGATGCCGTCGACATTGGTGGCAAGCCTGTCGTCGACGGCAATGAAGCCGCGTCCGTCGGTGATGACGCCGGCGGCATCGAGGCCGAGATCGTCGGTGTTCGGCTTGCGTCCGGTGGCAATCAGCACATGGCTCGCATCGATCCTCGCTGAATCGGTGGCGACCGTTATTCCGTCGCGGCTCTTGGCGAAGGCGATGTCGCTGGCGCCGGTATGAATGTCGATGCCCTCCGAGCGCAGGACATCGGCGATTGCGTCGGATATATCCTCGTCCTCGCGCGACGCGAGCTTCGGGCCATGCTCGATGACGCTGACTTCGGCGCCGAAGCGGCGATACATCTGCGCGAATTCCAGCCCGATATAACTGCCGCCGATCACGACCAGATGCCGTGGCAGCGTGTCGAGATGGATGATCGAGGTGCTGGTGAGGTAATCGATATCGTTGATCCCTGATAGCTCGGGGATGACCGGCCGCGCTCCGACATTGAGGAAGATGCGCGGTGCAGTCAGCGTCTCGCCGTTGACGCTGACGGTCTTCGGGCCCTCGAAGCGGGCATGGCCGTAGATCACGGTCATGCCGTCCATGCCGGCGAACCAGCCGATCAGGCCGTTGCGGGCGTTCATGGTCACTGTTTCGGCGCGCGCCCTGACCACCTTCATGTCGATGGCGATCTCGCCGGGGAGATTGACGCCGTAAACGGCGCCGTTTCTTGCGACATGGGCGGCGCGGGCGCTGGCGACCAGTGTCTTCGTCGGCATGCAGCCGGCATTGACGCAGGTGCCGCCGAGGAACTTGCGCTCGATCAGAGCGACCTTCATGCCCTTTTCGACCATCCTGGCGGCAAGAAAGGGGCCTGCCTGGCCGGCGCCGATAACGATGGCGTCGAATTTTTTCATGCGACGGCCCCCACGATCAGCACCGCACCGATGACGGCGACGGCATCCTCGATGAGAGCGGCCGGCAGATCCTTGCCGAAGGAGGCGGCAAGCCTGCTGCGGATGGCGGCGCCACCATATGTGCCGATGACGGCGCCGATTATGCCGGCGATCAGCCCGCCGAAAAGCAGGCTGCTGGCGGCACCGATCGTGGCGCCGGCCAGCGCGCCCGTAACAATGCGGGCACCGAATTGCACCGGCACCTTACGCGACGGCGTCGACGGCAGCTGGTCGGTGATCAGTTCGACGACGGCGAGAAGCGTGAAGATCCACGGCGTCCATTGGTAACCCATGAAGGCAAGCGGCGTCTGCGAGACATCGAACCATCCAAGTGCCGCGCCCCAGGCGACGGCGGCGGGCGCCGTCATGGCGCGAAGCCCGGCAATGACACCAATCAGCAATGCAAGAAGCAGAAACATGCATGATCCCCTTTTTGCCGGCTCTTGCCGTCGTAGGGAAGGTTGCACATTGTCAGGCGCGTGGCAATTCGCCCTTTCGCGCCAATGCGCTAGTTCGCAAAAGCGGCAATGCCGGTGATCGCCCGGCCGATGATCAGCGCGTGGATGTCGTGCGTGCCCTCATAGGTGTTGACCACTTCGAGGTTGACGAGATGACGGGCGATGCCGAATTCGTCGGAGATGCCGTTGCCGCCGAGCATGTCTCGGGCCGCCCGCGCGATCTCCAGCGCCTTGCCGCAGCTGTTGCGCTTGAGGATCGAGGTCAGTTCCACCGGCGGATGGCCTTCCTCTTTCATGCGGCCAAGCCGTAGGCAGCCCTGAAGGCCGAGCGAGATTTCCGCCACCATGTCGGCGAGCTTCTTCTGGATCAGCTGGTTGGCGGCGAGCGGCCGGCCGAACTGCTTGCGCTCGAGCGTGTATTGCCGGGCTCTCGCATAACAATCCTCGGCAGCACCGAGTGCGCCCCAGGCGATGCCGAAACGGGCGGAGTTGAGGCAGGTGAACGGTCCCTTGAGGCCGGTCACATCAGGCAGAAGGTTTTCCTCAGGCACGAACACCCCGTCCATCACCACCTCGCCGGTGATCGAAGCGCGCAGGCCCACCTTGCCGTGGATCGCAGGCGCCGAAAGTCCTTTCCAGCCCTTTTCGAGGATGAAGCCGCGGATGAGGCCGTCCTCGGTCTTTGCCCAGACGACGAAAACATCGGCGATCGGCGCGTTGGAGATCCAGGTCTTCGAGCCGGTCACGCTGTAGCCGCCGTCCACCTTTTTGGCACGTGTTGCCATCGAGCCGGGGTCGGAGCCGTGATCGGGTTCGGTCAGGCCGAAGCAGCCGATCCATTCGCCGGTGGCGAGTTTCGGCAGGTATTTCAGCTTCTGCGCCTCGGAGCCAAAGGTTTCGATTGGCACCATCACGAGCGAGGACTGCACGCTCATCATCGAGCGGTAACCGCTGTCGACCCGCTCGACCTCGCGGGCGATCAGGCCGTAGGCGACGTAACCGAGGCCGGCGCCGCCATAATCGGGCGAGATCGTCGGGCCGAGCAGGCCGAGTTCGCCCATTTCGCGGAAGATCTCGGGATCGGTCTTTTCATTGCGGAAGGCGTCGAGAACACGGGGAGCAAGCTTTTCCTGCGCATAGGCACGGGCGGTGTCCTGCACCATGCGCTCTTCACTGGTCAGCTGCTCCACCAGGCGGAACGGATCGGCCCAGTCGAAAACTTCGCGTGTATGCTGCATGGCCGCGTCTCCTCATCCCGGTTCTGGCTTGCCTCGCTCAAGTTGGCCATAGACCCGCCAGCCGACCGCGTCAACAGAAGGCGGCAGTCTCGAAAAGACCGGCCGCGCCATCTTTTCAAAAGCGTCGGCATGATCCACTTTGCCCGCGATCGATTCTGGAACGAGGAGGCGGAAAATGTCGTCAAGCGATCTGTTCGTATCGGCCGAAGGCGCCGAATGGGTCAATCCCGAGCCCGGCGTCGTCAGGCGCATTATGACCTATCTGCCCGAGATGATGCTGGTGGAAGTGGCCTTCGAAAGCGGCGCCGTGGGCGCGGCCCATTCGCATCCGCACATCCAGGCAAGCTACGTCGCCGAAGGCAGTTTCGAAGTGACGATCGATGGCCGGACCGAGGTGCTCAAGCAGGGCGGCAGCTTCATTGTGCCCCCCAATCTGGTGCATGGCGTCAAGGCGCTGGAAAAGGGCCGGCTGATCGATGCATTCACCCCGCACCGGGCCGAATTCCTGAAGTAACCAGAGCATGATGCTGAAAACTGTGAGCGGTTTCGGACGGCATCATGCTCTAATTAAACGTCCGCTCTTGTCCGGCGCGCAGGGCCGGCGGCCGTGACATAGGGCGGCACGAAGCGCGCATCTTCGCCGCGCACCGCCTCGCGCAGGAAATCGATGACGGCGCGCACGCGCGGCGCCTGTTTCAGGTCGCGATGGCAGGTGATCCAGTAATGGCGCTTGAGGTCGATTTCCTCGGGCAGCACGCGCACGAGTTCGGGATAACGGCTGGCGAAGAAATAGGGCAGGATGCAGAGGCCGAGGCCGTTTCTGGTGGCAGTGAGCTGCGCGAAGATGCTGGAGCTCTGGAACTGCGGCTTGATGCGCGGATGCACATCGCCGAGATAATCCAGGCCCGGCGCGAAAATCATCTCCTCGATATAGCTGACGAAAGGATGGCCGAGCAGGTCTTCGCGACAGGTGATCGGCGCGGCTTTCGCCAGATAGTCGCGCGAGCCGTAGACCTGCAGGTGGTAGTCCGTCAGCTTCTCGGCGAAATAAGCCCCGCCCTTCGGCTCGTCGAGCACGACGGAAAGATCGGCCTCCTTGCGCGACAGCGACATGATCTGCTGGATCGTCACCAATTCCAGCGCCAGATGCGGATGCTGGGCGGCAAACTGCGGCAGCACGGTTGCGAAGAAGAAATTGGCAAAACCCTCCGGCGCGCTCAGCCGCACAAGGCCGCGCTGCGCCATCGAGCCGTCGGCGAGGTCGGCGCGCAGCCGCTCGGTCTCCTGCTCCATCCTTTCGGCCGTCTCGACGAAGCGCGTGCCCATGGCAGTCAGTACGTAGCCGCGCGGATTGCGCTCGAACAGCTTGACCTTGAGGGTGAACTCCAGCCGGTCGATGCGGCGTGAGACGGTGGCGTGGCTGGAACGCAGCTGACGGGCCGCCGTCGACAGCTGTCCGGTGCGGGCGACGGCTAGAAAAAACTGCAGATCGTCCCAAGTAAACTGCGGTGGATTGTTCATCGCGATCCTCTCTGTTCAAAAATGAACAGATACTGTTTGGAATTAGTTGTAAATCACCCGTTGCCTCAGGGCGGGATTTCCGTGATCGTAAGGTGAGGGTCCGTCGTCCTGAGGAGTGCGACTGGCCAAATTTGAACAGATCCGCAATCTGGCCAATCTCTGGGAGGAGAGAATATGCGTAAGAATCTCATTGCATCAGTTGCATTTCTGCTTGCGAGCAGCACTGCGGTGCTCGCGCAGAGCGCGACCGACGGCAAGGTCAAGATCGGCATCCTGAACGACCAGTCGGGTGTCTATGCCGATTTCGGCGGCAAGTCCTCCGTCGAAGCCGCCAAGATGGCGGTCGAGGATTTCGGCGGCAAGGTGCTCGACGTTCCGGTCGAGATCGTTGATGCCGATCACCAGAACAAGCCTGATATCGCCTCCAACATCGCCCGCCAGTGGTACGACACCGAACAGGTGGATGCGATCATGGAACTGACGACCTCGTCGGTGGCGCTCGCCGTGCAGGCGATCGGCAAGGAAAAGAAGAAGATCGACATCGTCACGGGTGCTGCGACGACGGATCTCACCGGCAAGGCCTGCTCGCCTTACGGTTTCCATTGGGCCTACGACACCCATGCACTCGCCGTCGGCACGGGCGGCGCGCTCGTCAAGCAGGGCGGCGACAGCTGGTTCTTCCTGACGGCCGACTATGCCTTCGGCTACTCGCTGGAGCAGCAGACCAGCGATTACGTCAAGGCGAGCGGCGGCAAGGTCGTCGGCGCCGTCCGCCATCCGCTGTCGACCCAGGACTTCTCGTCCTTCCTGCTGCAGGCGCAATCGTCCGGCGCCAAGGTGATCGGCCTTGCCAATGCCGGCCTCGATACCGCGAACGCCATCAAGCAGGCGGCCGAATTCGGCATCACCCAGGGCGGCCAGCATCTGGCGGCGCTGCTCTTCACGCTCGCCGAAGTCCATGGTCTCGGCCTTGAGGCGGCTCAAGGGTTGACGTTGACGGAAGGCTATTACTGGAACCGCGACGACGAGAGCCGCGCCTTCGCCAAGAAGTTCTTCGCCCGCACCGGCAAGATGCCGAACATGATCCATGCCGGCACCTATTCGGCGGTGACACAATATCTGAAGGCGGTGCAGAAGGCCGGCACCGACGAAACGGAAGCCGTCGCCAAGCAGCTGCATGAAATGCCGGTCGACGACGTCTTCGGCCGCGGCGGCACGGTCGGCGCCAATGGCCGCATGATCCACGATATGTATCTGCTGCAGGTCAAGAAGCCTTCCGAGAGCAAGGAGCCGTGGGATTATTTCAACGTGCTCGCCACCATTCCCGGCAAGGAAGCCTATATCGATCCCGCCAAGAGCGGCTGCGATCTGGTAAAGTAAGCACGATGGCGGTTTCCGCAATTGAAACACAGGAAAAGCCGCGGGTGGTCTTGTCCGCCCGCGGCCTGCGCCGCGATTTCGGCGGCTTCACGGCCGTCAAGAATGTCGATCTCGACGTGCATGACGCAAGCGTGCATGCGCTGATCGGCCCGAATGGCGCCGGCAAGACCACGGTCTTTAACCTGTTGACGAAATTCCTGCAGCCGACGGCGGGCACGATCACGCTGATGGGCACCGATATTACCAAAACGCCGCCCGATAAGGTGGCGCGCATGGGGCTGGTGCGCTCCTTCCAGATCTCGGCTGTCTTTCCGCATCTGACCGTTCTCGACAATGTGCGCGTGGCGCTGCAGCGGCCGAACAATCTTTCCACACAGTTCTGGCGGCCGCTTTCCGCACTCGACCGGCTGAACGAGCGCGCCGAGCAGCTGCTCGCCAGCGTCGGACTGTCCAAGGAGCGCGATCACATCGCCGCCGATCTTTCCTATGGCCGCAAGCGGGTGCTGGAGATCGCCACCACGCTGGCATTGGATCCGAAAGTGCTGCTGCTCGACGAGCCGATGGCCGGTATGGGGCAGGAGGATGTCGGCGTCGTCTCATCGATCATCCGGGAAGTCGCCCGCGACCGCGCCGTATTGATGGTCGAGCACAATCTGTCCGTCGTCGCCAATATCTGCCAGCATGTCACCGTGCTGCAGCGCGGCGAGATTCTCGCCGAGGGCGATTATGCCACGGTCAGCCAGGACGAGCGCGTCCGCGTGGCTTACATGGGCACGGAGGAGCATTGATGGCCGCTCTCCTCGAGGTCCAGGGGCTCAATGCCTGGTACGGCGAAAGCCACGTCCTGCATGGCGTCGACATGCGCGTGGCGGAAGGCGAGACGATCACCATTCTCGGCCGCAACGGCGTCGGCAAGACGACGACGCTGCGCACCATCACCGGCATCGTGCGGTCCCGCAAGGGAAAAATCAGCTTTGCCGGCAGCGATATGATGCAGGTGCCGCTGCACAAGACGGCGCATCGGGGCATCGGCTTCGTGCCGGAGGAGCGCGGCATCTTCTCGACGCTCACCGTTTCGGAAAACCTGCTGCTGCCGCCAGTCGTGGCAGGAGGCGGCATGACGCTCGACGAAATCTACGAGCTTTTCCCCAATCTCTACGAGCGCCGCGCCAGCCCGGGCACCAAGCTTTCCGGCGGCGAGCAGCAGATGCTGGCGATCGCCCGAATCCTCCGCACCGGCGTCAGGCTGCTCATTCTCGACGAACCGACGGAAGGGCTTGCCCCCGTTATCGTCCAGCGCATTGGCGAGGTGCTGAAGACGCTGAAGGAGCGCGGCATGACGATCCTGCTCGTCGAGCAGAATTTCCGTTTCGCCAGCCGTATTGCCGATCGCTTCTATCTGATGGATCATGGGCAGATGGTGTCGGAATTCCCGGTCGGTGAACTGCCGCAGCGCATGGATACGCTGCACAAGGTTCTGGGAGTATGACCAGATGACGATGATCTTCGGCATTCCCCTGCAGGCGCTGTTCGGCCAGCTGCTGATCGGCCTGATCAACGGCTCGTTCTATGCGCTGCTCAGCCTCGGCCTCGCCATCATCTTCGGCCTGCTCCGGGTGATCAACTTCGCCCATGGCGCGCAATATATGCTCGGCGCCTTCGTCGCCTATCTGCTGCTGACCTATGCCGGGATCGGCTACTGGCCGTCATTGATCCTGGCGCCCGTTATCGTCGGCCTTGCCGGGGCAATCATCGAGCGGCTGTTCCTGCGCCGGCTCTATGATCTCGATCCGCTCTACGGCCTGCTCTTCACCTTCGGGCTGGCGCTCGCGGTCGAGGGGACCTTCCGCTATCTCTATGGCTCCTCCGGCCAGCCCTATGCGACGCCGGCGGCGCTCGCCGGCGGGGCGAACCTCGGCTTCATGTTCCTGCCGATCTATCGCGGCTGGGTGGTGGTCGTCTCGCTCGTCGTCTGCCTCGGCACCTGGCTGCTGATCGAAAAGACCAAGCTCGGGGCTTACTTGCGCGCCGCCACGGAAAACGCCGTGCTGGTGCAGGTCTTCGGCGTCAACGTGCCGGTGCTCTTGACGCTCACCTACGCGCTTGGCGCCGGTCTTGCCGCCTTTGCCGGCGTGCTGGCGGCGCCGATCTACCAGGTCTCGCCGCTGATGGGATCGAACATGATCATCGTCGTTTTCGCCGTCGTCGTCGTCGGTGGCATGGGATCGATCATGGGCGCGATCATCACCGGTTATGTACTCGGCATCGCCGAGGGCCTGACCAAGGTCTTCTATCCCGAGGCGTCCAACATCGTGATCTTCGTCATCATGGCGATCGTGCTTCTCATCAGGCCCGCGGGCCTCTTCGGACGGGATGCTTGACATGGCTGACATCACCGAAACCATCCAATCGGAAAAAAGCCGAACCGCTCTTTCAGTGCAGGCGGGTTTCCTGGTCGCCGGGCTGCTGCTTCTGCTGCTGGCGCCGTTCTTTTTCTATCCGATCTTCCTGATGAAGCTGCTCTGCTTCGCGCTCTTTGCCTGCGCCTTCAACCTGCTGCTCGGCTATACCGGCCTGCTGTCCTTCGGCCACGCCACCTTCTTCGGCGGTGCCGCCTATTTCACCGCCTATACGGTGAAGGAATGGGGCCTGCCGCCGGAACTCGGCATCCTGATCGGCGTGGCGGGTGCGGCGTTTCTCGGTCTCGTCATGGGCTTCTTCGCCATCCGCCGCCAGGGCATCTATTTCGCGATGATCACGCTGGCGCTGTCGCAGATGTTCTTCTTCTTCTGCCTGCAGGCGGAGTTCACCGAGGGCGAGGACGGCATCCAGTCCGTGCCCCGCGGCCATCTCTTCGGCTTCATCGATCTGAACAGCTCGACCAACATGTATTATTTCGTGCTGGCCGTCTTCCTGGTCGGCATCCTGATCATCTGGCGCTTCATCAATTCGCCCTTCGGCATGATCCTGAAATCGATCCGCGAAAACGAGCAACGGGCAATCTCGCTCGGCTATTCTGTAGCACGCTACAAGCTGGGCGCCTTCGTCATGTCGGCCGCTCTTGCCGGTCTCGCGGGTGCCGTGAAATCGATCGTCTTCCAGTTCGCGACGCTGACCGATGTCGCCTGGCAGATGTCGGGCGAGGTGATCCTGATGACGCTGCTCGGCGGCATCGGTACGCTGATCGGCCCGCTCTTCGGCGCCGGGCTGGTGGTGGTGCTGGAAAACTACCTCGCCACCTCGGAATTCCCGGTGACGATCATCACCGGCATCGTCTTCATGGTCTGCGTGCTGATCTTCCGCCGCGGCATCATCGGCGAATTCTACGCCTCGCGGCTAGGGCGTAAACTGGGCTTCGTCTATCGCCGCTGAACGGGCGGACCTCTCTCTTTCCGGAAAGAATTACTCTTTCGGAAAAGAGACGGGCGGCGGCGCTGCGACTCTTCCTCTCCCCGTGCCGCGGGGAGGGGGAAGCGGCAAGCATCTGGAGTCTCGTGCGGGGCATGGATCGTTACGACTATATCATCGTCGGGGCAGGCAGCGCCGGCTGCGTGCTCGCCAACCGGCTGTCCGCCGACGGCAGGAGCCGGGTTCTGCTGCTCGAAGCCGGCGGCAGCGACAACTACCACTGGATCCATATTCCGGTCGGTTATCTTTATTGCATCAACAATCCGCGTACCGACTGGTGCTTCACCACGGCGCCGGAAGCGGGATTGAACGGCCGGGCGCTGAGCTATCCGCGCGGCAAGGTGCTCGGCGGCTGTTCGTCGATCAACGGCATGATCTACATGCGCGGCCAGGCGCGCGATTACGACCTCTGGCGGCAGATGGGCTGCAGCGGCTGGGGCTGGGACGATATTCTGCCCTTCTTCCGCAAGTCGGAGGACTTTTATCGCGGCGAAGACGAGATGCATGGTGCCGGCGGTGAATGGCGCATCGAGAAAGCGCGCGTGCGCTGGGCCGTGCTCGATGCCTTCCAGCAGGCTGCCAGGGAAGCGGGCATCCCGGAGACTGCGGATTTCAACCGCGGCAGCAACGAGGGCTCCGGCTATTTCGACGTCAACCAGCGTTCCGGCATTCGCTGGAATACCTCGAAGGCCTTCCTGCGGCCGGCGATGAGGCGCTCCAACCTGACCGTGCTGACCAAGGCGCAAGTTCGGCGGCTGCTGGTGGAGGAGGGTGCCGTTGCCGGTGTCGAATTCCAGCATCGGGGCGTAGCGAAACGCGCCTACGCGGCGAAAGAAACCGTCCTGTCAGCCGGATCGATCGGTTCGCCGCATATCCTGGAACTGTCAGGCATCGGCAGGGGCGAGGTTCTCCAGCGGGCCGGCGTCGATGTCGTCACCGAGGTCAAGGGTGTCGGCGAGAACCTGCAGGACCATCTGCAGCTGCGTCTGGCCTATAAGGTGACGGGGGTTCCGACGCTGAACGAGAAGGCGACAAAGCTCATCGGCAAGGCGGCGATCGGGCTCGAATATCTCGTCCGCCGCTCCGGGCCGATGGCGATGGCGCCGAGCCAGCTCGGAATCTTTACCCGATCAGGCCCGGACCGGGAAACGCCTGATCTGCAATATCACGTGCAGCCGGTCTCGCTGGAAAAATTCGGCGATCCCGTCCATCCTTTCCCGGCGATTACTGCGAGCGTCTGCAATCTGAGGCCGGAAAGCCGCGGTTCGGTCCACCTGTCCAGCCCGGATTTTGCCGCTCAGCCGACGATCAGCCCGAAATACCTCTCGACGCAGCGCGATCGTGACATAGCTGTCCGTTCAATACGGTTGACGCGCAAGATCGTCGCGCAGCCTTCGTTTGCCCGTTTCAGGCCGGAGGAATTCAAGCCGGGGCCTGCCTATCAGACGGAGGCCGATCTGGAGCGGGCGGCGGGCGAGATCGGCACGACGATCTTCCATCCTGTCGGCACCTGCCGCATGGGCGCCGACAGGGACAGCGTCGTCGACCCCAGACTGAGACTCCGGGCGCTCGGCAAGCTCAGGATCGCCGACGCCTCGGTGATGCCGTCGATCACCTCGGGCAACACCAATTCGCCGACCATCATGATCGCCGAAAAGGCGGCAGCGATGATCCTCGAAGACAATCGATAGGAGAAGACCATGGCAAGGATCGCATTCATCGGCCTCGGCAACATGGGTGGGCCGATGGCCGCCAATCTGGTCAAATCAGGTCACGAGGTCCTCGGCTTCGATCTCGCGGCTTCGGTGCTGAAGGCGGCCGAGGAGAGCGGCGTCAAGCCGGCAAGCCATGCCAGCCAGGCGGTCAAGGACGCGGACATCATCATCACCATGCTGCCGCAGGGCAGACACGTGCTGACGGCCTGGACCGATATCCTGCAGTCCGCCGCGCAAGGTACACTGGTGATCGATTGCTCGACCATCGATGTCGAAAGCAGCCGCAAAGCGCATGAGATGGCCAAGGCCGCAAGCTGCCTGTCGCTCGACGCCCCGGTCTCCGGCGGCACGAGCGGGGCGACCGCAGGCACGCTGACCTTCATGGCCGGCGGCTCGGAAGACGCCTTCGCCAAGGCAAAGCCGATCCTGGAGGCGATGGGAAAGAAGATCGTCCATTGCGGCGAGGCCGGCGCCGGCCAAGCGGCGAAGATCTGCAACAACATGATCCTAGGCATTTCGATGGTGGGCGTCTGCGAGGCCTTCGTGCTCGCCGAAAAGCTTGGGCTCTCGCATCAGGCGCTGTTCGACGTTGCCTCGACCTCGTCGGGCCAGTGCTGGTCGATCAATACCTATTGCCCGGTGCCCGGACCGGTGCCGACCTCTCCTGCGAATAATGACTACAAACCGGGTTTTGCCGCAGCACTGATGCTGAAGGATCTCAGGCTTTCACAAGAAGCGGCACTGACGAGCGGCGCCTCCACCCCGCTCGGCGCGGAAGCAGCACAGCTTTTCGCGCTCTTCGAGAAGCAGGGCAATGGCGGAAAGGACTTTTCCGCCATTATCGAGATGTTCCGCGAGAAGGCGTAAGCACCGCGGCGTCAAATCAACCCTTCGACACCGAGAAGCTGAGCCTGATGTCGCCGAGCAGGATGTCGATCTCGCCGGGTTCGGTCAGTTCGATCGCGCCGCTCAACGTGCCTGTCGTGATGAGTGCACCTGATTTCAGCGATGTCTCGGGGCGCAAGCCGTCATTGGCGTAATCGACGAGCCAGGTGAGGACGTCGCCTTTCGGATGCTGCGCCGGACCATCATAAATCGTACGGCCGGCATGGGTGACCTTGAGCGGCGTTCCCCCAACGGTGTCGACAACACTTTTTTCGACCTCCGGGCCGAGTACATAGCCGCTATTGCCGAGGCGGTCGGCGACGAACAGCAGAAACGAAACGCTGCCGCTTTCCTTCACAGCGCTGACCAGCAGCTCGGCGCCGAGATAGACAGCGGAAATCGCCTCGACCACGTCGGCGCGGCTGTAGGGAACGCCCGCGCGGACCGGCAGGTCGCTGCCGAGACGGACGGCGATCTCGGTCTCGAATTTCAGGCCCGGATACCAGGGAATGTCCGCGCCCGAAACGGCTTTGGCATAGGGATACAGCGTACCGGCGACCGCTTGGCCCTGCGGCGAGACCGTGACTTTCCAGGCATTGCTCGAAATACGGTCCGCAGCAGTGAGCAAATTCTGCGCCTCCATCGCCTGATGCAGATCGGCTGGCAGCGCGAAAGTGTCCGTGGCCTCCTGCAGGCCGGCCTGGCGCAGGCTGTGAAGCCGGGCGGCAAGGGCGCGCGGATCGAATGTCTCTGTCATGCTATCTCCTCGACATGATTTTGGAGTGCCACACTAGCGGCAAGACGAGGACGAACAAGGCCGTTCTTGGAAAAGGTCCTATTCCATCGCTGCGTGCCAGCGATCGCGATAGGTGGTCAGTCCTGGGATATCGGTCGGCGGAATATGCGTCTCGGCACCCGATACCGGCCGGATGCCGGTGAGAAGGGCAGCACCCTGGCTGGTGCCGGTCGAGCCCGGAAGGGCCATGACCTCGCGGCCGGTCAGGGCGGCGAGCAGCTTGAGATAGGTCCCATTGAGGGCAAAAGGCCCTTCGACGATAACGGGGCCTTTGGCACCGATCAGGCCGAGGCAGGCATCGGTCATCAAAGCGAGATAGAGACAGGCAGCGGCAGAGCGCTCCTCGCGGCTTGCCTCTTCGGCGCCGATCCAGCGGCTTGTCTTTCCCGGAAAGGGTCCGGAACCGGGCGCGATATTCGGCAGGAGTATCATGCCCTTGCCGATAACCGGGCCGATTGCCGCCTGAGCGGCTTTTTCGCCGACAGGACCGATTTCGGCCGACAGGATCTCGAATTCCCGGCCACCCATGAAACGCGAGGAGGGGACGGCGCGGCCATAAGCATCGACATTGGCGAGCGCATCGCGTTTCGGATCGAGGTGACCGAGATCGCCGCCGACGCCGAAATTGATAACCCATGTGCCTGTGGAGACGACGGCGAAGGGTGCTTCGCGATGGACGAGATGCGGCAGCAGCGAGGCATTGGAATCGTGAATGCCGCAATAGACCGGCACGGGTGCGGCGAGGCCGAGCTCCGTGGCTATATCCGGCAGGACTGGGCCAAGCGCATCGAAAGCGGAACGGATCGGCGCCATGAGGTCGCGAATGCCCAGCCTGTCGACGAGCGAGGAATAGTGGCCCTCCCTCGGGTTCCAGAGGTCGGTGTGGCAGCCGAGCGAGGTCAGCTCATTGGCGGCGATACCCGTCAGCCGCGCCGTCCAATATTGCGCATAGGTGAGGATGGTCGCAACCTTGGCAAATTCCTCGGGATAGGCGGTCTTCTGGTAGTGCAGCTGCGCGCCGACGTTCAGACCCATCGCCAGGTGCGGCGAGAAGGTTTCGTCGAAGGAGGGGCGGAGCGCCGTATAGGCGTCGCGGATTTCCTGCGGATATTCGTGTTCGTAGTCGATGACAGGCATGGCAAGCGTGTCGTCTCGGGCAAGCAGTGCAGCGGATGCACCATGGGTGGTGATCGAAATGGCGTCGAAGCCAGGTTCGCGCGCAAGGCTCTTCAGTGCATCGAGCGCAAAGGACCAGAGAGCCTCTACGTCGTAATGCGGATAGAGACCGGTTTTGATCGCGATATTCGGCCGTTTCAGGACGACGATCTCGGCGCCCGTCTCGCTGTCGAGGACGACGACCTTGGCATTCGTCTTGCCGATGTCGAGGACGGCGATGCGGCGATAGGAGGTGGCGTTCATGGCATATGGAAGACGGTGACCAGGTCGCTCTGGACCGGCGAATTATCGGGATTGGTCGCCATGATGTCGGCCATGTGCGCCCACCACTTCTTCATCACCGGATGGTCCGGCAGGCTCGCCATCGTGTGGTCGGCCGGCCGCGTCAACACGCCGAACAGCGTGTTGGTCTCGCGATCGAGATGAATGGAATAGTCGCTGGCGCCCGACTTGTGCAGAAGATCGACCAGTTCCGGCCAGATCTCGTCATGCCGCCTGCGGTATTCGGCTTCCATGCCGGGATTGAGCTGCATCTTGAAGGCGTGTTTTTCTAAAGTCATCGGGAGCTCATGACCTTGATGCGACGGGCGATGATCGGGATGGCGATGGTGATGATCAGAAGCAGGCCGATGAAGATCGACATGACGATGCCGGGCACGTTCAGCAGGCCGAGGCCGAAGGTGACGAGGCCCATTACGAAGGCGGCGATGACGACGCCGACGATGGTGCCGGAACCGCCGAGGATCGAGATGCCGCCGAGCACGACCATGGTGACGACCTCGAGTTCCCAGCCCTGGGCGATCGACGGCCGGGTCGAGCCGAGGCGTGAGGTCAGGCAGACGGCGGCAACGCCGCTCATGACGCCGGTCAACAGGAAGAGGATGAATTTGACGCGCTCGACCGGAATGCCGGAGAAGCGGGCGGCGAAGTCGTTGTTGCCGATCGCATAGACCTGCCGGCCGAAATTCGTCGCATGCAGCAGCACGGCGAAGAGGATCGCCAGCACGATGAAGAGCACGAATTCGAAGGAGAATACCCAGACGACATAGCCCTGGCCGAAATAGGCGAAATCAGCCGGGTATTTGCCATAGGCTTGGTCGCCGAGGACGATATAGGAAATGCCGCGGAAAAGGCTCATCGTGCCGATGGTGACGACGATCGACGGCAGTTTCAGCACCGAGACCAGAACGCCGTTGAAGATGCCGCAGGCAAGGCCGGTGCCGATGCCGATCGCGACCAGGCCCGGTGTGCCGATGCCGAGCTGTGCTGCCGCGCCCATTGCCGTCGAGGCGAGCGCGATGATCGCGGCGACCGAGAGGTCGATCTCGCCCGATATGACGAGCAGTGCCATGGCGAAGGCGATCATTGCCTTTTCGGTGAAATTGAAGGTGGCGTCCGAGAGGTTCCAGGCATCGAGGAAATAGGGCGAGGCCAGCGAATTGAAGATGAAGATCAGGATGGCGACGGCAAAGAGCAGCACTTCCCAGCTCGCGGCGATGCGGCGGAAGGGTGTGCCGAGGCGGTCGGGGATGACCCGCTTTTCGTGTGTGGACACGGTGCTCATACTACGGCCTCCGTTCTGATCTCGGCTGCGGCGCGGTCGCGCAGGATGATGCGGCCGCGGTTGCGCTCGCGCCTGGCGTTGAAGGCGACGGCGAGAATGATGACGGTTCCGGAGATTGCCATCTGCGTGAAGGGTGAAATGCCGATGACCGGCAGTGCATTCTTGATGACGCCGAGGAAAAGCGCGCCGAGCACGGTGCCGGCGACCGAGCCGACGCCGCCGGCAATCGAGATGCCGCCGATGACGCAGGCCGCGACGCTGTCGAGCTCGAAGCCGTTGGCGATATCGACATAGGCGACGGCATAACGCGACACCCAGAGATAGCTCGCAAGGCCGGCTAGCGCGCCCGACAGGACGAAGGCCAGGAATTTCGTCCAGCCCGTATCGATGCCGGCATAGACGGCCGCGGTCGGATTGCCGCCGGTCGCATAGGCCGAGCGGCCGAACTGGGTGTATCTGAGCAGGACATACATCAGAAGCACGATGACGATGCCCACCCAGCCGAGAACTGGCAGGCCGAGGATCGGCGTGCGCGGCACCGACAAGAAGACCGGCGTCATCTGGTGGGCGTTCACCCACGCCCCGCCCGAGAGCACGAAGGCCATGCCGCGGTAGATGGTGAGCGTGCCGAGCGTGACGACGATCGGCGGGATTTCGAGCGCCCAGACGAGAAAGCCGTTGATAGCGCCGAGGCAGGCGCCGATCACGATCGCGGCAAGGATGAGCACGACGAGCGGCAGATCGGGATAGGCGGCATTCATCATCGCGATCGCCATGCCGGTGAAGGCGAGGTTGGCGGCGACGGACAGGTCGATCGATTTCGTCAGGATGACCGTCATCTGCGCCAGCGCCAGGATGATCAGGATGGAGGTATCGTTGAAAATGCCGGCGAGATTCTCCGGCGTTGCGAAATCGGCAGCGCGCGTCGAAAAGATCGCGATCATCACGACGATGATGAGGAACAGCAGGGTTTCGCGTTTTCTGATCAGTCTTGCCATGCTCTTACCTTGCATTGCGGGCCTCATGCATTGCCAGTGGCGGCGCGCACCAGCGCTTCCGGAGACAGCTCGGCGCGTTCGAAAATCCCGGCGGCGAGCCCCTCTTTCATCACCAGGACGCGGTCCGACATGCCGATGATTTCGGGCAGTTCGGACGAGACCATGATGATCGACAGGCCCTCGGCGGCGAGTTCGCTGATGAAGCCGTGCACGGCCGCCTTCGAGCCGATGTCGATGCCCTTTGTGGGTTCATCGAGGATGATGACCTTCGGCGCGGTCGCCAGCCATTTGCCGATGACGACCTTCTGCTGATTGCCGCCGGAGAGCGTGCCGACCGGGACGGAAAGGGCGGCTGCGCGTAAGTCCAGCCGCTCGGCATATTTGCGGGCGAGCGCGAATTCTTCTGCCGCCCTGAGGAAGCCCCGGCGCGAGGTGCGGGTAAGCGACGGCAGCGTCATGTTCTGGAAGATCGGCATCGGCAGCGCCAGCCCGTGGCGGCCGCGTTCCTCCGGCACATAGACGATGCCGGCGCGAATCGCGTCCTGCGGCGAATGGATGGTGATCTCGCGGCCTTCGAGCATCATCTTGCCGGAGAGCGGCCTGGTGATGCCGAAGAGCGATTGTGACAGTTCCGAACGCCCGGCGCCGATCAGGCCGTAGATGCCGAGAATCTCGCCCTGGCGCAGGGTGAAGGAGATGTCGCGGAATTCGGTGCGGTGGCTGTAATTGCGGATCTCGAGAACCGGGCCGCCGATGGCAACATCGACCTTCGGAAAGGCATTCTCGACGTCGCGGCCGACCATCATGCGGACGATCTCGTCTTGCGGCGTTTCCTTGAGCCGGCCCTGGCCGACGGCGCGGCCGTCGCGGAAGACGACGAAATCGTCGGCGATCTCGTAGACCTCGTCGAACTTATGGCTGATGAAGAGGATCGCCTTGCCCTTTTCCCTCAGGCCGCGGACGATGCGGAAGAGATCGTCGATCTCCTTGCGGGAAAGGGCTGCCGTCGGTTCGTCCATGATGACGATTCGGGCCTCGATCGACAGAGCGCGCGCGATCGCCACCAGATGGCGCTGCGCGATCGAGAGGTCCTTCAGCCGGATTGTCGGATCTATATTGCTTTCGAGCGCGGTCAGCAGTGCCTTGGCGCGGCTGTTCATCGCCTGCCAGTCGATGGTGCGCAGACGCGTGCGCGGCGCATGGCCGAGGAAAATGTTTTCGGCAACCGTCAGTTCGTCGAACAGCACGGTTTCCTGATGGATGGCGGTGACGCCGGCGTCGATTGCTGCCTGGGCGCTGGCAAAGGTCACCGGCTGGCCGTCGACCCGGATCTCGCCTTCGTTCGGCCTGTATATGCCGGTCAGGATCTTGACGAGCGTCGATTTGCCGGCGCCGTTTTCGCCGATCAGCGCGGTCACCGTGCCGGGATGCAGCGCGATGCTGACATTGTCGAGCGCCTTCACGCCCGGAAAGATCTGGGAGATGCCGCGCATTTCCAGAATGGCGGGCGCATCACCGGTTTTGCTGTCCGTGGCGGTTTGTTGAAAGGCAGCGTTCATCAAGCTTCTACCAGTGTCGAATGAGAATCCCGGCGGCCATCAGGCCGCCGGGCTTTAATGCGGTGGTTTCGGATCAGAAGACCTTGGAGAACTGGTCGATATTCGAAGCATTGTAGACGAACGGATCGGCCATGGCGGCTTCGCCGTTGTCGCCGACCTTGATCTTGCCCATGCGGCCGACTTCGATCTCGCTGCCCGGCTTGCCGTCGGTCTCGCCCTTGACGAGGCGATAGGCGATCTGCGTTGCGGAGTAGCCGAGATCGATCGGGTTCCAGATGGCGAATTCCTTCGTGGCGCCCGACTTGATCGCGCCGGCCATTTCGGACGGCAGACCGAGACCCGTGACGTAGACCTTGCCGACAAGGCCCTTGTCTTCGACAACCTTCGATGCGGCGAGAACGCCGACCGTCGTCGGAGCGACGATGACCTTGATGTTCGGGTTCGCCTTCAGCAGGCCCTCGGCTTCACGATAGGACTTGTCCGAGAGGTCGTCGCCATAGACTGTGGTGACGAGGTTGAGGCCCGGGAAATCCTTGAGCTGCTTCTTCATCTGGTCGATCCAGATGTTCTGGTTGGTCGAGGTGGTCGTGGCCGACAGGATGGCGAAGTCACCCTTGCCGCCGTCGAGATGGTCCTTGACGAGCGTCAGGCACATCTTGCCGATCAGCTCGTTGGACGACGGGTTGAGCTGCAGGATACGGCCTTCAGGTGCCACGCCGGAATCCCAGGAGATGACCTTGATGCCGCGCTGTGTAGCCTTCTTCAGCGCCGGAACGAGCGCGTCGGGATCGTTGGCCGAAACGGCGATGGCGCTGACGCCTTGGGCAATCAGCGAGTTGATGACTTCGATCTGGCCTTCGGCCGTCGTCGTCGTCGGACCGGTATAGATGACCTCGACGCCGCCGAGTTCCTTGGCGGCTTCCTGCGCACCCTTGTTGGCAGCATCGAAGAAGCCATTGCCGAGCGACTTGACGACGAGACCGATCTTGATGTCGGCAGCACTTGCCGTGCCGGCCATCATGGCGACGGCAAATGCCACGCCGATTGCGAGTTTCTTTGCGAGTTTCATGCTTTCATCCTCCCACTTGATTGACACTCTTCACACCTCCCCGGCGCCTTATGCGACCGACGAGGAATCCTCCTTGATTGCCTGGGCGACCGGGCTCGCGACAATGAGCCTGATGCCGGCATTCTCGATCATCCTGACGGCTTCCTCTGGAATGCCGTCATCGGTGATGATCGTAGACACACGCTCGAGCGGGCACAGAATGAGGCTCGACCGGCGATGGAACTTGCTGGAATCGGCCATGACGACCAGTTCGTCGGCCTGATGCATCAGCTTCTGTTCGCTTTGAATAATCAGCGCATCGGCTTCCATGATGCCGAGCGGGCCGACGCCCTGCGCGCCGATGAAGAAGCGGCGGGCGTAGAAATTGCGGATCGCGTCATTGTCGAAGGGGGAGAGGATCAGGCTCTGCTCGCGATAGATCGCGCCGCCCGGCACAGTCACCGTGTTCTTCGAATGCTTGACCAGATGTTCGGCGATGGCGAAAGAATTGGTCATCACCTGCAGGCGGTGCGCCGCCATGAAATGCACCATCTGGAAGGTGGTCGTGCCACCGTTGATGATGATCGCGTCGCCCGGATCGCAAAGCTCGACGGCCTGGCGGGCGATTGCGCGCTTCTTGTCGATATTGACCGATTCCGAAACGCGGAAGGGGCGCCCGGCGAGATTGCCGAGCTGCGGCGGATGCACGGCCTCGGCGCCGCCGCGCACACGTCGGATCTTGCCCTGAACATGAAGAGCCGCGATGTCGCGCCGGATCGTCGCCTCGGAAGCCTCGGTAAGTTCGGAAATATCCTGAACCGTCACGACGGACTTTTCCTGAACGGCGCTCAGAATGATGCGATGACGTTCGCGTTCGTGCATGGGGCTCCTCCTTCGATCGTTTATTTCGCACATATGAGAATGTGTCAATCAAAAACGATCATAAATTTTCATATTGCGCTGCACAATAATCGAATTTGATCGTTTTCGATTGACAAGCTGCGTTTTGATGAGCGATACCGTCAGCGAAAAGGGGCGCGAACTTTGCGTCTCGATGAAGATTTCATATGGGAGGATGACATGGCGGCGAACGTCCGGCTTCTGGAAAACCGGTGGGATGATGCTTATGCGGCAGGCCTCGATGAGCCTGGCAAGCTGCTCTATCGCTCCAACCTGCTCGGCGCCGACAAGCGCATCACCAATTATGGCGGCGGCAACACTTCGGCGAAGGTGCTGGAAACCGATCCGCTGACCGGCGGAAAGGTCAAGGTACTCTGGGTCAAGGGATCGGGCGGCGACGTCGGCACGATCAAGCTCGACGGTTTCGCGACGCTCTACCAGGACAAGCTGGAATCGCTGAAAGGCATCTATAAGGGCGTTGAGGACGAAGACCGCATGGTAGGCTTCCTGCCGCACTGCACCTTCAACCTGAATGCCCGCGCTGCCTCGATCGACACGCCGCTGCACGGTTTCGTGCCTTTCACTCATGTCGACCACATGCATCCCGATGCGATCATCGCGATCGCCGCGTCGAAGAATTCGAAGGAATTGACGCAGCAGATCTTCGGCGACGAGATCGGCTGGCTGCCCTGGCGCCGTCCGGGCTTCCAGCTCGGCCTCGACCTCGGCGCATTCGTTGCCGCAAACCCGAATGCCAAGGGCGTCGTGCTCGAGAGCCACGGTCTCTTCACCTGGGCGAACGATGCCAAGGCCTGCTACGAGTTGACGCTCGATATCATCAACAAGGCGATCGTCTGGTTTGCCGAAAAGACCGAAGGCAAGACCATTTTCGGCGGCGCGGTCGCACAGAGCTTGGCCGTCACTGAGCGCCGCGCCATCGCCGCCCGGCTGATGCCGGAGATCCGCGGCCGCATCGGCAAGCAGGAGCGTAAGCTTGGTCATTTCGACGATCAGGACGCCGTGCTCGAATTCGTCAATTCCCGGGATCTGCGTCCGCTCGGCGCGCTCGGCACCAGCTGCCCTGACCATTTCCTGCGCACCAAGATCCGCCCGTTGATCGTCGATTTCGACCCGGCCAAGCCGGATGTCGACGCGATCGTTGCCGGTCTCGACAAGGCGCTAGAGGACTACCGCGCCGACTACGCCCGCTATTACAACGACTGCAAGCACGACAATTCGCCCGCCATCCGCGACGCCAATCCCGTCATCTTCCTGGTGCCCGGCGTCGGCATGCTGTCCTTTGCCCGCGACAAGGCGACGGCCCGCATTGCCAGCGAATTCTACGTCAACGCCATCAACGTCATGCGCGGCGCCTCGACGGTCTCCGAATATCAGGGACTGCCGGAGCAGGAAGCCTTCGATATCGAATATTGGCTGCTTGAAGAGGCCAAGCTGCAGCGCATGCCGAAGCCAAAGAGCCTTGCCGGCCGCGTTGCCTTCGTCACTGGCGGCGCCGGCGGCATCGGCCGGGCGACGGCCGCACGCCTCGTCGGCGAAGGTGCCTGCGTGGTGCTTGCCGATATCGACCAGGCAGCGCTCGAAGGCACCGAAGCCGATTTCGTCAAGAAGTTCGGCGCCGACGCCGTGCGCAGCGTCCGGCTCGACGTCACCAAGGAAGATGCGGTGATCGCCTCCTTCGCGGAAGCCTGCGTCGAATTCGGCGGCATCGATATCCTCGTCTCGAATGCCGGCATTGCCTCCTCCGCGCCGATCGAATTGACCGAACTGGCGACGTGGAACCGCAATATCGATATTCTCGCGACCGGCTATTTCCTCGTCTCGCGCGAAGCCTTCCGCCTGTTCCGCCGTCAGGCGCTCGGCGGCAATGTCATTTTCGTCGCTTCGAAAAACGGTCTTGCCGCCTCGCCGAACGCGTCTGCCTATTGCACGGCAAAGGCTGCTGAAATCCATCTCGCCCGCTGCCTGGCTCTGGAAGGCGCGGATACCGGCATCCGCGTCAACACCGTCAATCCGGATGCGGTCCTGCGCGGTTCGAAGATCTGGAGCGGCGAATGGCGCGAGCAGCGCGCCGCCTCGTCCAAGATCGAGGTGGACGATCTCGAGGAACATTACCGCAAGCGTTCGATGCTGAAACTCAACGTGTTTCCGGAAGATATCGCCGAGGCGATCTATTTCCTCGCATCGGACCTTTCGGCAAAATCGACCGGCAACATCATCAACGTCGATGCCGGCAATGTGCAGAGTTTTACGCGCTAGAGCAATTCCAGCAACAGTGTGCAGCGGTTTTGCGTCCGGAACGCGTAAAGCAAACGGATAGAGCTATTTCCGGAGGATCACCCATATTGCGTGGATGATCCCCGGCAGATAGCCGCAGAGTGTCAGCAGTATATTGAGCCAGAAATGCAGGCCGATCCCGACCTGCAAGAATACGCCAAGGGGCGGCAGGATGATCGCAAGAAGAATGCGGACAACGTCCATCGTAGCTCCTTCGTTTGAAGACATGTAAGCGTTTGAACGCGAACCATGCCCTATGGTTCGCGACCAGGGAGGAATAGATGACAGATTCCAGGATTGCGCCAGATCTGGTCGCGACTGATAACGACAAGCGGGCAACCGCGTTGAAGGCCGATTACGAGGCACTGGGCGCGACGCTTGCCCGTCGCGGCGTCGATATCGAGGCGGTCACCCGGAAGGTTGCGGAATTCTTCGTTGCCGTGCCCTCCTGGGGCGTCGGCACCGGCGGCACGCGTTTTGCCCGTTTCCCCGGTACCGGCGAGCCGCGCGGCATCTTCGACAAGCTCGACGATTGCGCCGTCATCAACCAGCTGACGCAGGCGACCCCGAACGTCTCGCTGCATATTCCCTGGGACAAGGCGGATGCTAGCGAATTGAAGGCCAAGGGTAACGCGCTCGGCCTCGGCTTCGATGCGATGAATTCGAACACCTTTTCCGATGCGCCGGGCCAGGCCCATTCCTATAAATACGGCTCGCTCAGCCACACCGACGCGGCGACGCGGGCGCAGGCGGTCGAGCACAATCTCGAATGCATCGAGATCGGCAAGGCGCTCGGCTCCAAGGCGCTGACGGTCTGGATCGGTGACGGCTCGAACTTCCCCGGCCAGAGCCATTTCACCAAGGCTTTCGAGCGTTACCTCGCCTCGATGGCGGATATCTACAAGGCGCTGCCCGACGATTGGAAGCTGTTCTCCGAGCACAAGATGTACGAGCCTGCCTTCTATTCGACCATCGTGCAGGATTGGGGCACCAACTACCTGATCGCCCAGACGCTCGGCCCCAAGGCCTATTGCCTCGTCGATCTCGGCCACCATGCGCCGAACACCAACATCGAGATGATCGTCGCCCGGCTGATCCAGTTCGGCAAGCTCGGCGGCTTCCACTTCAACGATTCGAAGTATGGCGATGACGATCTCGACGCCGGCGCGATCGATCCCTACCGGCTGTTCCTGGTCTTCAACGAGCTGGTCGACGCCGAGCAGCGCGGTGTCAACGACTTCAATCCGGCCCATATGATCGACCAGTCGCACAATGTCACCGACCCGATCGAAAGCCTGATCAACAGCTCCAACGAAATCCGCCGCGCCTATGCGCAGGCATTGCTCGTCGACCGCAAGGCGCTCTCCGGCTACCAGGACGACAATGACGCGCTGATGGCGTCGGAAACGCTGAAGCGCGCCTATCGCGCCGATGTCGAGCCGATTCTGGCCGAAGCCCGCCGCAGGGCCGGCGGCGCGATCGACCCGATCGCCGTCTACCGCGCCAGCGGTTACCGCAGGAAGGTGGCGGCCGAGCGTCCGGCCTCCGCTGCCGGCGGCGGCGGCATCATCTGAACGATCGATTGTTTCGCGTGGCCTGAAGCTATGCTGATTAGGGATAGTGGTTGCCGGCAGCGCAGGGGTGACGCGCTGCCGGCAACTTCGCCGTTTACGGCTTCCAGGCCCCGGCGATCTGGCGGGTGGCGATGTTCAGCCGGTTCCAGACATTGATGTTGGCGATGGCGATGACGAGTGCCGCAAGGCTCCTGCCGTCATAATGCCGGGTCGCTTCGTCCCAGATATCATCCGGCACAGGGTCGGCGCGGTCGCTGACGCGGGTCACCGCCTCGGTCAGCGCAAGGGCTGCCCGCTCGGCATCGCTGAAATAGGGCGAGTCGCGCCAGGCGCCGATGGCGAAGAGCCGTTCGTCGGTTTCACCGAGCTTCTTTGCGATGCGCGGATGCCCGTCGACACAGACGCTGCAGCCGTTGATCTGGCTGGCGCGCAGGTTGACGAGTTCGAGCAGCTTGGGCGAAAGGCCGGTTTCGGCCGGCACCTTGCTGAGAGCCGCCAGCGCCTGCATGGCTGCGGGAAGGACGAGGGCGGGATTTCCCATTCTCTCCTGCATGATAAGTCTCCTCTATAGGTTTACTGTTTGACGATCCGCCGGCGCTGTCACATCGGCCGGGGTTCATTCGTCATGGCCTTGACGGGATGCAGCGGAGGAATGTGACAAATGGACGAGAAAAAATGGCTGACTGAAGAATTCGAGGCGAACAGAGCGCATCTGAGGGCCGCAGCCTATCGCATGCTCGGCTCGCGCAGCGAAGCGGAGGATGCCGTTCAGGAGGCCTGGCTGCGGCTCAGCCGCACCGATACGACAGGGGTCGGCAATCTTGGCGGCTGGCTGACGACGGTGGTGGCCCGCATCTGCCTCGACATGCTGCGCGCCCGCAAGACCCGGCGCGAGGAGCCGCTGGAGGCGCCTGTCCATGCCGGGATCGCCGATCCCGCGAACGATCCCGAGCGCGAAGCCGCATTTGCCGATTCGGTTGGGCTGGCGCTGCTCGTCGTGCTGCAGACGCTGGCGCCCGCCGAACGTGTCGCCTTCGTGCTGCACGACATGTTCGACCTGCCCTTCGACGAGATCGCGCCGATCATCGGCCGTTCGTCCGCCGCCACCCGCCAGCTCGCAAGCCGCGCCCGCCGGCGGGTGCAGGGGGTGGGCGAAGCGCCTGATGTCGATTTCGGCCGCAAGCGGACGATCGCCGAGGCCTTTCTGACGGCGTCGCGCAATGGCGATCTGGAGGGATTGATCGCGGTGCTTGCCCCTGATGTCGTCTTCCGGCCGGATGCGACGGCCGCCCGCTTCGGCACCATTGGCGAAATGCGCGGCGCGGCTCACGTGGCCGAAGCCTTCAAGGGTCGGGCGCAGGCGGCAGAAATCGCCAACGTCGGCGGTGAGCTTGGATTCGTCGTGGAGATCCAGGGCCAGCTCCGCGTCGTCGTGGCGCTGACGATCGTCGATGGCAGGATCGCCGCGATCGACGCCATCGCCGATCCGGATCACTTGGAACGGCTTGACTATTCTATTCTTCGAGATTGAAAAGAAACGCGAATTCGCCCGCTCTTCGAAACTAGGCGCGCCTCGGATGGAGCGCGCCGCTCACGTTTCTTCAGCGATGACGACCGCGTCATTTTTCTTGACAGCGGCGTCCTCGGCTTTATTCTATTATAAAGACTTATATAACATAACTATGGAATTGTGGCGATCCAGGTGCCCTTGTGCATCTTTCGCTACCCATTACTCTTCCATAATGACCCGCAGACGGATGACCGGGAGCGATCCCGGTCCGAGACTTCGAAAGGAATGCATGTCATGTCCGGCGACCAGGCGAAGAAGCCGCTTCTCCTCACCAATGTCAAACCGATGGCTTTCGGTTCTGGCCCATCAGAGGGGGCAACCGACATTCTCGTCAATGCCGACGGCAGGATCGCCGAGATCGGTCCGTCGCTTTCCGTCTCGCAGGATGTGACGCGCATCGACGGCAAGGGCGCCTTCATCTCGCCGGGCTGGGTCGATCTGCACGTGCATATCTGGCACGGTGGCACCGATATTTCCATCCGTCCGTCCGAATGCGGCGTCGAGCGCGGCGTCACCACGCTGGTCGATGCCGGCTCGGCCGGTGAGGCGAATTTCCATGGCTTCCGGGAATATATCATCGAGCCCTCGCGCGAGCGCATCAAGGCCTTCCTCAATCTCGGCTCGATCGGCCTCGTCGCCTGCAACCGCGTCGCGGAATTACGGGATATCCGCGATATCGATCTCGACCGTATTCTCGAGGTCTATGCAGAAAACAGTGAGCACATCGTCGGCATCAAGGTGCGCGCCAGCCATGTCATCACCGGATCCTGGGGCGTTACGCCGGTCAAGCTCGGCAAGAAGATCGCCAAGATCTTGAAAGTGCCGATGATGGTGCATGTCGGCGAGCCGCCGGCGCTCTATGACGAGGTGCTTGAGATTCTCGGCCCCGGCGACGTCGTCACGCATTGCTTCAACGGCAAGGCCGGGTCGAGCATCATGGAAGACGAGGATCTCTTCAATCTCGCCGAGCGCTGCGCCTCCGAGGGCATCCGCCTAGACATCGGCCATGGCGGCGCCTCCTTCTCCTTCAAGGTCGCCGAGGCGGCGATCGCGCGCGGGCTTCTGCCGTTCTCGATCTCGACCGATCTGCACGGCCATTCGATGAACTTTCCGGTCTGGGATCTGGCGACGACGATGTCGAAACTGCTCAGCGTCGGCATGCCTTTCGACAAGGTGGTGGAAGCCGTTACCCATGCGCCGGCATCGGTCATCAAGCTGTCGATGGAGAACCGGCTTTCGGTCGGCTCGCAAGCGGAATTCACCATTTTCGATCTGGTCGATTCCGATCTCGAGGCGACGGATTCCAACGGCGACGTTTCGGTCCTGAGCAAGCTGTTCGAGCCGCGCTACGCGGTGATGGGCACCGATGCCTTCACCGCCAGCCGCTATGTGCCGCGGGCGCGCAAGCTGGTGCGCCACAGCCACGGCTATTCCTACAGGTAGGATCCGCTGAGGCGCAATCCTCAGCGGTTGCGCCAGCCCATCAGTTTTTCGATCCGTTCCGCTGAACTGCGCACATGGGCCGTGTAGTGGTTCTCGTCGGAAAACGCCTTCTGTTCCGGCAGCACGATGGAAATGGTAGCGACGCACTGGCCGTCGCGATCGCAGATCGGCGAGGCGATGCAGGCAACCGCATAATCCGATTCCCCAGCCTGGATCGACAGCCGCGATTCGAAGGCCTTGCCGGCGGCTTCCGACAGCGTGCCCGGATCGATCTCGGCGCGGCCGGTCGGTGATGAGCGGGCGCAGCGCTTGAACAGTTCGATGCGCTCCTCCTCGGCCAGGTGGCCGACGAGCAGGCGGCCGGAGGCCGTCCAGTTCAGCGGCACCCTTGTGCCGACGCGGGACGCCACCTGAAAATGGCTCGGGCCGTCGGCCATGGCCAGCACCAGCATATAGTCGCCGTCACGGCCGCAGACCTGCACGGTTTCGCCGGCCTGCCGGCAGAGATCGTGCATTTCGTGGGTAGCGATGCTCATGAAATCCAGCGACCTGGCATAGGCAAGGCCGTAATGGTAGAGCCGCGCGCCGAGCCAGATCGAGCCGTCGGTCTGGCGCGTCAGCATGTTCTTCTCGACGAGGTCGTCGACGATGACGTAAACGGTCGACAGCGGCGCCTTCACCGCCTTGGCGATGGCATAGACGCCGGCGGGCGATCCGGTCTCGTAAAGATGATCGATCACCTGAAGCGCCCGGTCGATGCCGCTGACGCGCGCGCGTCGCGCGCCCTTGCCACCGGTCTCGCCGGCAACACCCTCATCTTCGGAGTAAACTGCGGATGATGTCTTTCCGTCCAATTCCACGCACCTCATAAAACTGCGATCATGTTACATTACTATGGCATAGCTGTCGTAGAGGCAAATCGCAACAGAAGATAACCCTACGGCATCGTGTCGACGGCTGCGATGGTGGATTGATCTGCCGGTGGCATCATAACAGCTGGTGCTTTGCTCCGACGATGGTGCAAGCCTTCGCCAGCCCCTTGTCCAGTGTGACGAGCGCGGCATCGCTGCCGAGCGCGACAGCGAGATGGAGTGCATCGCCAGCGCGAAGACCGATGTCGAATTGATCGGTCATGCGTGCCGCTTCGATGAAATGCGCTCGCGATATCGGCAGGATCTCGAACGTCGTCGAACATAATTCTCTGAACATCGCCAATGCCTTGCCGCGATCGGCCGGGTCGATCTGTCCGGCTCTTGCCTTGAGCGCGACGGCGCTCGAAAATTCGGTGATCGTCCAACCGCTGACCGCGATCTCTTCGGATCGAAGCGTCGCCAGCCATTGCTGCACGTCGTCCGTGCGGGTTTCGATCGTCCAGGCGGCGATGAGGACTGACGTGTCGATATAAAGCATCAGTAACGGTCGGTGTCGCGCATGTCGCGGATGAAGGTCGCGGAATCGACCGGCTTGGCCGGCGGCTTCATCGAGGCGGTCAATGCCTTCAGCCGCTCGACATCGATCGGTTTTTTGCGCGTCTTGACGGGCACGAGCTGCGCCACCGGCTTGCCATGCCGCAAAATCTCGACGGTTTCGCCGGCTTCGACGCGATTGAGCAATTCGCTGAGATGGGCCTTGGCTTCCGCTAAATTGACACTCGCCATGACGCCCTCTTGATGACCAATTTTCTAGTCACTTTAGTCCGAAAACTAGACTGCCGCAAGACCGCGGCACGACAACCGGCGGCAAGCCGATCCTCTAAAGCGCGTCGCGATCTTTCAGATTCACTCCTTGCGCCTTAGTCTTTGTTTTTACGCATGCCGTTGCCGCAAAACCGCTGCACACTTTTGTGCGACATGCCTTAAAGCGGCAAGGGCCGCCGTCTGGTCGAGACGGCAGCCCTTGACGGGGGCAGGGAGAGATCCCCAAGCTGGTCAGGCGGCTTCTTCAGCCGAAGCAGGGCATTGCCGGCAGATTGGCGCGGCTTGCGAGCGCTCCGATTATATTGCCCACCGAAGTCGAGCGCGGTTCGCGTTTGCGGGCGGCTGTCTCCAGGAGTTGCTTGAAGTCTTCAAGCTTTACGCCGTCGGCGCGCAACACCATGGCGATCAGGGGGTCGCGAAGGGCTTCGGATATCGTCAGGTCATCTCTGGTCTTTGTCATGGTTGTCCTCCTTTCGTGGGCAGTCGCCCGTGTTCCACTTTCCGCTGCCATGCCCTCGGCATTGACTTTCGCGTTTCGTGGTGTTACCGGTAAGTAACAATGCATTTGTTACCGATCGGTCACATTGATGTCAAGGACTACGTCCGCAAAAAAATCAGAAACTTCGAATGAAATCTCCGCAGCCGTTCCAGAAGATCGCATCCCGCCGCGGGAGCGTATCGTCTCGACCGCCTCGGAGCTTTTCCGCGAGCGCGGCATTCGCGGCATCGGCGTCGATGCCATTGCCGACGCGGCTCTGACCAACAAGATGACGCTCTACCGGCATTTCGGCTCGAAGGACGAGCTCGTCTGCGAAACGCTTCGCCGCGCCTCCGAAAAGGCGGGTGCCATCTGGCGCGATCTGGAAACGGCCTATCCCGGCAATCCGCGCGCCCAGCTGGACGCCTGGGTGGAGCTGCGGGCGCAATGTCTGAACGGCGAGCCCGCCGGCTGCGATCTCGCCAATGCCGCCATCGAGCTGAAGGGCGAGGGCCATCCAGCCCACGAAATGATCGAGCGGCACAAGGCCGAACAGCGTGATCGCCTGGCCGGGCTCTGTTTGGCGGCCGGCGCGCGCGAACCCCAGCTTCTTGCCGATACATTGACGCTGCTGCTCGAGGGCGCACGCGTCAGCCGTCAGGCCATGGGCGCTGCCGGCTGCTGCGGTCATTTCGCCAAGGCGTGCCACGCGGCGATCGCTTCTTTCGCCTGAGCACCGCAAGTGTGTGGGGAGGGGAACCTTACCGCTTCCATGCCGTTTTCACACTAACCCGAGGGCGATGTGGAGGCAGGGAGATGAACTACGTCTATCTCAAACGCCTATATGCCAAGCGCGCCGAGCTCGAAGCCAAGCTGGAGCTCCATGATGCGCGCTATTGTTTCGGCGAGGAAGAGGTCGATGACGGCACCGACAGCGATCTGCGTCAGCGGTTGAGCGAAATTTCCGAGGAAATTGCTACGCTGGAGAGCAGGCCGGGCCGATAACTATTTAATTTTCAACAGCATTCAGATTTTAAGCCGACCGGCATAAAGTCAGTCTGTGCTGGCGCTAAGGATTTCCATCGTCCGTTCGTCGAATTTTCCCTGATAGAAATGCTCGATCACCTGGTGGAAGGGCGAACCGTGATCGCTGATCGCGGCAAACAAGGTCATCGACGAGCGCAGCTTGAAGTCGTCGGGTGAGCCCAGGATTTCGTGCGCCGATCGGCCGTTCACGGACAGGATCGCCTCGACGCAACGCAGCAGCCGGCTTGAGAGAATGGGATCGGCGAGATAGGCGGCGGCTTCCTCCGCCGAGCGGATCGCATATTTTTCGGCCATCGCCGACGTGCCGAGACCGGCGATCTGCGGGAAGATGAACCACATCCAGTGGGACGTTTTGCGCCCGGCTTTCAGCTCCAAGAGCGCCCGCTCATAGATCCCGTTCTGGGCGTCGATGAAGCGGTGAAGCTTGTAGTCGATGTCGCCGGCCATGGTCCTTTTCCCTTTTCCTGCTGTCGATGCAGCCTGGGCAAAGGTTTCCACGCCCGGCAATATGTTTTGCTATCAGCAAACCCTCTCAGCGTAGGGGCTGCTGTCGCGGCAATGGCCGTAGGCCGGATGCTGCGGCACGTTATCGCCGGCCGGGGCGGCAATGGCCGATGTCGTCATCGGGTCCGTATTGCCGGAAGAATATGCGGCAAAACCCGCAAAGCTCAAGAGAACCAGCGCTCCGACCACGACAATGCGCTCGAAGGCCGAAAGTTTCTGGGCGCTGACATGATCTACATAATCGCGCTCGCCTAAACCGGCGGTTTCGTCCTCTTTTACATGGAGGGTCACCATATCCTGGCGACGGCTTAAAGTTTCACAATCTGTCATTTTAATTACTCCTGCAACACATGCGGCGCCGGTCTCTTAAGAGCAAACTCTCACCCTCGTGCCGAACCGCTTCCGCATGCGAGCAGCATGTGTGTCTTCGATCGTGGCAATTGAAGGGGCGATCTTCAAACGCAGTGTTCAAAAAATCGTACCAATAAATGCAAAATATCGTGAAGCTCTGGTTCATCGGAATGATCCGCGGTAGTCCAGAGAGGAACATCTTTCTTCTGGATAGTCCCATGAGCAAATCCTTCGGCGCGATGTCGGTCGCGCAGCTTTCCGTCCTCATTCAAGGTGGCGCGGCCGATCCGGTCGAGGTCGCCGAGGCAGTTTTCGATTCCATCGCGAATTATGCCGACAAGGCGGTCTTCACCACACTGTCCGAAAGCCGGGGGATGGAGGAGGCGCGCGCCTCTTCGCGACGTCTGCGGGAAGGGCGCTCGCTTGGATTGCTGGACGGCATTCCCATCGCCTGGAAGGATCTTTTCGACATTGAAGGCCTACCGACGACGGCGGGCTCCGTTGTTCTGGCAAAGGACATGCCGGCCAAGCAAGATGCGGCCGTCGTCGCTTTGCTCAGGCAGGCGGGCATGGTCGCCGTCGGACGCACCAATATGAGCGAGTTCGCCTTTTCCGGCCTCGGCATCAATCCGCATTACGGCACGCCGGTAAATCCGCGCGGCACCGATCTCCGGCGCATTCCGGGCGGCTCATCCTCCGGCGCCGGTGTCGCTGTCGCGGCCGGACTGGTGCCGGTCGCCATGGGCACCGATACCGGCGGCTCGGTGCGCATTCCCGCCGCCTTCAACGGCATCGTCGGCTACAAGGCGACACGCGGCCGCCACGCGATGGCAGGGGTCTATCCGCTGGCAAAGAGCCTGGATTCGCTGGGACCGCTCTGCCGCAGCGTCAGGGACGCGGTCTGGATCGACGCGGCGATGCGCGGCCTGACGGCGCCCGATGTCGTTGGGCTTCCCCTGCAAGGGCTGGAACTCATCGTGCCTGAAAACATCGTCTTCGATGGCGCTGAAGCCGGCGTCGTCGCCGCGTTCGAGGCAGCTCTGGGACGTCTTCAAAAGGCCGGCGCCAAGGTTGCCCGCACCGTCATCCCCGCCTTCAACGAGATATTCGATCTGATGACGAGATATGGTCCGCTGGTCACGGCGGAGGCTTTCGCACTTCACCGCGAACGCTTGGCGGGACCGGACGCGGACAGGATGGACCACCGCGTCGTCATGCGCACCCGTCTCGGAAGCAAGACGACGCTGCCCGATTACCTGGCGATCCTCGAGGCGCGCAGCCGCCTGATCGCCGATGTCGAGCGCCTCGTCGGCGACCGGCTGCTCGCCTTTCCGACTGTCGCCCATGTCGCGCCGCCGATCGGGCCGTTGGAGCAGGATGACGAGCTGTTCTTCGCGACGAACAACAAGACGTTGCGCAACACCGCGCTCGGCAATTTCCTCGACTGGTGCGGCGTTTCCATTCCCTGCGGTACGGGCGACGCTGGCATGCCTGTTGGACTGCTGCTTTCGGCCACCGCCCATCGGGATGAAGCGCTGCTGGGGATTGCCCTTGCGGCCGAGGCGGTCATCCGCGATGATTTTGCCTGAATTGGCAATTGAACCGCCGGGATTTAGTTGCCATTGATGGCATGAGGAGATCCCGGAGGAAAGCAAGTGCAGGTTTTGCAAAACGGACGTTTCGCGGTTTCGACATGGTCGCTGCATCGGCTGCTCGGCGCCGTTCATGCCTATAGTCCCGATCCCGACAAAAGCGCTGCTGCGAAAGAACCCTATGGCCCGGGTGCCGCGGCCCTGATCGATGTGCCGGCGGCGCTCTCGGCGCGCGGCGTCAACCGGCTGGAGATCTGTTCCTTCCATCTGCAAAGCCTCGACGCCGCCTATATAAGCGAATTGCGCGACGCGATGGCGACCTCGAATGTGCTGTTCCAGACGCTGCTGGTCGAGGACGGCGATCCGAGCCATCCGGAGACGGCTGAACGCGACGTAAAATGGATGGCGGAGTGGATCGACATCGCCGCAACCCTTGGGGCTGAGAGGATGCGCGTCATTGCCGGCAAGCAGAAGCCGACGGAGGAAAACCTTGCCCGCGCCGCCCGCCATCTGAATTGGCTGGCCGGAAAGGCGGAAGGTAGCGGCGTGCGTGTCGTCGTCGAGAACTGGTTCGACCTGCTACCATCGCCAGTCGAAATGAACTGGCTGCTGGACCGGTTGGACGGCAAGGTCGGTCTCAACGGCGACCTTGGCAACTGGGCGGCGCCGACGAAATACGAGGGCCTTGCCGATATCATGGGCCGGGCGGAAATTTGCCATGCCAAGGCCGACTACGGCGTCGCCGGTCTCGATGCCGAGGATTACCGCACGTGCCTGGAGATGTGCGAGAGAGCCGGCTACGACGGTCCCTTCACGCTGATCTACGACTCGCCCTTCTTCCCTGATGAATGGGACGGCATCCTTCTGCAGAAGGCGTTCATCGAGGATTTTCTGCGCGAGGCGCCCGCGCGCAGAACGGCTTAAATCAGAAGCGCTTCTTGCTCATTCCTAGAGCATGATGCCGAAAAGTGTGAGCGGTTTTCGGACGACATCCTGTTCTAGCGCGGGAACCTCTGGTTTTCCTCCAGCACGTTCAGATCCATGTGGTTGCGCATATAGCGCTCCGAAGCTTTCTGCAGCGGCTGATAATCCCATGGATAATAGGCCCCATTGCGCAGCGCCGCATAGACCACCCAGCGGCGCGCCTGGCTTTCGCGCACGGCTTCGTCGAAATCGGAAAGGTTCCAGCGTCGGCCGGCCTGTTCGACAAGCCTTGCCAAGATCTCGGCATGCGCCGGGTCGGCCGCCAGATTGTCGAGCTCCTGCGGATCGACCTCGAGATTAAACAGCATCGGCGGGTCCTTCTCGCAGAGCGAGAGTTTGTATCGTCCGTCTCGGATACAGACGAGCGGCGCCTCGGAACCCTCTGCGGCATATTCCAACGGCACAGGGCCGCGGCTGCCGGTGCCTTCGGCAAGCGCTGCCAGATCCTCGCCCTCGGTCCATGGCTTCAATGAGGCGATATCGATCCCGGCAAGACCGGCGAGCGTCGGTGTCACGTCGAGTGTGGAGACAGGCTGGTCGATCCGTCTGGGCGTCCAGCCGGGTGCCGCGATCATCAGCGGAACGCGGGCCGATCCTTCGAAGAAGTTCATCTTGAACCAGAGGCCGCGATCGCCGAGCATGTCGCCATGGTCGGAGGCAAAGAGGATGATCGTGTTTTCAGCCATGCGGCTCCGTTCCAGGACGCCGAGAATGTCGCCGATCTTCTCGTCGACATAGGAGATATTGGCGAAATAGCCCCGCCTTGCCCGCCTGATCTGCTCATCGCTGATGTCGAAAGCGTCGTGATCGCAGGCTTTCATCAGACGCTGCGAGTGCGGGTCCTGCTGCTCGAAGGCAATCGGCGCAACCGTCGGGTCAAGTGCCGGGCAGTCCTCATAGAGGTCCCAGAATTTGCGGCGCGCGACATAGGGGTCGTGCGGATGGGTGAAGCTGACGGTCAGGCACCAGGGGCGCTCGTCATGGCCACGCGAGAGATCGAACAGCTTGCGGGCGGCGTGGTAGGCGACCTCGTCGTCATACTCCATCTGGTTGGTGATCTCGGCAACGCCGGCGCCGGTGACCGAGCCCAGATTGTGATACCACCAGTCTATGCGCTCGCCGGGCTTGCCATAATCGGGCGTCCAGCCGAAGTCGGCCGGGTAGATATCCGTCGTCAGGCGTTCCTCGAAGCCATGCAACTGGTCGGGGCCGACGAAATGCATCTTGCCGGAAAGTGCGGTCTGGTATCCGGCAGCGCGCAGATGATGCGCATAGGTCGGAATGTCAGAGGCAAATTCCGCCGCATTGTCATAGACGCGGGTTCGGCTCGGCAATTGTCCGGACATGAAGGAGGCTCGCGCCGGTGCGCAGAGCGGGCTTGCCGTATAGGCGTTGGTGAAACGTACGGAGCGCTCCGCCAATGATTTCAGATGCGGCGCACGCAGGAAATCGGCAGGGCCATCCGGAAAGAACGTTCCATTCAACTGATCGACCATCAGGATGAGGATATTCGGACGCGCCATGTGAAATTGTCTCCTGTGGTCTCAAAGGCCGGGACGGTCTTCCTGGAAGGGGACGTCCCTTGCTATTTGCAGATCTTATCAAAACCGCTATCATCATGCTTGTAAAGGCAGCTTTTTTTGATATTTGCCAAAAGGAATTTTTATGTCAGACCGCCTGCCTGAGCTGGGATGGATGCGCATCTTCGCGGAGGTCGCAAGGCTCGGCAGCTTTTCGGCTGCGGCGGCAGTTCTCGGCCTTACGCAGCCTGCCGTCAGTTATCAGATCCGGCGGCTGGAAGAGCAGTTCGGCGTCGCCCTGCTGCGCCGCCAGCACCGCGGCGTCGAGTTGACCGCGGAGGGCGAACGGCTTTTCCAGGTCACGGCCAAGTCGGTTGGTGACATCGATGCCCTGGCGCGCAGTTTCCGCACCGAGGCTCAAAGGCCGGTCGTCAGACTGAGAACCGACTATGCTTTTTCAGCGCTTTGGCTGATCCCGCGCATGCACGGCTTTCGCCTGCTTCACCCGGAAACGGATATACAGATCGTCGCGACCCAGAGGCTTGAGCCCGGCTTTGGTGACGACGCAGATGTGGTGGTGGTTTTCGGCACAAAGGCGGAATTCGGCACTATCGGATCGCTGCTGCTGCAGGAAAAGGTCGTGCCCGTCTGCACGCGAGGCTTTCTCGATCGCAACGGCCCGTTCGACGATCCGCAGCAGCTTGCCAAGGCGATCCTGATCCATCTCGACTCACCGACGCCATCGCCCTGGTTCGACTGGCGAAGTTATTTTGCCGAATTCTCCGTTACTCGCGACCTCCATGCCGGCCGCGGTGATGTCAGTTTCAACACTTACTCGCTGGTCGTCCAGGCCGCTCTCAGCGAGCAAGGCGTGGCGATCGGCTGGATGGGGCTGGTCGATACGCTTCTCTCCACACATATGCTGGTGGAAGCCGGGCCGCCGCTCGAGGCACCCGACCGCGGTTACTGGCTGATACCGCCGCGATCGGCAAATGTTGATAGCGAAAGGCTCAGCACCTGGCTGGTGGATGAAGTCGGCAGGACATGACATCCAGACCGAGGCCGGCGCGTCATTGCATCCGGAATATGTTCGCGCTCAGGAGAGAAGCCTTGTCATGACCGACGCCGATCGACATTGTGGCATCGATTCATAGGGAAGGGCCAAAGCATGTCGCGAACCGTCGGATACGTCGTTGGACTGCTCATGATCCTCCTGGGGCTGATTTGGATCGCCCAGGGAAGCGGTTATTTTCCCTATCCCGCGTCCAGTTTCATGATCAACCAAAGCATCTGGGTTCTCTGGGGAAGCATCATGGCTGCGGCGGGGATTGCCGTGACGGTTATTATTTCACGGCTGCGTCGGAGGGGATGAGGTGGCAATCCGTGCACCGCTTTGAGGGAATTCGACATTCAAGAGTTCCCCGAGGTGAAATATCTGGCCGCTGGCGGCCTGTCGAATTGAGGAGAATGGCATGAGCGCAGCTGAAATCGACGGCTTTGCGGACCGGATCGGGCACCACCGGGGCGGCATGATCTCCGCCTGGATCGGCATTCCCGACGCCACGCTTGCCAATCATCTGGCGCAGGAGGCCTTCGACACCGTCGTGCTGGATATGCAGCACGGCATGTGGGACATGCCCTCGGCAGCGAACGCCGTCGCCCAGGTGCGCCTTGCCGGCAAGCCGGCGCTGGCGCGCATACCGGTCGGTGATTTCGCCTCCGCCTCGCGCCTGCTCGATGCCGGCGCCTCCGGCATCATCGCGCCGATGATCAATTCGGCCGAAGACGCGCAAGCCTTCGTCAAGACCACAAAATACCCGCCTCTTGGCGAGCGCAGCTGGGGACCGTCGCTGGCGCTCAACCATACCGGCCTGTCGGCCGATGATTATCTGAAGAACGCCAACGCGCTCACCGTCGCCATCGCCATGATCGAGACCCGGGCGGCACTCGAGGCGATCGACGGCATCCTCGGCGTTGCCGGCATCGATGGCATTTTCATCGGTCCTTCCGACCTTTCGATCGCACTCTCGAACGGCGACCAGGTGGCGCCGAACGCCGCCGAGATCGACGGCGCCATGCAGCATGCGGTTTCGCGCTGCCGCGCCCATGGTAAATTCGCCTGCGCCTTCGCCGGCGACGGCGAGCGGGCCGGCGAACTGCTGAAGTTCGGCTTCGATCTGGTCATTGCCGGCGCCGAGACCGCGCAACTGCGCTCCGGCGCCCGCCGCGCCATCAACGCCGCCCGCAGGATCGCTTCGGCTTGAACGTCATTTCACCGGCTTGACGGCCAGCCAGATGACGTGGCGGGCTCCGCCGCGTTTGCCGTTGGCGCGCGTGTTGACCGCATCGACGGAAAAACCGCTGCCCTTAAGACGTCGCGTGAAATCGGGGTCCGGACCGGACGACCAGACGGCGAGCACGCCGCCGGGGCGCAGCGCGTCGCTGGCGGCGCGAAGGCCGGCGAAATCGTAGAGCCGGTCGTTGGATTTGCGGGTCAGGCCATCAGGGCCGTTGTCGACATCGAGCAGAATGGCGTCATAGGCAGCCTTGCCGGCGCGGATCGCTTCGCCGACATCGCCCTGATGGATGCCGACGCGCGGATCGTCGAGGCAGCCCTTGAAGACCTCGGCCATCGGCCCGCGGGCCCAGGCGATCACGGCAGGCACCAGTTCGGCGACGGTGACGCCGGCATCTTCGGGAAGGACGGCGAGAGCGGCGCGCAGGGTAAAACCCATGCCGAGCCCGCCGATCAAAATCCTTGGCTTCGGGTGCGACTTGATCCGATCCCAGGAAAGGGTCGCCAGCGCTTCTTCCGAGCCGCTGAGACGGCTATTCATCAGCTCGTTGGCGCCAAGCATGATCGAAAATTCGCTGCCGCGCTGCTTCAGCCGCAATTCGCCGTTTTCACCGGGAATGGTCGCGGAATCGAGCTGGATCCAGGGCAGCATGACGGTTTCGCCTCATATGAAAGAGACCGTCCCCTAGCATAGGGCGCTAGATGAGGCCAGCAAGCCGGCCTCAGATCATCCGCATGAAATGATCCGGCTCGAATTCGACGATGTCGTCCTGCGGCACTGCCGAACGGCGGCGGATGTCCTCCACCTCGTCGGGCCTCAGCCGCGCCTTCGGGTCCTCGAACCGGACCTCCGGATCAGGCACGGCCGAGAGCAGCAGCCGGGTATAGGGATGCAGCGGATTGTCGATCACCTTGGCAACGCTGCCCCATTCGACGATCTGGCCGGCATACATCACAGCGATATCCTCGGCGACGTAACGGGCGGTGGCGATGTCATGGGTGATGTAGAGCAGGCCGAGATTCATCTCCTGCTTCATCTCGTTCAGCAGGTTCAGCACGCCGAGGCGCACCGAGACGTCGAGCATCGAGGTCGGCTCGTCGGCGACGATGACCTCCGGCTTGACGGCCAAGGCGCGAGCAATGTTGACGCGTTGGCGCTGGCCGCCGGAAAGCTCGTGCGGATATTTCGGCGCGACGAGATCGGGATCGAGCCTGACGCGCTGCAGCAGTTCGCGGATCGCGGCGTCGATCTCGGCCCCCTTGATCTCCGGGCGGTGCAGTTTCAGTGGCCGCCGGAGATGATGGGCGATGGTGTGGGCCGGGTTGAGGGAAGCGAATGGGTCCTGGAAGATCATCTGCACCGAACGGCGGTAGCGGGCGATCTCGGCGGATTTCGCCGCCTCGACAGGCCGGCCCTTGTAGAGAATCCGGCCCGATGTCGGCAGATATTCGCGCATCGCCATGCGGGCGCAGGTGGTCTTGCCGCTGCCGGATTCGCCGACAAGCGCCAGCGCCCGGCCGGCATGCAGCGAAAACGAGATGGCGCGCGCCGCATGCACCGCCCCGGAGCCATGGCCGAAAGTCTTGGTCACCTGGTCGAGTGCGAGAATGGCGTCTGTCATAACAGCACTCCTCCATGCAGCGAGGGGAAGGAGGCCCAGAGCTTCTTCGTGTAGTCGTGCTTTGGCGTCCTGTAGATCGCCTCGGCGGCGTTCTGCTCCACCAGCTGGCCGGCGAGCATGATGCCGATGCGGTCACAAAACTGCACCATCAGCCCGAGATCATGGGTGATGAACAGAACGGAAAAGCCGAAGCTGCGGCGCAATTCGTTGATGCGCTGCAAGATTTCGCGCTGGACGACGACGTCGAGCGCCGTCGTCGGCTCGTCCATGACGACGAGCTTCGGATCGAGCGCCATGCAGATGGCGATGACGATGCGCTGGCGCATGCCGCCGGAAAACTGGTGCGGATAGTCGCGCATGCGATCCGGCGCGATGTCGACGAGCGTCAGCATCTCGGCGGTGCGCTCGCGGGCTGCAACACGGCTCATGCCCTTGTGAGCGCGCAGCATGTCGTAGAATTGCGTCTCGATGCGCAGCACCGGGTTCAGCGAATTCATGGCGCTCTGGAAAACCATGGCAACCTCGCGCCAGCGGAAGGCGCTGAGTGCCTGTTTGTCGAGGCCGAGCACGTCGCGACCGTCGAGCAGGATGCGGCTCTCCTTGCGGATTAGCGCCGGCGGCTTGTGCAGGCGGCTGATGGCAAAAGCGATGGTGCTCTTGCCGCAGCCGGATTCGCCGGCAAGGCCGAAGACCTCGCCGGGCGCGACATCGAAGCTGACATCGTCGACGGCGCGGAAATCCTTCTCCTCGCCGATATAGTCGATGGTGAGGTTCCTCACCGAGAGCAGCGGCTGCGTCACAGGCGGCCCTCCCCGGAGCGGACGAGCAGGGACCAGCGCTTCAGATGATTGCCGGTGCGCAGCCGCGGATTGGCGATCTCGTCGACGGCGAAGTTCAGCAATGACATGCCAATGCCGAGGAAGGCGAGCGCGAAGCAGGGGGTGAGAATATCCCACCAGGCGCCGACCGAAAGGGCCGAGGCTTTCTGCGCATTGTAGAGCATGGTGCCCCAGGAGATCGCTCTCGGGTCGCCGAGGCCGAGGAATTCGAGCGTCGCCTCGGTGATGATCGCGAAGATGACGCTGCCGATGAAATTGATGCCGACGATTGAAATCACGTTGGGAAAGATCTCGAATGTCATGATGCGCCATTGCGGCTCCCCCATCATCTCGGCCGATTTGACGAAATCCTTCTGCTTGACGGAGAGCGTTTCGGCACGAGTGACGCGCGCGCCCCAGGCCCAGGAGGTGGCGCCGAGGATGAGGGCGATGACGAGGGGGCTTGCCTGGCCGATGAAGGCGGCGAGCACGAGCAGCAGCGGCAGGTTCGGAACGACCAGCACCATGTTGGTGAAGAAGCTGATGATCTCGTCGGTCTTGCCGCCGCGATAGCCGGAGATGATGCCGAGTGCGGTGCCGACGAGTGTGATCAGCAGGCCGGCGCCGAAGCCGACGGCAAGCGAAGTACGGGCGCCGTAGATCAGCCGGGCAAAGACATCCTGGCCGATGCGGGTGGTGCCGAGGATATGGTCGAGTGATGGCGCTTGATGCGGCCGCCCGGTGCGGGCGGCGGGATCGTACTGCGTCAGCAACGGCGCTGCGATCGCGACGAGGACGATGAAGGCGATGATGACCAGGCCGATCAGCGCCTTGCGGTTTCGAAGCAGGGTCTTCATCTCACGCTCCCTTCAGCCGCGGGTCGAGCAGCACATAGCTGACGTCGACGATAAAATTGGCAATCAGCATGGTCGCGGTCATGATGAGGAGCTGGCCCTGGATGACGGGGTAATCGCGGGCGAGGATCGCCTGGTAGAGAATGTTGCCGAGGCCCGGATAGTTATAGACGACCTCCGTCACCAGCGAACCGCCGAGGATGGTGCCGATGGCGATGGCAAGGCTGGAGACGGTCGGCAACAGGGCGTTGCGCGCTGCGTACCAGAGCATCACATGCCGGTCGGAAAGGCCCTTGGCGCGGGCCATGACGATATAGTCCTCGCCGAGCAGGTTGATCATGTTGTTGCGCATGGTGACGGTGAAGCCGCCGATCAGCACGGTGCAGAGCGTCACCATCGGCAGGATGCCGTGATAGGCGAGGCTGCCGATGTATTGCAGGCTGAAGGCCGGATCGAGCGATGGGTCGGCGGCATAACCGTTCGGAAACCAGCCGAGCGTGAAGCCGAAGATGAAGAGCACGATCAGCGAGGTGACGACGGCCGGCACCGAGGTGGCGAAGATCGCGCCGACGGAGACGATGACATCGAACGTGCTGCCGCGGCGCCAGGCGGCGACGATGCCGAGGAAGGTGCCGAGCACAAAGCTCACGATCGTCGCCGTGCCCATCAGGCCGACGGTCCAGACGAGGGCATGGCCGAGCACCGAGGTGACCGGCAGCGGAAAATATTTGATCGAGCGGCCGAGATCGCCGGTGAAGATGCTACCGAGATAAGTGAGATACTGCTGCCAGAGCGGACCGTCGACGAAGCCGAAGGTGAGCTTCAGCGCCTGCAGGCTTTCCGGCGGCAATTCGGTGCCGGCACTCGAAAACATGATCTGCACGGGATCGCCCGGCATCAGACGAGGCAGGAAGAAATTGATTGTCGCTGCCGCGATGAAGGCTGCCATGTAGAAGACGAGGCGGCGAAGCAGGAAAGCCATGGGGACTCCGTCGTGACGGAGCGGCGCTTTACGCCGCTCCCGAGGATTGCGATGCTTACTTGACCGGCTCGAGAGCCAGGAGGTTCAGCAGGCGTGCCGGGTTGGTCCGCGAGATCGACGGATTGACGAAGGGGTTTTCCTTGGTCGACCAGCCGGTGAAGCGCTTGGTGTTGTACTGATACCAGTTCGGATTGTTGAACACCGGAATGACAGGCATGTTTTCAGCGACGATGCGCTGCGCCTTGTTCATCGCGTCCTTCTGCTTGGCAAGATCGGCGGTATGGGTGAACTCGGTGACGAGTTTTTCGACCTCCGGGTTGAACCAGCGCTGCGCGGTGAAGCGGGTCTTGCCCTTGTCCGAAGCGCTGAAGGCGCGCTTGTAGGGGTAATAGGGCGAAGCCGATGCCGGCAGGCTGTTGATCGCCGCATCGAAGGAGCCGTTGATGAGATTGCCGGTCCAGACGGCTTCCTCCGGCGTTTCGATCTTGGCGTCGATGCCGACCGCCTGCATGCCTTCGACGGCGAGGTTGACGGTGTCGATCCAGTCCGTCCAGGCGCTGGGGACGATGATCGAGAAGGAGATCTTGCTGCCGTCCGGATTGTCGCGGAAGCCGTCGCCATCCTTGTCCTTGTAGCCTGCCTCGTCGAGCAGGGCCTTGGCGGCATCGGCGTCATAGGTTGCGAACTTGCCGAAGTCGGCCTTTACGGACGGGTCCGCCCAGCTCTTGTAAAGTTCGCCCATCAGGCCGGGATCTTCGTTCAGCGTCGGATAGCCGTAGCCGGCGACGTCGATCATCGTCTTGCGGTCGAGCGCCATCGAGACGGCACGGCGGAATTTCAGGTCGTTGAAGGCCTTCTTGTTATTCTCGTTTGCGGTTTCCAGATTGAACAGGAAGGCGACCATGCTGCTCGGCGAATACCAATAGTGGAAATGCGCCGGATCCTTGGAAACATAGACATTGTCGATATCGGGAATGAAGGAGACGCCCCAGTCGAGCGTGCCGTCGGCCGTTGCGGTCAGCATCTGGTTGTTGTCGGCAAGCTGCGGGAAGCGCATGCAATCGACCTTCAGGTGCGCGTTGTCCCAGTAGCTCGGGTTGCGGCACTGGTCGTAGGTCTGGCCGGTGAAGCGCGGCACCTCCGTCAGCGGGCCGCTGCCAACAGGGGTCTCGTTGGCGAAGGTGACGGGATCGGCGACATCCTTCCAGACATGTTCCGGAACGATCGGCAACTGCGAGATCTGCTCGGCGGCGAGCGAGCTCGGATTGGCGAGCGTGAAGCGCACCGTCTGGCCGTCAACGGCCTGCACGTCGGTGATGAAGGTCCAGATGCTGACGAAATCGAGCGCCGGAAACTTCTTCAGGTAATCATAGGTGAACTTGACGTCGGCTGCGGTCAGCGGCTTGCCGTCCGACCATTTCAGGTTCGGGCGCAGCTTGAAATCGATGCTCTTCAGGTCGTCGGAGAGTTTGAAGCTTTCGGCCAGGCGATAGACCGGCTTGTTGCTGTCGAAGCGGTTGAAGACGACCAGCGGCTCGTAGATGAAGTCGAGTGTCGACTGGCGCGACGAGGTCTGGTTGAACGGGTTGAAGTTGCGAACCCAAGTCGTCGCCGGTTCGATATTCACTGTGAGGACCGTCTGCGCCACGGCGGATCCCGAAAAAAGCGTTATTGCTGCGGCTGCAAGAAGATATTTTTTCATGGTTTATTCCCCTTTTCTTATGCGGTGAGAGATGAGGTGCCGGTCAGGAGACCAGCGCGCTTGCAAACATGTCTTCGACTTCAGCATGGGCGGCGCGGACATCGATCTTGAGATTGCCGAGGCGGGCCTTGCCGGCGGCGATCCGCTGCAGGGCGGCCTCAGTCAGCGGGCGGGCAGCCTTGGCGGCGGCTTCGCTTTCCGGGATGTCGCCGTGGCTGTGGAGCGCGATGTCGAAGCCTGCGTCGAGCACCTGCTTGACGCGCTCCGGCAGGGTGCCGGAGAGCGATTCCATGAAGATGCAGTCTGATATCAGTACGCCGTCATAACCCATGTCCTTGCGGATCACGTCGTGCATGATCGGCGAGACCGACGCCGGCAGCTCGGCGTCATAGGCCGAGTAGACGACATGGGCGACCATGGCCCAAGGCGTATCCTTCAGCGCGACGAAGGGTTTGAAATCGGTGGCTGTGAGCGTCTCGCGGCTGGCATTGACGACCGGACGCTCCTTGTGGGAGTCGAGCGTCGCGCGGCCATGGCCGGGAATATGTTTGATGACGGGCATGTTGCCGGTCTCGAGAAGGCCATCGACCACCTCGCGGCCGAGGGCAGCGATGAAATCGGGATCAGGGCCGAAGGAGCGGGCGCCGATGACCGCGCTCGTCGTCTCGAAGACGAGGTCGAGAACGGGCGAGCAGCCGCTCGAAAGGCCGAGTTCCGTCATCATCGCACCCATGGCCTGGGAGGAAAGGCGCAGTGCTTTTTTGCCGAGATCGAAATCGCGGCGTGCAAGTTCGGCAAACTGGCCGAAGCTGCGGAAGAGCGGCCAGGGGCCGGCATCGAGATGCTGCACGCGGCCGCCTTCCTGGTCGGTGAAGACAGGCGCGTCGTCGCGGCCGACGGCTTCGCGGAAGCGCTCGATCAGGCGCCTCGTCTGCTCCGGCTCGCGCTGATTGCGCCGGCCGACGAACAGGCCGAGCGGATTGGTTTCGCGAAAGAGGGCGAATTCATCATCCGAAATAGTGGGATTCGGAAGGCCGACGAAAAGGGCGAGCGGGGTCGAGGACAATTCTGTAACTCCGGGATCAGATGGTCATTTCGGCGCGCTTCGCAGCATGCCTTCGTAGATGCCCTTATCGGGGGCGGGGATGATGGTTGCGCCTGCGGTCCTGGCGTAGAAATCGACTGGCCCGGCATCGCCGATGAAGGCATAGGCGTGGCCGAGCGTCTTCATGGTCTGAAGGCAGGCGGAAAAGAGAGCGAGCCCAATGCCCTTGCCGCGTGCGTCGGGGTCGACGCCGGTCGGGCCGAAGAAGCCGCGCGCCGTCGTGTCATAGCAGGCAAAGCCCAGGAGCTTGCCGCCTTCAACGGCAATCAGGCAGGCAACCGGCTGGCGGGAGAAGGCGACTGTGACTTCGCTCGCCCAGTTCTCGCTGAACCGTTGGCGAACCCAGCCGACGATAAGATGCAGTTCCGGGGGGAGGGCCGCACGGATGGAGACGCCGACGTCGTCGGCTTTGCGTTTCAGGTCGGCGAGCTCAGTGGAATATAGGCTCACAAGCAGGTCTGGCACCCGTCACTCCTCCAGTTATTCCGTTATTGCGGAACATATCCCCTTTTAGTGTCATAGACTTGGCCATCTGACCGGGCTTGTCAACAAGGTTTTTCAAACGGCCAAAGGCGCGAGCCGCCGCTGTCCCCAGGGTTTCAACGCAAAGTAGGTGCCGAACGCAAAAACGGCCCGGAAAGGCCGGGCCGTTTCGATTGGCGGAATATTGGTTGAGCGAGCGCCTATTCGCCCTCTTTCCAAAGCGCATGAAAATGCTGCACCGGGCCGTGGCCGGAGCCGACGGTGAGGTGTCCGGCTGCCGCGACCGCGCCGGCGAGGTAGTCCTTCGCGATAGCGACCGCCTCTTGCGCCGAGGCGCCCTTGGCGAGCTCGGCCGCCAGCGCGCTGGAGAGCGTGCAGCCGGTGCCATGGGTGTTCTTGGTCGGCACACGCCTGGCTTCGAACCAGTGAAGGCCGGCGGCCGTGGCGAGCACGTCAGGGCTCTGGTCGCTGTCGAGATGGCCGCCCTTGACCAGCACCGCGGCCGGGCCAAGCGCGAGCAGGCGCTCGGCCTGTTCCGCCATCTCAGCACGGTTTGTCGCCACCGGCTGGTGCAGCAGGGCTGCGGCTTCGGGCAGGTTCGGGGTCAGAAGCGTGGCCAGCGGCAGCAGCCGGCGGGTCAGCACGTCGACCGCTTCGGGCGCGAGCAGGGCGGCACCACCCTTGGCGATCATGACAGGGTCGATGACGATCGGAATGTCGCGGTGGTCAGTCAGCGCGCCGGCAACAGCGTCGGCGATGCCGGCATTGGCGATCATGCCGATCTTGACGGCATCGACGCGCACATCGGCAAAGACGGCATTGATCTGGTCGGCGACGAATTGCGGCGGCACCAGGTGCACGCCGCTGACACCTTGCGTGTTCTGCGCCGTCAGAGCGGTCAGCACCGCCATGCCGTAGACGCCGCGGGCGGAAAAGGCCTTGAGATCGGCCTGGATGCCGGCGCCGCCGGAGGGATCGGAGCCGGCGATCGAGAGAACGTTGCGGATCATGCGCGGGCCCTTCGAATTTCTGCAGCGATGCGGTGTGTGGCCGCTTCGGGATCGGGCGTGCCGCAGATTGCGGAGACGACGGCAAGCCCCCGGGCGCCCGCGGCAAACACTTGGGCGACATGATCCGCCTTGAGCCCGCCGATCGCGACAGATGGCACCGGTGAGGCCTTTACCAGCCTTGCAAGGCCGTCAAAGCCGATCGGCTGCTTGTGATCGGTCTTGGTCGGCGTCGCAAATACCGGTCCGACGCCGGTATAGTCGACAAAGCCAGGATCGACGGCGTTAGCAAGCGGCTCGCTCTCGACCGATAGGCCGAGGATCATCTCGGGGCCGATCATCGCCCGCGCTTTGCGCGCATCCATGTCCTGCTGGCCGATATGCAGGCCGTCGGCGCCGATGGCGACTGCCGCCTCGACGTCGTCGTTGACGATGAGGAGGGCGCCGGTCCCATCCAGCGCCTGTTTCAAGGCGCGGCCGGTCTCGATCATCCTGATGGTGCCGGCATGTTTGTCGCGCAACTGTACAATGGTCGCGCCGCCGGCAACGGCAAGGCGCGCGGTTTCGACCATGCCGATCCCGGCGCAGAGATCGGGGTCGAGGACGAGATAGAGCGAAAGATCGAAAGCCTTCATGCGGCTGATATCCTTGCCCTGGCGTCAAGCGTTTCGGCGTCGAGCGCGGACAGCGCATCGAGGAAGCGCCAGGAGAAGGACCCAGGCCCGGCCGCCCCAAGGGCGGCCTCCTCGCCGGCGATGGCGAAGGTTGAAAGTGCCGCGACCGTCGCGCCGAAGATATCCTCGGGTGCCGTCGCGGCAAAGGCGCCGACGAGGCAGGTGAGCGAGCAGCCGAGCGCGGTGACTTGAGGCATCAGAGCGGATCCGCCTTCGATGCGCACGGCCCGCTCGCCGTCGGTGACGAAATCCACGGCGCCGGTAACGGCAACCACCGCCCGCTGACGCTCAGCGAGCCATCGCGCCGAACCTTCCGCCTGCTCGACCGGATCGCGGCTGTCGACCCCCTGACCGCGGCTCTCCCCGCCGGCAAGCGCGATGATTTCGGAAGCGTTGCCGCGGATGATCGTGGGCTTGAGGGCCAGCAGTTCGGCGACCGCGTTGCGGCGGAAAGCCGTCGCATAGTGGGCGACCGGATCGAGCACCCAGGGCTTGCCGGCTGATGTCGCCGCCTTCGCAGCCGCCTGCATGCCGTCGATCCATTGCGTCGACAGCGTGCCGATATTAACGGTCACAGCACTGGCGATCGCGGCGAATTCGCCGGCTTCTTCCGCGGCATGCACCATGGCGGGCGAGGCACCAGCGGCGAGCAGAACATTTGCGGCGATATTCATGGCGACGTAATTGGTGATGCACTGAACGAGCGGCGGCTTCTCGCGCATCGCCTTCAGCATCGCTCCTGGTGTGGTTTTGGTCTGCATGTGGCCCCTTTCAGGCGGGGGCGGGCACGGGGCGGTTCGTGCGGGCGATGCCGCGACCCCGAGCGACTCCCTCCGCCGGCATTATCCGGTTCAGGTTCGAAGGGTGCTTCTCAGCCCGTCTGTCGACGAACGCCCCTGTCTCTCATCGCGCTCTTTTTCGCAGAGAACGGGACTGATGTCATCCTGAAAATGACAATTCCACGACTGACAGCGCCGCGCGTTTTTTTACGAAAGGCGATCAGCTGACGATCTTTGCCAACAGCCGTCCGACATCCTCGTTGTCGACATTGTTATGGGCATCCGACGCCGCCGTCTTGATGATGTACGTGTCCGCCAGGAAGGTGTTGACCTTGCCGGCCTGCGGCGCGAACACGGCATCCGTATCGTCCTCGACAGCCTGTCCCGCCTTCAGGTGTTGCGGACCGTTCGCCCCCATCGCCCCGAACTCGTCGTTGGCATCGCCGATGCTCTTGGCGATATCGCGCGACAGGCGCGACGCCAGCGCATAGGCGAGCGTGCAGGCGAGATCGTTGTGGGTGTGGGTGATGCAGATCGGGCCGGTCGGTTTGCCCACGACGTCGGGGAAGGCGCCGGCAAGGCCCGGCTTGATCTCTTTAGCGAAGCCATTGTGCGAGAAGGCGCCCTGCAGCAAAGTGAGCGAGAAGAATTCCAGCTTCGGGATCGGTGCGAGCCCGTTTGCCGCCGCCGCGACCAGCCGGGCGCCAAAACTGTGGCCGACGAGATGCAGGCGGATCGGCTGTTGCAGCACGAGCTTCGATAGCACGCTTTTCGTCAAAGCCTCGCCGACGATGCCGGCGCGTTTCTTCATTTCGTAATAGGTCAGCTGGTTCAAAAACCGCGCCACCGCCGCTCTCGGCCCGGAGATCAGGCCCGAGACGACGTCGCCGAGCCCTTGAGCCTTGCCGACGGAGCTTTCGAGGTTAAATGTCGGCGCCGCGATGAGAGCTTCCATCAGCATTTTGGCGCTGGTGGCATCGTCCGTGGCGAGCGCAATCGGCGCTGAATCCGCCTTGAGTTCGGAATCCGTTCCCGGAGAACCGAGTGCTTCGTTGCCGTTCTTGACGAGGAAAAACGATGTCGTTTCATCGAGCGTCTTCGCTGCAGCCCGCGCCGTTTGGGCCGTTGCGGCGCCATCCTGCCCGAAGAGATCCTTGAAATCCTTCAGCACGTTTTTGAAGGCTTCATCGTCAAGATCCTCAGGGTCCGCCGCCGTCCCGTCTGCCGCCAGCGTTCCGCCGCCGCCTGGCGTCACCAGTGTCTGTTCGTCGAAATCGGTGCGATAGGCCTTGGCGGGCCAGACGACGCCGGCGACGACGGTGTGGCTCGCCTTGTCGGGCGCAAGCTTCTTGCGGGCGTTCGCCCACAGCGTTCCGTAGAGCTTGCGGGCATCGTCCTTGGTATTCTTCCAGCCATGCGACATGACCACCAGATCGGTCGTTCCGGGCTGGTTGAGCAACGCCGCGAGACTTGTCGCCGTCGCGGGATCGATCGCGCCAGTCTTGTCGAATTCGAGCCATAGGAATGGCGAGGGTCCAAGCGTGTCCATATGTCCTCCTTACACAGCCTGTAGCGTTCGCATCAGATCGAGCAGGCCGGCGCCCTGAAACTCCGGCCGCCGCTTGAGATCGGTCGCGGCGCCGATGAAGATCTCTTTGACGCGTTCCGGCTGGCCGAGAAATTCACGCCGAACCGAGAGGAACGCGGCGATCGCGCCGGAGACATGCGGCGTCGCCATGCTCGTTCCGGTATCCTCCCGGAACGGCACTTCGCCTGACTTCGCACCGTTGTAGAGCGCGCATGAGATGATGCGCTCGCCGGGTGCGACGAGATCTGGCTTCATGCGCCCATCCGCGGTCGGTCCCTTGGAGGAAAAATAGGAGACGCCGTAGGTATGCGGCATATCGCGATGCGTCGAGCCGACAGTGATGGCGAGCGCTGCGTTGCCGGGATCCATGATCGTGCCGCTATGGGAGGCGCGCTCCGGCGCGCCTGAGAATTGCGTCACCGTACCGTAGCCGGCATTGCCGGCCGCGACCACGACGCAGACGCCCGAACGCACCAGCCTGTCGACCTCGACGCAGAGCGGGCTTTGCCCTGCCGCGAACCAGACCGGATCGAACGGATAGCCAAGGCTGAGATTGATGCCGTGGATCTTGATGTTGCGCCCGTAGTCGTTCGAGCGCTGGACATAGCCGATCGCAGCCAGCAGATTGCTGAGCTTGCCCTGCTTCTCATTGGCCAGCACTTTCAGGCTCAACAGCTTGCAGTGCGGTGCCATGCCGGTGATGACGCCGTCATGAGTATCCTTGACGGTTGATTTGGTCCCATTTTCGTTGCGCACCTCCGATTTCACGCAGATCTTCTTGACCGCGTCCGTTTTCGGTTCGTCCAGCACGGATGTGCGGCCGGCTATGATGCCGGCAACATGGGTTCCATGGCCGGCACTATCGATCAGCGCCGCAGCCGACGCCACGGTCGGGTCCGGATTGTCGGCCGTGAAATCCCGATGAAAGAGGCCGTCCGGCAGATCGAGCGTTCTCAGTGTTTTGAAATGCGGATGTGTCCCGTCAATGCCGGTATCGGCCACTGCCCAGACAACGCCTTTTCCGCTGGCTGCGAAGGATGCATGCGCCGCATCGCATTTGATTGTCCTGACGGATTCGTAGACGCAGCGTTTGATCTCGTGATCGCACCAGATCTTGTAGACGAGTGGTGTCTTCTTATTCTTGCTGCCGCTTTTGGTTTCACCCTTATTCTTGTCGTCATCCTTTTGGGGCATTGTCCAGCTCGAAAGCCGGTCAATGGCTTCCCGGGTCAGGGTCGCGAAGGCGTAGCTGTCGGTCCAGAGGGATTTGGCGGCGATCCTGCTGCCATTCGAAAACATCTGCGAGAGGTCCAGTTTGCTGTCCTCCGAGACCGCAGGCATGCCGAGCGGCGGGGACATGCCGAAACGCCACAGGTTGTTGCTCTCGTCAGTCGCCCCAATTCTGTTGAGGTACAACAGGAATGCTTCGAACAAGAGTTGCCGCGCCGCCGTGCCGCCGCCCGGAAAGTCGCGGTTGAATTCTATGATGACATCGAAGTGCTTCGCCTTGCCAATCCCCTTGGGGGGATCCGTCTTGCCCTTCATGAACGACGAGAGATCGCCCCCGATCCGCGTCTTGACGAGGTTTTCTTGAATATTGCCCTCGGATTTTCTCCGGGGCCGTGCTGGCTGCGGCCCTCTCGCCATGCGGTTCTCCTCCCATTTTGGAGAATAGCAGTGACAACCATAGGTGCAATATATTTCTGAAATGCAGCTCTATATTTACTAAATGTCCGAATGACTTTAAGATCGCCGATCTACACTCGCTTCGGCAATGCGCTCATACATGAACCCCTTTCACCCGATAGACCTCCGGATCGGGGATCGGAACTGCGGCGATCAGCGCGCGGGTGTAGTCATCCCTCGGGTTCTCGAAGATATCCCGCCGTGTGCCGGTTTCGATGATGTGGCCGGCGCGCATGACGGCGACGTTGTGGGACATGCGCTCGACGACGGCCATGTCATGGGAGATGAAGAGATAGGCGAGCCCCATCGTTTCCTGCAGTTCGAGAAGCAGGTCCAGCACCCGGGCGCGCACCGAGACGTCCAGGGCTGCGACGCTCTCGTCGGCGACGATCAGCTTTGGCTCTAGCGTGAGTGCCCGGGCGATGCAGATGCGCTGGCGCTGGCCGCCTGAAAATTCGTGCGGATAGCGCGTCGCCGCATCAGGCGTCAGGCCGACCCGGCGCAACAGTTCGGCGACGCGGTCCTGCCGTTCGCTATGGTTGCCGATACCGTGGATGATCATCGGTTCGCCGATCGCCTTGCCGACGGCCATGCGCGGGTCGAGCGAGGCATAGGGATCCTGGAAGATCATCTGCGCTGAGCGGCGCACGGGCCGCATCTCACGCTGGCTGAGGCCGGCGATGTTGCGGCCGTCGATCAGGACGTTGCCCTTGAAGGGGATGAGGCCGAGCACGGCCTTGCCCGTCGTCGATTTTCCGGAGCCGCTTTCGCCGACGAGGCCGAGCGTTTCACCCGGCAGGATATCGAAGGAAACGCCATCGACGGCCGCGACCGGCGGCTTGCCCTTGAAAAACCGGCTTGCGGCATTGCCGTAGGTGACGGTGAGGTCGCGCACGTTCAGAACCGGCGTGCGGTCCGGATGCAGCGTCTCGACGGCGCGCTGGGTGATGCGCGGCGGGCGGTCGGTGCCGGCAAGTGCGCCGAGCCTCGGGACGGCGGCAAGCAATTGCTGGGTATAGGCCTCCTTCGGCCGCTGGAAGACGGCGAGCGCTGTTCCCTGCTCGACGATCCGGCCATTCTGCATGATGACGACACGGTCGGCCATTTCGGCGACGACGCCCATGTCGTGGGTGATGAGGATGATCGAGGCGCCGAATTCGCGCTTCAACTCGCGCATCAGCCTGAGGATCTGCGCCTGTACGGTGACGTCGAGTGCCGTCGTCGGCTCGTCGGCAATCAGCACCTTCGGCCGGCAGGAGAGCGCCATGGCGATCATCACCCGCTGGCGCATGCCGCCGGAAAGCTCATGCGGATATTGCTTCAACCGCCGGGCCGGCTCGGTGATCTGCACGGCATCGAGCATCTTCAGCGCCACCGCCTCGGCATTGTCGCTGCCCTGGTGCGCGCGGATTGCTTCCGTCAGCTGGTTGCCGACCGACATGACCGGATTGAGCGAGGTCATCGGCTCCTGGAACACCATGGCGATATCGCCGCCGCGCACGCTGCGCATCGCCCGATCGGAAAGCCTGAGCAGGTCGCGCTCGCCAAGCAGCACGCTGCCGGAGGCGACCCGCAGCGAGGCTTTCGGCAGGAGCCCCATGATCGACAGCGAGGTGACCGACTTGCCGGAGCCGGATTCGCCGGCGATGCAGAGCGTTTCACCGCTTGCAAGCTCGAAGCTGACATCCTGGAGCACCGGCTTGCGGCCTTCGGGCGTGCGGGCATCGACGCTCAGCTTGCGAAGGCTGAGCACCGGTGCTGCGGCGGGCATGGCTTCGTTCACGCGAACACGATCCTCGGGAAGTAGAAGGAAACCACCCAGTTCGGCTGGTCGACGATCTCGCTGATCCGGAGATCGCCGCAGACCGAGCAGAGCAGATAGGCATCGACGGCGCTCATGCCGTGTTCGGCGCCGAGAAGATCGATCATGCGCATGACGCTTTCGCGCGCCCCGGTCATCAGATCGGGGCCGATGCCTGTCGTCACCTCGTAGCCGGCGCCGTCGAGATGGCGGGTCACCGGTTCGGTCGTGGTGAAGCGCGGTGTCTGCAGCTTGGCGTCCTTGACGAGCTCGATCGTCGCTTCGACGTTCATCTGGCTTTCGATCGCCGTGCCGCAGACTTCGCCATCGCCCTGGGCGGCATGGGTATCCCCGATCGAAAACAGCGCGCCGTCGACCTCGACGGGCAGGTAGAGCGTCACGCCGGCCGTTAGGTCGCGGATGTCCATGTTGCCGCCGACGCGGCGTGGGGGAACGACGGAATGGGTGCCGGGCTCGGCGGGTGCGACGCCGATCGTGCCGGCGAAGGGCTTCAGCGGCACGCGCCCGCCCCGGCCGTAAAGGGCAGGCACCATGCTGTTGGCGTCATAGGACCAGACGTGCAGCGCCGGATCCTTGAACTGGTCGGCAAGCAGGCCAAAGCCCGGAATATTGGCCGTCCAGCCGACGCCCGAGGGAATGAACTTGCGCAGCGTCACCTTCAGCGCATCGCCGGGTTTGGCGCCTTCGATATAGACCGGGCCGGAGACCGGGTTGATCTTGCCGAAATCGAGCGCGTTCAGCGTTTCCAGGGTCGCGTCGCGTCCGAGCTGGCCACCCGATGAATCCATGCATTCGAAGTGGATCGTCTCTCCGGGCTTGGCGACGACCGCGGGGGTGAAATCCTTGTTCCAGCCGAAATTGTGCTGGGCGCGGTGGATGGTGTGGGTGCAGGCGATGCACATTTCATGTCTCCCTCGACTTTATGACACCTTCCCGGCGTGGACCGGGAAGGCTTTGTTTCTTCGGGGCTTACTGCTTCACGTAGATCGCGTCGTAATTGATGACGCGGGTCGGATCGATGTAGATGTTGTCAGCACCGCCCATGCGCATCGACTTGGCGACGACGCGGCGTTCGTTGATGACAGGGATCCACGGCGCATCGGCCATGATGTCGGTGAAGATCTTGCCCCAGGCGGCGGTGCGCTCGGCTGCCTTTGCCGGATCGGACATCGAGTCGGCGGCAACGGCGCGCTTGTCGAGATTGGCGTTGCAGTACCATGACCAGTTCCAGCCGCCCGGAACCGCGCCGGCGCAACCGAGGATCGGGCCGTAGAAGTTGGACGGGTCCGGGAAGTCGGCGATCCAGGCCATGCCGCCCGACCAGATCATCGGGGCTTCGCCTTCCGTGCCGCCGGCCGAGATGACGTTTGCCTGGGCCAGTGCTCGGACTTCGGCCTTGACGCCGACAGCGGCCAGATCCTGCTGGATCGCCTGGGCGATGCGCGGCTGCGGGTCGGTGTTCGTCGAGTAGAGCACGGTCTCGAAGCCGTCGGGATAGCCGGCTTCGGCAAGCAGCGCCTTGGCTTTCGCCACGTCATAGGCATAGCCGGTGAAGGCCTTGTCGTAGCCCGGCATCAGCGGCGGCAGCGGCTGGTTGGCAGGCGTTGCGCGGCCGTTGAGGATGCGGGTGATACGCTCCTTGTTGATCGCCATGTTCAGCGCCTGGCGAACCTTGACGTTGTCGAAGGGCTTCACCTTGGTGTTGAGGGTGATGTAGCCGGTGTGCAGCTGTTCGCCGTCGACGATCATCTGCGCGCCATCGGCCGAATTCTTGATTTCGAGGAACTTCGCCGGCGGAATGCCGTCGCCGGCAATATCGACCTCGCCCTTTTGCAGGCGCAAGAGCGCCACCAGCGGTTCCTGGCCGACTTCGACCTTGAAGCTGTCGATATAGGGAACGCCCTTGACGAAATAATCCTTGTTGCGCTCGAAAACGAGCTGCTGGCCGATCGTCCAATCCTTCAGGATGAAGGTGCCGGAGCCGACCGGCTTCTTGCCGAAGTCGCCGGCGGCCGCCTCGACTGCTTCCTTCGGCACGACCGAGGCGAAGTTGATCGCAAGCACGTGCAGGAAGGTGGCGTCGGGGCGCGAGAGGTTGAAGATGACGGTGCTGTCGTCAGGCGTCTCGATGCCGGAGAGCGTCGTCGTCTTGCCGCCGGTTTCATCCTCGAAGCCCTTGATGGCGCCGAAGAAGCCGGCGCCGGGCCCCTGCGTCTTCGGGTCGACGGCGCGTTCGATCGAATATTTCACGTCGGAGGCGACGAGTTCGCGGCCGTTGGAGAACTTCACGCCCTTGTGCAGCTTGAAGGTATAGGTCAAGCCGTCGGGTGAAACGGTGAAGCTCTCGGCAAGCGAGGGAACCGGGTTCGGCGTGCCGGGCGCATAGTCCATCAGGCGGGAATAGAGGCTCTTGATCATCGACCAGTTGACCCAGTCGTAGCCGATCGCCGGGTCGAGCGTGGTGATGTCGTCCTTGTAGGTGACGACGATATCGCCACCCTGCTTGGGCGTTTCCTGCGCCATGACGGATAATGGGGCGAGCGCCACCATCGTTGCCATGGTCGTCTGTTGCAGCCAGCGTTTGAACATCTTGGTTCCCCTTCTTTGGTTGCTGTCAGCGTGTGCGGATGCGCGGATCGATGATCGGCGCGACGAGGTCGGCAAGCAGATTGCCGATGATGATGGCGAGCGCCGAGGTCAGCGTGACGCCCATGATGATCGGGATGTCGACCTGCTGGATCGCCTGCCATGCGAGCTGGCCGATGCCGGGCCAGCCATAGACCGCCTCGACGACGACCACGCCACCCATGAACTGGCCGATATCGATGCCGATCATGGCGATGATCGGCAGCACGGCGTTGGGCAGCGCATGCCGCAGGATGACGCGTTTCGAGGAAAGACCCTTGGCGCGCGCCGTGCGGACATAATCCTGGTTCAGCACGTCGATCATCGACGAGCGCACCATGCGGGCGTACCAGCCGGCGCCGCAGATGCCGAGTGTTACGGCCGGCAGGACGAGATGCGAGAAGCTGCCGTAGCCGCTCATCGGAAACCAGCCGAGCGTTGCCGCCAGCAGGTAGAGCAGCAGCAGGGCGACGAGAAATTGCGGTGCGGAGGTGCCGACAAAGGAGGCCATCATCACCATCCGGTCGACGAAGCCGCCGCGGCGCACGGCAGCGATGGTGCCGAGCGTCAGGCCGAGCACCACCTCGACGAAGATGCCGGCAAGCATCAGTGTCAGCGTCGCCGGCAGCCGCGCGGCAATCAGCGTCCAGACATCGGTTTTCTGCGCATAGGAGCGGCCGAGATTGCCATGCAGCAGATTGCCGAGATAGGTGCCGAACTGGACCAGCAGCGGCTGGTCGAGGCCGAGCTCATGGCGGATGTTGGCGACCGTCTGGGCGGTGGCGCTGCGGCCGGCGATCATGCGGGCCGGATCGGCCGGAAGGGCGTAGAGCAGCACGAAGGTGATCGCCGCGACGCCGAGCAGGATGAGCGCCGCCTGCGCCAGCCGGCGGAGCATGAGTGATGCCATCAGCCCCTCCCGCGCTGGGTCGGGTCGAGAATGTCGCGTAGCGCGTCGCCGACCAGATTGAAGGAAAGCGCCGTCAGAAGGATGATCGCGCCGGGAATGAAGACCAGCCAGGGGGCGGCCTGGAAATAGCTTTGACTCTCGAAGATGATGTTGCCCCAGGAGGGCTGCGGCGGCTGGACGCCGACGCCGAGAAAGGAAAGTGTCGCCTCGAGCAGCACGGTGGTGGCGATGCCGAGAGTTCCCCAGACGATTGCCGTCGGCATGAGGTGCGGCAGGATATGCATGAAGAGCACGCGCATGTGGCCGGCGCCGAGCGAGCGTTCGGCCATGATGAAATCCCGCTCCACCAGGCCGCGAGTTTCGGTATAGACGATGCGGGCGACCTGCACCCAGTTGACCAGCGCAATCACCATGGCGACGATCCAGAGGCTCGGCTTCAGCAATGCGGCGAGCACGATGGCGAGAAGCAATGCCGGAAATGCCATCATCAGATCGGTGAAGCGCATCAGGATGTTGCCCGCCAGCCCGCGGAGATAACCGGCGACGATGCCGACGAAGAGGCCGATCGTCACCGCGATGCCATTGGCGACAAGGCCGATGATCAGCGAGGTGCGGGCGCCGAAGAGCAGGCGCGAGAAGAGGTCGCGGCCGAGCGTGTCGGTGCCCAGCAGATAGGGACCGCCCGGCGGCAGCGGCGCGCCTTCGAGCGACAGGCCGTCAAACATCTGCTCGTCAGGACTGAACGGCGCGATCCACGGCGCTGCGATGGCGAGCCCGATGACGAGCGTGACGACGATGAGGCCGAAAAGGGCCGTCGGCTGGCGGATCATCTGTTTCAGCACATGCATCAGCCGGCCTCCGGCAGAGGTTCGGCACCCGCCAGGATGAAGGCTGATATCTGCTCCATCGGCAGGCGGCGGCGCATGGCGCAATTGCGCAGGATTGCGTAAGCGCTCTCCTCGTCGATGCCATGTGCGGCCTGCAGCTTTTCGACGGCGGCGTGAACGAGCGGCCGCAGCCGAACGCGCTCTTCGAGATATTGCAGTTTTTCCGCAGTCGCCTTGCGCTCCCGATGAATGGAGACGGCCATGACAAGCGCCGGATAAACGGCCGATGTGGCGATCGGCTTGGCGATGATCGCACCGGCACCCTGTCCAAGTGCCCAGGCGATGCGGCCGGGCGCTTCCGAACCAAGCAAGGCAACGACGGGGCAGGCAGGCGTTTCGCCGTGCCAGGGCAGCAGATCGTCCCAGCCCTGGTCGGCATCGACGATGACGAGATCGGGCAGTAGTGCCGCGGCCGAGAGCGGCGCCCATTGTAGCGTTGCGTGGATGCCGAGCAGGCGAAGCTGGCGGATCAGCTTTTCGGTGTTGCCGTCCTCGCGATGCAGGACCATCGCCTGCCAGCCGGTGAAATTGGGTGTCTCTCTCATGACACCACCCTTAGCCGTGGAAAGGCCAGGCGGTTGCGGCCGGTCAGATAGGGGTCGGCGGCGAGCGGCGGCCGCGAGGCGACGACATCGAAGCCGTTGTCGGCGTTGATCCGGCCGAGATGGAAGGGCAGGGCGGCATGATTGGTATCGCGGTCGATCGAAAGCGCGCCGAACAGGGTCGGCCAGGATCGATTGTGGAGCTCGCGCCGGACGGCGTCGGGCTCGTCACCGCCGGCGGCGACGATCGCGTCGACGCAGAGCCGGACGGCCGTATAGGCGCTGGCAAAGACGCTGGAGACACGCCGCTCGGCGCCGTGACGCTCGGTGACACGGGCCTTGAAGGCGGCATTTTCCGGGGTCGCGATACTATCGAAATAGGAAGCGGCGCAAAGCTGGCCGGCGGCAGCTCCGGCGGCGATATCGTCGAGTTCGCATTCCATCAGGTCGCAGCTGACTACCGGGCAATTTTCCGCGCGGAAGGCCGGATCGCGATCACCGAGGGCCTTGATCGCCTTCAGGAAGGCGTAGCTCGAGGGGCCGATCAGATTGTTGAGGATGAAGCTCGGGCGGCGCTGCGCGATCTCGGCGACGATGCGTTCGACGGCTGTCTCCTCGAGCGGAAGATAGCGTTCGCCAAGCACCTCGCCGCCCGCATTGGTAATGAGTTCGCGGGCGAGCCGGTTCATCTCCCAGCCCCAGACGTAGTTGGCGCCGACGAGGTAGGGCCTTGCGCCGTAACGCGGGATCAGGTGCTCGAAAAGCGGCAGCAGATGCTGGTTCGGGCAGCCGCCGACATAGATGACGTTCTCGTTGGCCTCGAAACCTTCATAGGGGCACATGTACCAGAGCAGGCCGTCATGTTTCTCGACGAGCGGGATGACTTCCTTGCGCGCCGCAGAGGTGATCGTACCGACGATATGGCGGCAGCCGGCGCGCAGAAGATGGCGCGCGCCATCGAGATAGGCGGCAAGATCGGCATGCGGATCGAAGAAGATGGGCTCAATCGCCACCCCTTCGACGCCGGTATATTCGGCCATCGCGAAATCGGCGCCGTCGCGCGCGTCGCGTCCCATCGAGCCGTAGGGCCCGGTGGTCGAAAAGAGGATGCCGATTTTCAGCGCGTCGTTCATGAAGTGACCACATCAAAAACCCCACGACGCTGATCCCATCGAGCGATGAGGCGTCATGGGGCGAAACTGCCCGGGGACTATCGAAGTCATGTAATGTGGAAGGCTCTTTGCCTAATCCGCAGGCTTGAGTAAAATACAGGCAGCTTATCTTTGTCAAGTGTGCTGCGCGGCACTCGCAGCGATTTGATCTTGTTCTTTCGGTAGAGCCGCCAAAGGTCGCTCTTCTAGCTCAAATCATGCAGATCGGTGGTAATCGCCGGGCCGATCGAGAATTCGGAAAAGCGGACCGTCAGTCCGCTGCGCTCCGGCGTGCAGGCCGTGGGTCCGACCTCGTAGTGATCGGCAGCCGGGAAGGGGGCGAGCCGCAGCAGCGGCCAGAAGCTGCCATCGCGCGAAGCCTGGATGCGCATCGCGCCGTTGGCGACGGTGACGCGGATGCGGAAATCTTCCAATTCCCTGAAGGGCTGAGCGACGGACCAGTCGGACTTGCCGTCGGTGACGACGGTGCTGAGGTAGGCTTCGCCGTCGGTGAACTCGACGCCTGTTTTCACCCAGCGTCTCTCGTCGATGCGCACCATCAGGCCGGCCTGGTCGTAGAGCGTGCGGAATTCGCCCCGGACGCGGATCTGTGCGGTGAAGCTGTCGGTGGTGGGAAAGGCGAGGAAGTGGCCGCTGTCACGGGTGAAGCCGTAATGGGTCTCCCGCCAGAAATCGGTCTTCTCATCGGTGGTCAGGGTGAGGCCGGTTTCGGTCGCCTGCCAGTGTGACGGCTCGTTCAGCCATTTGCCGTCGTTGAAATCGATGCTCATCCTGTTCTCCCGTTCCGTTGAAGCCTCACCGCAGTGCGATTGACTCACCTTGGCATAATGCGCGGTCTTGTTGCAGGCGGGGCGCAGCCAAAGATTGTGTGTTTTTCGGCGTCCCGGTATCCGCCGAGCGCATAATCCGTCGCTCCTGCTTGACAGGATCGATCCATCTCCTATTCTGTTACAAAAAGATGAATTACATAATTGTGGAACTAAACGGGAGCCTTCACATGAAAACACTGGTCGCATTCCTTCTCGGCACCGCGCTCGTCGCCCTGCCTTCGACGCTCCTTGCCCAGGAAAAGGGCGGCGTCATCAATGTCGCGACGATCGGCGAGCCGCCGACGCTCGATCCGATGTCGTCGACGGCCGATCTCGTCGGCATCGTCACGCAGCACATTTTCGAAACGCTCTACACCTTCGACAAGAGCTGGAACGTCACGCCGCTTCTCGCCGAAAGCCTGCCTGAGATCAGCGCCGACGGCAAAACCTATACGATCAAGCTCAGGACCGGCATCAAGTTCCACGACAATACCGACATGACCTCGGAAGATGTCGTTGCTTCGCTTGGCCGTTGGATGAAGATCGCCTCGCGCGGCAAGCAGGTGGCCGGCTTCATCGATAAGGTCACCGCCGCCGATCCGGCGACCGTGACGATCACGCTTAAGCAGCCCTATGCGCCGCTGACTTCGCTGCTCGCCTTCAACAATTCGGCTGCGATCATCATCCCGTCCGAAAAACAGGACGAGCCGATGAAAGACTTCATCGGCACCGGCCCCTATATGCTGAAGGAGCGCAAGGCCGACCAATACATCCAGCTCGTCCGCTTCGACGGCTACAAGTCACGTGAAGGCGACAGCAATGGCTATGGCGGCGCCCGCCACCAGTATCTCGATGAGATCCGCTTCGTGCCGGTGCCGGATCCGAACACCCGTGTCGAGGCCGCGGTTTCCGGCCAGTACGACTACGTCGACTCGATCCCGGTCGAATCCTACGACAAGCTGAAGGCCTCCACCGCCTCGCAGCCGATCATCCTGAAGCCCTTCGGCTATCCGGTGTTCGTCTTCAACACGAAGGAAGGTATTGCTGGGAATGTCGAGGTTCGCAAGGCGATCCGCCAGGCGCTCAGCATGGAAGACATGCTGGCGGCGGCTTTCGGCAGCAAGGATTTCTACGCGCTCGACGGCGCCATCTATCCCAAGACCTTTGCCTGGTCGACAGATGCTGGCGTCGAGGGTGCCTACAACGTCGCCGATCCGGAAGGGGCGGCGGCTGCCGCCAAGAAGGCCGGCTACAACGGCGAACCGATCCGTATCCTGACCAGCCGCCAGTATGAGTTCCACTACAAGATGGCGCAGGTCGCCGCCGAATATCTGAAGCTTGCCGGCTTCACCGTCGATATGCAGGTTGTGGACTGGGCGACGCTGACGCAGCGCCGCACCGATCCGAAGCTCTGGGATATCTACATCACCCATAGCCCCTTCCTGCCGGAGCCTGCCCTGATCGGCTCGCTCTCAACCAGCTCGCCGGGCTGGTGGGATACGCCGGCCCGCAAGGCCGCCGTCGATGCCTTCACCTCGGAAGTCGATCCGAAGAAGCGCGTGGCGCTCTGGGCCGATGTCCAGAAGGCGATCTATGTCGACGCCCCCTTCATGAAGATCGGTGACTTCAACGCCGTTTCGGCAGAGTCGACCAAGCTTGAAGGTGTCGATCCGGCTCCGTGGCCGTATTTCTGGAATGCTTCCATCAAGAAGTAGGCATCGCCACCGATACCGGCCATTCCTGGTCGGTATCGGTCTTCTTTTTTGCAGCATCTGCAAAGGTTTACCAGGCATTCATGATACGCTACATCCTCCAGCGCCTGTTCGGCATGATCGTCGTGATGTTTCTCGTCGTCACGATCGTCTTCGTCATCGTGCGCGTGACGCCGGGAGATCCCGTCGCAGTGATGCTCGGGCCGGATGCGACGCCGCAGGATATTGCCGATCTCAGATCCCGGCTCGGCCTCGATCAGTCGCTCGGCCTGCAATATGTCTATTATATCGGCCAGATGCTGAGAGGTGATCTAGGCCAGTCGATCTTCCTCAACATGCCTGTCACCTCGGCCTTGCTCGACCGGGCCGAGCCGACCTTCTTCCTGACTTTGTTTTCGCTCGCCATTGCCAGCATCATCGCCCTGCCGATCGGCATCTATGCCGCCTATCGGCGCGGCTCCTTCATTGACCAGGCGGCAACGACGCTCGCCATGTTTGCCGCCAGCATTCCGAGCTTCTGGCTCGGCCTGATCCTGATGCAGTTCTTCGCCGTCAGGCTCAACCTCTTCCCGGTCTCGGGTTATGGCGGTCCGGGCTCGACCTTTCTCGATCGGATGTATCATCTGACGCTGCCTGCCTTTGCGCTCGGCATCGTCTCCTCGGCGCTGATCCTGCGTTTCACCCGCGCGTCGATGCTCGATGTGCTTGGCGACGATTATATTCGCACGGCGCGCGCCAAGGGGCTGATCGAGCGCCGGGTCATTCTCAAGCACGCTCTGAAGAATGCGCTGATCCCGATCCTGACTGTGATCGGCCTGACGGCAGCGGTGCTGATTTCAGGCGCCGTCGTCACCGAGACCGTCTTCGGCCTGCCGGGTGTCGGCAATCTCGTCGTCTCCGCTGTTCTGCGCCGCGACTATCCCGTCATCCAGGGGGCGCTGCTCGTCATCGCCGCCCTCTACGTGCTGATCAATTTTGCGATCGACATGCTCTATCTGCTGATCGATCCGAGGGTGCGCTACTGATGGCCGATATCGCGATCAAATCCGCCGAAGGCGAGGGCAGCAAATTCGCCAGGCGCCTGCTTAAACGCAAGACGGTCGCCTTGGGCCTGCTGATCCTGACGATCTTCGTGCTTCTGGCGGTCTTCGCTCCTGTTGTCGCGCCCTATTCGCCGTCGAAGCTTTCCATCGTCAACCGGCTGAAACCGCCGAGCGGCACCTTTTTCTTTGGCACCGATGAGTTCGGCCGCGATGTTTTCTCACGTACGATCTTCGCCGGCCGCCTGTCGTTGCTCGTCGGTGTTGCGGTCGTGACTTTGTCAGCCGTGATCGGCGTGACGCTCGGCTTGCTTGCCGGCTTCTTCCAGAAGCTCGATACGCCGATCGCCCGATTGATCGATGCGATGATGGCCTTTCCGGATATTCTGCTGGCGATCGCGCTCGTTGCCGCCCTCGGCCCGTCGCTGACAACCGTCATCATCGCGCTGTCGATCGTCTATGCGCCACGCCTTGCCCGGATCGTGCGCGCATCGACGCTGGTCATTCGCGAATTGCCCTATGTCGAGGCGGCGAGGGCGCTTGGCATCTCAACCTTCCATATCATGACGCGGCATGTGCTGCGCAATCTGCTGTCGCCGATCCTGGTGCAGGCGACGTTCCTTTTCGCCAGCGCCATGCTCGCCGAAGCCGGCCTGTCTTTCCTCGGCCTCGGCGTCAGCCCCGAAATCCCGACCTGGGGAACGATGATCGCCGCCGGCCGGCAGTATATCGGCCAGGCCGACTGGATGACGCTGTTTCCGGGTGTCGCCATCATCCTCTCCGTACTGTCGCTACAGATGGTCGGTGATGGCCTCAGGGACATGCTCGATCCAAGACTGCGCAAGGATCTTTAATCCGCCGACCAAGCGTCGGCCCAATCGAAATTCGCCAAATCGAAAATTGCATGACAGGAGTTTGCGTGAATCAGTTTCCCACCGCCGCCGGCAAGGTCGAGAACTCGCCTTACGAACGGCTTGCCGCCCTCGGCATTGCGCTTCCGCCGCCGCCGCCGCCGATTGCCAATTTCGTCACGCACGTGATCGAAGGCAATATGCTCTATCTGTCCGGCCAGGGCCCGCGTGAGGCCGACGGCTTCATGCATGCCGGCAAGGTCGGCGGTGGGGTCAGTGTCGAGGAGGCCTACGGCCATGCGCGGCTGACCGGCATCAACCTGCTTGCCGTGATGCAGGATGCGCTCGGTGATCTCGCCCGCGTCAAGCGGGTGGTCAAGCTGCTCGGCATGGTCAATGCCGTGCCTGAGTTCGAAGATCATCCGAGCGTCATCAACGGTTGCTCGGATCTGCTAATAGAAGTCTTCGGGCCGGCCGGCGAACATGCCCGCTCGGCCGTTGGCTTCGGCTCGCTGCCCGGCAACATCACCGTCGAGATCGAGGCGATCGTCGCCTTGAATGGCTGACGGAAGCTCGACACACTTGATCGATCGCCCCATGTTTCGTTTTTCGACCCAGACTCCTGGAGATCTCCATGTCCACTGATATCCGCCCGTCGCTTGGCCTTCGCCCTGTCATCAACGTATCGGGCACGATGACCAGCCTCGGCGCCTCGATCGTCGTTCCCGAAGCGATCAGCGCGATGGCATCGATCCTGCCGCACTTCGCCGAGATCAACGACCTGCAGCGCAAGGCAAGCGCCGTCATCGCCCGGCTGACCGGTGGCGAGGCGGGCTTCGTCACCGCCTCCTGCTCGGCCGGCATTTCGCTGGCCGTCGCCGGCGCGATCACCGGCAATAACCTGCTGGCGATCGAGAAGCTGCCGGATGTGGTGTCGGAGAAGAACGAAGTGCTGGTGCAGATGGGCCATGTGGTGAGCTACGGTGCCCCGGTCGACCAGGCGATCCGGCTTGCCGGCGGCAAGGTCGTGCTTGTGGGGCAGGCGACCTCGACGCATCGCTTCCACATGGAAAACGCCATCACCGACAAGACCGCCGCTGCCGTCTATGTCGTCTCCCACCATGTCGTCGATTACGGCCTCTTGAACCTCAAAGAATTCGTCGAGATCGCCCATGCCAAGGGCGTGCCCGTCATCGTCGATGCGGCTTCGGAATATGACCTGCGCATCTTCGTGGAGCAGGGAGCCGATATCGCGCTCTACTCCGGCCACAAATTCCTCGGCGGCCCGACCTCGGGCATCGTTGCCGGCAGGAAGGAGCTGGTGCGCCATGCATTCCTGCAGAATATGGGCATCGGCCGCGGCATGAAGGTCGGCAAGGAGAGCATCTTCGGCGTCATGGCGGCACTCGAAGCCTGGGAAAGCCGCGACCACGCCGGCATCCGGGAACGCGAGACCGGCTATCTCAACCTGTGGAAGCGCACGCTCGACGGCCGCCCTGGCCTCACCGCGCTGATCGAGCCCGATCCGACCAACAATCCGCTCGATCGGCTGCGCCTGATCGTCGATCCCGAGCAGGCGCATATCACCGCCTGGGATCTGGCCGATGCGCTTGCCAAGGGCATCCCGCCGATCATCGTGCGCGATCATGAGGTGGAGCACCGCTATTTCTACCTCGACCCATGCAACCTGCACCCGGGTGAGGAGACGATCGTCGCGGAGCGCCTGGCGCAGGAACTCGACAAGGCGCGTGCCTCCAACGAGATCATCGCCACACCCCTGGAAAACCGCAGCAAGCACCGCTTCGACGGCGTGCTGCGCTGGCCGGATTGATATCTGCCGCGAGAGGAACCGCCATGGCCAGCGCCCAAACCCAACCGATCCAGACGACGACCGACGTTCTTTCCGTCGAAAGGCTGACGACCTCCTTCCTGGTGGACGGCGTCTGGAAACCGGTCGTGCGCGATGTTTCCTTTACGGTGGCGCCAGCGGAGACGGTGGCGATCGTCGGCGAATCCGGCTCGGGCAAGAGCGTCACCTCGCTCTCGATCATGCGGCTGCTGCAGGCGGATACGAGCCGTGTCGAGGGCCGGGTCATGCTCGGCGGACGCGACCTCCTGGCCTTGCCGGAAAATGCCATGCGGCAGGTGCGCGGCAACAAGGTGGCGATGATCTTCCAGGAGCCGATGACATCGCTCAATCCGCTTTTCACCATCGGCGACCAGATTTCCGAGGCGCTGCTCTGCCATTCCGATATGAGCAGGGCCGATGCCAAAGCCGAGACGATAAGGCTGCTGGAAAAGGTCCGCATCCCCTCGGCCGCCTCGCGCTTCGGCGAATATCCGCATCGCTTCTCCGGCGGCATGCGCCAGCGGGTGATGATCGCCATGGCGCTCGCCAGCCGGCCGAAACTGTTGATCGCCGACGAGCCGACGACGGCGCTCGACGTCACCATCCAGGGTCAGATCCTCGATCTCATCAAGATGCTGCAGGACGAAGAGGGAACCTCCGTCCTTTTCATCACCCATGACATGGGTGTCGTTGCCGAAATCGCCGACCGGACGGTGGTGATGTATCGCGGCGAACAGGTGGAAAGCGGCGCCACCGCCGATATTTTTCACCGCGGCAAACATCCCTATACGAGAGCACTACTATCAGCCGTGCCGGTGCTCGGCTCGATGCAGGGCAGGCAAAGGCCGCTGCGCTTCCCCGTGGTCAATACCGCAACGGGTGAATCGGACATTCCCGCTGAGGTCGCCGACACGGTGGCAGCGACGCCGGTGCTGCAGGTGAAGAACCTCACCAAGCGCTTCGACATTCATTCCGGCCTGTTCGGTCGGCTGACCAGCCGGGTGCATGCCGTCGAAAACGTCTCCTTCGATCTTCATGCCGGCGAGACGCTGTCGCTCGTCGGCGAATCCGGCTGCGGCAAATCGACGACCGGCCGCGCCATCATGCGGCTGATCGAGCCGCAGGCCGGTTCCGTTCTCGTCGAGGGCAGGGAGGTGCTCGGCCTCGACAGGAAGGATCTGCGCGAGATGCGCAAATCCGTGCAGATGATCTTCCAGGATCCCTTTGCTAGCCTCAATCCGCGCATGACGGTTGGTGCTGCGATCGCCGAACCCTATCTCGAACACAAGATGGGCAATTCAAAGCAGGCAAAAGACGTCGTCGCCGATCTGCTGGTGAAGGTCGGTCTGTCGGCGGATACGGCCGCGCGTTACCCGCATGAGTTTTCCGGCGGCCAGCGCCAGCGCATCTGCATCGCCCGCGCGCTCGCCTTGCAGCCGAAGGTCATCGTCGCCGATGAAAGCGTCTCGGCGCTCGACGTCTCGATCAAGGCGCAAGTCATCAACCTGATGCTCGACCTGCAACAGAGCCTCAACCTTGCCTTCCTGTTCATCTCGCACGACATGGCGGTGGTCGAGCGTGTCAGCCACCGTGTGGCGGTGATGTATCTCGGCGAGATCGTCGAGATCGGCCCGCGATCCGCAGTCTTCGAAAATCCGCAGCATCCCTATACGAAGAAACTCATCGCGGCAGTGCCCGTGCCCGATCCGGACCGTCGCCATGAAAAGCGGATGGTGGCGAATGACGAGATCAAGAGCCCGATGCGCCCGGTCGACTATCAAACGCCGAGCGCCTCTTACCGGGAGGTCGGGCCGGGGCATCTGGTGATGGCCGAGCGGTAGTCGAAGGCCGGATAGCCGGATCGGCCTAACGAGCAGAAGTTTCAAGGGTGAGGATTTGGGAATCCATGCCTTTCCGACAGGGCGGCCAGGATATTGTCCTTTTCGGAGATAAAGGCCCGCCCGCGGTACACGCCGGTTTGGTGGACGGACGTTGCTCCGTCTGCAAGCAAAAGTAGGGGCAGTGACTGATTTTCCTCTCCAACCAGTTCGATGACCGGCAATCTTGGGCGAGGCCATGCAATTCGCTCGATATCAAGTCCTTGCGCGAGGTCCGGAAAGGATGCCAGCACGCCTTCCATGAGCGCGCAATGCCAGCAGTAAAAACGTTGTCCTGGGTAGGCGGGATCTTCGAAGCCCGGGCGAAGTATAAAGAGCCTATCCCTGTTCATCGCACATTTCCCTTTCACATTGACGTGGCACGCCGATCGCTTCCGGATCTGACGGGCACTATTCCATCGCCAGGATCATGTTGCGCACGACGGGGTAGATTTCCCCCTCCCAGCGGCGGCCGCTGAAGACGCCGTAATGCCCGACATTGGCCTGAAGATGATGGCGCTTCAGATGCGGGCGCAACGCACGACAGAGATCGTGCGCGGCCGAGGTCTGGCCGAGCGCGCAGATGTCGTCGCGCCCGCCCTCGACGGTCAAAAGCGCCGTGTTGCGGATCTGGCCCGGGTCGACCTTGCGGCCATGGTGGGTGAGGTCGCCGGTCGCGAGTTCCGCCTTCTGGAAGACGCGTTCGATGGTTTCGATGTAGAATTCTTCGGTGAGGTCGAGCACGGCGAAATATTCGTCGTAGAACTTCTTGATCTTGCCGGCTTCGGCCGTCTCGCCCTTCGCCAAATGGTCGTAGAGCCTGCGATGGGCGTCCTGGTGGCGCTGCATGTTCATCGACATGAAAGCGACGAGCTGGAGGAAGCCGGGATAGACCCGCCGTCCCGCACCCCGATAACGCCAGGGAACGCCTGTGATCAGCGAATTCTCAAACCAGGCGAGCGATTTCGACACGGCAAGCTCGTTGACCTTCGTCGGGCTCTCGCGCGGATCGATCGGCCCGGCCATCAGCGTCATGGTGCGTGGGGTGGCGGGATGCCGCTCTTCCGACATCACGGCAACGGCGGCCAGCGCCTGCACGCAGGGTTGGCAGACGGCGAGGATATGAGCGCCCGGACCGATCTCCTCCAGGAAATGCATGATATAATCGACATAGTCGTCCATGCCGAAGCGTCCGGCCGACAGCGGCACGTCGCGGGCATTGGCCCAGTCGGTGATATAGACGTCATGATCGCGCAGCAGGGTCTGCACGGTGCCGCGCAGGAGTGTGGCGAAATGGCCGGACAGCGGTGCGACGACCAGCACCCGCGGCCGCTTTGCATCGGTGTCCGTTGCAAAACGAAGGAGCGTGCCGAAGGGCATGCCGAGCACGGTCTCGACGGTGACGGGCACCACGCGATTGCCGATCATGACTGAGTCTATGGCGAAATCCGGACGTTGGTGGGTGATCTCGAAGCGTGAGATCATCTCCAGCGCGGCGGCGAAGTGCCGTCCCATTTCGCTGCCGGATCCCCAGAGCGCTGTCGCGGAGAAGATCTGCAAGCGCCGCGCCAGATCGCGGAGCGGCGCGATAAGATCATCCTGGAACTGATAGGCCTGGTAGAGCATGGCCGAAATCTCCCGCACTGCCGCATCGATGCGGCGGTGCAAAAAATGCTAGTGGAATATGTCCTACCATGCGAGAAGATTATCGAGGAAGAAGCAACATTGTCCGACAAGGATACGAGCCCGATGTCGCAAGCTGCACTGACGATTTCCTCGAAGAACTACTCCTCATGGTCTCTGCGCGGCTGGCTGCTGTGCCGGATGGCGGGGCTGAACTTCGCCGAAGTCCTTGTGGAACTGGATGACGAGGCGCGCCAGGAACTGCTTCTGCTTTCACCGTCGGTTCTGGTGCCGAGGCTGACCCATAACGACGTGACGGTGTGGGACACGCTGGCGATTGCCGAATATCTCCATGAGGTCGTGCCGGATGCCGGGCTTTGGCCCACTGAGCGCGCAGCGCGCGCCCGCTGCCGGTCGGTCTCGGGCGAGATGCATTCGGGTTTCCATAACCTGCGCTCGGCATTGCCGATGAACCTCAAGGCGCGGCATGCGAGCTTCAAGATATTTTCGGGCGCGCGGCCCGATGTCGAGCGTGTCAGGGCGATCTGGACCGAATGCCTCGACGCGAGCGGCGGGCCGTGGCTGTTCGGGACCGCGCCGACCGTGGCCGATGCGATGTATGCGCCGGTCTGCACCCGCTTCCGCACCTATGCGGTGGAGCTCGAACCGCAGCTCGAAGCCTATGTGGAAACGGTGCTGTCCTGGCCGCTGATGGGCGAATGGACCGAAGGGGCGATGGCCGAGCCCGACGAGATCGTCGAGTTGGAAGTCGAGTTCTGAAGGGAACGCGGCCGGGCGGCTCCGCATCGACTTTCAGGAGCCGAATTAAGAGTTGCCTGGAGGATGAGCGGCGCATAAATCAGATGCAGTGCCACATGCCGCGAAATCTGGACCGATGAACAACAACGACTATTATTCCAAACTCGGCGGACTGCCGCCGCAGACCGAGCTGCTTTCCAGCAAGGCCGTCTTCACCACGGCCTACGCGGTCATCCCGCGCAGCGTCATGACCGACATCGTCACCAGCGTGCTTCCGCATTGGACGGGGACACGGGCATGGGTTCTCTCCCGGCCACTCTCCGGCTTCTCCGAGACGTTCTCGCAATATGTGATGGAGGTCCAGCCGGGTGGTGGAAGCGACCGGCCGGAGCCCGACAAGCGGGCCGAAGCGGTCCTGTTCGTCGTCGACGGCGAGGTGACGGTGGAACTCGATGGCGTCAGCCACGCGCTTCGCACCGGCTCCTTCGCTTATCTTCCGGCGGGTTCGGTCTGGCGCCTGAAAAACGGCGGCTCGACTGCGGCAAAATTCCACTGGATTCGAAAGGCCTTTCAGGAGGTCGAGGGGCTGGAACCGCCGCCGGCGATCTTCACGCATGAGGACCAGCACCCCATCTCGGCAATGCCCGATACCGATGGGCGCTGGGGGACGACCCGGTTCATCGATCCCGCCGATGTCCGCTACGACATGCACGTGAATATCGTGACGCTGGAGCCGGGTGCGACGATCCCCTTCATGGAAACCCATGTCATGGAGCATGGTCTCTACGTGTTGGAGGGCAAGGCGGTCTATCGGCTGAACCAGGATTGGGTCGAGGTCGAGGCCGGCGACTTCATGTGGTTGCGCTCCTTCTGCCCGCAGGCATGTTACGCCGGCGGCCCGGGCCGGTTCCGCTACCTGCTCTACAAGGACGTCAACCGTCACATGACGCTCTGGTAGGATCTATCGCAGAGGCACGATGAAGCTCGAAAGCGAACGGCTGATTTTGAGACCCTGGCGACCGCAAGATCGCAAGCCCTTCGCTGCGATCAATGCCGAGCCCGACGTTGTCAGATATCTCAATCCTCTGACTGACGAACAGTCGAATGCGATGCTCGACCGTATCGACCGGCACTTCGAGGATCATGGCTGGGGGTTCTGGGCGCTGGAAGCGAAGGCAAGCGGCGCGTTGATCGGCATGTGCGGCCTCAACAACGTTTCGCCGGCTTTGCCGTTTGCGCCGGTAGTCGAAATCGGTTGGCGGCTTTCAGCGTCTCGGCACGGCGCCGGCTATGCGCGCGAGGCCGCGGAACGGTCTCTCGACTTTGCATTCGACGAGCTGAAGCTTGACCGCATCGTCAGCTTCACGGTACCCGCAAACAGCAATTCCTGGGGTTTGATGAGACGACTGGGGATGAACCGGATCGGTGAGTTCGATCATCCCAATCTGGCCGAAGGCCATCCGTTGCGCCATCACGTGCTCTATGAACTGCGATCATCAAACGGTATTTGAAAGGCGGATCTCAGGGAGGTCCCAGCCGATTTCCTCAAACAACCAAGAGTGTGCGCATTCGTTTTGCCAATCTGTGATTGTGAAAGTGGCGTAATCTATCTTATGGAACTGAAATATATTTAGCCGCGTTTCACGCTGCTCGCAATCTCGTTTCATTGGGAACCCCTGGTGGCGTCCGACAGCCAAGATCGCGATAAAAGTTCGAGGCGCTTGCCTCGTTGAAGACATTCATCGCGGAGAAGTCGGAACTGTTTTGCTGGGCGCTCGTTAAATCCGCGCCGGGGGAACCAGAGATGACCAGGTCGAAATTTGAATGGCTTGCGCGGGCCGGATATAGCGCTCGAGGTATTGTGTTTTTGCTCGTTGCTGCGCTGGCAGTATTTTCGAGCTTCGGCGGCGGAAAGGCCGATACCAAGTCAGCGCTCGACGCTGTCTTGGAACAGCCGTTGGGCCGGGTGTGGTTGGGCTTGATAGGGCTCGGGCTACTCGGCTTTGTAGCATGGCGGCTTGCCCAGTCCATCGCAAACGCAGACAACCATGACCACAGTGTGAAAAGCTACCTGATCCGTGCCGCCCTCCTCGGCAGCGCCGTGACGTACATGGGGTTGGCGATATACGCCTTTCAGGACGCCCTTGGTTTTGGATCCGGTGGCGACGGCGGAGAAAAGGGCTTGGCAGCCTGGGCCATGTCGCAACCGTTTGGTCGATTCCTAGCTGGTGCGATTGGTCTCGGCTTTGTCGTTGGTGGTGCTGTTACCGCGCTGAAAGGTATCACACGGCGATTTGAGCGATATCTGACGCTCGGTCAAAGTCGACCTCTGTTATTGGTTTGCGTCTATGGGCTGGTTTCCCGTGGGGTCGTTTTCGTGATCGTCGGCATCTTCTTTTGCTATGCGGCCTTTACCGTCGATCCGGGCCAGGCAGGGAGCATAAGTGATGCCTTGACCTTCGTGAGGCAGCTTCCTTTCGGAGCTGTTCTCTACCTCGTCGTGGCTATCGGCTTAGCTGCGTTCGGAATCTATAATTTGGTCGAGGCACGATATCGAACCGTGTCGACACCAAAACTCTCACAGGTACGGTCGGAACTGCCACTATCTCACAACTGAGAAGCATTCGAGAAAAGTCATGTCAACCTTGATGTCCATGACGGCTTTGACTTCGGCGGCGCTGGTGCTCATGCGTCCAACCCGCACTTCTGCAGCGAGCGCGTGCGCTTTGAATGCCGCCGCCTCGGTTTACGGGTGGTGGGAGTTTTTCATTTAGGGGGAGATCAAACTTGAGTGTCGCGATCACGCGTGAGGATTTCGATAGAAGCAAATTTTTTGCAGGGATCGCACGCGGTATTGCGGGAGCATTGCTTTTCGCGCTGCCCATGTTCATGACCATGGAAATGTGGGAGCTCGGCTTCTACATGGACCGCAGCCGCCTGTTTCTCTTGCTGATCGTCAATATTCCCCTTCTCGTCATTCTCTCGGACCGGATCGGATTTGAGCGGACGTCGACCTGGCGACAAGCGATCCGTGACGCAAGCATTGCCTACGGCCTTGGGGTTCTGGGCAGCGCACTGATCCTCTTCGCCATGGGGGTTCTGAAATACGACCAATCCCTGCACGAGATTATCGGAATGATCGCCATCCAAGCCATACCTGCGAGCATTGGCGCGATGCTAGGTCGGAGCCAGCTCGGCGGACAATCGGACGATGGTGACGATGCCAAGGAAGGCGATAGTGATGACCCAGTCCACGAACGGGAAACGAGCTATGCCGGTGAACTATTCCTGATGGCGGTCGGCGCCCTGTTCCTCAACCTCAACGTCGCGCCCACCGAGGAAATGATCTTGCTCTCGTACAAGATGACGCCGTGGCATGCCCTGCTCATGATCGCCGCGTCGCTGGCGGTCATGCATGGGTTCGTTTACGCCCTTTCTTTCAAGGGGAGCCACGATCTCGCCGAGGGTATGCCAAGCTGGCACGCTTTCGTTCGCTTCACCCTGCCGGGCTACGTAATTGCCGGTCTGATCAGTGCCTATTGCCTCTGGACGTTCCATAGAACCGATGACATCGGGTCTACCCAAATCCTTATGGCCGTTGTCGTTCTGAGCTTTCCCGGTGCCATTGGCGCGGCAGCAGCTCGCCTGATCCTGTGAGGTACCATGACAAGAATCTTCAACGACAAAAATGTGGAAGCAGGCGAACCGCATTGGATTGAATGGGCCACGGGCGTCGTCTCGGCCGTAATTGTCCTTGGCGTGATTGCTTGGATTGGCAAGGATGCATTGGTGGACCGTGATTCTTCGCCGAATCTGGTCGGGGTCGTGCTGCAAACCGAAAAACGCGGCGGTGGCTTTCAGGTCCTCTTCGAAATCCGAAACGATTCAAGCGCGACCGCGTCGCAGGTAACCGTCCAGGGCGAGATACGAGAACAAGGTTCGGTGCTTGAAAACGTCGAGACCGTCTTGGACTATGTCCCAGGACATTCGAAAGCCAAAGGTGGGCTGATATTCCAGCAAGACCCCGCCGGGAAGACTTTGACGGTCAGAGCGTCCTCATTTGATGAGCCATAGTCGAGATGCTACGTTTCGACGTCCGTCTCGCCGCCGGTGCGGATTTTTCCGTGGTGGGGAGGCTATCCGCCCGGACAGCATGCAGACATACTGACTTCAGCTCCGTCTGAGGAGCAACTTTTGACCATTGCCGAACTCTCGATCCCGGGCAGCGACCCTATCGAGGGCGCCGATGGATACTTGGTTCGCGCATGGCGCAGAGTTTGATCGAGCTTCCCTGCAAGATGGGATGCCTGGTCAAACTGAAAATGCGAGGGTGCGCTCCACGCCGCTAATCAGGCAGCCACCGTGCTAGTCAGCACGCCGCGCGACACCGGTCAGTAACTGACAGTCGGCATTCCGACAGGAGACGTCGATTATTCTCGGAGTTTTATTGGTCAGGCCGTTCGTCCAAGGGTGGAAAGTGCGTCCTGAAGTCTGAGCGTCGCCAGTGCCTTGGTTGCCTCGTCCGAAGACCATCCCGCTTCCAGCGCCGCAGACAGGACCAGCGATTCCGTTTGAAGCTCGAGCTTCTCATAAAGCGGTTCGATGGCTTCGCGGGCTGTTACAACATGCTGGTCCGGTGGGGTAATGGGTGTGGCGGCAACCGTAGGCATGAAATGCTCCTCCTATTGAACGCTAAGGTTCGAAACCCGTTAAGGGCATCCTTGTTCCATTCATTTTGCCCTTTTGGCCTTCGAGCGGCGATGCGAAAGATGACGACGCCACATATCGCGCAATTTCCTCCACCTCAGAAACGCGCGAACGATGATTGCTGGCGGAATCTTCTTGTGGTCGCCAACAGTCCCCTGCCTGGTGAGTGGTGCGTTCGGGTCGAGCAGAAACGCCACCAACGTGCTTGCACTCTGCGCCTCTACTTCGAGCTTGTCATCCGATAAATGCAGCCCCTGCTCGCCTTCGGCGAACGTCTCCTTATTGACGACTACGGAACCGCTGAAGACATAGAAATAGAGGTCTCGGCCTCGTTTCTGCGGGAATTCCACCCGTACGCCCGCGTCTAGCCGTATGTCGAAGACGTCGATCGCACTGCGGACATAGAACGGCGCGCCCTCCCCTTCCGGCCCGACCAGGTGTCGCCAGACGTTTGCCGCGGCAGCCGGCATCGGTCCGTACTGGATCTTTGGCTCGAGATCGACCGCATGAGGGCGGATAAGGATCTGCAGCATCCGCAGAGGCGGATCGGATGCCTGCGTCTCTTCGGAATGCCAGAAGCTGACCCCGGCATTCATCACCATCAGATGATCGCGGTCGATCACCAGTCGGCCAGCCGCCCTGTCGTCGTGACGCATGACACCCTCGGGCACCCAGGAAATGATCTCGTCGTTCCGGTGCTCATGCATGGCGACCTGGTGGCCGGGATCGAGGATCGATTCAACGACCATGGCGAGAGGGCCGTGGCCGTGATCGGTCGGCTTCGGCTTCAACCAGCCCGGCATGTTGACATGCGCGACGAAGCCTCCCGCACCCCGCACCACGAATGTTCGTTCGCCCTTGATCAGCATCGCATCCTCCATGCTTGCAAGGCAGTGACGGCACCGGGCCATTACCGCGCCGCGCGTCGCGATCGATCGATCGAGAATCACGGTCGACGCGTTCGTCCAGGAATTACAAATCAATCACGATGTCGCCCTCAGGCTTCGCGCAGCAGATCAGCACATTGCCATCCGCCGGAGCATCGACCGGGTCCGGCCGGTAACCGACGTTTCCCTCGACAAGTCCGGTCTCGCAAGTGTGACAGACGCCGGTTCGGCACGACCACCGTACCGGCACGTCGCAGGCCTCGGCCAGTTCGAGCAAGCTCTGGAATGTCGCCTCCCAGCGCACATTAAGACCGGTGCGGGCAAACAACACCAGCGGCCCTGAGCCTGGAAGCCCTGCCGGCAAATGTGGTGGCCGGCGCGGCGAAGCAGCTATGCCGGGTGTGATCGACGGACCGGCGCCGAACATCTCGGTGTGGATGCGATCCGGCCCGATGCCCAAGGCTGCAAGGCCGACGGTCAGATCGCTCATGAAGGTCGACGGTCCGCAGACATAGACGTCGCAATCGCGCGGCAGGTTGAGCGACTTGAGCGCCTGCGCATCCAGATGGCCGCGAGCGTCGAAATCTATATCAGGCCGATCCGCGGGGTCGGGAGTGCTGTAACAAATATGGCTTTGGTGGTGAGGAAGCCTCTTAAGCAGCCCGCGCGCCTCCTCGGCAAACGGATGTTCGCGGCTGTTGCGGGTTCCGTATAGCCACCAGACTTCCCGGGACGATGCTTCGGCCGCCAAAACATGAAGCATCGCCAGCACCGGCGTCACCCCGATCCCGGCACTTATCAGAACAACCGGCGTATCTCCCGGCCGCAATGTGAAACTGCCGCGTGCGGCACTTGCCTGCACGATGTCGCCGACCTGCAGCTCGTCGTCGATGTAACCGCTGGCAGCGCCATGGGCTTCCCGCTTGACGCTGACGCGGTAGCGGGTGGCGCTGGGCTCGCCTGATAGCGAATAGCTGCGCATCAGCGCAGGCGCAGAAGCTGGCCCGAGCCGCAGCACCACGAACTGCCCGGGGAGTGCTGCGGCAACAGCTTGGCCATCCGCCGGCTCGAGTACGAGGGAAACCACGCTGCCGCTTTCGCGCACTTTGCGCGACACACGCAGCGGGCGGAACCCGCGCCATGCCGGTGGGCCGGACGCGGCTGTCAGCCCGGCATTTCCTGTCGGCGCGCCCTCCTTCCGCTCCTGCTTGAGCAGCGCCTCGAAAGAATGACGCCAGCCTGGACTCAGCGCCGGGATACGCAGCGCGCGTTCCAACTGATCGCGGGGGTGGCCCGGCATATAAAGCAGCGCGTTGATCTCGAAAACGCTCATGCCCTCGGGCCCCGAGGCCACTTTCGTGATCTCGTCGCCGGCCTGCACTTCCCCTTCCTCCAACACACGGAAATAGAAACCAGGCCGACCGTGTTTGACCACCAGCGCGGCCATCTCCGGCTCGTCCATGCGTATGCCGAGCCGGTAGCAGGTGACGCGCGGTTGCGTCACTTCGAACAAAGCGCCGCCGATCCGGTAACGGTCTCCAATGCATACCTCTGCGTCCGGCAATCCATCGACGGTGAAATTCTCGCCGAACTGCCCGTAGACGAAGTCGTCTCGGCGCAATTGCTCCTGCCAGTACCGATAGGAATCGATTTGATAGACAAAGACTGCGCGGCGTTCGCCGCCGTGGCCAGCCAGGTCGCCTTGTCCATCACCGTCCACGTTCAGGCGCCGCACCATACGCGGGCCGTCGACCGACGTCTTCCAAATGCCTGTGTTAACGATCTTGCCTTGCCAGGTGATGTCGCGCGGCAAGCCCACATTGACCGAAAGCAAGTGTACCATGACATTTCTCCCGAATGACGATCACCGCAATCTCGAGATCGACGGAGGATGGCTACAGCGTCAATCTCAGCTCGAGATAGTGTTCGGTCAATGTCGTCAAGGTGAAGGCTCTGTTGAGGCCGCTCGGATTTGGCAAGAGCCAGACGGCTGCGCCGGCAAATTCCTCGGGCTGCCGACCCCATTCAACATCGGCTCGAAGACTGATCGCCGCGTATGCAGCCTTTCCAAGAAAGGCCAGATTGGCTGGCGCAAACTTTCGTATCTTGTTTTCCAGGACGGGCGCGGCGCTGAGGTAATCCTGCCTCTTGAGTTCGCTTGCGCTTTTCGTGGGACGTGAAACCGCGGATGTCAGACCACAGCCATTTTCCAGCAGCTCGCGCTCTTCATCCGCTCGCAGCAGCCGCGGTGTAAATCCAGCCAGATGCAAGACCCGCCAAAAGCGGTTGCTCGGGTTCGAGAAATTATGCCCGTCGCGAACGGCGGACAGAGCCGGATTCAATCCGCAGAAAACCACGGAAAGGCCAGGAGCGAGGATTTCCGACAATCCGGCTTTCGGCATCGTGGAGGAGTCTGGACTATCGAAGTCCGCGGACATGGCATCTCTTGCATTATGGGACATCGCTCGAATTAAGCCTGTCAAATACACCAACCGTGCAACAGACACACGGTGCTAATCATCTTGCCGAAAATGCCGATGAATGGCCTTAGTGGCAATTTGAAAAATATCGGGCGTAATCGATTCTTTGACAGGATCTGCAATGACTACCGAAGCACGTAATTCGCATCCCATCTACTTCATCGGAGCCTTTGCCACGGGCGGGCTCCTGACTTTCATGGTGCACCTCAACGGCGAGTTGGCCCGTTATGGCAATCCCCTGTTCTCATCTTGGACCGCGCACGGCACGGGTATCATCGCAGCCGTCATTCTTCTCCTGGTGGTCCACCGCCGGCGCACGCCGTTGGTGGAAAAAGCTCCCAACGCGCCTTTATGGGCCTATCTCGGTGGGATATCCGGCGCTGCAACGGTCATTTTGACCTCGACCGCGGTCAACTCACCGCTCGGGCTCTCCGGCACCTTGGCTTTGGGTTTGGCAGGCCAGGTCGCCTTCATCGTCGCGGCCGACAGCTGGGGACTGTTCGGTCTGCCAAAGCGGCGCCCAGATAGACGAGACATCGTAGCACTCGGCTTGGTCGTCACGGGGGCTGCACTCATTATACTGTTTGGGCGAGGTGCGGCGTGACGGTGTTCATTCTCCTCGCGTGCCTGGGCGGTGTGCTCGTCGGTCTCAGTCGTCAGCTCAACGGGCGGCTGAGCATCTCGACGACGCCGCTGATCGCATCCTTCTGGAATCATGCCATAGGCTTTGCTGCCCTCACCTGCCTTGGTCTCTTTGTCGGAGGTCTGCTTCCCGCGGGCGCTGCCGAGGCGCCTTGGTATGCCTATCTTGGTGGTCCGATCGGCGTCATCTTCGTGGCGGCGGGCAGTTGGGTCATTGCTCAAATAGGTGCGGTCAATTCGGCTCTGCTGATCATCGGTGGCCAGATGGTGACAGGGGTAGCGTTTGATTATATCAGCGCCGTTCCAGCGTCATTTTGGGCAAACGCGACCGGAATTGTTCTCATCGTCGGCGGAATGATGGTCAGCCGCGGACGACGCAAAGCCGACGGCTCGTAATAACCAAGCGTTGCGCTGCAGGTGCCATTGCTGACAGGGCAATTTCATCGACCGATCGCCAGCCAAGGGACGGATGGACGGCGGGGAACGCCCCCCGCCCCGCAGCATCTTTTTAGGCGCGGCGTTCTCAGGGCAGGGTTACCGGCTGTGAACCGATGCAGCCATCACATCGTCGGGTATCGGGCACACATAGGATTTGCCGCTGGTCTTTTCCCGCCACTCGGCCGTCGCGGCTGCCAGGAGGTCGGATGACGACATCAATGCGAGCCCCGTTGTCGCAAGCGTCTTGGCCGCATGCGCCATGGCTTTGTGCGCGGCCGGGCTTTTTCCTTGCGCGACGACTTGCCATGTATGGGGATTGGTGCCGATCGCCCAGGCTGGCGCCCAGCATTGCGCGGTCGGCGTCACCCAGCTGACATCTCCGACATCGGTCGATCCGGCCCGGAAATGCGATTGTCCCTCGAAATCGCGCAGACCGGTATGCAGGGGCGTCGATCCATCGACCTTGGCGTTGGAGAACACATCGCCCTTGATCTGATAGAGGCGGATGCTGCTCCTGATCGCTTCCTCAGTGAAGGTATCCTGGATTTTCCTGGCAAAGGCGATGTCGGTCTCGTCGAAGGCTATCGGCCCGAGCGCGACCATGTTCTCGTGCATCGCCGTTTCAAGCGTGATGTTGGGAAGAAGGTTCGTCGAGGCGGTGTCGAACACGATCTCGACCGCGGTTTCGGTCATCATCGCAGCACCTCGTGCGACTTTCTCGACGCGCCCGGCAAGCGCAAGCGCCTGCGGCATATCAGGCGCCCTGATCAGATAGAGAACTTCGGCGCTCGCCTGCACGACATTGGCGGCCCTGCCGCCGGTGTCGGTGATCGCATAGTGAACGCGACAATCCTGCGGCATGTGTTCGCGCAGGAAATTGACGCCGACATTCATCAGTTCGACCGCATCGAGCGCCGAACGGCCGAGATGGGCGCTGTTGGCCGCATGTGCCGCGACACCCCTGAAACGATAGTAATATTCGAGAACGGCAAGATTGTTCGTCGAACGAACACCGTTGAACGGAGCCGGATGCCAGGTCAGGGCGGCATCGACGTCATCGAATGCGCCGGCGCGAACCATGAAGGTCTTGCCGGAACCGCCCTCCTCTCCGGGGCAGCCGTAATAGCGCACCGTCCCGGGCAGGTTGTTCTCCTTGAGGTGGCGGGCAAGCGCAACCGCCGCCATTAGCGATCCGACACCAAGCAGATTGTGCCCGCAGCCGTGACCGGTTGCGCCCGCCGCCTCGGGAAGAGGCTCGGCGACGTCGGCGGTCTGGCTCATTCCGGCCAGGGCATCGAATTCGCCGAGAAAAGCAATCACCGGCTTGCCGCTGCCGGATTCGCCGATGAAGGCCGTTTCCATGTCTGCGACGCCGCGGCGCACGGCAAAACCGTTTTCCTCGAGTGTCCTTGCCAGCAATTGCGACGAGCGCCGCTCCTCGAATTTCAGCTCCGCGAAATCCCAGATACTGTCGCTGAGGGCGATATAATCCGGTTTCATCTTTTCGACCGTCGCGGCAATGGAGCTGATCGCGTCAAGATTCATGGCATTTCCTCGCTGTCTGTCCTGCCGCCACAGGGACGTGTTGCACCGGACCCGGCAGGACTGCCTGCCGGATCTCCTGTTGACTGTCGAAACGGGATGGCGGCGCCCGAACCATCCGGGCGCGGCAGTTCAGGCTCAATTGTCGAGCGAAACTTCCCAAAGACGGGCATTCGATTGCCAGACGGGCTGGCCCTTCAGCTTCTTGGTCGCGCCCCAGACATCGACCATGTCATAGAGGAAGATGCCCGGCATTTCTTTGAGCATCAGCGTGTGAAACTCGTCGAAGAGCGCCTGACGCTTCGTCTGGTCGGCCTCCGCATAGGCGGCCTTCATCAACTCGACAGCCTTCGGGTCATCCCACATCAATGACGCATTCTTGTCCTTGTTGCCGACATAGAAGCCGTACATCAGCGCCGGATCGAGCCGCGGCGCGACCGATTGCGAGATGATCTGGTAGTTGCCGGACCGGCGGCGATCGACCTGCGTCGCATAGTCGAGCACCTCGATCTGCACATTGAGACCTGCCTGCTGCATCATGGCCTGCGCCATCACCGCGGCCGGGAAGCTTGGCACGTTGCTGCGCTTGTTGGCGATGATGGTAATCGGCTCGCCCTTATAGCCGGCCGTCGCAAGCTCTTTCTTTGCGGCCTCGATGTCGTAGGGCAGACGCTCCTTCTGGACATCGTCGAAATAGAGCGAGTCTTGCGAAACCATCGAACCGTTGGCTGCGCCGGTGCCATTGGAGGCGGCCTCGACGAGTTGGTCGAGATCGAGTGCCATCGCCATGGCGCGGCGCACGCCGGGATTGCTCAGAACCTTGTCGCGCGTCTGGATGTAAAAGAGGTTTTTGCCGTTGTTGCGAGCCACGATCAGCTGCATCGTGTCGCTCGTCTTGAATTCGGGAATGAGATCCGGCGAAATCTCCGCGGCATCGAGCACGCCGGACTGAAGGCCGGCCTTTACGGTCGAAGCATCGGGAATGACCATGAACTTGATGCCGTCGACGAGAGGGCGTTTGGAGCCGACCATGCCGTCGGGCTTGCCGTCGTTCTGGGGCGAGACATAATCGTCGAACTTGGCGAGATGGATATACTCGCCCTTCTTCCATTCATCCCATTTGAAGGGACCGGTGCCGATCGGCTTGACGAAGCTTCCGTCCGCGCCGACCGATTCCGGGGAGATCATCCCGGTGTAACCGCATTCGGGGCGAGACATCAGGCCAAGGAAAACTGCCGATGGCTTTTCCAGCGTGATGGTGACGGTCGAAGTATCGACTGCCTTGACCCCCGTAACATGCACGGTGCCGCTGCCGTCGAAGTCAGGAAGGCAGGTCCATTTCGTTTCGGGCTTGAGATAGCGGTTCCAGTTCCACACGACGTCATCGGCGGTCAATTTCTTGCCGTTGTGGAATTTGACGTCATCACGCAGTTTGAAGCTGTAGCTCAGCCCATCCGCCGAGACTTCGAAGCTCTTTGCCAGCAGTGGCTTAACCTCGCCGTTGTTGGCATAGCCGACGAGCCCCTCGATGATATGCAGGATGACTCCATCGGTATTGCCGTCGCGATTGACGCCCGGATTGTTGCTGCGCAGATCGGAACTTTGAGCCACGACGATGTCGCGGGCGTCGACCACGCCGGTCATCGCCATCAACATGGTGCCTGCAAGAAGAAGCTTGTGCATTGTTCTACCCTCTTTTTATGATCTTTAGGATTGGAATTCATCCCAGCAGGCGCGTGAAAGCCTGCCGATGGTTTCAAGCGCGACCGTGTAGCCGGGGGTGCCGTCCTGCATTTCCTGCGGCACGTCGTCGGTATAGACGGCGATGATGTAGAAGGGGGAACCGTCGCGATAGACGATACCGGCATTCATGCGGCCGCGCTTTCCCGTGCCGCCCTTGTGGGCGACGAGCACCCCGAATGGCAGCCGGGAAGGAATGGCATAACGCAGGATCTGGTTCTTCAGGGTTTGAAGCGCATAGGCGCTGAGCGCCTGTGAGCAGCCGAGCCGGTCCGCGGCTTCCCGCGAATCCTGGGCATCCAGTATGGTCTGCAGCAGATAGACCTGATCCCGCGCCGTCGTCGTGGTGACGGCCTTCAATGAATGATCGGGCGACAGCGCCAAGGGAGGGATGAGGAAGCGATGGTTGGTGCCCGTCATGCCGATCGACTTGCAATAGCTGTCGACCTCTTCGAGCGTCAGCCTTTCGAACACCATCTTGGTGCAGACATTGTCGCTCAGCACCATCATGCCGGTGATGGCATCACGCAGCGATATGACGATACCGGGCGTCAGATAGCGGAACATCCCGCTCGCCACTTCCTCGGCGAAACGCTTTTCGTAGGTGATCCGTTCGTCCAGGTCCAGGCGGCCTTCATGGGCGGCCTTCAAGGCAGCCATCATGATCGAGGTCTTTCGGGTGCTGGCGGAAGGGGTTTCCTCGTCCGCGCCCCTGCCGATCGTTTCGCCGCTGCCAAGCGCACGCACCATGAAGCGGGTCACGAAAGGCTGGGCATCGCAGATCGCGTTCAATCGCTCCGCAAGCTTTCCGGATTCAATCATCGTCATGTCAGTTCTCCAGGCGCCATTTGAGGATCACGCCGCCCTGAGCATTGTGGTCCAGAGCGGGGATGGCCGAGAGAAGCCTTTGCGTATAGGCCTCCTTCGGGCTGTCGAAAACCGTATCGCGGTCGCCCTCCTCGATGATCCGGCCGTCCTGCATGACGACGACGCGATCAGCCACCTGTTCGACCACGCCGAGATCATGGCTGATGAACAGGCAGGAAAAGCCGTAGCGTTTTTGCAGATCGGACAGGAGTTCGAGCACCTGCGCCCGGACCGTCACGTCGAGGGCCGATACCGGTTCGTCGGCGATCAGGAATTTCGGCCGGCGCGCAATGGCGCGGGCGATCGCCACGCGCTGCCGCTGACCGCCCGAAAGCTCATGCGGGTAGCGCCCGGCATAGTCGGACCCAAGGCCGACTTCCTCCAGCGTCTCCAGGGCGCGCTTGCGCTTTGCCGCAGCGTCGAGATCGGGAACGAGCCGCAGCGCTTCTTCCACGAGCGCGAGGATGGTCATGCGCGGATCGAGCGAGGAATAAGGATCTTGAAACACCATCTGGCAATTCAGCCGATAATCCATCCAGTCGTCGTCGCGGCTGCGTCCCTTGAACCGGATATCGCCTTCGCTCTCGCGGACCAGTCCGGCAATGGTGCGGCCGAGCGTGGTCTTGCCGGAACCCGAACCGCCGACCAGCGCCACGACTTCGCCCTCGTGGATATCGATGCTGACGCCATGCAGCGCCCGTTTCGGCTTTGCCGTCTTCATCAGCGACCGCCGGCCTGGATAGTCGACGACGATATCCCGCGCTGAGACCATCGGCGCCCTGGTCTTGTCGATCATCCGCGTCTCTCCGCGGAACGGCAGGGAGGAAAGCAGCTTCTTCGTATAGGCACGCTGCGGTGCGTCGAGCAGATCGGCGGTGCGCCCTTCTTCGACGATCGCGCCCTTTTCCATGACGACGATACGGTTCGTGTAGCGGGCAACCATCGGCAGATCGTGGCTGATCAGCAGCACGGCGGTGCCTTCCGCCTGTGTCAGTTCCACCATCAATTCCATGACATCGCGCTGGATCACGGCATCGAGCGCGGTCGTCGGTTCGTCGGCGATCAAGAGCGCCGGTTTCAGCAGCATGACCGATGCCAGCATGATGCGCTGGCGCATGCCACCCGAGAATTCATGCGGATAGGAAGAGAGCGCCCCGGCAGGGTCGCGGATCCCGACCCGGTTCAGCATGTCGAGGATCCGGCTGCGCCGTTCTTCCTGCGAAAGTTTCGTATGCAGCTGCAAGCCTTCTTCGAGTTGGCGGCCGACGGTCATCGAGGGATTGAGCGAGGTCATCGGCTCCTGGAAGACGACACCGATTTCCGCACCACGCAATTGGCGCAATTGCGCACCGTTCATGGAAAGCACGTCACGTCCCTTGTAGGCAACGGAGCCACCGATCACCTTGATGGGCGCCGGCAGCAGCGAGATCAGGGCGCGTGTTGCCAGCGTCTTGCCCGATCCGCTTTCTCCGACGATGCCGAAGATCTCGCCCGGCGCGATGTCGAAGCTGACGTCCTTGACGACCTCCACACCGGTCCCAGTGACCTGAAGCGACAGGTTGCGGACATTCAAAAGCGTTCTATTGGTCATTTCAGCCCCCTCATCCATGGATCAAGCTTGTCCCGAAGAGCGTCGCCCAGAAGATTTATGCCGAGGAGCGTCAGGGCAATCGCCATGCCCGGGAAGAGACCCAGCCAGACAGCCTGCTCGATGAATGGCCGGCCGGCAGCCAGCATGTTGCCCCAGGTCGGCGCCGGTGGCGGAACGCCGAGACCGAGAAAGCTGAGTGCGCTTTCCGAAAGGATCGCCCAGCCGAACATCGAGGTCGCCAGCACGGTGATCGGGGCGATGCAATTGGGGAGGATATGGCGGAACATGGTGTAGAGCTCGCCATTGCCCATCACCTTGGAGGCCTCGATGAACTCCCGCTCGCGCAGCGATAGGACGGCACCCCGGACAACGCGGGCCATGGAGGGAGAATAGGCAATGCCCAGCGCGAAGATGATGCCATATTGGTTGGCGCCGAAGACGGCGAGCAATCCCAGCGCCAGAAGAATGCCCGGAAAAGCGAGAAGCGCATTGTTGACAGCCATGATGACGGCATCGACCCAACCGCGGGCATAACCGCTGACGAGACCGATCAGCGTGCCGCAGACCGTCGCGAATGTGACCGTCAAGGTGCCGATCCAGACGCTCGCCCGGGCGCCGACGATCAGGCGGCTGAGCACGTCGCGGCCGAATTCGTCGGTTCCGAGCCAGTGGGCGCCGCTTGGTGCCGCCAACCGTGCCGTGAAGCCGAGCTTCATCGGATCATAAGGGGTCCAGAAAAGGCCGATCGCAGCGGAGATGAGCAATGCGGCAATGAGAATGCTGCCGATGAAGCCGTTGAACGTGACGTTTTTCATTCGGCGACTACCCGCGGATCGAACAAGGGATAGAGCAGGTCGACGACCAAATTGACCAGCACATAGGAAAGCGAGACGAACAGCAGGCAACCCTGGATCACGGGGTAATCGCGGGCAAAAATACTGTCGACCATCAGTCGCCCGAGCCCCGGAATGGTGAAGACCGTCTCGATGACGGCAATGCCGCCGAGCAGATTGCCGAGGATCAGACCGATGACTGTCCAGGTCGGGCCGAAAGCATTCTTGAAGGCGTGCCGCCAGAGGACGGCGCTCTCGGAAAGCCCCTTGGCCCGGGCGTGGGTGATATAGTCGAGACGCAGCACTTCCAGCGTCGAGGCGCGCGCCATGCGGATCAACACACCCATCTCGTGAATGACCAGGGTCATGATCGGCAGCACGAGGTAAAGCAGGCCGCCGGTGACGTTGCTGCCGATCGAGACATAGCCGAGGACCGGTAGCCAGCTGAGTTTCAAGCCGAAGAAAAGCAGAAGCAGGAGGCCGAGCCAGAATGTCGGGATCGACAGCAGGATCGTGGCCGTGCCGACCAGTGCCAGGTCCGTCAGACTGTTCTGCCGCCAGGCGGCGATGACACCGGCCGGCACGGCGATGAGGCTCGCCAGAAGCACGGCGACGACGACGATTTGGGCACTGACCAGAAAGCGTGATGCGACTAGCGGCAGAACCGGCTCGTCATTGACAATCGAGCGGCCGAAATCACCCTGGACGACATTGGCGGTCCAGATCAGGAACTGTTCCGGCTGCGATTTGTCGAGGCCGAGTTCCGAGCGCATTGCCGCGATCTGAGCCGGCTCAGCCATATCACCCAGCATCAGTGCCGCCGGATCGCCGGGTATGAAGCGGATCAGCGTGAAGACGGTCACCGAAACGAGGACGATCGTCGGCAATGCCATCAACAGGCGGTTTAGAACGAATTTCAGCATTTTTGTTCCCCGCGATGGGCGACGGACAGTGCCCGGTGCCATCGGTTTCGTTGCCGCAGACTATGATCGAATGAGGAAATATCCGCAATATTATGCGATTCTGTCATAAGTCTATGCGGAATACGACCGCAACCAAAACGGCTGCGTTGGCGTAAGGGGTAACGCTAAAGATTTGATTTTAAATATCTTTTTGCGAAAGTTGGATCTGCCGCTTCAAGGCATCGCTCAGAGCGTGGGCGGCAATCGAGAGTGGCGTCCCGACCGCCCTCGCCAATCCGAATTCCTGGGTCGCGCGTGGCACGAAAGGACGGTGAACCACCGGCAGGTGGCGATAGAGATTCGCATAAAAGCTGCTGATGATCGTGACCCCAAGGTCATGCGCGACGTAGGAACAGGCGGAACTATTGGTATGCGTCTCGATCTTGACGATCTGCTTGACGCCGGCCCGCCGGAAGGTCTGGTCGAGCGCCATGCGGTTCGGCCGTTGGCGGCCAATCAGAATGAGGGGCACGTCGCGCAGATTCCTGACTGTGATTTCCTCCAGTTTCGCAAGAGGATGGTCCTTCGGAACGACGCAGACACTTTCGCCGGTGGCGACGCGCTCGACCTCAATGCCCGGTCCGCTCTCGCCCTCCATGCGCAGAAAGCCGAAATCGATCACTCTCTGCTCGACGAGCTTGTTGATCGCGGTCGTCGTCTCGAAGAAGGTTTCGATCCGCACACCGGGGAAATCGCTCATGTAATCGGCCAGCATTGCCGGCGCGAAGTGCTCCCACATGCTGCTCGGCAGGCCGATGCGGACGATCTCCGGGCCGGCGGCGCCGCTTCTTAAGTCCTCCGCATGACCCGACATCCGATCGACCGCGAGCAAGATGTTCTCGGCATCGCGGGCAAGAAGTAGGGCCTCGGGGGTGGGGATGAGACGGCCTTTGTCGCGCACGAAAAGCGACATCGAAAGGTCCGCCTCGAGCTGCTGGAGAAGGCGGCTGACGCCGGACTGGCTGAGCCCCATCGTCTTTGCCGTGGCAATCGTCGACCCTGTCGCCAGAAGCGTGCGCAGGACTTCCAGTTGCTTGATATTCATGCGTTTGCGATCTCCCGGGACGGTTCAAGCACCGTCATCATGCCCAGTCCGAAATGCTTTGAAGGAAGAGGTTGGCGGCCTTGGCCATCGGAAATTTCTCTCCGCTGATCAGCGCGTAGGCAACCGGCAGTTCCGGTTCGAGCGGAATGAACTGCAGCGGCAGCGTCGCATATTCGCGGGCGATGATCTCGCCGACCAGCGCAATGCCGAGCCCCTGAGCGGCCAGCGCGCAGGCACTCGCCACCGAATGCGCTTCGAGCAAGGGGCGTTGGCGGATGCCGGCCTTGTAGAACAACGCCTCAAGCTCATGACGAACCGGTCGCTCCCTGTTCAGCATGATCAGATCCTGCCCCTTCAGGTCGGCGACCGACAATTGGCGGCTGCCGGCCTTGGGATGATCCTTGTGCAGGGCGCAAATGACCCGCGACGACAGGATCTTCTCCTGTTTCAATCCCGGGCTCATCAGCGGCAGACGCGCGAAGCCGAGATCGGCCTCGCCGTCGGCCACCATCCGTTCAATTGCCAGATAGCTGCCGGATGCGACTTCGACGCGCATTGGACCATTCGCCGCGAGAAAGTTCTTCAGCAGCTTCGGAATGCGCGTCGAGGAAAGACTGGAGGGAAAGGCGAGCCGCAGCATGATCTCGCGCGACCGACCGCTCTCGAGCTCCATCGCCGCGGTTTTCAAGGCGCGTAGCCGGTCGGAAATGGCACGGATTTCCGGGCCGAGCTGCAGCCCCTCGCGGGTCGGTTGCAGCCGGTTCTTTTCCCGGTCGAAAAGCCTGACGCCGAGATAGTCTTCCAGTTGCTGCAACAAACGGCTGGCGTTCGATTGCGAGATCCCAAGCTCGACGGAAGCGGCAATCGTCGAGCCCGTCGCGGCGATGGCGTCATAGGCCTCGATATGCTTCAGGCTGATCGCCGCACTCGTGTCTCGCGCCATTCTATCTCCAACATCGATAGCCCTACCCGCAAACCGCATAAGATTGCGGACCTGCGGAAAGTTGAACATTTTCCGCTGAGAACCAAACTCACGGAAAGACTTTCGTCAATGGCCACCATTCTCCGGAAGATCGCGGAACAGCTCCTGTCGCGAACGACGTTCTCAGACCTCGCCATGGACCGGGCAAGAGATGCTGCGGTGGACACCATCGGCTGTATGATTGCAGGCAGCGGCGATGAAAGCGTTGCCGCGCTCACCCGCGCCTTCGACGGAGAAATCGCCGGAGGCGGCGAAGCGCGGCTCGTCACCGGCGGCTCCGCCTCGCCCTCTTTCGCCGCACTCATCAACGCAACGGCGGCTCATGCGCTCGATTTCGATGACAATTTCCATCCGGCAAGGGCGCATGCTTCCGCGGTACTGGTGCCTGCGCTGCTGGCGGTTCTGACGCGCGGCAAGGCAACAAGCGGAAGACGGTTTCTCGAGGCCTACCTGGCCGGGCTGGAGGCGCAAGCGGCGGTCGGCTTCGGCGTCAATCCCTCTCACTACAACAGAGGCTGGCACGCAACGGCGACGGTCGGCAGCATCGGGGCCGCGGCTGGCGTGGCACGGCTTCTCGGCGCCGACGAAAACGGCTTAGTCGCGGCGATGAGCCTCGCGGCGAGCTTCGCCTGCGGCCCGAAAGGGCAATTCGGCACGATTGCCAAACCGCTTCACGCCGGGATTGCCGCGCGCAATGCCGTGGATGCGGCGCGCATGGCGCTTACAGGCATGAGCGGGCGGCCGGATATCCTCGAACGGCCGCAAGGCTTCCTCGATCTTTTCGGCGGCGATGATGCCAAGGGCTGGGAGGGCCTGACATTCGAGGCGGAGCATATCATCGAAAGCCGGGGCGTGGTGACCAAGCGCCATCCCTGCTGCGCCTCGACCCATCGCGTGATCGATGCGCTTCTGGATCTGAAGCAGGAACATGGGCTTTGGGCGCACGACATTGCCAGGATCGAGACGAAAGTCGGAATATCCGCTGCCCGTAACCTCGCCTATCCCGAGCCCACCGACGAGATGCAGGCCCGCTTCTCAATGCAATATTGCCTGGCGACAGCTTTCCTCAAAGGCTCCCTTAGCCTTTCGGATTTTACACGGCAGGAGATTGGGCGGCCGGAAATCCGGGAATTCATGCCGCGCATCGAAATGCAGTCCTATTCGGCTGAGGAGGAAAAAGGCGTGGAGCGCCTCCCACATGTCGTCACGGTCACGATGCGCGACGGGCGCATTTTGAACAAGTCCCGTTTGCATGCGAAGGGATCGCTCGAAGCGCCGATGAGCGTTCATGAACGTGAAGTCAAATTCATCGACTGCTTGCGCTGGGGAAATCGGAATGTGTCCGGCGCCGCTTTCCTGCAGCTTCGCGGGCTTGCCGATTCTGAAAACCTGTCCGGTGACGGGCCCTTCTGGAGCCTGATCACAGGCCATCAGTCGCCTTGACAGGCCGCGGGAACGGATAGGTGGCGGGGAATGGCTCCCCGCCGCAGCTCGTTCAAGACCGGCCTTCTCAGGCGAGGTATTTCGTAAACCAGTCGACCGTCCGCTGCCAGGCGAGCTTGGCTGCCGCTTCGTCGTAGCGGGGCGTGGAATCATTGTGAAAGCCGTGGTTGACGTCAGGGTAGACGTAGGCCTCGAATGTTTTTCCTGATGACTTCAGCGCAGCTTCATAGGCCGGCCAGCCCTCGTTGATCCCCTTGTCCAGTCCGGCATAATGGAGAAGCAGTGGCGCCTTGATCTTCGGCACGTCTTCGGCGCGCGGTTGCCGGCCGTAGAAGGGCACGGCTGCAGCAAGCTCCGGATAGGCGACCGCCGCGGCGTTGGAGACGCCGCCGCCATAGCAGAAGCCGGTGATGCCGACCTTGCCGGTGGTGAGATCGCTTTGCATCAAAAATTCGACCGCCGCGAAGAAGTCGTTCATCAGCTTTTCCGGGTCGACCTTCTGCTGCAGTTCCCGTCCCTTTTCGTCGTTGCCAGGATAGCCTCCGACTGACGTGAGGCCATCCGGCGCAAGTGCGATGAAACCCGCCTTTGCCACGCGCCGCGCCACATCTTCGATATAGGGGTTCAGGCCCCTATTCTCGTGAACGACCACCACGCCCGCGACTTTGCCGGTCGCGTTTTTGGGGCGGACGAGATAGCCGCGGACATCGCCATTTCCCTTTGGCGAGGGATAGGTGATGTATTCGGCTGATATATCGGGATCAGTGAACTCGACCTGGGTCGCCAGCGCATAGTCAGGGCTCAGCGATGAAAGAATGGCGGCTGCCGTAAGCCCGCCGACGGCGAATTTGCCGGCCCGGTCGAGAAACTCGCGCTTGGTAATTTTCCCGTGCGCGTAATAATCGTAGAGTTCGAGAAGTTCCTGAGGGAAATCCTTGGCTGTCATACGGGTCATGATGGCTCCTCCGTGCCTTCGGGTCTCGCATCATCCTACACACGTAAACTCACGAGTCTTTTCAACATTTCGCGAGTCCCGCGTGTGCTTGCCATGGCAATCGCTGCCTGCCGCGACGGGCGCTGAAATCGCCGCCCCTGCTTCAAGCGGCGCGCCCTCTTCCCTTTGGCAATCCGCGTCCGGCCGGTTGCAGCCAGCAATCGACCACCGGCTATCGATCTATGAAAATTAATTTCATGCTCGCGCTTCGATGCCCGTTTTCTATTGACGCCTCCCGATTTTTGTCCCAACTTAAAGAAAATAAATTACTAAATGGGAACTTGATCGGCATGAAAGTGGGAATCATCGGGCTAGGATTCCGGCTCGGCTATCTCGGCTATGTTTTCAAGGCAATCGATGGCAGCTTCGACATTGTCGGCTATGTGGATCCGGAACCCGCCGGACTTCCGGGATTGACGGAAAAGGGAATTTCAGTCGGCAAGGCCTATGGTTCGCCGGAAGAGCTTCTTGCCTCCGAAAAACTCGATCTGCTGATGATCGGCTCCCCCAATCACCTGCATCTCGACCATATCAGGCTCGGGCTTCAAGCCGGTCTCAAGGTCTTTTGCGAAAAACCGATCGTCACGACGATCGCCGAAAGCATCGAACTTGCCCATCTGATGGCAAAATTCGGCCATGAGCGACTGATGGTCGGTCTCGTGTTGCGCTATTCTCCTCTTTATAAGGATCTCCGCGCCATCCAGGCCGAGGGCAAGCTTGGTCAGATCGTGTCGATCGAGGCCTCCGAACATATCGAGCCTTATCACGGCGCCTTCTTCATGCGCGACTGGCGCCGCTATGAGCGCTATTCCGGCAGCTTCATGCTGGAGAAATGCTGCCACGACCTCGATCTCTATAATGGCGTCGCCGGCGCACGGCCGGAGCGCGTCGCCAGTTTCGGCGGCCGCAAGAGCTTCATTCCGGCCAACGACCCGGCGCGCGAGGGCATCAACGACCTCGAGCTTTTCCACCGCAAGCCGAGCGGATGGATGGGATCGGACAAGGTCTTCGACAGCGATGCCGATATCATCGACTATCAGGTCGCGATCGTCGAATATGCCAATGGCGTCGGCATGAACTTCCACACCAACCTCAACGTGCCCGATCAATTCCGCCGTTTTGCCATCATGGGTTCGCGCGGCATGGCCGAAGGCGATTTCGTCCGCGGTTATCTCGACGTTCACGAACAGCTGACCGGCAACAAGATTGTCGAAAACAAATATGCCGCTACCGAGCTCTCCCAGCATTACGGCGCCGATGAACAGATGGCGAGCGACCTGCTTGAAAGCGTGCGCACCGGGCTCGAACTTCCTGTTTCCACCCTGAATGCGCTCGAAGCCGGCATCCTCGCCTTGGCGATGGATGAAGCGAGGATGAAGAAAGCGGTCGTCGATCTCAGACCCGTCTGGGACCGCTTCGACGAAGCCCTTCACGCGAGAGCGGCTTGAGGAGGGCGGCAAGATGAGTGTTCAAAGAAGCACCTTCATCTTCGCTTGCATCCTTCTTCTTCCGGCTGTGCTCTATGTTCTAGCGATCGTCGCCTATCCGCTGGTCGATACCTTCATCCTCTCCTTCACCGACGCGTCCCTCAGGAAGACCACCAATTGGGTCGGCTGGGCCAATTACGAGAAGATCTTCAACGAGCGGTTTGCGGAAGTGATCATCCGCACCTTCATCTGGACGTTCTTCTCGGTCGCCCTGAAAATGGTGATCGGCACCTTCGGCGCATGCATGCTGAATGCCGCGGTCCCCGGCCGCTCCTTGTTCCGGCTTTTGACCATGCCGCCATGGATCGTGCCGATGGCGATCGGCATCTTCATGTGGGGCTGGATGTATAATGGCCAGTTCGGGATGATATCGGGCATGCTGCAGCGCTTCGGACTCGTCGACGGCCCTGTCGCCTTCCTCGCCTATGGAAACACCGCCTTCTGGGCAACGATCATCACCGACGTGTGGATCGGCGTGCCGCTGGTGACGATCTACTTCCTGGCGGCGATCCAATCCATTCCGAAGGATCTCTACGAGGCCGCCTGGACCGACGGCGCCGGCCGCTGGTACCGCTTCCGCCGCATCACGCTGCCGCTCATGGTGCCGGCGATCATTACCATGTCGATGCTCTCGCTGATCGCCACTTTCAACTCGTTCGACATCATCTGGATCCTGACGCAGGGCGGACCGAGCGGCGAGACGACGACGATGATCATCGATACCTATCAGACGGCGATCGGCTCGAAGAAATACGGTGAAGGTGCAGCGCGCGCCGTTTTGATCTGCATCTTCCTGTCGCTCTTCTGCTTCGCCTATTTCCGCGTCACCCGCCGCCTCAATCCGGAGAAACGCGCATGAGCAATGCAGCCATGATCGACCGTTACCGCTGGTGGGAAATCATCCTGATCTATTGCGGCATTGCGCTGTTTCTTTTCTTCGTGCTGTCGCCCTTCGTCGAAGGTTTCCTGGTTTCGCTGAAGCCGCTCAGCCAGCTTTTCTCCTCGCCCTATCGTTTCTGGCCGGAGAACGGCTCCTTCGAAGCCTATCGGACGATGTGGATCAGTGTGCCGGGCTTCGGGCGCTATATCTTCAACTCGTTCTTCATCTCGATCATCGTCACGCTGATCGTGCTCTGCCTCGTCATTCCGGCGGCCTATGCCTTTGCGAAGTTCGAATTCAGGGGCATGGGCATCCTGCTCGGCGCCTTCCTGACGGTGAACATGTTCTCCGGCGCCGTGCTGTTGATCCCGCTCTTCCGGCTGATGCGCAGCATCGGCGTGCTCAACACCTATCTCGCCATGATCGTGCCGGGCGTCGCCTTCCTGATCCCCTCGGCGATCTGGCTGCTGCGCACCTACATGATCCGTATTCCGCAGGAACTCAACGAAGCGGCCTACATGGATGGCGCCAGCCATTTCTACACGCTGCGCCGGGTCATCCTTCCCATTGCGATGCCGGGGATCATCGTCGTCGCCATCACCACCTTCATCGGCGCTTACGCCCAGCAATTCATCTTCGCGCTGACGTTCAACTCGAAGACCGAATACATGCCCTTGCCGGTGGGGCTCTTTGCTTACTTTGGCAAGCAGGAGGTCATCTGGAACGAACTGATGGCGGCTTCCTTCGTCGGTATCGCGCCGGCGATGGTCGTCATCTTCTTCCTTCAGCGCTACCTTGTCGGCGGGCTGACCGCCGGTGCGGTGAAACAATAAGACCAAAAAACGAGTGAACAGCTAACACAAGAATGGGAGTCACGACGTGAGCATTACCATCAAGACAGGCCTTATGGCGCTCGCCCTGCTCGGTTCGACGGCACTGACCGCCGTCACTGCCCAGGCGGCCGACAAGGAAATCAGCTGGATCTATTGCGGCGACACGATCGACCCGGTCCACACCAAATACATCAAGCAATGGGAAGAAAAGAACACAGGCTGGAAGGTCGCTCCCGAGGTCGTCGGATGGGCACAGTGCCAGGACAAGGCAACGACGCTCGCTGCCGCCGGCACGCCGGTGGCGATGGCCTATGTCGGCTCGCGCACGCTGAAGGAATTCGCGCAGAACGACCTTATCGTTCCTGTGCCGATGACGGACGACGAGAAGAAGACCTACTATCCGAACATCGTCAACACCGTGACCTTCGAGGGCACGCAGTGGGGCGTTCCGATCGCCTTCTCCACCAAGGCGCTCTATTGGAACAAGGATCTCTTCAAGCAGGCTGGCCTCGATCCCGAGACGCCGCCGAAGACCTGGGCTGAAGAAATCGAGATGGCAAAGACCATCAAGGAAAAGACCGGCATTCCGGGCTTCGGTCTCTCCGCCAAGACCTTCGACAATACGATGCACCAGTTCATGCATTGGGTTTACACCAACAACGGCACGGTGATCGATGCCGACGGCAAAGTCACGCTCGACAGCCCGCAGATTCTCGCCGCGCTGAAGGCCTACAAGGACATCGTCCCCTACTCCGAAGAAGGCCCGACCGCCTACGAGCAGAACGAAGTCCGCGCCATCTTCCTCGACGGCAAAGTGGCTATGATCCAGGCAGGCTCGGGTGCAGCCGACCGCCTGAAGGCAACGAAGATCAACTGGGGCATCACGACGCTGCCGCTCGGCCCCGACGCCAAAGGCCCCGGCACGCTACTGATCACCGACAGCCTGGCGATCTTCAAGGGTTCGGGGGTCGAGGACAAGGCGACGGAATTCGCCAAGTTCATCACCTCGCCGGATGTGCAATCCGAATACGAACTGCAGGGCGGCGCCGGCCTCACCCCGCTGCGGCCGTCGGCAAAGGTCGATGAATTCGTCGCCAAGGATCCCCACTGGAAGCCCTTGATCGACGGCATCAGCTACGGTGGTCCCGAGCCGCTCTTCACCGACTACAAGGGCTTCCAGAACTCGATGATCGAGATGGTACAGTCCGTGGTGACGGGCAAGGCCGAGCCGGAGGCAGCACTCAAGAAGGCTGCCGGCGAAGTCGAGGCGTTCAAGTAAGCCTCTTTGGGGTCGCGGGATCGCGGACGGCAACAGCCCGCGATCCCCCTCCTGCAGCGCCGCATGTCTTTTCGCAGTGCGGCGCTGTAACACCTTGAATTGCTGCATAATTCCTTAAGTCGAATCCGATGTAAGGAATTATGCAGTCACGATGATCGAATGTGCGACGAAGGCCGCCAGCGGAGACAGATTTTTGGGACAGCTCCTTCTCAACAAAGTTCAGAAGTTCTATGGCGACTACGAAGTTCTGAAGGGCGTGCAGCTCGATGTGAAGAACGGCGAGTTCGTCGTCTTCGTCGGGCCCTCAGGCTGCGGCAAATCCACCCTGCTGCGCATGATTGCCGGTCTCGACGCGACGACGGCAGGCGACATCGTCATCGATGGTGTCAGGGTCAATGATCTGCCGCCGGTCAAGCGCGGCATCGCCATGGTGTTCCAGTCCTACGCGCTCTATCCGCACATGACGGTCTTCGAGAACATTGCCTTCCCACTTCGGGTCGAAAGGATGGAAGAGGAGAAGCTCAAGGCCAAGGTGGAAAACGCGGCGCGCATCCTTCACCTCGAACAGCGGCTGCAGCAGAAACCCGGCATGCTGTCCGGCGGCCAGCGCCAGCGCGTCGCGATCGGTCGCGCCATCGTGCGCGAACCGAAGATATTCCTGTTCGACGAGCCGCTTTCCAACCTCGACGCAGCACTTCGCGCCGACATGCGCATCGAGCTTGCCAAGCTGCACAGGCAGTTGAAGGCAACGATGATCTATGTGACGCACGACCAGGTCGAGGCGATGACCATGGCCGACCGCATCGTCGTGCTGGATTCCGGCGATATCTCCCAGACGGGCGCGCCGCTGGAGCTTTATCACAAGCCCGCAAATCAGTTTGTCGCCGGCTTCATCGGCAATCCGAAAATGAATTTTCTTCCCGTGACCTGCAAGGGCGTCAGCGCCAATGGCGTCGAGGTGGATTATCAGGGCCAGACAGCCGTGCTGCCGGTGACGCCGCGTGACGGCATGGCCGGCAAGGCTTTGACGCTTGGCATCCGGCCGGAGCATATCCAGCTCGGCGGCGGCGATATCGTCTTTAAGGTGACGCCGACGGTCATCGAGCGCCTCGGAGCAAATACGGTCGCTTACGCCTCGCTGAATGGAGAGTCCGAGAATTTCTGCGCCATGCTGCCGGGCAGCGTCGGCATCCGTGCGGACGCGCCTGTCGCAACCGGCATCAATGCCGCAGATTGCCATCTCTTCGACGAGGCGGGCATTGCTTTCGAGCGGCGCGTCGAGCTGACCGAAATCGATATGAATGTGATCAATCCGACGGCGGCTTGAACCGGCGGCCAGGGCGGCGTTTTTCCTACCGGGGGTCGGCTCCGGATACGGGCCAAACGACGCCCTAAGCAATTTTGGCTGCTCGCCGGTAGGGTTCGGGTGATTTTCACCCCACGAACGTCGTTGGACAATCTCCTGCAGATGGCAGAGTCGGGCCCATTTGCGTCATAACAACCTTCGGCCCAAAGCGGACATTTTTCCGTTGTCGACCTTCGGCGGCTTTGCGCTGTCATTTCGGCCGTTGAAGCATACCTTGCACCTGCCGGAAAGCAGACATCGTCTAGTTTCAAGGTAACGGCATCTTTGCGCCGCCGATAGCGGAAGTAAGCGTCGTCGCCTTCATGTCTCGGCGAAGCTGCTTAAATGTTTCGCAAAGCATCCTGTCTTCATTCTGGGCTACGGGCTCATCGCCACCATGATGCAAGGCGGTCCAGCGGAAAAGTCATGCGAGACTCGGGCTGGTTGACGCGTTTTGTGGAGCGTCTGAATAAGCTTGGCACTGCGATCCAGACCGCCGTTCTCGCACAGCGCATATCCCGTTGATCAAGTCCTCGAACGCGTCGGGATTGTCCCCACCCGCTGTCACATCTCCGGCAGGCCGGCCTTTCGGAAGCCGTCAACAAAGTGGTCTCGTACAGATGCATCGCGCAGCGGCTGGGAGCTGAGCCAATGGCCGATCGTGAAATGAGGGTGGGCGATCAGGAACAATTCTGCTTCTCGCCGCGCCTCCTCATGGTGGCCCAACTGCGCAAGCGTAGCAGCCAGGAATTTGCGTGAGTTGGTACGATACGTGTCTTTCCTGCGGAGCGTAGCGGCTGCCGCCTCATAGTCACGCGCGGCGTATTGCGCCTGCCCAAGATGACAAAGATACCAGCAGGCTGGGTAGGGATTGAGCCGCAGAGCTTTTTCGATCTGCGCCAGTCCGTCGGCAACCCTGCCGTCCAGCACGGACATGTCCGACATGGCGGCCCAGGTGTCGGCGTGGTTGGGGTCCAGCTCCAGGGCCTTGGCGAAGGCGGCCTCCGATTCCTCCCATCGCCGCTCATAAGCCAAAATGGTCCCCAGAACATAACGGCAGCCGGCATCGTTGGGATCCAGGTCGACCGCCTTCTGCGCGAACGTCGCCGCCATCCGACGGTTAGGATCTTCGGGCTCGCCGAAATGAGTCCAGGCAAGCCAACGGTTATAGGCGAGCAGACCGAGCGCCTCGGCATATGATGGCTCGAGCTCAACCGCGCGTTGGAGCAGCATATAGGCCTCACGCTCAGTTTGCGGCGACTCTTCCGTCAGGAGGCGGGCGCGCACACACAGATCGTACGCCTCAAAGTTCTTCGGCCGATTGCGCGGCGTCGGGATGGTCAGCCGGCCAACGAGGGCTTCAACAATCTTGGCGTTAACTTCATCCTGTAGTTCGAAAACATCTTCCACCGTCCTGTCAAACCGGTCGGCCCACAAGTGCTGGCCGGCAAGCGTGTCGACCAATTGGGCATTGATGCGGACACGGCCCATTGCGCGTCTGGCGCTCCCCTCGAGGACATAGCGGACGCCGAGTTCCTGGGCGACCAGCCGGACGTCGACCGGCTTGCCCTTGTAGACGTACACGGAATTGCGCGCGATGACGAACAGACCAGCCGTACGGGAAAGGTCGGTGATCAGGTCTTCGGTCAAGCCGTCGACGAAAGGCGCGTCCGCTTCATCCCCACTCATATTCGTGAACGGCAATACAGCGATCGAGGGACATTCGGGCAGCGGCAATATGCTCTGCAGCGCATCCGGCCAATGCCACACGTGGACCGGGCGAGTCAGGTTCTTCAGGTAGCGTTCGCCTGCATCAATGAACCGGTCGCTAATCTTGCCGACGATCTCGCCGTGAACATTGGCTGAAATGCAGATGCCTCCCGGTGCGGCCTGCGTCTGGAGGCGCGCCGCGACATTGACGTCGTCGCCGAGGACGTCTGAACCGTCGTCAATGACATCTCCCAGATTGACGCCTACACGCAAAAGCAGGCGCCGGTCTCCGGAAGCCTCAACAGCGGTGGTGGCCCGTTGCATTTCCAACGCTGCTGCGACCGCGTCCACCGCGCTACCGAATTCGATTAGGAAGCCGTCGCCCATGACCTTGAAGATGCGACCGTGGTAGCGCATCACAGCCGGCTCGATAACGCCGGAACGGAGTTCCCTGAGGTTCGCCAGCGTTGCGGCTTCATTAGCTTCCATCAGGCGTGAATATCCCACCACATCGGCAACGACGATGGCGGCAAGGCGACGCTGAATAGATTGATCCGTCATGTGAGGACAAGCCTAACGACCGAGTTCGCAAGTTATTGTTCAACCGCGGGTGAGTCAACAAGTGGTAAAGAGGTAATGTCCCGGCGATCTCCATCTCCATCGAGCCGTCATCCTTCTTTGTGACCGACGGCGTCGAGGTGAACGACACGGAAATGAGTATCCACGGAAAGCGGACGGTTCTTGAACGTCTGGTGATGGGCGGCGAGCGAGGGCCTCGGCGGAAGTGCCCAGTTCTGTCCCGGGGGAGACCCGAGCTGCAACTGCGCTAAGTCTGCATTTCTGGCTAACTTTCCAGATGCGGCCAGTCTCCTTCCGGCCCCAAATCGGTCACTCACTCAATCTCGCCAAATGTCAGCCCTTGGCGCAACCAGGTCATCCCTTGCGCGCACGTCTCGCAACATCAGCTACTGTATTTTGCTGATACGGAGATCGCGAGCGATCCACCGATAACCGCAGCCTTCGGCAATCGGCATCATTTTGCTCCAGCCGGAACCGCCCCCTACCAGACGAGACCGCGGGCGGCGACCTGCTCGACGCGGGTGACGATGCCGCCCCGATGGAAGACCATCGTATCGAACAGATTGGACACCACGCAGGTGTGGTTCGGGATGATGAAGAGCTTCTCGCCGATCTGTGGCCGGGGGCCGGTGCAATTCGACAGGTCGATCACGCCGTGTTCTTCCGAGAGGCTGCTGATCCGCGCCTCGGGATAACCGACGATCAGCCCGTAGTCGCTAAAACCCTGAAGATCCGATGTCAGCGCCTTCGACCCGGCATCGATGACGGCGCGGTCGGCGTTTGGCCGCGACACGACGGTCGCCAGCACATGCATGGCGCAATCGTCCTCGGTGCAATGGCCCATGCGCACCATCTGGCGATCGTTGTAAATATAGGTGCCGGCGCGGTGTTCCGTGGCTGAGGTGACCAGATGCGCCTCGAAGAGGCTCGGCGTTCCGCCGTTGCTGACGATCGGGCAGGTTATGCCTTCCGTTTTCAGCTGCTTGAGCGCCTCTGTGATGAAGGCTTCCACGGCGGCGGCCGATTGTGGCTTCGGATAGGTCACGATGCCGCCGAAGGTGAGGCCGTCGGCAGCGGCGATGCGCTTGGCGAGCGAGGCCGCCTCACCCGGCGTCTGCACGCCGCAGCGGCTGCCGCCGGTATCGCATTCGACCAGAACCGTGAGCGGCTTGTGGCCGGAGAAATGTGCTGCCAGCCCGTCGACCGTCACTTCGCTGTCGGCGACGACCTTGAGGGCCGAAATTCTCTCGTTCAACTTGGCCAGCCGCTCGAGCTTCTGCGGTCCGAGGATGTTGAAGGTGATGAGGATGTCCTCGAAGCCGGCTTCGGCAAAAACTTCGGCTTCCGTCACCTTCTGGCAATTGATGCCCTTGGCGCCCGCGGCAACCTGCGCGACGGCGAGAGCCGAGATCTTGTGCGTCTTGATATGCGGGCGGAAGTTCAGTCCGTGCTGATCCATATAGGATTGAACGCGGTCTATGTTTGCCGCCAGCCGGTCTTCGTCGATCACAGGACGCGGCGTCGAGAGATCGGCGATCCTGTCGCCTGCCTTGGCGATGACGGCAAACCGGTTGTCATGCATCTAGGCGGCTCCGCGTTCTGGTCCATGTGGATTGGCGATGATCGGCCATATGGTCTTCGGTGCCCGCCGGTATGGCGTCGTCGCCGGATTATTGGGATAGGGCGTTCCGGCAGAGCAGTAAAGGATCTCGGCCGCGATCTTCGAGAAGGACGCGAAGAAGTGGTTGGTGGATTTGATCACCAGGATCTTCTGCCTGGCGGGGTCGATGCCCATCGCCGAAAAAAGGCTCGGATCGAAGCTTTGAGCGCGTGTGGAATTGAGGATGATGTCGAGGCCGTCAAGCACGATATGTGCGGCATCGCCGAAAGGTGCGAGGCTCTCGCCGAACTGCATCTCGGCATTCTTCACCAGCTTGACGATCTTGACGGTGCCATCGATGGGATTGCCGGTGCCGGGCGCCGACTTGGCGCCGAAGCGCAGCGGAATTTCTGCCCCCTCGCCCGCCGCAAAACAAATCTGGACGGCCACCGGATCCCAGATGGTACCGATCGCGGCATTCGTGACGCCGCGGGCGATCAGCTCTTCGAGGATAACCGTCGCATCCCCTGCCGTGCCGCCGCCCGGATTGTCCCAGACATCGGCAATGACAACAGGCCATGCGGTGGCGGCCATCGCACGCGCGACGGCTTCCTTCTCGTCGATCTGCGGGACCATGAAGGTGCCACGCTTCGAAAACAGCTCGAGGCCGAGTTCGCGCGCCAAAGCCGCGCCCTTTTCCGGCCTATTGTCCGTCACGACAAGCAGCTTCGTTCCCATTTCGGGAACGTCGCCTACCATGAAGCCGTGGATCACCGAGATCGACAAGACGTCCGGATCGTCTTTCTCGATCTGCATGATCTTGTCGACGAAGGAACGCATGGGCTCGCGCGATGTCGGGAAGACGTCGATCATCTTGCAGTCGAACACCGACATAACAGGCTTGATCCTGCCTTCGAGCGTTTCGACCGCAATGCGCCAGAGATCCTCGGCACGGTCGACGAAATCCGTATGCGGAAACTCTTTGAAATAGACGGAGAAATTAAGCGCAGCGACGCGTTTTGCCGTGAGATGGCTGTGCGGATCGAGTTCGGCGCAGATGAGGACATCAGGCCCGACGATCTCGCGGATGCGCGACAGAAGATCGCCTTCGGTATCCTCGTATCCGGCAGCCACCATGGCGCCGTGCAGGCCCATGACAACGGCGTCGACAGGCATCGCCGCGCTGAGTTGGCCGAGGATTTCGTCACGCAATTCCTCGTAGGTCGCCCGGTTGACGAGGCCTGCGGGGTCGGCCCAGGTGGCCGTTCCTTCAATCAGTTCCCAACCCTTCTCTCGGGTGACGCGCCTTCCGACGGTGATCGGCGCGGTGCAAAGCGTTGGTGTTTCGGGATGCTGGCCGGGCGGGGCATAGAGAGAGGCTTCGAATGCGCGACGATCCACGCAGATCGGGGAAAAGGTGTTGGTCTCGGTCGCCAATGCTGCCGTGAAAATGCGCAAGAAAGTCGCCTTCGCGTTGTCGGCCCCGCGTCAACCCATCGGGTTCGGCAGGTAGCCGGTGAAACCTGAGATTTTCCAGCGTCCTTGGTGAAGCCTGCAATAATAGAGCGTCTGCCATTGCATGACGTCTCGGGTACCGTCAGCCTTGGAAATGCCGCCGTCGAATTTCTTGCGGACAAGCGCCGTGTGGCCTTCGATTTCGATATCTTCCAGCGTTGTCGTGGTGAAGATCGCGGTGCGGGTATCTTCTGCGAAACTCTGTTTGGCGAAATCCTCCGCCTGCCTCAGCCATTCCTGGCGATAGGCAGACAGCGTTGGAAATGCGAGGCGCCACTTGTCAGGGCTGACTTCCTTTTGGCCATCGATACCGATGAAGCCCTCTTCCACGAAGTCATGTTCGACCATCGACCAGTCTGCTGCCAGAAAGGCATCGATATCGCGCGGAACGAGCATTTCCCAGATAGCGTGCCGGGCGCTGTCGGACGGGAAAGGATTCTTGAAAGGATCGCGCATATCTGCCCCAGATTGAAATTCTTTTCATAAAACGTGTTTTTCACTGGTCAAATTCTGCTTTCTATGGTCACTTGTCAACTTATCAAGAAAATAATTTGCAAGGACTTCAGCATGCCCATCAAGCGCTATGGCACTGTTCAAACGGGCGCCGGAGGCAAGGCGCTGCCTTTCGCACGTGCGGTCGAAGCCGACGGATGGCTGTATGTTTCCGGGCAGGTTGCGATGGAAGATGGCGAAATCATCGACGGCAACATCATTGCCCAGACCCACAAGACGATCGCCAATGTCCTTTCGATCCTCGATGAAGCCGGATATGGCGTCGAGGACGTCGTGCGTGTCGGCGTCTGGCTCGATGACCCGCGCGATTTCTGGACCTTCAACAAAATCTATCAGGAGTATTTCGGCGAACATCCGCCGGCACGCGCCTGTGTGCAATCGTCGATGATGGTTGATTGCAAGGTTGAGATCGACTGCGTGGCCTATAAGAAGAAGGATTAGATAGAGAACGATCGGGGGACGGGCTTGGATATCTTTTCGACGCTGCAGGAAGACAAGGGTCGGCTCTCTCCCTCCGAGAGCCGGATCGCGGAGATCATCGTCAACGACTTCGAGTTTGCCGTGAATGCCTCGATCATCGAGCTCGCGGAACGGGCCGAGGTATCGCCGCCGACCGTTACCCGCTTTTGCCGGCGGCTGGGTTGCGAGAGCTTTTCCGACTTCAAGGTGCAGCTTGCCCGCACCGCCCATATCGGCGTTCGCTATCTGAAACCGGAATCGAAAAGCACCGATCCGGCCGATGTCGCCCAGGATATCATCACCAAGGCCCAGAACGCGCTCTTTCTCCTGCATCGGTCGCTCGATCTTGCCGCGATCGAAGCCGCCGTTTCGCATATCGCCAAGGCCGATATGATCTATGCGTTCGGGTCGGGCGGCAATTCGTCGATGATCGCCGACGAGCTCCAGAACCGGCTCTTCCGTCTCGGGCTTCGCATCACGGCAAGTTCCGACCACAGCATGCAGCTGATGATGGCTGCCGCGGCAAGGCCCGGCGACGTGTTGATCGGCTCGTCCTTCTCCGGGCGCAATATGGAGCTGGTGCGCGCCTTCGAGCTTGCCCGCCAGACCAAGGTGAAGACGATCGCGCTCACCCAGACGGAAAGCCCGGTTGCCAAGGCCGCCGAAATCGTCGTGCCGATCGACCTTCCCGAGGGCCACAATATCTATCGCCCGACCTCGACGCGCATAGCCTACATCGCGACGATCGATATCCTGTCGAGCCTGGTTGCCTATGCCGTTCAGCCGAAGGCGACGACCACGCTTCGGCGCATCAAGCAGCAGCTGGTCATTCACCGCGATGGCGACGACCGGCAATTGCTTGGAGATTGAGGTTCATGAACGGGAGCGACAGAAAATGACGCAGTCGATAGCCATCGTTACCGGCGCTGCAGGCGATATCGGCGCGGCGATCGCCGCACGGCTTGCCGATGACCACGACGTCGTGTTGCTCGCCGATATCGATGCTGCGGCTGCGGCTGCCGTGGCATTGAAGCTCGGGCCGGATAATCGCTTCGTCGCCATCGAATGCGATGTAACCGGCGAGACGAGCATAGCCGAATTGGCAAGACGCGCCGCCGACGTCGGCGTGGTTAAAACCCTGGTCAACAATGCGGGTGCCGCCCGCGCGACCAGCCTGCACGACACGACGCCCGAGATCTGGCGGGCGGACAATGCGCTCAATCTCGAAGCGGCATTCTTATGTTTCCGCGCATTCGAGCCCATGCTGACGGTTTCGAAGGGGTCAGTCGTCAATATCGCCTCGGTCAACGGCATGCATGTCTTCGGACACCCGGCCTATAGCGCCGCCAAGGCCGGCCTTTTGCATTTCACCCGGCTGGTCGCCGTGGAATACGGCAAGTTCGGCATCCGGTCCAACGCCGTCGCACCCGGCACGGTGAAGACGCAGGCCTGGGAAGCACGCGCCGCCGCCAATCCAAATGTTTTCGAGGAAGCGCGCCGCTGGTATCCGCTGCAGCGCGTCGTCGATCCGAAGGATGTTGCCAATGCCGTGGCCTTCCTCGCCGGCCCCCAGGCCGCCTCTATCACCGGTGTCTGCCTGCCTGTCGACTGCGGCCTCACGGCAGGCCAGGCCGAACTCGCGCGGACCTTCTCCCAATCGGAACATTACTGACATTCAGATGCCCGCATGAGCCGCCTTTTCCCCGACGTCTTCCGCAATCCGGCGATCCGCGCCAGCATGATCGCTATTTTCACCTTCGGAATGGCGGGGGCGATGACTGCACCCTATCGTTCGGTCGTGGGTATCCGCGAATTGGGCTTGAGCGACGGCCTCTATTCCTTCCTGAGTTTCGTCTCGGCGGCAGTGAACGTCGTCATCAGCATCCTGCTCGGCAATCTCGCCGACCGGCTTGGCGAGTACCGGTCGACGATGATCGGCGCCTGCCTCTTCGGCATCGTCGGCTACGGCATGGTCTACGCCTTTCCGACTGCAGCCATCTTCGTTATCAGCGGGTTGCTGCCCCTGCCGATCTACGGGGCGCTGAACTCGCTGCTGTTTGCCAATGCGCGCGCGGCGATGCACGGCATGAACCGAAGCGACATGGTGACGGCCAACTCCGGCGTGCGCGCCATGATCTCGCTGTCCTGGGTGCTGATCCCCGGCATCACCGGCCTGCTGCTGTCTGGCGCATCGAGCATGCTGCCGGCCTACCTCTTTGCCAGCATTTCATGTCAGCTCTGTCAGGGCATCATCGTCTTCGCCCTGCCGAAGCGGGCGGGAACGGAGATGGCAGCAGTTCATCATCTCAGCTATCTCGGGGCGCTTCGCCAGGTGGTTTCGCCGCGCATCTCGGCGCATATTTGCGGGGTGGCGCTCATCACCAGCACGCTGCATCTCAATGACGCCCTGCTGCCATTGATCGCCACTGGTGCTGCGCATGGCAGGCTGAGCGACGTCGGCATTCTGGTCGGCATCGTCGCATTGCTGGAAGTCGTCTTCATCATCGTCTGGTCGCGGATCGCGCGCAAGGCCGGCCAGATGACGGCGCTTGCCGCCGGTACCATCATCTATGCCGTGTTCCTCAGCCTTCTCGGCTTTGCCTCCGAGCCGTGGCACCTCTATGCGCTCACCTTGCTTGCCGGCATTGGAGCGTCGGCGATCATCACCATTCCGATCACCTATCTGCAGGATCTGATCGCCGACCGGCCGGGGCTCGGCAGCGCCCTGATCTCCGTCAATATCTTTGCCAGCGCCGGGATCGGCGCACTGGTCTTTGCCGCCGGCACCTATGTGACGGGCTATTCGGGAACTGCTATCCTCAGCGCCATCACGGGATTGGCGGGGATAGCGATCATCGGCCTCCTGCATAGAGGCAAAGTCTATTAGCCGACGCCATCGGCAAATAGGGCGTGAAGAAGAATGGAGCTTTCATCGGTGTACGTCTTGTGACAAGGGTGACGCACCATTTCCTTTGAAGGCGACATGAAGGCGATCTCCGGCACGAATCTCGAGCAGGCCAAGTCTCACAACCGGCGTGTGGTGATCGAGGCTGTCCGCACGAATGGTCCCTTGTCGCGAGCGGCGATCGCCCGGATGACGGCGCTGACCGCCCAGACCGTGTCCAATATCGTCGAGGAACTGGAGAGATCGCACCTTCTCGTCCCGTCCGAGGCGCAGAAGCTGGCGCGCGGCCAGCCGATCATCCCCTACACCATCAATCCGCGCGGCGCCTATTCGATAGGCCTCGAACTTGGCCGCCAGCGCGCCAGCGGGGTCCTGACGGATCTCTCGGGCGCCGTTTGCGCGCGCATCGAGCGCCACGTCGAACATCCGGATCCGCAACGGGCCATGCCGGCTCTCCAGTCCATCGTCGAGGATCTTCAGCAAGCCTTCGCATTCGACCGGAACAGGCTGCTCGGCGTCGGGATGGCCCTGCCCGGCCGCTATGCCGATGGCGGCACCACCTCTCTCAGCCCGCTGAACCTGCCCGGCTGGCAGGATTTTCCCGTTGGGCACGAGCTGGAACAGCGGATAAAAGTGCCGGTGCTGGTCGAGAACGATGCGACGGCAGCAGCGATCGGCGAGCGTCTTCATGGTGTCGCCCGCGGTTTGGGCAGCTTCGTCTATCTGTTTCTCGCCGGCGGCGGGGGCATCGGTGCCGGAATGTTCCTCGACGGCCACCTCTACAAGGGCAGCCGCAACAATGCCGGCGAGATCGGGCATATTATCGTCGAACCGCATGGCAAGCTCTGCAGCTGTGGCAAGCGCGGCTGTCTGGATCGCTATATCTCGCCGGCCGTCGCTTACGAATACATGGGCATTGCCAATGCCGAGGAGCTGTCGCCTGACGAGCTCGACGCGCTAATCGCCAAGGGCGGTGAAGGTCTCGACGCCTGGCTGGATCAGGCCGCCCAGCCGCTGCGGCAGACCGTCGATTTTCTGGAACTTGCCTTCGATCCGCAGACCATCGTGCTTGGCGGCAGCATATCAACATCGCTGATGCTTCGGCTTGCAGAGCGGCTGGAGCCGCTGCACACCCCGATCGATCCCAATCAAAAACGGGCGGTACCCCGGGTGATAATCGGCATGACCGGCAAGGATACGGCAATCCTCGGCGCCGCCGCCCTGCCGATCTTCTCCGAAACCAATCCGCGCTTCGACGTCCTGCAAAAGCCGCTCGGCTAGCAGACACCGCAGCCCTCATCCGCCTGCCGGCAACCTCGCATCTGCTTGCGGCGGGCGACGGGTTAGAGGTCGCGCAAAGATGACCACGTTCCCGAGAAGCGTCAGCGCCAGGCCGATTAGGCCTAGACCGCTCCAGTGATAGCCCTCGAAGACCGTCGACAGCGACAGGGCGACGATCGGGAACAGGACGGTAGCATAGGCAGCGCGTGAGGAGCCGATGCGGGACACCAGCATGAGGTAGGTGGTGAAGCCGATCACCGATCCGATTGCCGCGAGATAGAGCAGCGCGGCAAGATAGGTGATGTTGGGCGGTGCTACGATCGGCGTTTGCGTCACGGCAATCAGGAACAGGAGGATGATCGTGCCATAGGTCATCCCCCAGGCATTGGCGGTCAGCGGTGAGATTCCGACCGCGCTGTTTCGACGCGATGCCATATTGCCCAGCGAGAAGAACAGCGTGCCAAGCGCTGCGAGCCCGATCCCTTTCAACGTGCCCATATCGAAATCGACGACAACGTCCTGTCCGAAAAGGAGGAGGAGCCCAGTTGCCCCGAGCGCGGCTGCGAGAAGCGTGCGGCCTGTAATGCGGTCGCCGAAGAAGAGGCGCGCATTGACGGCATTGTAGATCGTTGCGAGCGAGAAGATCACGGAGATTAACCCGGACGGGATAGAGGCGGCGGCGTTGTAGAAGCAGATGAAATTGAGGCTGAACAGGCAGAGCGCTTGCGCAAGGATGAAAGGTTGATCGCGTAAGGCAGGGAGCTTGAGCTGCCGCATGACCGCCAGGATGGCGACGAGGATCACGGCTGCGACCGCAAATCTGTAAAAGACCGAGACCAAGACCGGCACGGGACCGACCTGCATCGCAATGGCGATCCAAGTCGTCCCCCATATGAGGACGGTCGCAATGAAGAGAGCAGCATTTGCCATGGAGTGATCCTCGTTTTCCCGACCAATAGGCGAACCGGGAGCAGGTCTCTTGCAGATTCTTGCTATGAAATCGATTTGCCCGGACTTCCCTGCTCGCCATGCGGGTCGTCCGCCGCTAGTGTTCGCAAGGCGTGGCCAGGTGTGGGGAAGAATTGGTGAAAGATAGCCGCCTTTCGGTTTTCAGGTTTCTGTCCGCATCTCCCACTGCACGGATGTCACAGTCCATCGATTTGGGTTTCGGGCGATCAGCTGCAATCTGGAGCAATGCACAGGACAGGATGAGCTATGAGCGGCCGAACGGTCATACGTTCAGTCTTTATCTCACGGGCGGCGCCGGAACGCGTCGTCTGGATGGCAGCCCCGGCGCGCGCGGCCGTCCGGGGGTCCTGTGCATCATGCCACAGGAGCACTCATCCGAATGGGAAATCACCGACTTCTCCGAATTCGTCCATCTGTATCTTCCCGACGACCAGATGCGCCGGATGTTTGCTGAGACGTTTGACCGCGATGCTCGGCTCATGGCTCTTCCCGAAGTAACCTTCGCCGATGCACCCGCCTTGGCGCACACGCTTCGGCAGATGACGAAAGCGATGTTGGCGGGCGGCCATCTGCTGGCTGAGGAAGCGATGACGCAGGCGATCAACGATTTCTTCGTTGATCCGCGTTATGGAGGAATGCGTCCCTGCGCGATCAGCGGCGGGCTTGCTCCTCATGTGCGGCGCCGGAGTCTGGAGTATATCGAGGCCCATCTCGGTGAGACAATCCGCTTGCAGGATCTGGCGGCGATCGGGCAGCTCAGCGCGTTTCATTTTCAGCGGATGTTCCGGGCAAGCTACGGTGTGTCTCCGCATGGCTGGGTGGCCCACCGGCGTGTCGAGCGCGCCAAATCGATGTTATCAGGCATGGACCCAATAGCGCAGATCGCTTCGGCCTGCGGCTTCAGCAGCCAGAGCCACATGACACGGGCATTTAAGTTGGGCACAGGCGTCACGCCCTCTGCCTACCGGCAACGACAGTGAAGCCCCTTCGCTCGACCGCACTTCTCTTTTCCGAAGCCAATCCGCGCTTCGGCGTCCTGCAAAAGGCGCTTGGCTAGGCCGAGGGCTCTTCGGCCTTCCAGACCTCACTTCACCGCGATGACGACTTTCCCCTTGACGCGGCCTGTTTCCACATAGTCCAGCGCCTCGTTGGTCTTCTCGAACGGGAAGGCCCGGTCGATGATAGGGCGGATGGCGCCCGCCTCGATCAGCGCGGTGATCTTGCCGAGTTGCGCGCCGTTTGCCGTCATGAAGAGGAAGGAATAGCCGATCCCCCGGCGTTTCGATTTCCGCCGGATGCCGAAGCTCAGGAAGCGCATGACCTGCTGCAGCAGCCAGCCGAAGCCGTTTTCCCTGGCGAAATCGGGATCGGGCGGACCCGATATCGAGATCAGCTTGCCGCCCGGCTTCAAGACGGCGAGCGATTTCTCCAGCGTATCCTTGCCGAGGCTGTTCAGCACGACGTCATAGCCCTTCAGCACCTTTTCGAAGTCGTCCTTCTTGTAGTCGACCACCACGTCAGCGCCGAGGCTTTTCACCAGATCGATATTTGCCGTGCTCGCGGTCGTCGCCACATGGGCGCCGAGATGCTTGGCAAGCTGGATCGCGATGGTGCCGACGCCGCCGGAACCCGCATGGATCAGCGCCCTCTGGCCCTTCTGCAGCTTGGCGCGCTCGACCAGCGCCTGCCATGCGGTCAGCGCCACAAGCGGAATGGATGCGGCCTCTTCCATGCTGAGATTGGCGGGCTTCAGCGCAACATCGGCAGCGTCGATGGCGATATACTCGGCGAACGTGCCGATGCGATCCTGATCAGGACGCGCATAGACCTCGTCACCGGGTTTGAATTGCCGGACATTGGCGCCCACCCGGACCACGACGCCGGCGACATCGTTGCCGAGCACCAGCGGAAGCCGGTAGGGCAGGATGAGTTTGAACTCTCCGTCCCGGATCTTGGTATCCAGCGGGTTCACGCTGGCGGCATGGATCTCGACCATGACGTCGTTCTCGCGCAGCTGCGGTTCAGGGCTCTGGCCGAGCCTGAGGGCGCCACCTTTCTTGTAGCGATCGATCAGGAATGCTTTCATGAGGGCGAACTTTCGTTTCTGGGATGAGCCGGCAATGCGGCAAGGCAGGCTCAAGCGGGAAGTTTGTTGAATTTCCGGAGGCTCTTGTCGACGAAGGACTCGGGCAGGAAGCGGCGGATGAAGCGCACCTGGCCTGCTGCTTTCCCGGCCGTGTAGCGTCTTTTCGGCGAGGCCGCATTGGCGGCCCGGATGACGGTTGCGGCGACCACCTCGGGCGCATCGCCTTTTGAGACGATCTCGCGCATCAGCTTCTCCGCGTCGGCGCGCACTGCGTCATAGACGGCAAGCGGCCGGTCGGGGCGCGTGATGTTCTCCTCGAAGGAGGTGCGGGTGACACCCGGTTCGACGAGCACGACGCGGATGCCCTGTGTGCGCACTTCATGATCGAGGGATTCCGAATAACCTTCGACCGCGTGCTTGGTCGCTGCGTAGAGCGCGTTGAAGGGTGCCGGGATCAGCCCAAGGATCGAGCTCAGGTTGATGATCCGACCGCTGCGCTGCCGCCGCATCACCGGCAGCACCGCATTGGTCATGCGCATCGTGCCGAAGACGTTGACGTCGAATACGGCTTTGGCCTGCGCCGTCGTCGATTCCTCGGCGCCGCCGAGCAGGCCGATTCCGGCATTGTTGACCAGAAGATCGATCCGTCCCGTGCGTTTTAGAACCTCGTCGACGACGCTCTGCACGGACTGATCGTCGATGACGTCGCAGACCAGCATGGTGATCCCATCGGCGGTGTCGGCCATCGGCTTTCGGCTGGTGCCGAACACCCGGTAGCCGTCGCGCCGCAGCGCCTTCGCCGTCACCAGCCCGATGCCGGAGGAAGCCCCGGTGACCAGGGCAATGCCGCGTTCTCTTTTGCTCATTGACGTCTGCCTTCGTTTTTGTCGTGGAACATCCATGCGCATTCTGTTACTATCAAATCGATAGCAAGTCACTACTAAAAAGATACCGACATGAAGAATCTTTCCGAACAACCCTGCCTGATCGCCCGCAGCCTGGCGCTCGTCGGCGATGCGTGGAGCATGCTGATCATGCGCGACGCCCATGCGGGGCTGACCCGCTTCGATGAATTTCGCAAAAGCCTCGGCATCGTCCCGACAATGCTGACGGGGCGGCTGTCATCGCTGACCGAGGAAGGATTGCTGGAAAAGCGTCGCTATTCCGAGCGTCCGCCGCGCGACGAATATGTGCTGACGGAAGCCGGCCGCGACTTTCTGCCGGTGCTGTTTGCGATCGGCGCCTGGGGCCGCAAGCACCGCGGCGGCGGTGCAGTCACCCGCTTCTTCGACGCCGAGACCGGAACGGAGATCGATCCCGTCACCATCGACCGCGCGACCGGCGCGGAGATTGGAACACGTCCTATTCGTATCGCCGCACCCGAATGTCAGCTGCCAGCGGCAGATGAAGCGGCACCTGACAACACCCGTTGAAAGCGATGTCGGTATCCTTGCCATCGCCGCCTCCGGTGATGGCAAGGGTGATCCTTAAATCAAAATCCAGCCCGATCCGGGCGCTAAGACTGCTGCAGCCCGTAGAGCAGCGGCATCAGTCCTGCGAGCGCCCTGAAACGCTCCCACGACTTGGATGACGGCTTCGTCCAACCCGTTTCGGCAAGCGCGGAAAGGCGCGGGAAGACGAGGCGGTCGAAAACGGCCCGATCCGTCATCGGCTCGGACCAGATGCAGGCCTGGATGCCGAGGAGTTTCTGTTTCTGGCTCGCCGTCCAGCCGCCGATGGGGTCGAAATTGTAGAGCTTCTCGGCATCCGAAGTCCCCGCCCAGCTGGCGCCGGGCTCGTCCCAGTCGGGCCTGAGCGCCATGTCGAGGTAATAGACCTGTCCGGGGCAGACGACGATTTCGTAGCCGCGCTCGGCAAGTTCGGCCGAGACCTCGACATTGCGCCAGCTGCAGAGATAGCTCTTGGATTTGTCGATGACATCGCCGTGGGCCGCCTCTTCCCAGCCGCCGGTGATGCAGCCCTTGCTCGCAAGGAAGCGCTGGACGCGGTTCAGGAATTCCGCCTGCAGGATGGCGGCACCCGAGCCGTGGATGTCGTCGGCGCCATGGGTATTGGTCACGACGTTCAGCCGCTTGGCATGTGCATCGGCAACCTCGTCGCCCGCCACGCTACGCAGGCGTTCGAGCGCTTCCGGCGAACCGGACCATGCACCAAGCGGAACCTCGTCGGCGCCGAGATGGATGATCTTGAACGGAAAGAGCTCGATGAGTTCGGAGAGGATCGTCTCGATGATCTCATAGGTCTTCTCGCGGGCCGGATTGATGCAATTGTCGGGAAAGCCCTGAACCGAATAATAGCTGCCGACCTCGGCTGGATCGCGCAGTTCCGGTATTGCCTGCAGCATGGCGTAGCAATGGCCGGGGACATCAATCTCCGGCACGATCTCCACGCCGAAGCTCTTGGCATGGGCGACGATCTCGCGGATGGCAGCCTTGGTGTAGTAACCGCCGGTGCGGGCCGGGCTCGAACCGAGCAGCGGCGGAACGGCAAGGCCGTGGCCACGCCAGGCGCCGACCGCGGTCAAATCAGGATAGGCGTCGATCTCGACGCGCCAGGCTTCGTCGTCGGAAAGGTGCCAGTGGAAGCGGTTGAGCTTATTCCAGGCAAGCACCGCCAGCAGCTTCTTGACTTCAGCCGCGCCATAGAACTGGCGGGCGACGTCGAGATGCAGGCCGCGCCAACCCATCGACGGCTCATCGACGATCTCGCCGGAGGCCGGAAACTGGAAGACCTCGGGATGCAGCCTTGCACCGCGCCAGATCTGGCCGAGTGTGACGAGGCCGTAGAGGAAGCCGGTCTGGCTGCTTGCCTCGATCGTGATCGTCTCACCCTCGAAGCTCAGCCGATAGGCCTCTGGCCCGAAGCCGGCGGCATCCTTCAGGGCAACCGGAACCGCGCCTTCCGCCTCGCTCCGCACGATGCCTTCGACGGCGAAGAGATGCTCGACCAATGCTGCGAAACTGCGGGCTGCCGCCTCCCCTTCAGCGCTCTGCGCCTGCGGCGCAAAACCGGCCGGCAAGGGCCGACGGGAAGTGACCGCCACATGGTTCGGCCAGGGGATGATCGACACCTGAACGGGCGCATTGACGGGAACCGGATAGATCTCGGCGCCACGCTTCAACGGCGCATTGCTGACCGAAGATCGCGTCGGCTCTATGGTGAGCAGGATCGTGCTGCCGTCGGAAAGCGCGAGATAGCCGCTCGTCGCGCCGTCCGTCCAGTGACGGAACTGCCAGCTCAGCGCGTAGACCGAGATCGTCCACGTCTCGCCGGCGCCGAGAACGAAATTGGCCGGCGGCTGGAATTCGGTGAAATTCGAGAGCCGCTGCGAGACAGTGGCGCCTTCGACGCGCCCGGCCGGATCGACACGACCTGGGCCGCTCACGCACAGCGAAAAATTCGAAAGCGGCTCGGTGCCGAGGTTCTTGAGGCGCAGGACGTAGGAAAATTCCTTGCCGTCCGCAGGCGGATTCCAAAGGGTTTCAAGCCGCAGGGTTTTCGGTCGCGATGTGGGCATGGTCACTTCTTCCTTTTGAAGATCGGGCTTTTACAAATCAGGTCTTGAGCATTCCGGCGTAAATGCCGGGAGCGGAATTGGGGATCGGCACGGCTCCGACCGCCTTTTCGTAAAAGGCCGAGGGGCCGACGTCGCCGATGATCGCATAGGCATAGCCCATCGCTTTCAGGTCGTTCAGGCTGGCAAAAAGCAATGCCCGGCCGATGCCGAGCCCGCGAAGGCCTTCGTCGACGCCGGTCGGTCCGAAGAAGCCGCGCGCCGTCGCTTCATGGCAGGAAAAACCGACGAGCTTCTGCTCGCGCGTGGCGATGAAGCAGGTCGGCGGTTGGCGGGTCATCGCGACGGACGCCTCGCTCGCCCATCCCTCACCGAATTGTTCTGTGATCCAGCCAGTGATCAGCCGGAATTCCGGCGGCAGAGCCCGGCGGATCGTCACACCCTCGCGTGCCATTCGTTCGGGCGACTGCGTGTCTGGCGGCAGGGTGGAGAGGTTAACGAGATAGTCCACTTTGCCATCCTTCAGCTGGAAACGCCGAGTGCGCGTATGAAATGGTTGGAGCCGACCTGCTCGATGACAGCCGATTCCGGACGGCTGAGCGAGCGTACCTTTTCCGCCTGTTCGAGGAAACGCGCGCTTCCGCCGGTCACGAACGGCCGGCTGCCATCCGGAACGGCCGAAAGCAGCAATTTTGTATAGGGATGGCGCGGATCGGACAGAACCGTATCGGTGTCGCCCCATTCGACCATCTGGCCGGCGAACATGACGACGATCTCCTCGGCCACATGTGCGGCCGTCGCAATGTCGTGGGTGATATAGAGCATGGCCAGGTCATTTTCCCGTTTCACCGTCGCGAGCAGATCGAGAATGTCCTTGCGGATGGAGACATCGAGCATCGAGGTCGGCTCATCGGCCACCAGCACGCTCGGCGCAACGGCAAGCGCGCGCGCGATATTCACCCGCTGCCGCTGGCCGCCCGAGAGTTCATGCGGGAATTTCTGCCTGGTCAAATCAGGTTCCAGCCCGACGCTTGTCAGCAGGCGGGCAATCTCTTCGGCAAGATCCGCCCTGGAGCCGCTCTGCCGGTGCAATTGCAGCGGCCGCGCCAGATGATGGCTGACCGTAAAGGCCGGGTTGAGCGATGAGAACGGATCCTGGAAGACCATCTGCACCTCCCTGCGATACTGATGCTCATCTTTTGCCTCGCCGCGGACGGTCAGATCCTGCCCGCGGAAAAACAGCCTGCCGCCCGTCGGTTTGTCCAAGCGCGCGATGATGCGGGCGCAGGTCGTCTTGCCGCAGCCGGATTCGCCGACCAGCGCCAATGCCCGACCGGGAAAGAGCGAGAAGGACACACCTTTCAGCGCGTGTAGCGGGCCGAAGTTACGCTTGATATCTTCGAGCCGGATCACGGCTTCCGCGACCACAGGATTTGCCTCCGCCTTCATGCCAAGACTCCCGATAGATGCGGATTGCCTGGAAGCTGCGGAATGGCATTCCAAAGCTTGCGGGTATAATCGTGCAGCGGCGCCTGGGCGACCTGGCGCACGTCGCCCACTTCGACGAGTTCGCCCTTCAGCATGACACCGATGCGCTGGCAGAGCTGCGCCATCAGATGCAGGTCATGGGTGATGAAGAGCACCGAGAAACCATAGGTCCGCTGCAGATCGACGACCTGCTCGAGGATCTCCCGCTGCACGACCACGTCGAGGGCCGTCGTCGGCTCGTCCATGATAATAAGCTCGGGTCTCAGCGCCAGGCAGATGGCGATGACGATGCGCTGACGCATGCCGCCGGAGAACTGGTGCGGGTAGTCGCCGATGCGATGCGTGGGAATGCCGACGAGGCGGAACATCTCCTCGCCGCGAAGCCGGGATTGCTCGCGCGAGCAACCGGTGTGGCGGTAGAGAACGTCATGGAACTGCGCCTCGACGCGCATCAGCGGATTGAGCGAATTCATCGCGCTCTGGAAGACCATGCCGATGCGCTTCCAGCGGATTTTCTGCAGCTCGCGTTCGGGCAGCCTCAGGAGATCCTGTCCGGCGAGCCGGATGCTGCCGCCGCTGATCCAGGCAGGCGCCTTGGAAAGACGCGTGATGGCATAGGCGATCGTGCTCTTGCCGCAGCCGGATTCACCGGCCAGCCCGAAGATCTCGCCACGGCCGATATTGAAGGAGACATCCTTGACGGCGCGGAACTCTCCCTTGTCGACGAGGTAGTCGACATTGAGCTTGTCGATTTCCAGAAGATTGTCGCTCATCGGCCAAGCTCCAATTCTCTGTTGCGGGCGCGGGTGAGGCGGAACCAGCGTGTCAGCGCCGGGCCGGAGCGAAGCTGCGGATTGGCGATCTCGTCGAAGGTGAAATTCAAAAGCGCAAGGCCAAGGCCGGTGAGCGCGATGCCTGCCGCGGGCACCCCAATATCCCACCAGGCGCCGACCATGATCGCCGAGGAATTCTGGGCGTTGTAAAGCATGGTGCCCCAGGAGACCTTCAAGGGATCCCCGAAGCCGAGATATTCGAGCGTCGTCTGGGCAACGATGGCGTAGATGATGCTGCCGACGAGATTGATGCCGATCAGCGTCGTCAGGTTCGGCAGGATCTCCACGAAGATGATGCGCCAGGCGGGCTCGCCGATCATCTTGGAAGCCGTGACGAAATCACGATTGCGAAGCGCCATCGTCTGTGACCGCGTCATGCGGGCGCCCCAAGGCCAGGAGGTCAGCGCGATGATCGACATGATCGCCATCGGCCCGACCGTGCCGGCGAAGGAGGCGAGCAGGATCAGCAACGGCATGTTCGGGATGACCAGGACGGCATTCGTCGCAAGATCGAGCACCGCATCGGTCTTGCCGCCAGCATAACCGGCGACGAGGCCGATGGCCGTGCCGACAATGGTGATGGCAATGCCCGTGGCAAAGCCGACGGAGAGAGAGCTGCGGGCGCCCCAGACGAACTGGCGATAGACATCCCGCCCCATCTTCGTGGTGCCCATGACATGTTCGATCGACGGCGGTTGGTGCGAGCGTCCGACACGCGCTCCGGGCTCGCCGGGCGCAATGATCGGCGCAAACAACGCCATCAGCCACAGGGCAACAATGATGACGAGGCCGGCCAGGGCTTTCTTCTGGCGGAGGATAGACCGTAGCCCGAAGCCCATTATACGGCCTCCCGCAATCTGGGATCGACGAGCCCGTAAATGATGTCGACGAGGAAATTGGCGCCGAGCGTCGCGAGTGTCATCAGCAGCAGCTGTCCCTGGATGACCGGGTAATCGCGGGCGATGCTCGCGGTATAGAGCGTCAGTCCCAGGCCGGGATAGTTGAAGACGATCTCGGTGACGATCGAGCCGCCAAAGACGGCGCCGAGCATCAGCGCCAGGTTGGTCAGCACCGGAAGCATGGCATTGCGGGCGCCGTAGCCGAACATGACAGTGAGATGGCTGAGCCCCTTGGCGCGCCCCATGGTCACATAGTCTTCGCCGAGCACCGAGATCATCGACGAGCGCATCGTCGTCTGGAATTCGCCGATCAGGAACGGCGAGAGCGTCAGCACCGGCAGGATCGCATGGGCGAAGACGCTGCCGATGAAGGTGAAATTGAAGGCGGGATCGAGGTTCGGATCGTAGGCATAGCCCACGGGAAACCAGCGCAGCGAGACCGCGAAGACGAAAAGCGTCGTCAGCGCCACGATGACAGGCGGCACCGAAATCATGATCACGGAGAGCGGCGAGACGATCGTGTCGAAGCGCCCGCCGCGACGCCAGGCCGAGACCGCGCCAAGCACGACACCGACGCAGAGCGAAAAGATGATCGCGGTCGTCACGAGAAAGACCGTCCAGAGCGTCGACCGGCCAAGAACCTGGACGACGGTCTGGGGATAATATTTGACCGAGACGCCGAGATCCAAGGTCGCAAGCCCCTTGAGGTAATCGACGAATTGCCAGAGCATCGGCTGGTCGACCGCGCCGAAGCGCGCCTTGATCGCCTCGACGGCGGCAGGTGTCGCCCGCGGACCTAGCTGGGCGACCATAGCGTCGACCGGACTCCCCGGCATGAGCCGGGGAAGAATGAAGTTCACGACGATGGCGAACACCAGGGCGACCGCATAGACGCCGAGGCGCCGGCTCGAAATGCGCATTTCCGCTCCCTCGCGAGGCTCAACTGACCGGCTTGAGGCGCAGCAGATGCATCAGGCGCATGCGGTTGTTGTCATGATCCTCGGGGTTCATGACGGGATCCTTGTCGGTGACCCAGCCGGTGAAGCGCTTGCTGGAGAACTGATACCAGGTCGGCCCGTTGAACACCGGCACGACGGGGAAGTCGTCGGCGATCAGCAGCTGGATGTCGTTGAAGATCTTCTTGTGATCGTCCTCCGATGTTGCCTTCAGATACTGATCGAAAAGGGCGTCCAGCTTCGGGTTCGAATAGCGCGAGGGCGCGCCGGTGATGCGCCCGCCATAAGCGGTCGACAGGTTCTGGTAATAGCCGCGGAACGGCGTTGCGCCATCGGCGCGGGAGTTCATGACGACCTCGAAGCTGCCGTCGATGAGCTGCTTGCGCCACTGTTCATATTCCGGGGCCGCGACCGACGCGTTGATGCCGGCGGCGCGCAATCCTTCGACGGCGATCTGTACCGCATCGATCCAGTCGGTCCAGCCGTTCGGAACGATAATCGGGAAGGCGATCGGCTTGCCGCTCGGCGTCGTGCGGAAGCCGTCTGCACCCTTCTTGTAGCCGGCATCGTCGAGGATCTTGTTGGCTTTCTCGGTATCGAAACCCATGAAGGCGTCCTTGTCGCCTTCGGCGCCCTTGTTGCGCCAGGTCTCGAAGCGTGGCGGCAGGCCGGTCGCATGTTCGTTGACGACGGGATAGCCGAAGCCCGCAATATCGACCATCGACGTGCGATCCATGGCGAGGCTGAAGGCATGGCGGAAGTTCAGGTCCTTATAGGCCTCGAGATTGCCTTCATTGCCGCTCTTGAAATTCATCTGGAAAGCGACGGTCTCGGCCGGCGGCTGCCAATAGCCGTTATGGTCGGGATCGAGCGCCACGAAGGTCTTGTCGATCTGGGGAATGAAGGAGCCGATCCAGTCCATGTTGCCTTCCGGCAGGATCGCAAGCATCTGGTCGTTGCCCGAGATCTGCGGCAGCCTGAGGCAATCGACATGCAGCGAGGCGGCATCCCAGTAGTTCGGGTTGCGGCATTGCTCGTAGACCTGCGGCGTGAAACGGCGCAGCTCCGTCATCGGGCCGGACCCCACAGGCTTCTCGTTCTTGAAGGCGACCGGATCGGAAACATCCTTCCAGATATGCTCGGGAACGACGGCGAGGTCGGCGAGCGTTTCCGGAAAATCGGAATTCACCGCCTTGAGATCGATCTTGACTTGGGTTGCCGACGGCGCCTCGACGGAGGCAACGGTCTCGCCGACGCCGACGGTGTCGAGTGCGGCGTTCTTGAGCATGAGATCGATCGTGTATTTCACATCGGCCGACGTCAGCGGCTGACCGTCCGACCATTTCAGGCCTGATCGCAGCGTATAGGTGACGGATTTCATATCCTCGGAAAATTTATAGTCGGTCGCCAGACGAAACACCGGCTTGCCGCCATCCTCCGCATTGAAGATGACCAAGGGTTCGTAGATGAAATCCATGGTGCTCTGCCGGCGGCCGGCAAGGTCGAACGGATTGAAGTTCTGCACCCAGCTGGACTGCTCCTCGATATGTATCGTCAGCACCGACTCTGCGGATGCACTGCCCGCCGCGAAAGCGACAAGCACTGCCCAGCCGGCACGCATGGAAATGTCACGGAATACGCGCTTGCTCGATCTCATCCCAACGTTCCCTTGTTCTTTGTTTTTGAAGTCAATCAAATTGATTTAATATTGATAGTCAGTTTCCCGCCGACACGTCAATTGCCGATTGGAAATTTCTGTAGCGCACTCGGGATCGGCTCTCAGCAGACATTAACCGGGCATGACCTTGACCGAAAAAATGACCGGCAAATCGAGCAGCCGAGCCTTCGCCTCACATTTCTGCAGAAAATATCGCCGCGTCCTTTCGTGTTAACGATTAAGGTACTTTTAAGTACCATAATTGACCCAACGATGGCGAATTGACCTTCCCGAACACGGGTCGATAAGCATGAGGCTGCTCGCCACGGCCCGGATTGACCCGGGATGCAACACATCCAACTTCATGAACGGGTCGAATTTCTATGACGAGCATCAATACGAACAATTCCGCGATGGCTGCCCTTCAGACGCTGCGCAGCATCAACTCCAATCTCGAAACGACACAGAATAGTGTCTCTACCGGCTACCGGGTCGACACCGCATCCGACAACGCCGCCTATTGGTCGATCGCAACCACGATGCGGTCCGACAACAAGGCACTTTCCGCCGTGTCCGACGCCCTTGGCCTCGGCGCAGCAAAGGTCGATACTGCCTATACGGCAATGGAAAATGCGATCGACGTCGTCGACGAGATCAAATCCAAGCTTGTGGCAGCGACTGAAGACGGTGTCGACAAATCCAAGGTCCAGGAAGAAATCACGCAGCTTCAGAATCAGCTGCTGAGCATTGCCCAGTCAGCGTCATTCTCTGGTGAGAACTGGGTCGCGGGCGAAAGCGGCACGAAAAGCGTCGTGTCGTCCTTTGTTCGCGATGGCTCCGGCGCCGTTTCCGTTAAAGTGACGGATTATGCCCTGGATACCAGCTCCACGGGCAATGTGTTGTTCGGCATGAGCAGCGGGACGATCGATACCGCGTCCGGCATCCTCGGAACGGTGGACGCAAATGGCGATTCCGTCTATTCGCTCGACATTACCGACTTCACCACCGGTCAGATCCAGTCGGCGCTGTCGACCATCGAATCCGCGCTGTCGGCAATGACCTCTGCCGGTGCGCAGCTGGGTTCGATCTCGACGCGCATCGAACTGCAGGAAGACTTCGTCGGCGCGCTGTCGGATTCCATCGAGTCGGGCGTCGGACGACTGGTCGACGCCGACATGGAGGAGGAGTCGAGCAGGCTGTCTGCCTTGCAGACACAACAGCAGCTGGCGATCCAGTCGCTATCGATCGCGAATTCGTCGTCGCAGAATATCCTGTCGCTCTTCCGCAGCTAAGCCCCGGACAAATAGGACGCCTGGACCAAATCCGTTGAACAGAGGATCGAGCCTGACCCACCCGGTCAGGCTCGATTGCAATTGGGGATGGAAATGCCTACAGCGCCGCCGTCTTTCAGACGCGGCGCTGCATCACTTTGAATTGCTGCATATTTTACTCTCAATCGATTCCGATTTAAGGAATTCTGCAGTAGTCTTCGCACCCTGGGCGGAGAATGCAGCGCGCGGGATCATCGCATGTCGGAACGACTTGAATCTGCCCGCCCTGATGAAACACCCGCCATCGTCTGGCTCGGCTTCATGGCGATGTGCGTCGGCATGTTCATGGCGATCCTCGACGTCCAGGTGGTGGCGACATCGCTGCCGACCATCCAGTCGGCGCTGGATATCGATCCGGATCAGATGAGCTGGATACAGACGGCCTATCTCATTGCCGAAGTGGTGGCGATCCCGCTCACCGGCTTCTTGACGCGGCTTCTGACGATGCGATGGCTGTTCGTTACCGCCATCTGCCTGTTCGTCGCAGCCTCCGCCGGCTGTGCAATGAGCGGCAGCTTCGGTGAGCTGGTCGCCTGGCGGGTGCTTCAGGGTTTTTCCGGCGGAACCCTGATCCCCTCGGTGTTTTCGGCCGTGTTCATTCTCTTTCGGAACGAGCGCCAGGCGCTTGCGACGACGATCGCCGGCGTTCTCGCGGTTTTGGCCCCGACCGTCGGACCGATCGTCGGCGGATGGCTGACTGAGACCTATTCCTGGCACTGGCTGTTCCTGATCAACATCCTTCCAGGCATTGCCTCGGCAATCCTGGCGGCACGGTCCTTGCCGAAGCACGCGACCGATCCGTCCGAACTCAGGCATCTCGACGGTCTGTCGCTTTTGCTGATGGCAACCGCGCTGACGAGCCTGGAACTCAGCCTGAAAGATGCGCCGACGAGCGGCTGGATCTCGGCCTATGTCTTAAGTCTGCTGGCGGTCTGCCTTGCATCGGGAGGTGCCTTCATCTGGCGAACGCTGCGCAGAAACCGGCCGATCGTCGATCTCGGAAATTTCGGCGATCGAAACTTTCTCGTCGGTTCGGTTCTGAGCTTCGTGCTTGGCATCGGCCTCTTCGGCTCGGTCTATCTCATGCCGGTCTTTCTCGCTTTCATCAGGGGACACGACGCCCTCCAAATCGGCATGACGATGCTGGTCACCGGCGTCGCGCAATTGATCACGGCGCCGATCGCGGTCGCGCTGGAGAAGCGGATGGACGCGCGATTGCTGTCGGCGGCCGGTTTCGCGCTCTTTGCGATCGGTGTCGGGATGAGCGCTTTTCAGGATCCTCGTTCGGATTATGACGCGATGTTCTGGCCGCAGGTGGTGCGCGGCGTCGCCATCATGTTCTGCCTGCTGCCGCCGACGCGGCTGGCGCTCGGCACTCTGCCGCCAGACCGCATTCCCGACGCGAGTGGACTCTTCAACCTGATGCGCAATCTCGGCGGGGCGATCGGCATCGCGCTGATCGACACCATCATCTACACGCGCTCGGAGCCACTGGGACAAGTCCTCTGGACCCGCCTTCAAGCCGGCGACCTCGAGGCCGCGACATTCGTCGGCGCACCTCTCCAGACCATATCGGGGCATAGCGGCAGCTTCGATGCGGATACCACGGCGCTGCTCGATCCGCTGGTCCAGACCGCGGCAAGCGTCCAGGCAATCAACGAGGCCTGGATGGCAATTGCCGTCCTGACCGGCTGCGCCCTGCTCTCAGTGCCCTTTGCCAGGCGGCCAACGTCAACGTGAAAACCAGGGTTGACGAAACCGCTCTAAGAGAATCAACTAAGTTGTTGAAAAACCTGGAGCCGAGACTGCAATGGTGCCACCAGCTGTCAGTCTTCGCCGCAAAAATTTATTCTGCGACAAGGTCGAACCTACCCTCCGCGATCCCGAGATGGAGGCCAACGCATCGGTCAAGCGGCTTCTAGGCTAGCGTAGCACTGCGCGTCTCGGCATCGATGAAATAGGCTGCAGCACCTGCCAACAGCAGCAAAGCAGCGAAAATCCCGATGACCAGGCCGAAATCTTTAGTCACAAAAAGACCGATCAACGATGGCGCAAGTAGCCCTCCAAGCCGAGCCATAGCACCGGCGGCACCCATTCCGGTTGCCCTAGATGCAGTGGGATAAAGCTCTGGCGTATAGGCGTAGAGTGCACCCCACGTACCAAGTAGCGCGAAACTCATGATTAGCAGTGACGACGCTACCAAGAGTGCGGATGAGCCGACGACAAACAAAATGGATCCCATCGCAGAAAGGATGCAAAATGCCACAAGCGTTGGACGCCGCCCCCATTTTTCGACGCCGTAGGCAGCGAGCGCATACCCAGGAAGCTGGGCAAGCGCGATCAGCACAAGAAAACCGTAGCCTCGAACGAAGCCAAAGCCGTCCCCGGCAAGTTTCGGAGGTATCCAGGTGAAGACGCCATAGTAAGAAATGGACACCAGAAACCAAACCGCGAGGATCAAAAGGGTTCGACGCCGCAGAGCGTGGGAGAATATTCCGATACTACGCGTCGTTGTCGCAGGCGCGATGTCAACCTCTTGTCCCAGAGCACTGCGGCCATTCACCAGGGCCATCCGGTCGATGATCGCCTTTGCTTCTCCACCCCTTCCCTTGCGCAGAAGATAGAGCGGCGATTCCGGCACGAAAAACCGCAGACCGCAACCGATGATCGCCGGGACCGCTGTTACGGCAAAGATCAATCGCCAGGCTTCGGCCACGTTCCAGAGACTGAGCAGCCAGGCTGCAAGTGCGACAACCAGAGTTCCGACGGCCCAGAAACCCTCCAGCAGCACCAGCCACCTGCCTCGGTTCTTCGCCGGTAGGAATTCGGCCATCATCGCATAGTCCACCGGCAACGTCCCGCCGACTGCTGCACCGGTCAGGAAGCGCATGAACAGGAGGAACGTGAAGTCTGGCGCGAAAATTGACAGCGTGCCAAAGACGGCATCACAGGAGACAGTCGCGATCAAAACGCCGCGACGGCCGATCCTATCGGCAAGCCTACCAAACCCCATTGCGCCCAGAAACATGCCAAGGAAAAACACCGTGCCCGTCTGAAGCGCCTGCGGCACCGTTAGTTCGAAGCTCGTGGCGATCGAAGCTGCTGTGAAGCCCACTGCGATGACCTGCATGGCGTCAGCTGCCCAGACCAAGCCGAAGATGGCCATCAGCTGTCCCTGATATCGTCCTGCCCCAGCGTGGTTGAGTGCATCGTCGATTGTGATTGTGGTCATGTGTTTTCCATACCCGGCTGACGTGGCCCGCTCATAGCGCATTCAGCCCAAAAGATCACAGCCGCAAGCCGCGATGGCCATTTGCCAGCTGTACCTGGGCGTTTTATGACCTTCTGCAAGGTGATCCGTTCGTACATCTGATCTGAAGTTTAAGGACGGAGCCTGAGAGGCCGCTGCTAAGGTTGGGAGGAAAGTGTTTGAGAGGTTTTGGACTGCTTCTTGCGGCAATCGCGGCCGTTCCTGCCATGCCGGTAAATCTCGCTCATGCGCAAACGACTATTGGCGATGCGACCGCCATGGGCTAACGGGCTCATGCGACAAGCTCATCTTGGGAAAGCAGAAGCTCGCTGATAGTTGTTCGGGCAAGCTGCTTGTCCTATCCCGACGGCCGTGTTGGCTTCTACTTCATTCTCAATGACGGACGGATCGTGACCTTCAGCGGTATCGATGCTCCCAATCCGACGCCGGACACCGACGTCGTGAAGCTTGACAAGGTTATCATGGGCGTCATGGGGAAGCCAAACGATCCAGAGGTCGTCGCCGCGACCGGTAGATGTACCTATTGCAACCCTTATAAAGGCGAATCGACCGTCTCCTGTGATGGCACGATGTCCAATGGCCAACGGTTTTCCGCGCGGTTCACGTCTGACGGTAAACCGCCGACTTGACCACTAGTGGCACCACCCGGCTGTCCAACGGCATTGGCTTCGGTCTGTCACAACCGCGAGCCTGAAAAGCCTGATGTTGAGATCGGGGCTTTTAACTTCCTCGCCGTGAATTAGTCTCGATGCTCAGGCATTTGTTTCAGCTGATCTTTTGTCCAGGATGTAACCGCGTGAACGTCGCCATCTTCATCCCGCATGAAGTCCAGATCGCTGATCGGCACGGAAACAGGTTTCGCGCCAATGCCGAGAAACCCACCGACGTCGATGACGACATTTGCGCTGGTGCCTGAACCGTGCACGTGGTCCACGCTGCCAACCTTGTCGTCATCTGCGCCGTAGACAGTAGCGCCTTCAAGGACTGCGGGCGTTAGTTCGTCGGTGCCCAGTCTTACGTGCTTGCTGTGGTCCATTTTCAAACTCCTCCGTTCGAGCCCATGTGAAAGCCGCCGGGGTGCAGTTTGTTCCTGCGTGAGGCTAATGGTTGACGCTCAAAGAGCTATCGGCCTTTGGGAACCGTTGTTGCTCCTCGTTGTTGAAGCTCCCGTGGATGAACGGTTAACCTCGCGAATGGCTTGAAATCGTCGGCCGAGCCGAGCCCCATGGCCCTATCGCGCATCCGTAGCGAAATCTAACCTACGATTTCGGCTTGAAGAACCTATCGGCTTCCTTCATCGCATTCTGAGCCGAGCCGTACAGCGCGCTGACGGCATTGCGCATTTCGGCAAACGCCTGCATGGTTCGTGGCGAAATGTAATCGCCTCGTGCTTCGGCATTGAGCCGCAAAGCTCTCTCGCAATCGGCGGCAATTCTATCCAGCTCCGGGGAAACCCGATAGAGCCGTTCCAAAATGGCGTCGATGTCACCCTTGGCGCGTTCAGACATTCGTTCTGCCATCAGATCCTCACCGCTGTGTCCCTTCCCCTGCAGGAGCTGAAGAACTCCTAAAGCAGTGTTCCCTGTTCGGCTTCGTCAGCCACTCTTACGAGCGCGTTGCCACGGCGGCGAAGTTCCGTCTCCGCGCTGAAGCGGACGTCGGCATCCCGATCGCGAGCGAACGCCTGCAATGCCGCAATGTCCAGCCGATCCCAGCTTTTGCCACGCTCGTGGCCTGAAGGTACTCGTGGCAAGAGGCCCGGCTCGCTGCTCCATTTCACCAGTTGCTCGAAGGTGGAGTCATTCAACATGTCCCGCAAATGGTGTGCGGTCACGTACGCATCGGGCATTGCGCGGTGGGCGGGAAGGCCAATCGCGTGCACCAGTCCCTCGGGCAAACGCAGATATCGGAGCATCTGGTTGGAGAACCTCGGCAGTTGAGGCCACAGCCGAAGCGCGCATTTCCACGTACATATCCAGGCCGCTCCGCCCGTAAATCTGGGGGTGCAGTAGCGCTGCTCGAAACTTGCCCTATGTGCAGCCAGTGCGATCACTCCACCTTCCGGCCGTAAGACGCTGGAGGCGATTTCTTTCCAAAAAGGTGCCGTCGCGACCTCCGCGTCCAAGATGTGATGTATTGCCATCGTCTCAGGAGAGATCGGTCGCCCGGGATTTACAAGCAATGATCCGCGCTCATCATCAATCCGCCATCCCCCATCATGGCCAAGCACGACGTCCTGCCATCCGATCTCGCAAACATCATTCACGCCATTCCCGGCTGTTTCGAGGTCAACGACCCGGATGCAAGATTTATGATCTACAGGGTTTGATAGGATCCCACTGCTCTCAATCAACATATTTAGTTATTTCGACCCGATGCCGTAAAAGTCCAGATATCACTCGGACATGATGCGACAGGCTGCTAACGATTGTCGACATGGTCGACGTGCTTAACCTGAGCGACATGGCTAAAAGAGGCCTGCTCCGCCACTCGCACCGATCATTTTGGAGAATTTTCCCAATGTTCCGTAAAATAACCGGGGCCACTTACCAGGCCCAGGAGATCGGACTTTACGCGACGGCGTCTCGCCTGTATTGCAGCACCACTTCAAATCGCCTGCCGACTTGTTGGTTTTCGCGCTTTGAGCAACAAAAAGGGCGCTCCCCGGAAACGGGTTGAGCGCCCTATAACTTTCCTCCATTGCAATCGTGTCTCGACGTAGCTCGCATATCGCCCGGGTCTCACACAAACTCTATCAATGACTGAATTGCGGTTTAGGACCGAGGCCAGCGCCTGGGACTTGGATGCCCGTCAATCAAACCCGGCGGCAACGCGTGATTTTCGCGGACAAAAAAGAGGGCCGACGGAGAACCGCGGCCCATTAATTGTGAAGGTATAAACCTCCAGAGGGGAACAGCTGAAACGACGGAACTGGGAGGAAAGCCGTCGTGTTGCATCAGCTGTGATCACCATGCTCCTTTTTTGACCGGTTGGAAAACATTTTTTGTGCAATGCAGCTATGCAACAGCGGATCATCCAGCCGAAGTGGTCCGTGGAGGATGGCATCTTGAAGGCTCTCACCGCGACCTCTTGAACTCTTTAGAAGGCGTCGATCCGGAGCCGGACTAGGCCACAGAGAAACGAGCCATCCAATGATGAAGAGGCCATGCGTGAGGAGGCGATGCCTTTGATCGGGTTCGGCGATTTCGCTTGATTTTACTCGGCGTCGTCGTTCGCCTTTGGGAACAGCTGCAACACATTTGACCCGCTCGGGTGCGCGAGAGTGCGAGCCTTTTGGCGCCGTGAGTTGTTTTCTCCAGCCTTTTGGACAGCTGAAACGAGACCTTCCCGCTGGCGATAATAATCTGGCTTGGCAGGCAGGGTGAGGTCAAACTCTTCAAGCATACGCTCAATAATGTCCATCGCTTCAGCCGCCAGACCAGCATAACCTTCTTGGCGTCGTTCGAAGAAGCCATCGTATCCGGGCCTGGAAAGGTCGAGACTATCCAACGCATAAGAAAGGGTCTTCACTCGGTTCGACAACCACAAAATTTCTTCCGAAAGCTCGGTATTAAAAAGCCCCCAGTTTGCGTCATGCGGAAGTGCAAGGGTTGGATCGGGAACGTGAAACGCGAATTGGCCTTCATCCATAGGATTGAATTCCGGCATGTCGTGAACGGCCGCGTAGCTGGCTCCGACAAAATCGTCTAAGGCCAGCACCGTCAGCATCGCTAGGTTTCTAACCTCGGCTTTCGGTCGCCGGTTGATCCCAGACTTCGCAAGTCGAATGACGATGGGAAGCAGGGAGCCAGCGGCTAAACCGCCAGCGCCGATGAACGCTCCCATTGCCATGATCCCTTGAGTGGTTTCGAAGAACTGCGTCAATAGTCACCTCGTTGAGTGGGAGCTGCGAGTTGCGTCAAGAAACACGCACAGACGGAATCAGCGCTATTCCCTCCCAGTTTGCCTTGAACTTCAATGATAGGAAACTCCGTTCCCGCCTTATGCCGTTGAGCAACCTGACGGCATCATCGTCACCGGCGACCATCAGACGCCTTGGCAATGACCTCTCGGTGCAACTTTCGAATTAAACATCAAGTGATATCGGTTGGCCTGTCTTTCAAGGACCTAATCGAGAACCGGCGATAGTGGTAAGATTTCTCTCAACCATTTTGCGTCATCCTCCAATTCCCCTCTGAAGCCAATCGACGAGATCTCAATGGCCACGGACCTTGACCGCAGTTTTCAAATGCCACGACGCGACGAGCTTGGCCTCTTCACGATCAGCAACGGTTCCGGCCTGTCGATATCGGCCCTGCCGAACGGCACGCTGTTTGCCATCGAATATGCCGACGACAAGGGATCGGTGCAGATCAACCAGATCCAGGGCTCGCCGCTGTCAGGCGGCATCGGACGCCTTTATCTGCGCATCGGCGGGGCTGCGCCTGACGTCGTCGAGATTGTCGGGCCTCGCGCCGATGGCAGCTTCGGGCACGATGCGACGAGCCTTTCCTGGAGCGGCAAGAGAGGCAATATCGGCTACAATGTCCGCCTCGAGCTCCATCCCTCCGAAACGGCCTGGTTCTGGCGTGTCTCCATCCGGCATCTGAGGGATGGAACGCTGCCGGTCGATCTGGTGCTGATCCAGGATGTCGGTCTCGGCGATCGCGGCTTCCTGATGAACAGCGAAGCCTATGCATCGCAATATGTCGATCATCATATCGCTGGCCACGAGACATTCGGCCCTGTCGTGATGAACCGGCAAAATCTCAAGCAGTCGGGTGCCCGCAACCCCTGGCTCGCGCAGGGCTGCCTCGATGGCGCGGCTGCCTATGCCACCGATGCGATCCAGCTGGTGCAGGCGAGTGACCGTCTCGGCGACCTGCTGGTCGGCCCCTTCGGCACCAACCTGCCGAGCAAACGGCGGCAGCAGGAGACGGCATGTCCCGCCATTCAGTCGAAATCGCTCTCCGTGCCGGCGACCGGCGCGACCGCGACCTTCTTTGCCGTGTTCGCCGCTGATCATCCCGAGGCGTCGAGCGATGCCGACCTTTCACGGCTTGACGAGCTCGCGGCCACAGACAGTGCGGTCTCCGATATCGAGGAGGCCACGCCGGTCCGCAGCCTGCTGCAGGATGCGGCCCTGCTGAAGGCCGAGGCGCTGGATAAAAAGGCGATCGGCAAGCTCTATCCGGAGCGGAGCCTGGAAGAGCGCGTCGACGGAAAGCTTCTTTCGTTTTTCGTGCCGGACGGCGTTCTGAACCGTCATGTAGTCCTGCGCGACAAGGAGTTGATGGTGGCGCGCCGTCACGGTGCCATCGTCCGCAGCGGCCAGAATATGCTGCTCGATGATGCGACGCTTGCCGCGACCTGCTGGATGCAAGGCATTTTCGCCGCCCAGTTGACGATCGGCAATACGTCTTTCCACAAGCTCTTTTCCGTCTCCCGAGACCCCTACAATCTGACCCGCGCCAGCGGGCTGCGCATCATGGCGGATGTCGGCGCCGGCTGGCAGCTTCTGGCGGTGCCGTCGGCTTTCGAAATGGGGCTCAGCGATTGCCGCTGGATCTATCGTTGCACGGAACGCACGATCATCGTGTCGGCGGTCGCCTCCGGCGAAGATGCGGCTATGCAGTGGACCGTGTCCGTCGAGGGCAAGCCGTGCCGCTTCCTGGTGTTCGGCCACGTCGTGCTTGGCGAGCGCGAATATGACGCGGGCGGGCAGATCGAATTCGACACGTCAGGCAAACGCATTCTTTTCCGGCCGGACCCCACCTGGCTCTGGGGCGAGCGTTATCCCGATGCCGGCTATTGGCTGGTTAGCTCAACGCCCGATGCCATCGAGGAGATCGGTGGCGACGAACTGCTCTATAGCGACGGGGTAGCACGCAACGGCGCCTTCGTCGCGCTCCGATCCCGGCCGACACAGGCGCTCTCTTTCGCCGCCGTCGGCTCGATGACCGATGCGGCGGAGGCCGAACGACTGGCGCAACGTTACGAGGCCGGCATCACCGATGAAGCCATGCTTGCACCGGCATCAACATTCTGGCGGAACACCGTGCGCGGCCTGACGATCGGTAGCACGTCGCCTGATCTTGCCGCGCAGACGGCCCTGCTGCCCTGGCTTGCGCATGATGCGATCGTGCATCTGAGCGTACCGCACGGCCTCGAGCAATATACCGGTGCGGCCTGGGGCACACGCGACGCCTGCCAGGGGCCGATCGAATTCCTGCTCGCGTACGAGCATGACCGGGAAGCCAAGGAAGTGCTGAAAACCGTCTTCAGCGAACAATACCTGGAAAAAGGCGACTGGCCGCAATGGTTCATGCTGGAGCCCTATGCCAACATCCGGGCGGGCGATAGTCACGGCGACATCGTCGTCTGGCCGCTAAAGGCGCTCTGCGATTACATCGAAGCGACCGGCGATCTCGCCATCCTCGACGAGAAAGTCTCCTGGCGCGACGAAAAGACGATGGCCCGGGCGCCGGAGCTCGACACCATCGCGATCCATGTCGAGAAGCTGCTTGATACCGTTCGTGAAGCTTTCATCCCCGGAACACATCTGATCCGTTATGGCGAGGGAGACTGGAACGACTCGCTGCAGCCGGCCGATCCGCATCTGCGCGACTGGATGGTCAGCAGTTGGACCGTCGCCCTGCTCTATGAGCAGATCGTCCGGTATTCGGCGATCCTGCGCCGCCTCGGCCATGGCGGCAAGGCCAAGGGCTTGAGGAAGATCGCAACCGCGATGCGCCGGGATTTCAACCGCCATCTCGTGCGCGATGGCGTCGTTGCCGGCTATGGCATCTTCGATCCCAGCCATGACGGCGTCGAATTGCTGCTGCACCCGAGCGACCGGCGCACCGGGCTGCATTTCTCGCTGATCTCGATGACGCAGGCGATGCTCGGCGGCCTCTTCACGCCGGTTCAGAGACGCGATCATATGAAGCTGATCGAGGAGCATCTGCTCTTTCCCGACGGCGTGCGGCTGATGGAAAAGCCGGCGACCTACGCCGGCGGGCCCGAGACGCTGTTTCGCCGCGCCGAATCCTCCTCCTTCTTCGGCCGCGAGATCGGCTTGATGTATGTGCATGCGCATCTGCGCTACTGCGAAACGCTGGCGCTGGAGGCAGAAGTGGACGAACTCTGGAAGGCGATCGCCGTCGTCAATCCGATTTCTGTCACATCAGCGCTGCCGCATGCATCGCTGCGCCAGCGCAACACCTATTTCAGCAGCAGCGATGCGGCTTTCCATGATCGTTATCAGGCAGCGGCCGAATGGGAACGCGTCAAGGCGGGAGAGATCGCCGTCGACGGCGGATGGCGCATCTATTCAAGTGGCCCGGGGCTCTACACCCGAAGCTTCGTCGAAAATATCCTCGGCTTCAAACGGCGCTTCGGCCGGCGCAAACGCAAGCCCCTTCTGCCCGCGATCCACGCCTCAGCCGATCTGCAAACGGATCACGCCGCCTGGCGGCGGCTGATGAAGCCGAAGCCTGAGGTGTGAAGTGGGCGGGTGCCATGCACTGCGGCATTATGCGGTAGCGTCGCGCAGCTCCTCGAAGCGTGCGGCGCTTTTCGACAGGTGGCTTCGGATGGCGCGACGGGCGGCGGATTCGTCGCGGTCGCGGATCGCCGCGAATATGGCATGGTGTTCCCTGCGCATACGCGCCGCATGGCGCTTGCGCTCGGCTGTTGTCATCTTGTCCAAGCGCGCCCATTGCCGCGGCACCATGATATTGCCGAACGTGTCGAAGAGGCGGCCGTAATAGGAGTTTTGCGTCGCGACTAGAATGGATCTGTGGAAGGCATAATCCTCTTGCGCGCCGTATCCACCCTCCTCGAGCGCCTTGTCGAGGGCGTCGAGACGATCCTGCATGCGCTCGATATCTTCCTGCGTGCGCCGCAGCGCGGCAAGACCGGCGGCTTCGTATTCGACCCCCATGCGCAGCTCCAGCACGCGCAAAACCTCGTCGATCGACTGCAGGTCGTTGGGAATGATGGAGAAGGATCTGGGCGTCGGATCGTTCGAGACGAAAGCCCCAAGGCCTTGCCGCGTAGTGATCAGCCCCTTCGCGCGCAGCGCGGCGAGCGCTTCGCGGACGATCGTCCGGCTGACGCCGGTTGCCATCATGATCGCCTGTTCGGTCGGCAGGCGTTGGCCGGGCTTCAGGTCGCCGGACTCGATTTGCGCCGTCAACATATCGGCAAGGTTGCTGCGCAGGTTCGGCGCCTGCTGAACGGTATTGAAGACCGCGTTGTCCTTATCTGCCATCCTGTTTCGAAATCCTGGTGTCGAGGCGGCTACGCCGACCCCGCTTCCTGTTCGCATTCCGTATCCACGCCAATGCGGTGGGCAGCAGCCCTAGCGCATAACCCCGAAAACCGGAATCGATTTAAAGCGCATCGCGATCTTTCAGATTCGCTCCTTGCGCTTTAAGCCTTTGTTTTAGGCATGCCGTTGTCGCAAAACCGCTGCACACTTTTGCGCGACATGTTCTGGGCCTGATCGGTTGGTGAGACCGATCAGCGCGCCAGCCAACCGCCATCGACGGGCAGCACCGTTCCATGCACGTAGTCGGACGCCGACGATGCCAGGAATACGGCCGCACCGCCGAGTTCGGACGGTGTTCCCCAGCGCCCGGCCGGGATGCGGGCAAGGATGGCGGCATTGCGGTCGGCATCTTCGCGCAGCGCCGTGGTGTTGTTGGTCACGAAGTAGCCGGGGGCGATGGCGTTGACGTTGACGCCCTTGCCGGCCCATTCGCAGGCCAGCAGCTTGGTCAGTCCGGCAAGCCCGCTTTTCGAGGCGGTATAGGACGGGATGCGGATGCCGCCCTGGAAGGATAGCAGCGAGGCGATGTTGATGATCTTGCCCCTGCCCTTCTCGACCATATGGCGGCCGGCCGCCTGCGACAGGAAGAAGGCGGTCTTCAGATTGACGTCGATCACCGCGTCCCAGTCTTCCTCGGTGAAGTCGAGCGCATCAGCGCGGCGGATGATGCCGGCATTGTTGACGAGGATGTCGAGGCCGCCGAAGGTCTGGATGGTCTCTGTGACGATCCCCTTGACCGGTTCGATGCTGGCAAGATCGGCCTTGACGACATGGAAGCGGCTTCCCGCTTCCTTCACCAGCGCTTCAGTTTCGTCCATCGAGGAGCGTCCGACGGCGACGATCGACGCACCGGCCTGCGCCAACGCTGCCGCGATGGCCTGGCCGAGCCCTGTATTGGCGCCGGTGACGACGGCAACCCGGCCGGAAAGGTCGAAGGGATTTGCCACGATGCTCACCTCAGATCTGCAATGGCGATATGGTCCATGTCGGTGAAGCTCTTATTGTCGCCGGCCATCGCCCAGATGAAGCTGTAGTTCTTGGTGCCGGCGCCCGAATGGATCGACCAAGGCGGCGAGATGACTGCCTGTTCGTTGGCGACAAGCATATGCCGGGTCTGCTGCGGCTCGCCCATGAAGTGGAAGACACGCTGCTCCGCTTCCAGATCGAAATAGAGATAGGCTTCCATGCGGCGGTCATGCGTATGGGCAGGCATGGTGTTCCAGACGCTGCCCGGCTCGATCATGGTGAAGCCCAGCGTGAGTTGGCACGACTGGCAAACGTCCGGATGGATGAACTGGTAGATCGACCGCTTGTTGGCCGTCGCGGCTTCGCCCGGCGTCAGGTGACGGGCCTTTTCGCGGGTGAGCAATACGGTCGGGTGCGTTTGATGCGCTGGCGTCGAGACCAGATAGAACTTTGCCGGATTGGCCGCATCTGCGCTCTCGAATCTGATGTCCTTGGCACCCTTGCCGACATAGAGGCAATCATATTTGGCAAGATCGTAATTCGTGCCGTCGACGATGATGCGGCCGGCACCGCCGATGTTCAGGGCGCCGAGTTCACGCTCGGCAAGGAAGGTTTCCTGTCCGATCGCCGTCGGCGCCGTCAGCGTCAGCCCGGGGCCGAGCGGCGTCGCGCCGCCGATGACCATCCGGTCGTAATGCGAATATGTGAGCCGGATCTCGCCGCTCGCGAAGACGGTTTCCACCAGAAAGTGACGCCGCAGCGTCTCCGTGTCGAAATCACGCACGGCCTCGGGATGGGAGGCGTGCCTCACGTCGATCTGCATGTCAATTTTCCTTCCGCTTCATTGTCGCTACGGGTCGTCGCTGTTGCGGAAGCCGATCTTGTCGGCCTCTTCCGCTGCGGCGGTATCCATCCGGTTACATAGTTGTACGACAAGTTTGGTGTCAACAGGTTTGTCGGTGCTCGCTTGAGCAGACGCAAGGCCCGCAAGAGCACGAAAGAAAATCTGGGAATAGACAGGAGAATTTCTGGAAATGATGACGCCATCATCCAAGCAATGGATCGCAAGCGGCCGTTCTTGGCGCGATCCAGCGGTGCTATCGGCCAAAACGAAAAAGCCTGCCGCGGGAGGAGGTGCGGCAGGCTTTCGTAAAAAACCGAACGACAGCTGGGAGGAGGAGTGCTGTCATTCCACAGACGACCCTGGGAGGAGGATGGGGCGCCTGTATATCAAAGGGATGCGGGAGGAGGTGCATCGCTTCGATAGAAATAATCATACTTATTTTTTGCTCAGTTGATAGGCACTTCTTTGCAGGGCAGCTATGCGTTATGCGAAAAGCGGGAGGCTCGATCACATGGTCCATCTGCCGGAAGCACAAAAGCAAAGCGCCCGCTCGGGAGGAAGCAGGCGCTGGCATAGTCTTTTGAAGATGCTTGGTCTAAGCTGCCGTTAGCGGGCGATGGCTGCGCGGGCGACGTTGCGGATTTCGCTGCGGCCGATGCCGAGGTCGTCCAGTTCGCGTGCGGACATACGACCCAGTTCAGCGACCGTCTGACGGTACTTGCGCCAGTTATTAAAAGAGCGTGCTACGTTCATGATGATCCCCTTTCGTGGGCTTTCGAAGCTTAGCTGCCAGTCCTTGGCGCTTCGTTCGCTTCGATGAGTTGTATATAGTATGAGACTGCTGATTATTGCAGCGCCAATGCATCACTGCACCTATGCGGCGCTTGCATGGGTCGCCATATCTCGTAGTCAATCAGGATCCGAACCGCTTCGCGGTCAGAGTTTGAAGCGATCGAAGGCCGTCAGCCGCACGATCGGCGGCTCCGCCTCGGCCCATCGGTAAATATCCGAGCGCAGATAGGAGAGCTCGTCGTCGAGATCCTCTTCGCCGACTTCGATCCACCAGGACTTCAAGCGACCGTCGCTGCCGTCCGACCAGCGATAACCCCTCGCCTTCAGATGATCCTTCATCTCGAACGGGCTGTGTTCGGCAAAGATACGGATGCGCGAGCGCTGGCTGGCGCGGTAAAGCTCGGTGAACGGGCTTTCACCGTCGCGCTGCTCTCGGTCGAGGATTTCCAGCAGTGCGTGGCAGTCGTCGACGGCGCGATGGCCTTCGTGAAAATACCCGGCCTGGCCGACGAGGTAGCCGAGCTTCGTACCCTCGAAACCGCGGGCGCTCCAGTCGATCTCCGAAACCGAGCATGCCCAGGCCTTGCCGGTGAAAATCTTCGAGAAGGCCTCGCAGAACGGCCGGTCGAAACCGGCATTGTGGGCAATGATCAGATCCGCCGGCTCGATCAGAGTTCTCAGCGATTGGATATCGATGAGCTGTCCTTCGACCATCGCATCGGTGATACCAGTCAGCCGGGTGATCTCCGGCGGGATCGGCCGGGACGGCTGTTGCAGGCCGCCGTAAATGCCGACTATATCGCCGATCGCGCCGTCATCGTCGAAGGTAAAGGCGACGGCGCCGATTTCGATGATCTCGTCGCTACGGTGGTTGAGGCCTGTGGTCTCCGTATCGAGAATGACGCCGAGCCGCGAAAACCCGGGCTGCCTGACTGACGCAATCGGCCGGGCGGCCAGTTTTCTCAAGATGCGATAGTTGCCGCTCTCTTCGAGCGCCCGCGCCATGTCTTCATCGGAGTGAACGACCGGCTGCGATGGCCGCCGGTGCAATGGACCGCGCGCTTTGGCCATCGCGGGCGATGCCTTGGCAAACATGTCGAGTTGCGAATCTCTGTGCACGCTCATCGAATCTATATGTCACGGAGACGCGATTGAATCCATCACTCGCGCCGGGCGCTGTGGAGTATCCCCACCTGCTGCCCTCTCCGGCGGGAAGCTCAGCCGGCAGACTGCGCCGGGACTGCGGTTGTCTATCGTCACCTCGCCGCCGTGCAAACGCAGGATGTCGCGAACGAGATTGAGGCCGAGGCCGGCACCGCGCCCGTCGTGATGGCGCTTGAAGAACGGCTCGAATATGCGATCCCGCATATCGGTGGGGATGCCCGGTCCCTCGTCCCTGACTTCGATCCAGTTGCAGCCTGATGTCAGCGAGATGGTACCTTTCCTGCCGCCGTGGTTGATCGCGTTCTGCAGGATGTTCATCAGGGCGCGCTGCAACGCCAGAGGATCGCCCTCGATCTCGCCGGCGCCGTCGACATCGAACTGCACCGTATAACCGGCGGCAAAGGCCAGCGGCGCCATCTCGATGATGACCTTCCTCGCCAACTGGCCGAGATCGACCTTGCAGAACTGGACCTTGCCCTGTTTCAGTCGCTGAAGATCGAGCATCTGCTCGGTGAGAACGGCGAGCCTTGCGGCGTCTTCCAAGAGGGCGGTCTTGATCGAACTGTGCGGCAGGGATCCAATTCTCGTATTCAGAATGGCGATCGGCGTGCGCAGCTCATGGGCGGCATCGGTCAGAAACCGTTCCTGCCGCTCATAACCCTCGTCGAGACGGCCGAGTGCGCGGTTGACGGCGTGCACCAGGGGCGCGATCTCTTCGGGAATATCGTTTTCCGACAGCCGGCCGCCACGCTGGTCGATATCGATCGTATCGGCCTGGAGCGCGGCCTGGTCGATCCCGACCAGCGATCTTCGCACAACGAGCGGCGTCGCGATCAACGCACCCAACGCCATCACTGCGACGATAGGGATAACAATTTTTACAAGGACCAGCGAAAGCTTGAGCAGGATGAAGGTGGAGGAGTTGGGGCCGTCGGTGCCCGTCAGAAACTGCACCTGTCCCCAATCCGTCGCAATCCACTTCATCCGGGCAGCCGGACGGTCGTGGTCGCCGAGATTCGAGCCGAACTTGGCCTGGCCGACATGATCAAGCGTGTTGCCGATTGCGGCATATTCTTCCGGAATCCGGCCCTCGGTCAAAACATGTCCCTGCATGTCGCGAATGGTGTACCAGAGATCGGGCGCGTCCTTGCGCAGCTGTCGCAGATCCTCGGTCTCCCTCAGGCTCAACTCTCCGGTGGGCTGGCGGAAAACCGCCTGGCGCAGGATCTCAATCGTGCCCTCCGTCGACCTGAATTCGGATATCTTGCCAACCGAAATCAGCACGATCATCACCAGGATGAGCACGACCGATTGCACGGCAAGAAGCCGCCAGAACAGGCGCTTGCGCAGCGAATAGGAGCAACGTTTGCTCATGATGCTTCACGCAGGAGATAACCCACGCCCCGGATAACGTTGATGACCACGCCTGCTTGCGATGCTGCCAGCTTACGCCGCAACCGCGATATGTGGGAATCGAGCGCGTTCGACTGGATCTCGTCGTCGAAGCCGAAGACTGCTTCCATCAAGGCCGGTCGCGGCACCATGCGACCGGCACGGCGCATGAGGCATTCGAGCACCAGCGCCTCCCGGCGCGGCATTTCCAGACGCAAGCCGGAAACGATGATGTCGCAATAGGTCGGATCGAACGAAAGACGGCCGATCGAGATCAGCGCCGGGCGCAAGGTTTCGGAGCGGCGCATCACGGCGCGCAGCCGCGCCAGAAGTTCGTCGAAGACGAAGGGCTTGGCAAGGTAATCGTCGGCGCCGGTCTCAAGCCCGGTGATCCTGTCTGGAACCTCTCCCTTGGCGGTGATGACGATGATCGGCAGCGTCAGCCCCTTCTTGCGGATCTTCGGAATGAGTTCGAGGCCATCGCCGTCGGGTAGTTGCCGATCCAGAAGGACGGCGTCGTAGGCGCCGTCGCCGATCACCAGCTCGGCGTCGCCTAGGGTCGAAACGTGATCCATCACCATGTCGTGCCTGGTGAGCGCCCCCCGGAGCGCCACGGCCATTTGAGGTTCATCCTCGATCAGTAATATGCGCATCTCACATTCCTGTCGTGGGGCCTATCGGAGGCCACTATCGGGGTCCATAGGTGGAAACCATATCACCCTCGAGCAAGTCTGCGATGCCTGTTGCGCATCGAACGCCGGATTGCCGCCTCGTAGCGAAGGATCATAGCCGTCATCATGCGCGGCGTTGCTCGATCAATATCATTGGCTGGTATCTGCGGCTGATCCGGTAGACGGCGGCCGGCGGGAGATTGCGCAACGTCCAGCCGATCCTCGTGGCGACAAGGCCGAGGGAGTCGAGGATTTCGACAGGCACCGGGCATTTCGGCCCGTAGGTGAACTGATAGAAGGCACCGTATGGCCTGAGATTGGAAAAGCAGCCCTCGAGCAGCGCCCGCACATCGTCGGGCCGCATGGCAAGAAGCGGAAGCCCGCTGACGACGCCGCCGAAGAAACTTCCAGAAAGCGCCGTCTTCCAGATCTGCCGGACGTCCAGCCGCAGCACCCTGGCATCGGGAAAGCGGCTTTGAAGCAGCGTGGCGAAATCCCGCTCGTATTCGACCAGCGTCAGATCGCGCTCTGCAATGCCGCGTTCCAAAAGGGCTGCGGTGAAAACACCGGTGCCCGGGCCGAGCTCGAGGACCGGCCCGGTCAGCGCAGAAATTTCCTTGGTCATCAGGCGCGCAAGGCCGGGACCTGACGGCGTGATCGAGGCGATGCGCAGCGGCGCGCGAAGCCAGGCGAGAAGAAAGCGTCGTCGATCGAAACGTGGCATGGGACCTTCACATTGGCAGATTGATCCCACCTATGATCCCGCCCAACATTGCAACAGTCTGTCAAATCGCCGCCGATGCAGTTCTTCATGCCGGGGACGAGACCTTCCGGTGCGCTGTTCTGAGCCCCTTTCGGTCGATCCAGCTTTTGATTTCGGCGGCAATCGCCTCGGGCTGGTCCTCGGGGACAATGTGGCGAGCCGGCCCGCAAGCCCTGATCTCCAGGCCTGCGATGTTGTCGCGACACCACGAAATCATCTCGCTGCCGATCAACAGCGTTTCGGAAGGCCCGTCGAAGGTCAGCAGCAGCTTAGGAACCTCAGGACTGGCGGAAAGCCAGCGGTCATAGGCCTCGATCCTGGCGACCACATCGGCCGGCTCGCCGTTGATCGGCATGGCGCGCGGCCACTCCAAAAGCGGGCGCCGGCTGTTACGGTCCGGATAGGGCGCGCGGTAGACATCCCAGTCGAAATCGCTGAGCCCTTTCAGCGTGGTCGCGCGCAAGGCCTGTTCGATGAAGAAATTTTCGTCGAGGACCTTGGCCTCGCCGGTTCCGGCACCCCGCAACAGTTCATAACGCGTCTTTCCGCCGCCCGGTAGATCCTCCCAGCTCATCGGCCGCAGGATGGTTTCCATGAAGACGATTCCGCGCACCCGCTCGGCGTGGCGCGAGGCCCAGTCGAATGCCAGCGCGCCGCCCCAGTCGTGGCCGACGAGCACGACGTCGTCGAGGTCAAGGGCATCGAACCAGCCGTCGAGATAGGCGATATGATCGCCATAGCGATAGCCGATATCGGGTTTGCCGGAGCGTCCCATGCCGATGAGATCGGGCGCCAGGCAGCGGCCGGGCCCGATGCCGGGCATGATGTTCCGCCAGAGATGCGATGAGGTGGGATTGCCGTGAAGGAAGACGATCGGGTCGCCCTCCCCCAGCTCCTCGTAGGAGATGAACGAGGTGAGGATATCGATGATCGGCATATGGAGCTCCAAGCTTTCGTGCTATATAGGCAGGCGACTGTCCATTTATCATATAGACAGGTAACTGTCTATATTGTTGCGCGGGGTTTCATGTCGCCGTCTTCCCTTGGCCTGTTGTTGCGTCTGGTCCATCAGCATTGGACACAGGCCGTCGAAGCGGCACTCGATGAGGCCGGCTATGGCGATATCCGCCCGCCGCATGCCAATGTCTTCACTTTCGCGCGGCCAGAGGGCATCCAGGTCAGCGAGCTGACCAAGCTCGCCCGTGTTCGCAAGCAGACGATGACGCAGGCCGTGGAAGAACTCGAGCGCCTGGGTTATGTCGAGCGCCGGCCCGATCCGAATGACCGGCGCGGCCGGCTGGTGTTTCTGACGGAAAAAGGCCAAGGGGTCAGGCCGATAGCGATGGCGGCGGGCCGGCGCGTCGATGAAAGCTGGGCGGCCTTGACCAGCCAGCAGCAGATGGATGATTTGCGCACAGCACTCCGGCGGCTGCTGGAGCAGCTGCAATAGCAAGGCGGGTTGGCATGAGAGCGACCCTTTCCACTTAACCGTCGCGCGACCGAAGGAGAATGCATGCCTGGTGACAACAGCAAAGGTGCTGACGAGGATGTCGTTATCATCGGCGCCGGCGCCGCCGGCATTGCCGCCGCCCGTCGCCTGCAGGCAATCCGCCCGGATCTTTCCATCCTCCTGCTTGAAGCCGGCGATCGTCTCGGCGGTCGCGCTTGGACGATTGGACTGCCCGAAGCTGCCGATATCGGGCTCGATCTCGGCTGCGGCTGGCTGCATGGCGCGCGGACCAATGCCTGGACTGCGATCGCCGGCGAGGTCGGACTGACGGTCGACCACACGCCGGCACCCTGGAACGATGGCGGACGGCGGCTTCAGCGGGATGACGCGGAGGCGCGTGCCGCAAGGCAGGCGATCGGCGCCTACTTCGAGCGCCTCGAGAACCACGAGGGGAATGACGCAGCCATGGCCGATATGCTCGAGCCCGGCAATCCCTGGAACGGCCAGATCCGGGCGGTCGGCACCTATATCACCGGCGCCGAACTGGAGCGGTCGTCGGTCGTCGACTACAACAGATACGATCCCGGCCCTGGCCCTGACTGGCGGGTGCGCGAGGGCTATGGAACCCTGGTCTCGCTTTACGGCAAGCCGGTTCGGGCAAGGCTCGGCACCGAGGTCACGCGCGTCGACCATCGTCACGCCGGCCGTATCGGCATTGAGACGAACCAGGGTGTGCTCAGTGCCCGCGCGGTGCTGGTGAGCGTTTCGACGAATGTGCTTGCCGCCGGAAGGATCGCCTTCGACCCGCCTTTGCCCGACAAGATCGAGGCGGCAGCCCGTTTACCTCTAGGGCTCGCCGACAAGCTGTTCCTGAGGCTCGCAAATCAGGAGGCGCTGCCGGCGGACACGCATATGCTCGGCTCTACCCGTCGCGGCGCGACCGGCACCTATCAGCTCAGGCCGTTCGGCGCTCCCGTCGTCGAGGCCTATTTCGCCGGCGACCTCGCGCATGATCTGGAGGGGCAAGGCAGAGAGGCTGCCTTCTCCTTCGCTGGAGATGAACTGGCGGCACATTTCGGCGCGGACATCCGCAAGGAGCTATCGGTCGCCGCAATGTCGGCCTGGGCCGCAGCGCCGCATATCGGCGGCTCCTACTCCTACGCCGAACCCGGCGCCTCCGATCAACGCGGCCGTCTCGCTGCGCCACATGACGAGCGGATCTTCTTTGCCGGCGAAGCCTGTTCGAAGTCGCGTTATTCGACGGCGCACGGCGCCTACGAGACCGGTGTCGCCGCAGCCGATCGGATCGCCGGCTCGTTTTCGTAAAATCCGTGATCGTCGCCGGCTGCGGCGGCAGGCGGGAATATTTTTTTCTCACTTGTCGCGCGGGCGGGATTGGCTATGCTGCCCTCGCCTCTGTGCTCCCAGCCCAGGGCGCTATACGTCATCCGGCGGCAAGCGGCCGCCTCAAGCACAATATTGTCATTGTCATTGATTGCAGGAGCCCCGGCTTCTACCCCGACGTTTGCACGTCGGCTGCGGGTATCCGCATGAGGAGGAAGAAATGGATTATCGCAAGCTCGGTCCCAGCGGGACCGTCGTCACCGCCTATTGCCTCGGCACCATGACCTTCGGCGCGGAGGCCGATGAGGCCGCATCGCACAAGCTGCTCGACGATTATTTCGCCTGGGGCGGCAATTTCATCGATACCGCCGATGTCTACAGCGCCGGCAAGTCGGAAGAGATCATCGGACGCTGGCTGAAGGCGCGCCCGACCGAGGCCCGCCAGGCGATCGTCGCCACCAAGGGGCGCTTCCCGATGGGCAACGGACCCAACGATATCGGCCTGTCGCGCCGGCATCTTGGCCAGGCGCTCGACGATTCGCTCCGCCGCCTCGGCCTCGAGCAGATCGACCTTTACCAGATGCATGCCTGGGACGCGCTGACGCCGATCGAGGAGACGCTGCGTTTCCTCGACGATGCGGTTTCCTCCGGCAAGATCGGCTATTACGGCTTCTCCAACTATGTCGGCTGGCACATCGCCAAGGCCTCGGAGATCGCCAAGGCGCGGGGTTATACCCGTCCGGTGACGCTGCAGCCGCAATATAACCTGCTGGTGCGCGACATCGAGCTCGAGATTGTCGCGGCCTGCCAGGATGCCGGCATGGGTCTGTTGCCGTGGTCGCCGCTCGGCGGCGGCTGGCTGACCGGCAAGTACAAGCGCGACGAGATGCCGAAGGGCGCAACCCGCCTCGGCGAAAACCCCAATCGCGGCGGCGAGTCCTATGCGCCGCGCAATGCGCTGGAGAGAACCTGGGCGATCATCGCTGTCGTCGAGGAGATCGCCAAGGCGCATGGCGTCAGCATGGCGCAGGTGGCCCTCGCCTGGACGGCGGCGCAGCCGGCAATCACGTCCGTGATCCTCGGCGCCCGCACGCCGGAACAGCTCGCCGACAACTTGGGCGCCATGAAGCTCAAACTCTCCGACGACGACATGGCCCGGCTCAACGAGGTGAGTGCGCCCCAGCCTTTCGACTACCCCTACGGCAAGGGCGGCATCAACCAGCGCCACCGCAAGATCGAGGGCGGCCGCTGAGCCCTCCGTCTGCAACCGGCTGAGTCGTCTCGCCCGGTCTGCAACCACCAATGAAAAAGGCGCCATGTTTCCATGGCGGCTTTTCGGCCCTT